>NZ_LWSK01000031.1 GCF_001642955.1 Rubripirellula obstinata | reverse complement strand
TGTCGCCACGATGTTTCCCACCGTTGCAGTTTGTGTTGTCGGCCATGGTGCAGCTTGCCCAATTTGCTGCGTTGCAATGATTTTATCGGGCTAGCCTCGGGCAATCCGGTTGGCCCTGCCGCTTACGCGTCGCGGCCCGGCTTTAAAGTAGTTGATGCCAACGTTGGCCGGAACAAGCATTCGCTTAGCCGATCAGTGTTTTCAGCATTGGGAATTTTGCCAAGACTTGGTCCATGACTTCGTCACCGACTTTGTCTTTTAGAAACTCAACGATCGTGGAAACAAAACTGCCCATTTGATCGGTTGGCAAACCGGCGTCACCGAGAGCTGCGCCCAATTCAAGCCCGCTGCCAGCGGATCCGCCCAAGGCTTTTGACGCCATACCGGCCAGCGATCCAAGCATTCCGCCGCCGCCTTCGCTTGGCAGGGCTTCCTCTGCACCGGCGTCAGCCACATCGCTAGCACCCGGAACGGCCGAGGAGATTTTGCTAAACAGATCTTCGCCGACATTTGCTTTGACCATCGCCATCGCTTTGCCTGTCGCCGCCTGAGCAACCGATTCATCGATACCAAGTTTCGCTGTCAGTTGTTGAATCAATTCGTCCACCGTTGAATCTCTCGATCGTGGGAAAGGGTTTCGGCGTCGCAGAATCGCGACCGGCCATTATTTTTGGCATCAAGATTGATCAAGGCAACACCCCCCAATGACAGCGAAGCAATCGGGTGGCAGGAAAGTTGGTCGGCTGGCTTTTTTTAGGCCGTAGCGAGCGGAGCGAGTAAAGGCATTTTGTGCAGCTCTGCCGTAACTCGTCTCACTCGCTACGGCCTACTTTTAGCGTTCCGCCGATAGGCGTTTTTGCACACGACACCGGATCGCTCTTGTCTTGGTTTCCCCGGAAGTGTTATCGCCAAAGGGTCGCTTGAATGAATCTTGCAAAAGATTCGCAAAAACTCCTGATAGGAAATCCACGCAATGCCATACGGTGTCTACATGTCTGCCTCGGGGGCTCATGCGCAAAGCCATCGCATGAAGGTGCTGAGCAATAACCTGGCTAACGTGGAAACGCCTGGTTTCAAGCCGCAACAGTCGGTTTTGCAGGCCCGATTCGCCGAAATGATCGAACAAGGCAACGTCGTCCCAGGCATGGGCGGGGCGGATGACATCGGCGGCGGTGTCACCATTCGGCCGTCAGAAACTCAGTACGCCCAAGGCCCGATGAAGGCGACCGGCCGTGAAACTGACTTTGCCATCAACGACGAAGAATCATTTTTTGTCGTCAGCCGAGGTGACGAACAACGGCTGACCCGAGCCGGAAATTTCTTGTTCGATTCGCAAGGTCGCATGATCAACGAAAATGGCGACAAAGTTTTGGCAACCAATGGACAACCCATTCAAATCGAACCCGGCATTCCGATCAACGTCGGCCCCGACGGACGGATTCAACAGGGCGAAACGACTCACGAATTGATGTTGGCGAAACCGAAGAACCTGGGCGACCTAACGCATCTTGGCGACAGCCAGTTCAAGGCGTTGGCTGAATTTGATGTCGTTCAGCCTGGACAGCGAAAAGTCGTCTCGGGAATGCTGGAACAATCGGCCGTCAGTCCCACCGGCGCGATGATGGAACTGATCGAAACTTCGCGTGTCTACGAGGCCAACGTGCGCATGATCCAAAACCAAGATTCGGTTATGGGCACCCTGATTTCAAGAGTATTGCAACAGTGAGAGAGCGATTAGCTATGAGCGTTTCGCTATTAGCTTTTCTTCTCTGACCTTCCTCACCAAACCCGTTTAATGAAGCTATCAGCTAACCGCTAACCGCTAAAGGCTTTTCAGATGTCAGTACAAACACTTTACACCGCCGCCACCGGCATGGAGGCGATGGAAACCAAGTTGGATGTGATCGCCAATAATCTGGCTAACATTAACACCACGGGTTTCAAGAAAGATCGCGCCAACTTCGAAGACCTACTCTATCGAACTCAGGTCTATCCCGGTGTTCAAGATGCAACGCAAACGCCGACCGCTGTTGGTACGCAAACCGGTTTGGGTGTGCGAGTCACCAGCACGCAAACCGATCAGCGACAAGGAACCCTTCAAGCAACCGGCCGCGAACTAGACATTGCAATCCAAGGCAAGGGATACCTGAAGGTCCTGGACCCATCGACTCAATTGCCGATGTACACGCGTGCCGGAAACCTGGACATCAACGCCAACGGCCAGCTAGTCATCGGTTCAGCCGCGGTTGGGCGATTGATCGATCCACCAATCACGATTCCAAACGACGCCGAAGCGATTTCGATCAACGCAAACGGCGAAGTGATGACGCGAGTGCCGGGACAGGTCGAACTTGCGATCCAAGGTCAGATCCAAATGGCCACCTTCATCAACCCGGACGGGTTGCTGAAAAATGGTGAGAACATGTACTCGCAAACCGACGCGTCCGGCCCCGAGCAATTGTCCAACCCAGGTGAACAGGGGCTCGGTGTGATTCGCCAAGGAAGTTTGGAAGCATCCAATGTCGAACCCGTTCAAGAATTGATCGACTTGATCACCACTCAGCGAGCCTTTGAATTGAACAGTCAGGCAGTGCAGGCGGGTGACCAAATCATGCAGAACATTTCAAACCTAAGACGTTTCTAAGTTAAACCCCTTTCCGTGAATTCAATCATTCGATTTACCCAAGCTTTACGCCCCTTCGTTTCCATCATCCTTTTTGCAAGCTTGATTGGATTGGCGGATGATGCGTGCGCGCAACGAGGTCGGTCCGATTTCGTCGTGCCAACCAATGCATCACGAACGACTGCGACAACGCGATGGGCGTTCGAAACTCGTGCGTCGGTGGTTGTTTCGTCGCCGATTGTCCGACTGGGTGATGTGATCAAGCCGATCAATCCTGGCTTGGCCGCATGGCAGCGTCTTTCGCAATCACCGATTGGTCTGGTCCCGGTCGGCGGGCAAGCGATGACCATTGATCGCGATCGTTTGACATCCATCATCCTGGGTGCAGAAGCCACGCCTCATTCGATTGATTGGATGGGGCCGGAAACGATTCACGTTCACTACCACGCCAGCGCCGCTTCCAACAACATTCCGGCAAAACCGGTCGCCAATCCGCTTCAGCAAACGGCATATCAAACCCCGGCGATTCCCGGTGAAACCGTCGCGACAGAAACAGAAGTCGTCGAAGAATCTGACCCGCTTTCCGCAAGCGAATTTCGACAAGTACTGCATTGGATTGACTTGGCGATAAGAAGATTTCACCCAGACATCGATCACGCTTACGAAGTGGAAATTCCAACCGACCAACGTTCGCTTGAATCGCTCAGGCACATCGTCCGCGTCAACGGGCTTACGCCAGTCACTGAGATCAGCGAAGGCGAGTGCCGATTCAAAATCGATGCTCGAAAATTGGCGGGACCGGTCAGTTGCGAGATCACCATCAATCTGACCGCTCACCCGATGATTGTCGTCGCCAGTCGCACACTCGGTCGCGGCGAATTGCTCCGACGAACCGACTTAGAACTCAAACCGATTCAGGCGGACAAGATGCCCAGTGATGCTGCAACTGAGATTGTTCAGTTGGTCGGCAAAGAAGCTCGTGCCCCGCTGCGTTCTGGGCAACCGATTTCGCAATCAGATGTCGGGTCACCGATTCTGATTCATCGCGGTGACCTAATCGAAATTCGCGTGCTAGGCGGTGGCGTCAGCGTTTCGACCAACGCCAAAGCGATGGGCAATGGTGCCAAAGGCGAACTGATCGAATTGGAAACCATGAACCCAAGAAAGCGGCTTGTCGCCCGAGTGGCAGATATCGGGGTTGCCGAAATCCTTACCAGAGCACCCGTAGTTCGATGAACAAATTCACGACAACCTATTCCATAGCCATTGCGACCTTCGTGCTGATCAGCATGGCCTCGCCTGCTGAATCACAAGACAGTTCACTGCTGCGTGCGATCCCGCCAAGACCGGCGACCCCGGTGCAAAATGGTCTTCAGCCAGGTGTATTCCAACCGGGACAGATAGAACAGACCGGTCCAGCAGCCAGCCCGGTAGGTGGCAACCAGAACCAACCTTTGATGCTGGATCGCGTTAGTTGGACACACCAACCAGCACCCGCGATTCGCACCTATAGCAAAAACGATGTCGTGACGATTCGCGTCGATGAAATCACTCGAGTGATGGCCGAAGGTTCTGCTGAATCACGCAAAATCTCGCTCTATCAGGCAGTGTTGACGGACTGGATTAGCCTGAGAGATTTTCGGCTGCGTCCCGACCAACAAGCCAACGGCGACCCTGCGGTGGGCACCCAGTCGATTAACAACAACCGAGCCGAGTCCACCGTTGAATCTCGCGAATCGATGACCTTCAACATCGCTGCAACCGTGGTGGACATCCGGCCCAACGGTTTGTTAGTACTCGAAGCACGCAAACAAATTCGCGTCAACGACAATCTCTGGGAAACCTCTTTGACCGGGATATGCCGGGGGCAAGACATCGCACCTGACAACGTCGTGCTCAGTAAAGACTTGATCGATCTAGAAATCCGCAAAGACGATCGCGGTCATTTGCGAGACGGATACAAACGTGGCTGGTTTCAACGTTGGTTCGACCGAGTGCAACCGTTTTAAGAACTGACCCTATTGATTTCAAGTGAATGATCCTCCACCCAATCCTAATCTCAACCCGAACGCGTAAGCGAGGGATCCGCGAGTCAAACAAGATCCCTCGCTTACGCGTTCGGGTTGGGAAGTCGGAAAGTTGTTTTGGGACAATTCCGTAACGTTTTGCTGAAACTATCAACGACCATTCTTTCATTGCTGTGAATCAAATGATTCGTCTCATTCTCGCCTTAACGGTTTTCATCACTTCGCTAACAAGCGTTGACGCTGCAGGCATGAGGCTCGCAAACATCTGCCGCGTCAAAGGACAGGAAACCAACACGCTGCAAGGTCTAGGACTCGTTGTCGGTCTTCGTGGCACCGGCGATTCGGGCGCTGCCCCGACCGCTCGAGCACTCGCGCGAATGATGCAATTGATGGGCGGTCCAATTTCGATCGACCGAACGGGACAACTAAACCTAGACGACGTCGCCGACGCAAAAAATGTTGCCATGGTGTTTGTAACCGCCACGGTACCGGCCGTCGGCGCACAAGCCGGTGACTCGCTGAACGTGACGATCAACGCGATCAACGCCAAGAGTCTTGAAGGTGGCACGTTGATGCTGACACCCTTGTTGGGGCCGCGATCCGACAATCCAACCGTCTATGCGATGGCCCAAGGCGCACTGAACGTGTCACTGGATGGACCAGCAACGACGGCAAAGATCCAAGGTGGTGCCAAGATGGAAGCGAGTGTTTCCGCCCAGTACCAAAAAGACGGCAAGATCACGCTGATTCTGGAAAAAGACTTCGCCAGTTTCGACACCGCCCAGCGAATCGAAGACGAGATCAATGGTTTGTCTTCACTGACGCTTGGTGACGCGACCGGTACAGGAAAATCAGGGCGAACGTCTGCCCGTGCGATCGATCAACTGCACATCGAGGTGCTGATCCCCGAACTGTATCGCGACAATCCAATCAAGTTCATCTCGTTCCTGCTGGGCACGACGATTCAGATTAACAACCACTCGTCACGCGTCGTCATCAATGAACGTGATGGCGTGGTCGTGATCGGCAAAGATGTCGAAGTCGCACCCGTTCTGGTGACACACCGCAACCTGCGAATCGAAGCCGGCGGTGGCGGAGGGTTTGTGGCCGTGGGTGACAAGAATGATGTTCCCGCGAACGCAAAACTGAAGAGTCTCGCTGACGCACTTAACGCGCTCGATGTTCCCGCCGAAGATTTGATCGCCATCATCAAGACGCTGAAGCGAAAAGGTGATCTGTATGGTGAAGTCGTGTTCCAGTGAAGTGGTCTTTCCATAAACCAACAAACGTAAAATGAATATTCAAAATCGATCCATGCTGCCCAACGCAGCAATGCAATCGCCGATGCTGCATGAATCCGCGGCGCTGCAGAATGCGTCCGGTAAGAACGGCTTGAGCCAAGACGGTAAACTGCCGGCTTCGCTTAGCGATCCTGATGCATCCTCACCCGAATTGCGAGAAGCGTTCACCGATTTCGTCGGCCAGACGTTGTTCGGCAGCATGTTGTCGTCGATGCGAAAAACGGTCGGCAAACCCGCCTACATGCACGGTGGTCGGACCGAAGAAGTCTTTCAACAGCAACTCGATCAGCACATTGTTGATGACATGACCGAATCGTCCGCGGACAGATTTTCGGATCCCATGTTTGAATTGTTCAACATGCAAAGGAGAGCGTAATGCCGAACCAGCAAAAGTGGATTAGCCGAGTCGAGCACTATGTCGAAACGCTCGATCAGCTCTCCGAAAAAATAGATTTGATCCTGGATGAAACCCGCATGGGGACACTGGGAGCAAAGTCGCAGGAGATCAACGAGTCAACGGCTCAGTTGGAAGTCGCCTTGGTTGAACTGGAAGCAATGGTTGCCAAGCGAGACGACTTGCTAAGAGCAACAGACGCGCCTGAAAACGGCACAACGCTCACCGAAAAACTGAAGTCCACCTTCCACATCGATGATGCCAGGCTAGCCCGACGCTGTGAAGAAGTGAGCGAGAAAGTCAAGCTGACTCACGAACGAGCGACCGCGTTGTTCGTCTGCCAATTCCATCTCGCTGATTTGACCAGCGATCTTCTGAAAACCATTTCAGGATCGCAAACTCCGGAAACCTACAAGAAAGACAGCGCCGGATCACAGCATCGCCCGACGGGTCAGGGCGGACTGTTCGACGAAGCCGCGTAGCGGTGAAAGCCGTTTGCCGGGTGCTTCGCGAGCATGGTTTTTCTAACTTGGACAATCCGTCGCGTTTCACCCTATGCGGCAGCTTTCGCCAACCGCTTGGCGACTTTGGCGGGCGGCTTTCGCCATCTCCGGTGCAGCCACCAGTATTGCTCGGGAGCTTCGGCGACCGCTTCGGCCAACTGAGCGTTGTACCACTGCGTTAACGACTTCATCCCGCTGCATATTTCAGTATCGATTTCTGGATCCGCGATCGCGATGCAACTGGCCTCGAATTGCATCGGTTTACCGCCGACGCGCCGCGTCGAAACGACGACCATCGGTGCTTGTTGGGTCAACGAGAATAGGGCGAGAGCTTTGTGGCACGATGCGGGGGCCCCCATAAAATCGACCCAGCAACCTTTTTCGCCTGCATGCTGATCGGCTAACAGCGAAAGGATTCCGCCATCGGCAAGATGGCGGTCGACTCGTTGGGCACATCCCACTTTATCGACCATCAATTGGCCCTTTGCACTTCGAAACTGTTCGACCCAGCGGTGCAGGAATCGGTTGTCTAATCGGCGAGCGATCGCCAGGGTGTTGATCCCCATCAATCCCGACGTGTAGCCACCGATCTCAAAATTCCCAAAGTGTCCCGTCACCATCACCATCGGCCGGTCGGACAGCATGTAACGCAGCATCTGTTTGTTGTTTCGGAACGTCACATGCTCGTGCCAATTACTCAAATGCAGTCGGCGTTGTGCCCAAGCGATTTCACACACCATCAGCAACAAGTGGTGCCACATCGCGAACGTCAAACGCTTTCGCTGATCCGCGGTGGCCGAAGGAAAAATCAGGTCCAGATTGTGGTCCGTTTGTTTTTTCCGAATGGAAAGCGGTCCGGCGGCAAGCCAAGCAATGAACCGGCACATCGAATCGCCCATGTCCACTGGCAGGGTGCCGATCACCGCAACCAACATCCGAACCACGCTGTAGGCGGCGAAGTCGATCGCCAGCGAAATCGGGCCGGCATCGGGCCAAAGCGGCGGGGGCTCGGTGGAGGATTCCTGAGTTGGGGGCATGGAGGGCGCGGGCGTGTGCATGAATTGTGAAACTTGCCGACATCTAAACGGCTTTGATTACCATGCACTTTACAAGTCAGGTGGCGGTAAGGGCTAGACAGATTGCCCTACTGGCGCGACGATGCCGCTCCACACCCCGAAAACGCAAAAACTTCAAGCTCAATTAGGCGAATTTCACCTCATGGCTTCACCTTCTAACTCGGATCCCTCGTATTCGGATCCCTGTGCCATTGTTTTGGCTGCCGGCAAAGGGACCCGGATGAACAGCGATCTCCCCAAAGTGCTGTGCAGCGTCGTGGATCGCCCGATGATCCACTTTGTCCTCGATTCGCTCGAAAAAGCTGGCATTAAGCGGCTGATTGTGGTCGTTGGTTACGAAGCCGACGCCGTTCGAGAAGCCTTGGCATCGCGTGATAGCGAGATTGAATTTGTCGAACAGACCGAGCAATTGGGGACCGGACACGCGGTTCAAATGTGTGCGGCAGCTCTTGAAAAACAGACTGGCCCGACCATTGTTGTCGCTGGCGATTCACCGCTCATTCAGGCGACCAGCCTGCAAAAGCTGTTCGATCACCTCAAAACGGCCAAGCCATCACTTTTGATGGGAACGTTAGAAAAAGATGATCCAACCGGTCTTGGCCGGATCGTTCGCAATGAAGCGGGTGACTTCACCAGCATCGTCGAACACAAAGATGCGACCGAAGATCAGTTGAAGATTTGCGAAGTCAACATGAGTACCTACTTGTTCCAGACAGCGGATTTGCTGACGGTTCTGGGCCAATTGGATAACAACAACGCCCAAGGCGAATACTACCTAACCGATTGCGTGGCACTGCTTCGTAAGGCGGGTAAACCAGTCGAAGCATTACCAGTCCTGCAGGAATGTGAATCGTTGTCGATTAACAATCCGGCCGAACTAAAAATGGTTGACGAAAAAATGCGAGCGATGGGTTATGCGTGAACTAAAAATCTTTAGCGGCCGAGCCAACGTCCAACTGACGCAGGACATTTGCAACCATTTGCATTTGGAACCAGCGAAAATAACGCTTGGGAAATTTCCCGACGGTGAAAACTATTGCAAGCTTGACGAAGACGTCCGCGGTCGCGACGTGTTTCTGGTGCAGCCAACTTCGCCACCGGTCAACGATCATTTGCTTGAACTGTTGATCATGATCGATTGCTGCAAACGTGCCAGCGCCGAACGGATCACCGCTGTGATTCCGTACTTTGGTTACGCACGCCAGGATCGCAAAGACGAAGGCCGTGTGCCGATCACGGCCAAGCTGGCCGCCAACATTATCACTCGCGCCGGTGCCGACCGAGTGCTAACGATGGATTTACACGCGGCTCAAATCCAGGGTTTCTTTGACGTCCCCGTCGATCACCTCTACGCCGCACCGGTACTAAACGAGCACTTCCAAAAGCTCGGGCTCACGGGCGATGACATTGTCGTCGTCAGCCCCGACGAAGGCAGCATCAAACGCGCGTTGGGCCACAACAAACGACTCGGCGGCAACTTGGCAATCGTCGACAAACGCCGCAGTAGCGCCTTGGATGTCAAGCAAAAGACGATCATCGGTGGTCCGATCGAAGGCAAAGTGGCATTGTTGTTCGATGACATGATCAGCACGGCCGGTTCGATCGTCGGTGCAGCCGAGTTGGTCCACCAAGCTGGTGCGAGAGAGATCCACATCGCGACCACTCACGCGGTCCTTTGCGGGCCGGCCGTGGAGAAACTGCGAAACGCTCCCATCGATTCGCTAGTCGTCACCGACACCATTCCGATCCCAGGGGAAAAGCAAATTCCCAAGCTGGTGAAGCTATCGGTCGCTCCCTTGCTTGCCGAAGCGATGAAACGGATTCACCACGACCAATCGATTAGCGAACTGTTTCGCGAAAGGTAGGAACCGCCAGCGGCTCACAAAGAAAATGCCCGTTTCCAAGCACTGATTCGCTTTGTTACGTCGCAGTTTCTTGACCGGCGATGCAAGGATTTTTTTTGGTCTCGTCGCGATGCTGCAACAACTGAGCCGCGATGCTGATCGCAATTTCCGCCGGTTGGTTCGAACCGATTGGTAATCCGATTGGGCATCGAAAGCTTGAAGCAGTTTCTGGATCGATGCCCTCGGATCGTAACTCTCGTTCCAGAACGCCTCGTTTGGACTTGCTGCCGATCACGCCCAGGTAAGCTGGTTTGATACCGTTTTTGAAGAGCGTCGAAAGTACCGGGCGATCGGTAGCATGACCCATCGTCATGCAAATCACGTAGTCACCGGACTTTCTTTTCGCAGCTTCCGCCGACAAGTCATCGACGCAAAGCTTGGTTAGTCTGGGGTGATCGTCAATCGAATCGATCCACTCGCGACGCGTATCAATGCAAGTGACGTGGCAATCGAGTGTGCAGAGAACTTTCACCAATGCTCCGGCGACATGTCCAGCTCCGAAGACGACAACGTCCCACTGGTCGCGGCAATAGACCTCGAAAAACAGCTTGACCAAGCCGCCGCAAGTCATGCCGATGTCGCGTTGTAAGTTCCAATCGACAAGTTCCCGCGATCGCGAAAGATCTAAAAGCAACTCTTTCGCATGTTCAATCGCCCGGTGTTCAACCTTGCCGCCACCGACGGTCCCATGCAGTCGGCCCGAGGCATCAACCAGCATTTTTGAACCCGCGTCTTGCGGGGTGCTGCCGGTTGCTTCCACCATCGTGACGGAAACAAAAGGCACACTCGTTTGCGCAAGATTGGATAACGCTTCGATATACGAAACTGGATGTGTCACGTGCTTGATACGCCGGCTGTTTGTTGACTGATGCAACGCAGGATTTCTTCGCCCGTGGCGGGCAGGCAAAGCTGTGGATCGGTCGTGCGAGGCAAGTAAGACAACGCATTCTTAACGGCGGCCCACGCGGCAACGCCTAGCAACAGCGGTGGCTCACCAACGGCTTTGCTTCGCCGAATGGTATGAAGGTTGTCGTTGTTGGGAAACATCTCGCAGCGGAAATCGGGCGGGACATCGGTGATCGCAGGAATCTTGTAGGTCGTCGGTGAATGCGAAAGCAAGGCTCCCCGTTCGTCGTACACCAAGCACTCCGCCGTCACCCAACCCATCCCCTGAATAAATCCGCCAGTGATCTGTCCCATATCGACACCGGGGTTGATCGATTTGCCAATGTCCATCAACAAATCGACTCGTGTCACCGCTAGGTCGCCCGTAAAACGATCGATCTTGACCTCAGCCACCGCGGCACCTTGAGTGAAATACAAAAACGGGTTTCCACGTCCAGTGTCACGATTGAAGTCAACGCCAGGCGTTTTGTAGAATCCTCGCGAACCGATATCGATGCGTTCCAAACGGGCTCGGTTCGCTAGATCGGCGAACGCAATCGTTTCTGTTGGCTGACGACTATCCCGCACACATCCGTTCTCGAAAACGATGTGCTGAGGCGACGGGATCAAGCCTTCTTCTGCGGACGCAAACAGAGTCGCAGCGAAATCGGCCATTCGTTTTTTGATCTTGGCACATGCGTTGGCGGCGGCAGCGCCGTTGAGATCGGTTCCGGCGGATGCAGCGGTGGGCGACGTGTTATTGTTCTTTTCCGTTGATGTCGGCATCACGATGACGTTGGTGTAATCGATCCCGAATTCGTCCGCAACAATTTGCCGAATTTTGGTGTTCAGGCCCTGTCCCATTTCGGTTCCGCCGGTGGAAACTTGCACAGTGCCGTCGGTGTAAACGTTGACCAATGCATTGGCCTGATTCAAAAACTTTGACGTAAACGAAATTCCAAACTTCACCGGCGTCATCGAAATGCCCCGCAAGAAAAGTGGATCTTCTTGATTGCGGGTTCGTATCTGTGCGACGCGATTCTCGTAATCCGATGTGCTTGCCAGCGTATTCAAAATTTCGGGCAGGTGGTTGCTGCTGAAATACTGGCCGTACGGAGTGACGTTTCGATCCGCAATTCCGTACAGATTTTGAACGCGAACATTGAAGGCATCGATTTTTAGGTGTTCAGCGATTCGTTCGATGATATTCTCGGTTGCCGCAACACCCTGGGGACCGCCAAAGCCTCGGAAGGCTGTGTTGGGTGGTTTATTGGTGCGACAGACCTGGCCGCTTGCTTCAAAATTTTCGATGTAGTACGCGTTGTCGGTGTGCAGTAGCGTTCGTTCCATGATCGACGTGGACAAGTCGGCCGTGGCACCACCGTCGGAGAAGTAATTGCATTTCAGGCCACTGATTATTCCGTCCGAATCAAAGCCCACGCTCCATTTGCAAAGGTAGGCATGACGTTTGCCTGTGACACACATGTCGGTGTCTTTGTCATACGCAATGCGGGCGGCTCGACCGGTCACCTGGGTCACCAAAGCGACCATCAACGCAGGGATCACGGCCTGAGTTTCTTTGCCACCAAACGCTCCGCCCATTCGTTTGCACACACACACCACTTGGTGCATGGAAATGCCCAGCACTTCCGCAACGACCGCCTGGATTTCGGTCGTGTTTTGGGTGGATGAATGAACGACCAACTGGCCCTGTTCCGCGGGATAGGAAGCAGCGACTTGTGATTCGAGATAAAACTGTTCTTGCCCACCGATCTCGAACTGACCCGAGAGTTGATGAGTCGCGTTTGCGATGGCCTGATCAGGGTCGCCGCGACGGATTTGGCGACGCGGGCCAATGTGGGATTCTTGTTCGACAGCTTCTTTGATCGTCAGCACTGGTTTCGCGGCCACCGTTTCGATCTCGACCAGCTTCAAAGCTCGCTTCAACGCATCCGAAGTTTCGGCAGCGATCAGAACAATCGGTTGACCGACATAGATCACTTCCGAATCAGCCAAAAACGGTTCGTCACAAATGATCGGGCCGAATTGGTTGTGTTCACCGACGTCCTTGGCAGTCAGCACGCACACGACGCCATCGACTTTTTCGGCAGCTTCGATGTGGATGGCTTCGATCGTTCCGCTGGCGATCGGGCTGCCCACAAAGCCGACGAATAGTTCGTCTTCGCGGCGCGGCAAGTCGTCAATGAACGGTGCGCAACCGGCCACATGACCGATTGCCGAATCGTGAGGAATCGTTCTTCCGACGGAGCCCTTTTCTCGCGGATCAATCGCAGTTCCATCTTTCCTTAACGCAAAAAGCTTGTTCATGCGATCGCTCCTTCTGTCATCATTTCGTGATAGAACTTGACCAAGACATTTTTGGCGAGTTGCAGACGAAAATCTTGGCCGCCGCGAACATCTGAGATGGGCGTGATTTCCTTGACCGCAATTTCGCCAGCGGCTTGCATCGTTTCCAGATCAAAAGTTCGTCCTTGCAGAAACGTTTCAGTTTGTTTCAAACGCAGAACGACCGGGCCGACTGCTCCATAAGCGATTCTAGCTTCCGCAATGGTGTCTCCACTTCGTTCGATGCAAATGGCGGCGGTAAACGTTGAAATGTCCATGTCTCGGCGACGCGATACTTTGTACAAACGCAAATCGGTATCGTGTCCGGGCAGCGGGATGTTGACGCCCGTCAGCAATTCACCTGGGTGAAGGTCAAGCTGTTTGTAGCCAAGGTAAAAGTCATTGATGTTGACGACTCGCGTGCCCGATTTGCTGGTCAGTTCCAATTCAGCATCGCAGACAAAATACAGAGGCAGTGAATCGGCAATCGGCGACGCATTGATGATGTTGCCGCCGATGGTTCCCACATGACGCACCTGGGGCGAACCGAATACTGAAATGATCTTGTGAAATTCCGGTGCAACGGTTTCAACGGTGTTTTCAAGATCCGTCCAAGTCGTGCATGCGCCCGCCTGGATTGCTTGGTCGGTGACGGAGAGTTTTGTCAACGATTCGACTCGATTTAGATCCAGCCAAAATTGCGGCTGCTGTGATCCTTTGTTGAATTGGACGCCAACGTCGGTGCCGCCTGCGACAATTTTTGCGTCGGGATGTTCGGCCAAGAACTCCACCGCCTCTTCGATCGTTCGGGGGCAGGCAACGGTCTGCATGACGTTTTCAAAGTCTTGTGCTTGAATCTGAATCGTGTCTTCCTGGACAAGTCGAACCGCTTCCGCCATTTTGGTGACGGGATATCGCTGGTTCAACGACGGCGATGGCAATGTGGACGCCTGCATAGCCGCATCGATGATGGGCGCGTATCCGGTGCAACGACAAAGATTGCCCGTCAATTCGTGTCGCCAATCTTCGATCGACGGATCGGGATTCTGTTCTAGCACGGCGGTCATCGCGACTACGAAACCGGGCGTACAGAACCCGCACTGTGAACCGTGGCAATCGACCATGGATTTTTGAAGATTGGACAACTGGTCGGCGCAGGGTTCTTTCGTCAGTTTCTTGCCATCTGGTTCCTCAGCCAGTCCTTCCACAGTAATGATGTGGCAGCAGTCTAGTTGGAACACAAATCGAATGCAAGAATCAATCGCCTGATACCGAATGGGTTCCTCTTGACCGTTATTTTCCCCGCTGTTTTTCCCGCACAAAACAGAGCAGGATCCACAATCACCTTCGGAGCAAACAATTTTGGTTCCGGCTAGCTTCAGCGTTTTGCGAAGAAACTCTGACAAAGTCAGAAAGGCGTCGCGTCCCTTAACAACGTGCTTGCGTCCGTTGATGAAGATTAAGGAGTAATTCCGCATCGCAGGACCTTCGTTGGATTCAATCAGAATGTAACAGCGTCGTTCGTGATCGCCTGACTCACTGAACCGCACTTTGATTATAGGTATAGTGCAAGCGAACTGCGAACATCAACGAGCAACTTTTTGGAGTGTCCGATACAATCCAACGATGGCTAATCTAACTCCATGTGACATTGATTCGCAACTTTTAAGAGACGCTGCGAAACGAACCGCGAACCGTTGCGATCGTTTGGCGGAATTTTCTGATGAAGAAGGCCGAATCACGCGGACGTTTTGCTCCCCCGCTATGGAGCGACTTCATGCGGAGCTTTCAGCTTGGATGACCGCCGCAAAGTTAGAGTGCGAGGTCGATGCCGTTGGTAATCTGATCGGCAAGAGCCCGGCGACCGCGAGCGACGAAGTGTTTCTGATCGGGTCGCATTTGGACACTGTGATCAATGCTGGCCGATTCGACGGCGTGTTGGGAGTCCTGCTGGGGCTGGCCGTAGCGGAGGTTTTCAATGAGGCCAAAATTGAGCTTCCGTTTAGTTTGCAAGTGATTGGGTTTTCTGAAGAAGAAGGGGTGCGATATCGTTTCCCCTTCATCGGTTCACGCGGAATCACAGGGTCGTTGCCTGAATCAGAACTGGATCGTGTCGATGCCAATGGCAGCAGTGTTCGCTCGGCGCTTGATTCGTTCGGTTGCGGTTGTGGCAATCTTGCGTCGGCAAGTTACGAAGCTTGCCGTTTGGTTGGCTTCATGGAGGCTCACATCGAACAGGCCGTCGTCTTGGAAGAGGCTTCCTTGCCGGTCGGTGTGGTGACGACGATCGCCGGGCAAACTCGAGCTCGCATTGTTTTTGACGGAGTTGCCGGACATGCCGGGACAGTGCCGCACGATCGTCGCCGGGACGCGCTCGCCGCGGCGGCTGAATTGATTCTGAAAATCGAATCACTCGGACAAAACACTGATGGCTTATTCGCCACCATTGGTTGCATCGATGCCAAGCCTGGACTGTCCAACGTGATTGCCGGGACGGCGGAATTGCGTCTAGATCTTCGACACGAAGTTGATCCAGTTCGGGAAGCTGCGTTTGATCAAATCCAACGCTTGGTTGATGAGATCGCGGGTCATCGGCAATTGGCTGGGCGTATCGACAACGTTGAACACACGCCAGCGGTTCAAATGGATCAAGAGTTAACGAGTGAGCTTTCGCAATCAGTGGTCGAAGTTGTTTCAGAAGCGAAATCAATGGTCAGCGGTGCTGGTCACGATGCGATGATCTTGACCAAGCTCACGGCAACCTGTCTTTTGTTCATTCGTTGTCATCAAGGGATCAGTCATCATCCCGACGAGACCGTTTCGCTAGACGATATCGAAGTCGCAATCAACGTGATGGTGAAAACGATTCTAAGAGTCGGCCATCGTTGTTCGGTTGGTGCTTCGAGTACTGCTTAATCCATTTCATCTTTTTCGATTGCCACCTACTAAAGTTCTATTACGGAAACCTTCATGGAAGCGTCCGATCCCCCACTTTTTGGCAACACTCGCAGTCGTGTAACCCACAACTACGCGCTGATCACGCCTGACACGCACGTCAATTCTCCGCTGGTTGGTTGGCAGAACACGACAGCGGTCCATCACATTTCGCCTGAAATGGGAGCTCGTTTTTCCCAGTTCACGGTGTTCATGACGGCCGGCGGTCGAAGCGAATCTGCTGGTCCGGGAATCGAGCGGTTTGTCTACGTTCAACAAGGTTCGGTTCGGCTGAGTTCGGATTCGAAGCGTGAACTTACCGAGGGCTGTTTTGTATTTTTGCCTGCGGACACCCAAGATCGCATTGTTTGTGATCAGTCCGCGACCTTGGTGATGTTTGACAAACGGTATGTGCCGCATCCCGATTTTGAAACACCAGCGATGGTGGTTGGCAACGCAAATGAAACCTCCGGCGAAGCGTTCATGGGCGACCCGGACGCGGTGTTGAAAACGTTTTTGCCGATCAGTCCTGAATATGACATGGCGGTCAATCTGTTTACTTACCAACCCGGCGCGACGTTGCCGCAAGTCGAAATTCACGTCATGGAGCATGGGTTAATCATGCTGGATGGCCAGGGTATTTATCGGCTTGGGGCCGATCATTTCCCGGTCGCCAAAGGCGATGTGATCTGGATGGGATCCTTCTGCCCTCAATGGTTCGTTGCGATGGGCAAGAAACCAGCCAGCTATCTGTACTACAAAGACATTCATCGCGAGCGATTGAGCGAGACTTAAAACCGACTCTCTCAATGCCCACCTCCGGCTAGTCTTTCAAGAAATTTCACTGCTTTAGGATTCATCATGGCTGTTACTCTTAGCAAACATTCCTACGGAAAATCACACGTCTGTCTGTCGTATATTTCACGCAAGGAAGACCGTCATGATTTTATTCAACTCTCTGCAGAGATATCGCTGGAGGGTAAGTTCGACGACGCCTACACGAGCGATGACAATTCGAAGGTTGTGCCAACGGATACGATGAAGAACACCGTCTATGCGATCGCTCGGATGCATGGCGTTGATTCAATTGAGGACTTTGCAAAAAACTTGGCAGTTCATTTCTGTCAAACTTATGACCAGGTCGAATCGGCAACCGTGTCGGTGTCCGAACAATTGTGGACTCGGATTGATTGCGATGGTCAGCCGCACGGACATGCGTTTACTGGCGGTGGAAGCGAACAGAATACGTGTTGCGTCAGTGCTTCCGCGGATTCAATCACGATGCATTCCGGGCTGAAGGGATTGAAGGTGCTGAAGACAACCGAGTCTGGTTTTGAAGGCTACTCGAAAGATCAACTGACAACGCTTGCCGAAACGAAAGATCGGATCTTTGCAACGACGATCACCGCCGAATGGGATTGCGGGAATGTGTCTGAAGATTGGACCGCCATTCGAATTTTGGTGCGATCGAAATTGCTGGAAATTTTCGCGCACCGTTACAGCCCCTCGGTCCAACGAACATTGCACGAAATGGCGGAAGCCGTCTTGGATTCTTGCCCAGCGATCAGCGAAATTACGCTCAACATGCCAAATCAGCACCACATTCCGGCCGACATCGCCAAGCTTGGATTGCAGAACCACAACGACATCTTTGTCCCGACGCCCGAACCCTTTGGCGTAATCGAAGCGACGATTCGCAGGGATGGTTGAGCCGCATGGGTGAACAACAACCGGCGGTATCGAAACCTGTCTTTGCAATCTGTAGCACGCGAGTGGTAACGGCATCGGGAGAAATCAACGCTGCAATTATCGTTGAGGGTGAAGTGATTCGGGCCGTCGTGGATCCCGCGGAAGTTCCTGCGGGATTGCAGGTCATTAACGTGGGTGACCTTGTCGTTTCACCGGGAATCATCGATGCACACGTTCATGTCAATGAACCAGGCCGAACGAAATGGGAAGGTTTTGAAACGGCAACTGCTGCCGCGGCGGCCGGTGGAGTCACCACCATCATCGACATGCCGCTAAACAGTAGCCCGGTAACGACGACGAAAGCAGCGTTGAAGAAAAAACAGGCCGCTGCATCGGAGAAGTGCGCCGTTGACGTGGGGTTTTATGCCGGTCTTGTTCCTGGGAACCATCACGAAATCGCTTCGCTCGTGGAGGAAGGAGTGATGGGAGTCAAGGCTTTTCTATGCGATTCGGGCTTGGATGAATTCCCAGCGTCTAGCGAGTCCGATTTGCGAGAAGGGCTGCGCGAGTTGCAGTCCACCGGAGTGCCGCTGCTTGCTCATGCTGAGATCGTCGGCAAGCAAATCCAAATCGATCATCCACAAGCCTATCACGATTACGCGAATTCTCGGCCGCCCGAATTCGAGCTCGCTGCGATCGAGTTGTTGATCGATCTGTGTCGCGAGTACCAAACCCCGATTCATATCGTTCACCTGGCGACGGCCAAGGCGTTGCCAGTGATCGTTGATGCGAAATTGGAAGGACTGCCGATCACCGTCGAAACGTGTCCGCATTATTTGTATTTCGATTCTGCCCAAATCCAGGACGGCGAAACACGTTTCAAATGCGCGCCACCGATCCGAGATCGGGCAAACCGAGACGCCTTACGAGACGCGGTCGAGGCAGGGATTATCGAAACCGTCGGTTCGGATCACTCGCCTTGCCCATCCGAGTTGAAGGCGATCGATTCAGGTGACTTTTCAAAAGCCTGGGGCGGTATCGCGAGTCTGCAATTGACACAGAGTGTGATGTGGACGATCGCGTTGGATCGTGGCTGGTCACCCGTATTGCTTGCCGAGCGATTGTCTTGGCGACCTGCACAGATTTTTGGTTTACAGTCCAGCAAAGGACGAATCGAAGCCGGTTACGATGCAGACTTCGTGATTTGGGATCCTTCGGCAACGTTCCAAGTTTCAGGAGCAAAGCTTTTTCATCGTGGTGATGTCACGGCGTACGAAGGATGCAATTTACAGGGCATCGTAAAACACACTTATCTTCGTGGGACATTGATTTATGAAGACGGATCTTTGATCGGCGATCGAATCGGAAAATTTGTTCGACGCGAATCACCGCAACCTCTTTCTGGGTTTCTCAATTCGTTGGAAGAGCAAGAATTGTTTCAGACGCTTGAAACATGCTGTGGTTCGCGGGAATGGGTTAACCGGATGATTGGCGGTGGCAAGTTTACCAGCGACAGTGACTTGCTGCTGCGTGCGAAGACAGCCTGGGAAGGTTTGCGTGAGCCCGACCTGCTGGAAGCGTTTTCGGCACACCCGAGGATCGGCGACATCGATTCGCTGCGTGCCAAATTTGCCAATACCAAGTCCATCGCCGAAAACGAACAAGCCGGCGTCAAGGATGCTGATGAAGAAGTGCTAAAACGGTTATCCGCTGCCAATGACGAGTACTTCGACAAGTTTGGATTCATCTTTATCGTTTGCGCCACGGGGAAGACATCGCGTCAGATGCTTCAAATTCTCGAAGAACGTTTGGTATTATCGCGTGATCAAGAACTGAAGAATGCAGCCGCTGAACAACTGAAAATCACTGAGCTTCGATTGGGGAAATTGATCGTATGACTGGAATCACATCACACGTGCTAGATACTTCGCAAGGTAAGCCCGGCGTAGGGATTGCGATAACGTTGGAACGAATGGATGCGCCATCGTCGCATTGGATTGATGTCGGTCAAGGAATTACCAACGATGACGGACGCGTTGGTGACTTGGCTGCAGATGGCGTGGTGGCGGGGGATTATCGAATCAGTTTTGCGGTGGCTGAATACTTCAAGTCTCAGCAAGCAACTGCGTTTTACCCGAGCATTCGGATTGAATTCACAGTGCTTGATCCGGCCCAGCATTACCACGTTCCTCTCTTGCTGAATCCGTTCGGCTATTCGACGTACCGCGGTAGCTGATTGAATCGAAACATTTACAAACAGACGCTAACAAACCACTTGATGGAAACGGTGAAATGGAAAATCAGATTTTTTTAGACGATGCTGTCAGTCTTGACGTTTTGAAGAACAAGAAAGTTGCAATCATTGGTTACGGCATTCAAGGCCGTCCGCAGGCGTTGTGCATGCGTGATAGCGGTGTAGATCTTGTGATCGGAATTGGGTCCGAGACTCGGCCATCGTGGCAAGCGGCCATTGACGATGGGTTTACGCCTGTTTCGATCGCCGAGGCGACAGCGGCCGCCGATCTGGTTTACATCTTGCTTGCCGATCCGCCGCAACCCGCGATCTATTACGACTCGATTCACGACAATTTAAAACCCAACAGCACGCTCGCGTTCTGTCACGGTTTCAATGTGCTTTATGGCGCGATCAAGCCACCGAAGAACGTCAACGTTGTGTTGTTCGTTCCCAATGGTCCCGGGCACACCGTGCGTCAAAAGTACCTTGACGGGTCAGGGATTTACGGCGCGATTTCAGTGGAACAAGACGTGACCGGTAACGCCCTTGACATGGTTTTAGCGTTGGCGAAGTCAGTCGGCAGCTTGCGAGTTGGTTCGGTTGGCGTGACCTTTCAACAGGAAACTGAAGGCGATAATTTTGAAGAGCAAGTTTTGTACGGCGGCGTGATTCATCTGATGAAGGCAACGTTCGACACGATGGTCGCCGGAGGCTACCCGCCGCACTTTGCTTATGCCAAAGCCATTCGTTCATTGCGGACGGTCGTTGACGTGATGGACGAAATCGGTATCGAAGAATACATCTCGAACCGGTCCAGCCGAACCTGCGAATTCGCGGTCCGAACCAACGGGCCACGAGTGGTCAACTATGACGAGGTGCAAAACATCTTTGATGAAACCGAAAGAGGTGAGTTTGCAGCGAGGTGGATGCAGGAATGGGAACTGGGGATGCCGCGGTTGCATCGTATGCGTCGCACCGGCGCGGAGTCTTTGATGGAACAGACTGGTGCCGAGTGGCGAGAGAAATTTGGCGAAGGTTGATTCGTCGTTTTTAGTTGCTGATTCTTTGGCGATTCACAAAAGTAGGCCGTGTAGAGCTCTGCGACACAAGGCAACCGAGCCATTGCCAAAGAATAGGGCTCCTTGATGTAGGCCGGAACAAGCGTAGCGCAGTTCCGGCAATCCAATGCAGTACCAAGCAAATTGCCGGAACTGCGCTAAGCTTGTTCCGGCCTACACGATCCTGGCCGACGCCCAGCAAGTTTGGCAACCGAGAGCGCGGGGCGATGCCCACGCGGTCAAACAACCCATTTTCATAGATTGCAGTTTTATGATCACACTTGAAATGTCAAAAGAGGCGACGAAGCAGCGTTCGGACCGCCTCGTCTCGTTTACTCAGTCGATCGTTCGCTCGCCAAGCCTTTCGGGGTGTGAGGGTGAGGTTGCGAAGTTGATTCTGCTTGAAATGAAATCGCTTGGCTATGACGAAGTCTGGACGGATCAAGTCGGCAACCTGGTCGGAAAAATCAACGGCGACGGCGGGCCAACGATCATGTTGAATGGGCACATGGATGTGGTGGATCCCGGTCCCGACGACGGTTGGCCACATGCCGCCTACGGTGGTGAAATCGTCGATGGAAATCTATGGGGACGCGGTTCAGTGGACATGAAGGGGCCGGTCGCTGCGATGATTTATGGTGCCGCGCAGTTTAAACAACTCGGTAAAAAACCCATCGGCGATGTCTTGATGACGGTCGCGGTCATGGAAGAGATTGGCGGTTTAGGCAGTCAGTTCCTGGTCACCGAAACCACGGCCGATGCTGGGATTGTTGGCGAACCGAGCAGCAATCAACTGCGACTGGGCCATCGTGGTCGCATCGAAATTCAGGTGAAGTTTTCTGGACGCTCGGCACACGCTAGCGCACCAAGCCTGGGCATCAATCCACATTTTGCCGCGGCTGAATTTCTATCGCGGCTTGGCGAAATCGAGCTTGCCGATGATCCCGTGCTTGGTCGATCGACGATTGCACCAACCCTTTACAAGACCGATCAAGTCAGTGCGAATGTGATCCCCGCTGAAGTGACGTTGTTTCTTGATTGGCGGAATGCACCTTCGGAAACACCGGAATTAGCCGAGCAAGCAATTGACACTTTGGCTCAGTCATGTACCGCCGACTTTTCAGATCCGCCGGTTGTCAATGTGACACGAAAAATGTTCAAGACTTACACCGGTGCAAGTCGCGATTTTGCCGCGATCTTCCCACCGTTCGTCACCCAACCGTCCGACCGGCTGGCTGAAGTGGCCGGGCAAGTCATCACAAGTTCTACTGGTAATCAGCAAAGCGATGTTTGGCAATTCGCGACTGATGGCGGCCACCTAATGAAAGCCGGCATTCCCGTCGTCGGCTTTGGCCCAGGCGATGACCGCCTCGCGCACACCAACCAAGAACACCTCAATGTCGCGGAGTTGCAAGTAGCGACAGCCACCTACGGTCCATTGTGCGTCGCACTGGCCGAAGCACTAGACGCCGGATCGCAGGACACTTCTGCGTAAGCGTTACTGCGAGTTCGACTTGTAACTCACAGTTCCGGCGCACACTACACGCCGTGGGCTTACGTTGAGCGTTTGGTCATCCCCAAGGTGATCGAATTGCTGCAACAACAATGGGACGCAACCTACGCAGCGGCGATGCAGGATCAGGGTTTTGGTCGGCGGAGCGCAAAAAAACCGTTAATGATTGGCCGATCGCCCGATTTGCTTTTCATCAAGTGACGAACAAAATTCATGTCGTCGATATCATTCGTCGAATAAACTTCTGTTTCGCCATACGGTGAGTTCAACGAGACCTTCAACGCAAAACTGGCTGCGCTCTCATAGGTCAATTCAAGCGACTGAAGTTGCATTCCTTGGATCATTCTCCAGGCTCCCACGATCATTTCGGAGGATCTTAAGGAGACCAACGCTTCCAAAAAAGCATCGAGCTTGAACGGGTTGGAGTCTTGCAGTGACGCGAGGTCGTCCAACGTCGGCGCGCTATTTCCAATTCCCCGATCTACCATAAATTTCTCAATCTCTGAAAACTTCTCCGTATAGTGAGCTACCGCCTTATCCGATGGTGAGTAAGCACGAATTGCCCACTCAAAACCACGAGCCTTTAAGAGTTTCTCCATTTCCATTGTTTCAGTCACGCAGCAAACTCCTGACGACCAAGGGATAGATCCTTTGAAAGCTGCACCGCCGCATTGACCACGTTTTGATTGATTGCCGCCGATGGATCATCGACCACAACAGTCACCTGTTGATCCTTCAAAATGATATGGAACATTTTGTTCGCATTGACTTCGCAGGCACCCTCTTCATCCCAGTGTTGTTTCATTCTCGCGTTCTCATAAACAAACAGTTCCCTTGGCAGACTTTGAAATCCAAGAAATAGAAATTCGATATCGTCTCCGGTCTCCGCGTTCTCTAGTACCATTTCACTCCATTCCATCCGAATAATTCGCAAAAGGTGTTCGGCGATTTCGGCGGGGAAAGAGGTATTGATGATTTGATCACTGCCACCAATCATGTGCATGCTCCTTCATCTGACTTGCCATGGTCGTTTTGTTGTTCTTTTTTAACCTCGTAGTCATTTGGCGAGTACCAAATAAAGTCTCCTCGCCCTCCAGCGATCTGCGAGAGTTCGTCGGTTCGTGAAAAACAAAACACAAACTCAATCTTTCGACGCGGGATCCTAAGTTTCTTTGCGAGGTTTGTTGTATCGGGCGGAAGGGTTGTGAAGTACGCTCCAGATGGATGATCGCTTGGTGGCTGTTGAGCTCGGAACATCCAGTCCACTTGCGACCGAATTGCGTTCCAACCGTCTTGGTCGGTATAGTGCAGCATTCAATTGTCTCTGCTGAGCGGGAAGGTCTCACCATTGTACACTTCCTGATCCAGAGGTGGAACAACATCCGAAGCTGACGATGACGAGCATGTACAACGTGCTGGAAAAACTGCGGACCGGCGAGACGCTGACGGCGAAAGAGAAAACGATTCATGAACAAGGGATCGTGTCGGTACTGAAGCAAATTCACGATTGTCTGGACGCCGCCGTGGTCAACACCTTCGGATGGCCTGAGGATTTGGACGACGAAGCGATCCTGCAGCGACTAGTCGACCTGAACCACGAGCGAGCCAAAGAAGAATCGCGAAGCGTCGTCCGCTGGCTACGTCCCAACTTCCAAAATCCCGATGGAGCGATTCAAACCGCCTTCGCCGGCGATGACAAAACGAAGCGAACCAAGAAGGCCACCGCCTGGGCCGCTAAATCTTTGGCGTTGACGCGGACATTGGAGGTCCAAGTTTTGTTCCGTCCCTACCGAAGTACGCCAACGGCGTTGAACACCATAGCCCAGGGTTAAGGTTTTGCGAGCGTAGCGAAGCAAACCGCAACCCTGGGTTGATGACGTTAACGAATTAGTCTCCCCCGTCCCCGATTTTGACGGCGAAGCCGTCAAAATCGGGGACGGGGGAGGGGGGCTGCTGGTGCTCCGTGACCCAGGGTTGCAGCGTCAAATCGCCAAGGCGATTGACGACTTTAACCCTGGGCTATGTTGTTTAACGCCGTTGGCGTAGAGAAAGAAAGTAGCGCAAGCAAGAATGACTTTAACCCCAAAGATTTATCGGCCCAGCGTCCCCCCCCTCGTAGCCGAAACTCTTGGCGAGTTCCGTTACCCGAAAACCAAGCTAGACATAACGCCACTCTTATTTCGGTTGGTCGATCAACTTGTCCAAGCGGGTCAACGCTTCGATCGCTAAGCTTAGCGATTCTTCCGCTTCCTTAACTCGCCCTATCTGCATTTGTTTTTGAGACAAATGGATCGCCAGGCTTGCTGAATTAATCTCATTTCGGAGATCATGATTACGCTTCCGCAGCGACATGTCCTCTTGCTCATTTTGTTCACCGACCTCAGAATCGACTGATGGGCCGGTGCATGGAATCTGCTTGGGAGATGGTGCTGGCATTGTGGTGCGTTTAGCCATAATTTGGAGGTGCTTGAATACCCGGGGCCGAAGGATACCAACTTCGGATTACTTGTCGAAGATGGAACAGATCATGTGAGTCAATTTCAGGCAATTGCCCCACGGATTGATTTAACTCGGATTGATTTAAATGGAATTGATTTAACTCGGATTGATTTAATTGGGGCATGGATACCCAAGGACAATCGATGCGATAAAATGCCATGAACTCGGCATACGGATACAACGAGCGAGGGAATGCAGATGGGATCAATCGCAGGTGAAATTATCTTGGACGACGAAGGCCTCGTCGTTCGCTTCAGTGAAGGTGCAACCCAATTTTACGGCCTTAGGAGTTGTGATATTGGACGTTGCCTGGACGAACTTAGACCGCTTGCTGGAACCGATTTGCCGCTGATTCTTGATTCGCTGAGTGCGGATGGGCAACCCAGCAAGCATGTTTTGCGAGGTATCAACGGACAAAGTTTTGTTCGCGAAATCAAACGCCGCGATGACCAACAAGAGATCACGGTTGCTTATTTAGAATTACCTTCGTCGGCACCTGACAGTGCGTCTTCACGAACCAGCCGAACTGGACTTAGCCAAACAGGCCTTATTTATGATGGATTGGATTCTGAACGATCTGAATTAGATCGCGGACGACGGCAAATCAACGCGATTACCGACGCAATGTCCACTCGTATTGCGTACATCGACACCGACCAATGCTATCAATTCATCAACGAAGCCTATGCGGAAGAAATCGGTATGGAAGCCGAGGAAATTCTTGGCAGCTCGATTCAAGATATTCTGGGCGAAGAACACTACCAGCAGATCGAACAGCAGATCCAATTGGCAATCGGCGGCCAGCAATGCGAATTTGATCTCGTGCTGAATGACCGTCGTCGGCAATCAAAGATTTTTCAAGAAGTCACCTACCTGCCCGACATCAAGGATGAAGGGCAAGTCGTCGGTTTTCACATGTTGGTTGTTGACGTAACCCAACAGCAACAATCCGAACAGAAGCTCGCTGAGAATGAACACCGATTACAGCGTGTGGTCGATGGGGCCAGCGTTGGAATTGCATTTGCCAATACTCGTGGACAGGTGCTGACGGCCAATGGCGCGGCCCTGCGACTGCTAGGCATCACCCGGTCGCAATTCGACCGCGAGGGCTTCAACTGGACAACTTCTATTCGTCCAACCGATCGACTGAAAGCCAAAGCGATCATCGACGAACTTCGCCAAACTGGACGCATGCCGCCGCAGGAATTGTTTCTCAGGCACCGCAACGGAAACGTGCAACCGGTTCAGATCAGTTCGCGTTCGGTTAGCGTCGATGAAGAGGAGCACGTGGTGTTCTTGGTCGATTTAAGCGAGCAGAAACGGTACCAGCAATCGCTCGATGAAGCGAGGAAGTTGGCGGAGACAGCCAACAAAACCAAGAGCGAATTTCTGGCCAACATGAGCCACGAAATTCGTACGCCAATGAGCGCCATCATTGGGTACCTCGATATCTTGGCTCGAAATTTGACCCAGCCGGAAGACTTAAAGTGTGTGTCAATCATTCGACACAACAGCCGATTCCTACTTGAAATCATCAATGACATTCTTGACATTTCAAAAATTGAAGCCGGCAAATTGGTGCTCCACAAAAAACGTTTTCAGCCTGAAAAATTGTTGGCCGACGTACGGTCACTGATGGATGTGCGAGCCGCCGAAAAAGAATTACAGCTTGACATCAGCTTCGATACCGAAATCCCTCGAACCATCCGCAGCGATGACAAACGCTTAAAGCAAATCCTGGTCAACCTGATTGGTAACGCGATCAAATTTACCGAACACGGAACCGTCGATTTACGAGTTCGCTATCTCGACGAAAAAGGTTTACTGGCGTTTGATGTTGTGGACACAGGGATAGGCATTCATCCCAAACTATTAGGGAAACTGTTCCAGGCGTTCACGCAAGGTGATTCTTCGCTGAACCGAGAATTTGGCGGCACTGGTTTAGGTCTGAACATCAGCCAGCGTCTTGCACAATTGCTGGGCGGTGAAATTTCAGTGCAAAGTGAAACAGGAAAAGGCAGCACGTTCTCGCTTTACATTGCAGTTGGCTCGACAAAGAACGTTCCGATGGTCACACCAAATTTGTCGGTTCGTGGCTTGCTGCCAAGTCAAGAAACGTTCATCGAAATGCCCAAAGTGGCTGGAAGAGTCTTAGTCGTCGATGATCGTCGTGATATTCGCCACATTGCCAAGCACATCCTTGAAACAGCCGGGGCAAGAGTCGAAGAGGCCGAACATGGTCGGGCGTCACTTGAACTGGTTGATCAAGCCGAGGCGTCAAATGACCCCTTCGACGCCATCATCATGGACATGCAAATGCCGATCATGGACGGCTACGAGGCAACTCGGCACCTGCGTTCAATCGGTTTCGACAAACCCATCATCGCTTTAACCGCACACGCGATGCGAGGCGATCGTCAGAAATGCATCGAGGCTGGATGCAGCGACTATTTGACTAAACCACTGGACAGAATCGTGTTGCTGAATCTGTTGGCGTCGTACCAAGCCGCGGTGACTGATTCAGGCATCTCGCGACCCCGTCGTATCTTGATCGTCGAAGATTTGGTGCAGGCCGCTGACTCGCTGGCGATGTTGCTCGAATGCGAGGACCATATCGTTGAAAAAGCGTACGATGGAGCAACCGCGATTGAGGTAGCCGAAGACTTCTGTCCCGATATCGTTCTGCTGGATTTGGGGCTTCCCGACATGACCGGTTTCGAGGTGCTAGAGGCGATCAAGAAAACCCAAGGAAAATCCAGCACGGTGTTCGTGGCATTAACGGGACGCGACAACCAAGACGAAACAGACCGCGCCGGATTCTCGCATCACATCGTCAAACCCGTCGATGTTTCAGAATTAGAACAGTTCGTCGCAACGTTGGATTAGCAGGATCGATCGATTGATGTAGGCCGGAACGAGCGAAGCGAAGTTCCGGCAATTGCTTTGCAATCTTCTTGGCTTGCAGCCCGCACAGCTAGACTCCGGCAAACACCGCCATTCTCAGCAAACCGTAAGATGCACTCGGATTGCCGGAACTTCGCTTCGCTTGTTCCGGGCTACGTCTGCGTTTTCACTGCACCGGTGTTCTAAACCGCCACCAGAAAGCGCCGTCATTGAGTCGTCCAACCGGGCGATTACCAACCTTGATCCAGCCGGCGTCCCAAAGAAAATAGTAGGCTTGATCGGGATCCAATTCAGGAACGTCATCAAAGCTTAATTCCATCGTTCCCTGGGATGAGTGGTTAGTGTCGGGGCTCGCTTGCCAAATGGGATTCTTCTCATCGGACACCGAATACAAACGCAAGCTCTTGCCCTCGGTCGCCGTAAAATCGATCGGTTTATTGAACGTCAATTTGATGAAAGTCTTCGTCGATCCAAGCTCGCTAGAATTTTCGGGAGTTAAAGAAACCAAGTGAGGGCAAACCATTTTCAGCCGATGCCATCCCCAACCATGCTGATGAGAAAGACGCGCCGCTGAGGCGTTGGGAACACCGGCGTAGACGGCTTCCTTGATCCAGCGATCCGACAGTTCCTTCAATCGCTGCGGTTCTTCGCTAGCCAAGTTATGTCGCTCGCTTCGATCGTCTTTCAAGTTAAATAATTCCCACGGACCATCGTAAAGACTGACGACCTTCCATTCATCTTCAACCCAAGCTCTTGAAAAGTCGTAGTTCTGGAAATCCGGTTTCGCTTTGCGACTTCCATCATTTTTCAGTAGCGGAATTAGTGAAGTCCCTGTCAAAGATCGAACCTGGTGGTCGTTGAAACTTTCGGGATACTCAGCACCCGAAAGCTCCATAATCGTGGGATAGAAATCAGTAATCGACGCCGGACTTCTAACGATGGTTCCGCTTTCTCGCTGAACTTCCGCGGGCCAGCGAACGATCATCGGTGCCGCGATACCGCCTTCGTGGCACGAATGTTTGTAGTACTTAAACGGCGTTGCTTTGACGGATGCCCAACCGTTGCTCGACGAAGGATTTCCATGCGGAGCCCAAGCAATCTGCTTTTCATCCTGGTTGATTCCACCGTTGTTGTAATCGCCCCCGTTATCCGACAAGAAAACAACAAGCGTATTGTCATCAAGTCCCGACTGTTTCGTAAAATCCATGATCCGCCCCACGGCTTGATCAACACCGTCAACGGCTGCTGCATAAGCCGCCATCCGACTGGCTTCCACTTTCTGTCGGTGCAAGGTCAGTTCATTCCAGTGACGTGCATCTTGCTTGACTTCCGCTAGTTCGCAGGTCGGTTCAATCAATCCCATTTCGATTTGTCGCTGGTACCGTGCTTGACGAATCTTGCTGTAACCTTGCTCGTACCTTGCTTGATACTGTTCCACCAAGGGTTTGGGAGCCTGGCAGGGATGATGAGGAGCGTTGAATGCAACGTACATAAAGAACGGCTGGTCCATCTCCGCCGACTCCTTCATGAACTCAATGCTCTTGTCCGCAAACGCATCCGTCGAATAAAAGCCAGGATCGAAATCATTAAACGGCTTGTCACCCTCGAACCAGTCATCCGCTCCGATGAAACAATCAGACATGCCGCTCAAAAAACCAAACGAGCGATGAAACAATTCAGGCGATCGCGGATCCGGGGTTCCTGCATGCCATTTACCAGTCATCAAAGTCCGATAGCCAGCGTCCTGCAACAACGCAGGCAGCGGCACCGAGTGCGAGTAGGCATTTCCGCCCGCCCGATGAAACGGCATGCCAGAAAGAAGTGCGATGCGAGAAGTAACGCACATCGGCGTGGCGCGAAAATGCGAGAATCGAACTCCCTGCTCCGCCAATGCGTCAATGCTGGGAGTTTCAATTTCTCCGCCGTAACAACCCAAGTCAGAATAGCCCAAGTCGTCAGCCATCAACACAATGACGTTCGGCCTAGCAACACTGGGCTTTGCTGCCGAGACGAAACTAGAAGCGAAAATAAACGCGGCCAGCACGATCGACGGGCGTATAAGTCGAATGGTCATACATTACCAAGGCAAGAGTTTACGTCTTTTAAAAACTCCAAGCGTAAAGAACCTCTCCATCGCTTGTCGTCAAAGTCATGTCGCAGATTAGAAGTTTCCCCTTCGCCTCGGAAGGATCAAGCCGAATTCCGACAACGGGTTGTTTCGAGCTGAAAGGAATTGCGTATTGATGTGACTCACCATCGTGTTCAACGTCAAACTTAACGCTTCTTTTGCCGATGTAGGCCGGTCTGCTGCCCCGTTCACTCCAAAAAACTTGCCCCTGACCGTTCGAGTCGGAGGTCATGGAAAAGCGGAGGATTAGGTCTCGTTCCGCTGAACTCTTCGCGACTGCTGAATCCGGCAGCGAATAAACAAAATGTGGGTCACCACCCGAACTGTGGACCAGTAAATTTCCATCTGCCAATGAAAGCTTGCACGGACCTTGCGGTTGCCAGCCGGCGACCGGCTTTGCTGGCGGGCCTTTCTGTTTTGCCGGTTTCTTGTTCGCTCCGCCCTTTAGCGACGCTTTCCCTTCCTTGCTTGGATCATATTTTGAAGGGTCAAATTTGGGGTTGGGACGCGGCAATACCGCACCGGTATCCACCAAAAATTCTTCGATCATCGCGTCAAGCTCACGAACCATTTCGGGATGCTCAGCCGAGACGTCTTTCGATTCACCAACGTCTTCTTTCAAATTGAACAGCTTGTATCGGTGCTTGCCGTTTTCGCCGTTGTAAAACAATCGAATCAGTTTCCAATCACCGCTTTCGTTGGATCGATGAACACTGACCGCGGGCGGCAACCAGTCGGGAATTCCAGGGCTGTGTGGAAAGAAAGTGTAGATCGCTTCACGGTCCAATTCACCACCCTGAAGCGCTGGCACAATGCTGATTCCGTCGAACGATTGATCAGGCTGCGCGTCAATCGACAGCAGTTCCAACAGGGTTGGGTAGTAGTCGCTGCTTTGAATCACTTCATCGCTTTTAGATGACGCTTGCACGACACCGGGATAGACGACGATTCCAGGGCCGCGAACGCCACCTTCGTACATCGTCGCCTTGCCGCCTTTCAACGGCGCGTTGCTGGTCGCGGTGGTACCATCGACTTCGTTGTACATGTTGCCGCCATTGTCCGACGCAAACACGATGATCGTGTTGTCAGCCAGCTTCAATCGATCCAATGCATCCAACAATGTTCCGACGGCATCATCCATACTCTCGACCATCGCAGCATAGGTCGGACTTCGCTGAGGGTCGTTTGGGTCGACTCTGGTTTTGTAATCGTCGATCAGCTCTTGTTTCGCATTGAAGGGAGCGTGAACGCTGAACATCCAATAATTCAGGAAGAAGGGTTCATCGACGTGATCTTCCATGTAGGCGACCGCTTCCTCGGCCATGCGATCTTCGATGTGTTCATTCGGCGTCTGCGGATCGAAATCGACGTATCGCCAAGGGGCGACGTAGTTGCCCGCGGGTCCGGGACCGGGCCAATGGGGAATGTCGATATCAAACCCGTGTTGTAACGGAGAATACGGTTCCGGCCCCAAGTGCCACTTACCAAAGTGTGCTGTTGCATAACCATTGTCCCGAAACATTTCAGCAAGCGTGTAGTGATCAGTTTTGAATCGCGTTGCAGATTTTGGCAGGATCGCTTTCTTGTTGGGCGGTGCCCCCACACCCGGTGTTGCTTTGATCGAAACGGCTGGCACGTGACAAACCGGAGCGGTGATTTCGGTGCGAGCGGGACTGAGCCCCGTCAAAATGCTCGAGCGCGTCGGAGAACACAACGGGCTGGACGAATAAGCCCGCGAAAACAACATCCCGCGAGCGGCAAGCCGTTCCATGTTGGGAGTTCGATAAAACTTCGTCGTCCCAAACAGCGTCGTGTCGCTGAAGCCAAGATCATCCGCCAAGATAAAGACCACATTGGGTTTCGATTCGGCTGCGTTCGCCTCGCAGGTAAACGCAAAAGGCAACAGGCTGAACACCGCGACCGGCACCAGCATGCAATGGAAAAAATTCTGGATTCTTTTAATGGTTGAATTCATCGTTGGTACATCTAAGGAGGGAAATTCCAGATCGTTTTTTATAGTCACCTTTCGCTCCGCGAAAGTGTGCTCTGACGTACTTTCGCGGAGCGAAAGGCGACATTTACTACTCCGCTAGCTGATAAATCGAAATGGACTCGATTTCCATTTCCCCTTTATCAGCGTACTCGTCATAGGTTTGGAACGGATCAAAACGGATCTTTTGCACGGGCCCATCGCCCTTGATCAAGTACAAATAGCTCCTCATTTGTTCAGACGATTTCAGCCGACGAATCGACTGACGGCCCTCGCTGAATCCTTGGTTAGGCGGTGCCCAAAAGAATTGACTGGTGACGCCCTTATCAAACACGGCGCGAAGCTCGATTACTAATTTCCCAGAAACGCTTTCGCTTAGCGTTGTTGCAATTTGCGAATCGCTGCCTGCTGCAATTAAAACCGTCTTACCGTCGCGGACGACGACTTCCAAATCTTCACGCTCGTTCCATTTTTGAAGATCCGTTGGGCTGGAAAAATCCCAAGTCACAACCTTCTTTGCGTCCGCCAAGTCGATCGAATCAGGGTTGACGGAATTGTCTTTCGGCTTGGACGTTTTCAGCGATACCGAAGCCGGTTCAATGCCGCTGTTGCAAACAAATTCGTAAGTTCCCGATGGAACGGCTAGCGCGGTGTAGTCACCTTCCTTCCCAACAATTTGAATCAGGCTGTTGTCATCAATTCCGTTTCCGCCCTCAGTGATACTGGACGCATCTTGGGTCGGCAAATAGACCGTTGCCGTTGTGTTTGCTGGAATGGTGACAGTTAAATGAAAACGATCGCCGACCAGTTTCCAATCGCTGCGAATGGTTCCGCGAATGGAATCATACGAAGCGCGAACCCAATCAATCGGGTCGTGCATGGAATTGCTTCCCGGCGCGGGAGGTGTCGGACGAATGATGATTTTCTTGTATCCAGGACCGTCCGATTGGATGCCGGCCAGGGTACGGAACATCCATTCGCAAACGGCACCAAACGCATAGTGCGAAAATGAATTCATCGCGGCGTTATGGCGTCCAAAAGCATCTTCCTTGGTGTAGCTGTCCCAACGTTCCCAGATCGTGGTTGCTCCATTTCGGATCTCGTAACCCCAAGATGGAAATTCGCGTGACTGCAGCAAGAACGTTGCCAAGTCGTGCTGGCCCGATGCAGACAGCACTGGCAACAGTGGACGTGTGCCGAGGAAACCGGTCGCCATGTGGTTCCCATTCTCTGCAAGCATCTTGGCAAGATGTTGCCCCGTTGCATCGCGTAGTTCTTCGGGAATCAAGTCAGCTTGCAACGCCAGAGCTTGCGCGGTTTGCGTGTTGATGTTGACGCTGCCATCAGGCCGTAAGTATTTCTCTGCGAAGGCTGCTTTGGTCCTGTCGAACTGGTCCTGGTACTTGGCGGCTTCTTGATCGCGGCCCGTCGCTGCAGCCATTTCAGACATCATCTTTGCCGAAATCGCTAGGTAAACCGTATCGACGTAATCCAACGGCGTTTCGGCACCCTGCGCGAGCCAATCGCCCCATGGATTCCCGTGGGAAATGCCCAAGTCGTCAATGCTGGTTTGTTCTCGCCATTGCATGAACTTGGTCATCGGTTCCCAGCAAGTATCGATCACTTCGGTGTCGCCGTAGACTTGCCAAAGCGTCCAAGGACAAATCACGCCCGCGTCAGCCCACGCGGTACCGAAGTCCCATCCATGTTGAAACGGATAGGGCGCGTACCCGGGGAACACACCGCTTGGGCGCTGTGATTCCATCAGCTCGCGTAACCACTTGGTATAAAACGCGCCGATGTCAGCGTTGTAGGCCGCGGTCGCGACGTAGGCTTGCGCGTCGCCGGTCCAACCCATTCGTTCATCTCGCTGCGGACAATCCGTCGGTAAATCCAGGAAATTGGATCGCTGTGTCCAAAGCACGTTGCTGTAAAGTTGGTTGACCATCGGATCGCTGCACTCAAATGTGCTGGTCATCGGCGTGTCGCTGTGAACGACCAATCCAGTGACGGTATCCAACGTCGCTTCGCCGGGGAAGTTTGACACTTCTACGAATTGAAAACCGTGGAAGGTGAAACGCGGTTCGTAGACTTCACCATTTGCATCGCCGCTGCAGGTATAGAAATCGGTTGCACGAGCCTTGCGAAGATTCTCCGTCATCATCCGACCATCGGGATGCAGCATTTCGGCGTAACGAATTTGAATCCGCTGACCGGCCGGTCCTTTGACTTTCAATCGAATCACTCCGGCAAAATTCTGCCCCAGATCAAAGATGTAAGTACCCGGTTCTCGCTCGGTTATCTTCTTCGCCGAAATATCTTCGGTCACCCGAACGGGCACGCCAGGGAACGATTCCAGCTTGGGGCGAACGAACCCGAACTCTTCTTCGGCACCACGCTTGGGAACTCCTTGGCCCGGCTTTTCAGGATTACGAAACTGGTAGAAATCAGCTTTGAAGCTGCCGTTGTCTTTGGCGAAAATCGCTTGCTGCCAATCGGAGTCATTAAAACCAGGCGTCGCCCAACCTTTGAATTCTTTGCGTGCGTCGTAGGCTTCGCCCATCAACAAATCCGCTTCTTGGATCGGACCATCGGCGGACACTTTCCATGTGTCATCGGTGCCGATCGTGTCTCGCGTTCCGTCGGTGTACTGAATTTCTAGTTGAGCCATCAGTGCCGGGGTTTTCCCGTAAGTCGATCGGCCGGTCTTTTCCGTACCAATGCCGGTCAGCAAACCGAATCCCACATACCCGCTGTACCAACCTTCGGCCACCCAAGCTCCGATGGCATTGTCACCTTCCTGAACCATTTCAGTAACGTCGTACGTGTTGTAATAAGCACGTTGCCGGTAGTCCGTCCAACCCGGCGCGAACATGGCATCGCCAACTCGTTCGCCATTGAGATGCAATTCGTAGATGCCCAAGGCAGTCGCATAAATCGTCGCTCGCTCGATCTGCTTCTTCGCTGGAAACTCTTTTCGATATTGGCGTGCCGCTGGCAGATGCAACGATCTTGGATCGTCATAAACGGGGGCTGGATCTTTGTACGCGATGTAGTCAGCCGTCCAATCCGCTTCGTCTAGCAAACCCATCGACCAAGACGCGGGCTCGCTCCAGCTTGGATTTTGGTCGTCGGCCGACCACGTTTTGACTTTCCAAAAACACTGACTCCGCGATTCGAGCGGCCGCCCCGCGTACGTCACAAATAGCGTCTGATCCGAATCCACTCGTCCCGAATCCCAAAGATCGCCCACATCGCTGGCGAGTTTTTCCGCAGACGATGCGACCAACAATCGATACGCCGTCTGCATTTGGCCTCGCTGGTCCGATTCAACACGCCAGCTTAGCCGAGGCTTTTGGATGTCGATTCCCTCAGGATTTTGCAGGTATTCGCAACGTAGTTGTGACGTTGTCATCGACATTGCTTCCTTCGACAAACAGGAAGCGAGGACAAACACAAAGAGGGTCAAGCAGTAAGTAGTTTTCACGATTCGTCAATTCAGAGGCGGGATAAGCGGGGTGGGTTTCGCCGAATCACGCCCCCCTAATCATCGAATACGGGGCGAGAATCGAACGCTCTTACCAGAGTATGCCCATGATATCGCGAAAACCTTCACGATTATGCTCTGAATTAGCACGATAGTGCAGATAACAAGCGATCAGCGACAGAGCGACTGACTTTTTGAAGCGGGGCAAGCGTTTACAAGCCACCGACGGTAACCGGCCCGGACATTTCTATCAGCCCAGCCGCTAATCCAGAGTGATGTCGTTCAAAGTTGGATTGCCGAAAATCCGCTCCGCCTGCTTCGACCCCATCCACTCTCGAAATCACCGCCTTGGTTCGCAGCGGCGTCCTACGAATAACCTATCGCTGCAAGTAGTACATCATTAGATAAACGGCCAACATCAACGTTGACCAAAATGTCATCGTGCTGGTGGACCAAGTCCGACCAAACAACCCGTTTTCGTCAAAGTTCTTTTTCGCATTGCTTAAGACTGACCCGATGACCAGCAAGGCATCTTTGCGCATCCACCCATCGATGCTGCTGACGCAATAGCCGACGCCGCCCATGATCTTGGGGATCAATCGACGATAGATCCAATCGGTATCTAAATTGGTCGATCGCTTTTCATCGGGATACAAACCTGACTTCATCAACACAACGAACGCCAGTGCCGCAAACATCAACAACTGCATCTGGGTGACGACGTGAGTGACTGTGTAGGGGTGATAATCGATCGCTGGATTTGGCAACCACTTGTACAGCAACGGATAGGCGACACCCAAACCGATACAGAAGAAGGCACCCATCGCCATCGCAACCAACATGTTCGTTGGCGCTTCCTCGACTCGTTTTCCTGAATCATGGGCAAAGAACGCGAAGAACGGAATCTTGATTCCCGAGTGTTCCATCACGCCTGCCGAAGCGATCAACAAAATGATCCAAACCCAAAACTGGTGATCTTCCGCCGCCGCTGAAATGATCATCGACTTGCTGATAAAACCACTCAGCAGCGGAAAACCCGAAATGGCCGCCGCACCAATGATGCAAAACACCGTGGTCCAAGGCATCGACTTATACAGCCCACCCAATTCGGTCGCCTTGGTGGTTCCGACCCGATGCAACACCGCGCCCATCGACATGAACAGCAACGACTTGTAGATGATGTGACAAAACGCATGAGCCACCGTTCCATTGATCGCCAATTCTGATCCGATGCCAATGCCAACCACCATGAACCCGAGTTGGTTATTCAGGCTGTAGGCCAACACTCGTCGCAGATCATTTTCAATCACCGCAAACACGATCGGAAACAAAGTCATCGCACAACCGATCGCGATCAATGGTTCAAAACCGGCGAACCCGCGAATCAACGAATAGACAGCCAGCTTGGTCGTGAACGCTGACAAGAACACGGTCCCGGTCGGTGTTGCTTCTGGATAGGAATCTTGCAACCAGTTGTGCAGCAACGGGAAAGCACACTTGATTCCAAAGGCGATCAAGATCAACCATGTCGCAGGCGTCAGAGCGGCAAACGCGCTGTCATTGGCAGAAGTTTCGACCAGCAGATTGCCAAATTCAAGCGAGCCGGTTTCCACGTACCTCAAAATCGCACCGGTCAGCAGCAAGACGCCCGAGGTGACTTGTATGACCAGGTATCGCATTCCCGATCGGAACGCACGCTGCGTGCCCGAAGCCCAAACCAAAAAAACGCTCGAAACAGCCGTTAATTCCCAGTAGACGAACAGCGTCATCAGGTCGCCCGCGCAAGCTGCGCCGATGGCCGCACCCGCATACAAAATCGCAGCGACATGTTGTTTAACATCGCCCACATGCAACGCATAGATCGACGCCATCACGGCAGCCAAATGAAACACAAACCCAAACACTCGACTGATCGAATCAATGTGAGTGATGTTTAGCGTCGCGCCCAAATAATCGATCTGCCCGTGGTTGCCGTCGGGAATCAAGCAGAAATGAATCAGGCTTAACACGGACAACAGCAGTGCCGCCGGTGGTGCCACGCGTTTGCCAACGAAGGGCAACAGCAACGCACCGACCATCATGATCATGCCAGGCGGCAAACTTTGTGCAATGTCTTGGATCATCGCCGTTTCCCCTTCTTGGCTTTCTTCCGGTTCTTCTTGTTTGTCTCTGGCGACTTGCTGCCTTGAACCGCTTCATCAATAGACTGTTCGTAATAGTCTTCACTTCGCATCACAAACACTCGAAGTAAACGCCCAAGGAAAACCACTGACGCAAAGGCGACAAACCCAAACCAAGCTTGAAACGCAAACGACGTTTCGATTGCAAAATGTGGATGCGGATTGGTGTAGAACAAATCCGCCAACGCCAGCAGCACGCACAGGACCACCAATCCAACGATGATGGCGTTGATGTTCCGCGGCTTTTCAAAAAAGCCGGGATTGGCGTCGGCGTGTTCGCCCAATGATTCTTCGTTTTGACTCATGCGGGCTGACTCACTCGGACACGATCGGCAAAAGAGCTTGATAAATAGGTTCAGCCGCAAAGAACAGCACAATCGAAAGTGTTGCTGTGATCACCAACGGAATCACGCACGCAAGCGGTGCTTCGCCGTGGTCGTGCGAATGGTCTGAATCGTGATTGGAATCACGGTCCGGTCGCGGCTTCAAAAATGCTTGGATTGGAATCGGGACTAGGTAGGCAATGTTCAACAGCGAGCTGATCATCAGTGCTGCCGTCAACGCGTACTGATGCGTTTCCGCGGTGCCGACCGCCAGGAACCACTTGCTCCACGCACCACCGCCGGGCGGTAACCCGATGATGCTTACCGAAGCAACTAAAAAGGCACCGAACGTCCATGGCATCTGTCGCCCCAACCCAGCCATGTCACTGATGTTCTTTTTGTGAGCGGCGACATAAATCGCTCCGGCACAGAAGAACAACGTAATCTTTCCGACAGCGTGCATCACAATGTGCATTCCGCCACCGATCACGCTGTCGGGCGTCGCCAGTGCCGCACCCAATGAAATGTAGGCCAATTGCCCGATCGTTGAATAAGCCAACCGAGCCTTCAAGTTGTCTTTCGTCATCGCAATGATCGACGCGACCACAATCGTGAACCCGGCGACATACGCAAGCCAAAGATTGACGCCCGTCGCCTGAAGCAAATCGATGCCAAAGATATAGACAACGACCTTCAGCAGCGAAAACACACCGACCTTCACCACGGCCACAGCGTGCAGCAAAGCACTGACCGGCGTCGGCGCGACCATCGCTGCCGGCAACCAGCGGTGCATCGGCATCAACGCAGCTTTGCCGATACCGAATGCGAACAGCCCCAGCAAAACACCCAGCGCAAGCGTCGAAATCTCACCCGCTTCGTAGGGCACATTTAGGATCCCGCCCTGCTTGAAATCCAGCGTTCCGCACAACGACCAAGTCCAGGCGATCGCCATCATGAAAAACGCGATCGAGGTGGAAAGCAGGATCCCCAAATAGATCCGCCCGCCCGACTTTGCTTCCGCGGTTCCATGATGCGTCACCAAGGGATAAGTCGAAACGGTCATCAATTCGTAGGCCACAAACATCGTGAAAAGGTTTGATGAAAACGCGGCAGCGATCGCGGCAAAGATCGCGAGGGCAAAGCAGCCAAAGAATCGTGTCTGGTGTTTTTCGTGATGGCCACGCATGTAGCCCGCACCGTAGATCGTGGTCAAAATCCACAACCCCGACGCCACCAGAGCGAAGATCATCCCAAGCGGTTCGACTGAAAATGCAATCGAGAACCCAGGCAACATCTCACTTACGAACAACTCGGGGCGCTGACCGTCAAAAACGCTGCTGGCCAACAAGCCAACCACACCGAACAAAATCGTGGCGATCACGACCGTTGAACATTCGCGTGCGTTGGGACGATTGCCCAGCACGAAGTTCATCACGAACGCGACGAGCGGCAAGACGAGCGACAAGACAATCAAGTTGACGGGATCGGTCACGGTGTCGCTCCCAACAATTCAGCGGCTGCGGCTGCGGCAAGACCCGCTGAATAAGTCGTCCAAATTCCGAACAGAACCACACAACCGATAATCGCATAGGTCGGAATCAGCATTCCTGCCGGTGCCTCAGTGGACGCAACGACCGCATCCGAAGGTTCCGAGAAATACAGTGTCTCGACAACTTTCCAAACATAGGCCACTGCCAACAAAGAACTAAGCAGCATCAAGGCTGCCACCGGCCACCATCCGTTTTGCATCGCGGCAGTCAACAGCAACCATTTGCTGATGAAGCCGGCCGTCATGGGAACTCCGATCAAACCCAGCCCACCGATCGCCCAAGCGAATCCGGTCCACGGCATCGTTCGACCGGCACCCGCCCAATCACTTAGCCGTGATGAACCCAGTCGCAGGATGAAACAACCCGCGACCATAAACAAACCACCCTTGATCAGCGCGTGATTGAACATGTGAACAATCCCGGCGGTCAATCCATCAATGTTGGACATACTGACGCCAAGCAACATGTAACCGATTTGCGCGACGCTGCTGTAGGCGAGCAAGCGTTTGACATCGTCCTGGAAAACCGCCGCGGTCGAAGCCACAAAAATTCCGATCAGCGAAAACACCATCAATGCCGAATCGAGCGGTAGCAATTCAAAGGCAAACTTCGGCGTCATGATGCCGTAGACCAAACGGATGAACGCGTAAACAGAAACCTTGGTCGCGGTGGCAGCGATGAAACACGTGACGACTGACGGTGCATACGTGTAAGCACCCGGCAACCATGTGTGCAGCGGAAACACCGCCATCTTGACGCACAATCCCACCGTCAGAAAAGCAAACGCAACCATGATCGTGCGTGGACCATCAATCGTGTCGATTCGCGACGCGATGTCAGCCATATTCAGCGTACCGGTCATCTGATACAGCAACCCAATTCCGATCAGAATGAACGTTGCCCCGATACTGCCGACAATCAAATACTGAAGCGCCGACAAGGGTGCGCGGCGAGTTCGCCCGAGTGAAATCAACGCGTACGACGATAGCGACGAGATTTCTAAGAACACAAAGACATTGAACAAATCGCCCGTGACACAGATGCCCAGCAATCCTGTCATGCACAATAAGTAAGTCGCGTAAAACAGATAGTGCTTTGATGGCTGTATTTCTTTGTTGACGCTATGCGGAGCGTAGAACAGCACGATCATTCCAAGTGCTGAAACAAACATCGCCATAAAGCTGCTCAAGCGATCAACGACATACTCGATGCCGTAAGGCGGTTCCCAGCCGCCAAGCTCATAGCGAATCGTTCCGCTGTCGCCCACTTTGATCACCAAAGCCACGGCGATCGCGAACACCAACACGGATGCGAGTAATGACATCGCATAGGCGATACGCCCGCGACCTGCCAAGACACACAGCGGCGCGGTGATCATTGGGATCACGATCAACAGGACCGGTAGGTTTGCTTCGATCACCTTGCCGATACCCCCGGACTTGCCTTTTTCTTCTTCGCCGCCCGCTCTCGTCCAGCGGCCCATTCTTCTTGGTTGATCTGCAAAATCTCATCTTCTTCAACAGTGCCATAGTCCTCGCGGACCCGAACAATTAACGCGAGCGCCAATGCGGTGGTCGCGATACCAACGACGATCGCGGTCAGCATCAAAACACTGGGAAGCGGATTGGAGTAAACGATGTTTTCAGCATCGATTCCCGTCATCGCAACGTATCCCGTTGCGGAATGGGCAGCTTCGTGTGCGATCTCGGTTGCCCCATCAACACCGTGATCGACACCGTGATCAACGACGCCATGACCTGCGTGTTCACCGTGCCCGTGATGGTCGCTGTGATGGTCGCCGTGATGCGCGGCTGCCGCAGCGATATCGGGTGGCACGATCGGTGCGGTCGCTCCGTCAATCTTGCCCATCGAAATGTAGAGCAAGAACACCGAAGTCTGAAAAATATTCAGACCCAAAATTGATTTAATCAGGTTTCGCCGAGCGATAACGATGTAGAACCCAGTCATCATCAAGAAGACAACGACCCAGTAATTATAGAGCCCCAGTGCTTGCACCATGGTCATGGCGTGGGCTCCTGTTTTGCCTGGACATGTTTTGCCTGGACGCGTCCAGCGAACGCATAGAAAATCATCGTCATAACGGCCGTGACCGTCACACCGACACCAAGTTCGACAAGGAACAGGCCGAGGTGCTGGCCGGTTGGTAAAATGCCCGGCAAGACATGATGTTCCAGATAGTCGTAATCAAGAAAATTGCCTCCCAACAACATCGTCAACACACCCGTGCCAGCAAAAATCAAGACGCCCAACGACATTAGCTTTTCAATCACTCGTGGCGGTGCAACGGTGCGAACAGCATCGAGCCCAAACACCAGTCCATACAGAATTAAACCGGACGCAAAAATAACGCCTGCTTGAAAACCGCCACCCGGACCATAGTCGCCATGAAATTGGACATAACAGCCAAACAACAGGATGTAGGGGATCAGAATTTTCGTGACGACACGAATGATGGGGAACGTCTTCATGCGTTGTCTCCTGATGCAGCAGCACTTCCTGGTCGGCCACCAGTCTTGCTGTCTTCCTCTTTTCCACGTCGAAGAATCAACAACACGGCGATCCCGGCGGTAAACACGACGGTCGTTTCGCCCAATGTGTCGTAGCCTCGATAGCTGCCCAAGACAGCGGTGACAACATTGGGTAATCCGTGCATGTCGCCCTGCGTGCGTTCAACAAAACTGGGGCTTGGGTGGATGTGGATCGGGTCACTTGGGTCACCAATCTGCGGCATGTCCAACGTGCCGTAGATCAACATGCAACCGGTCAAGACAACGACCATAAAGGGGATCGGGCGGAACTTCGCACCGGATGCCTTTTCGGTGGTGCCAGTTAAGGCAAGCGTGCTAAGCATCAACACGGTTGAAATACCTGCACCCACGGCCGCTTCGGTGAACGAAACATCGGGTGCATCGAGCAACAGCATCCAACTAGCCGAAAGAAAGCTATAGATGCCCGTGAACATGACCGCGGCCCACAAGTCACGAATCCGAGCGATTGTGACTGCAGTGATTGCAAGGAACAGCAGAATAGCGACATCAATGGCGGTCATCACTCACTCGCCTCCCGACGTTTGATTCGAGTTTTGGTTGTCGGAATTTGGCACGTCTAGTTGAGGCTTCAGCCCGTGTGCGATCGCCGATCTGGCCAATGCGTGGCATGACGAAGGACTGGTGACCAGGACAAAAAACAGAATGATCACCAGTTTGAATGTCACCAACGAAAGTCCGGCTTGCACCATTAATCCCGCCAAAATCAATCCGGCCCCCATCGTGTCGGTCAAACCAGCACCATGCATCCGAGAAAAGAACTCGGGCAAACGGCAGATTCCGATGCCCCCGATGATTGCAAAGATACTGCCGCTGATCAGCAATCCGCCACTGATCAACCACACAATCGTTTCGTAGATTTCGCCCCCAAACATTGGAATTAGTCTCCACCACTTTTAAGTGCCGTATTCCCAATCGATTTATCACCGAAGGGAGTATCAACGTTGGGGTTTTGCCCGCCAAATTCACCCTGCGTCGTGAATCGTAATAGAGCGACCACGCCGATGAAATTCATCAAGCTGTACAGAAGCGCGAGGTCCAAGAAATCAGTTCGCCCCTGCAAAAAACTGACGACACAGATCAGCAAAACCGTTTTGGTTCCAAACATATTGAGCGACAAAACGCGGTCAAAAACCGTTGGCCCCAACATCGCGCGAACCAACGCGAACGACATCGTCACTAAAATGGCGACACAGGCGGTGAACAGAAAGACCATCGTTAAACGTCCTTCCTTGATTCGTCGCTAGAAGGTCTTGATCCTTCTAATCGGCACACTCGATCACTCATGTCACTGGACATTTCATCGGCCGCTTCTTTTAGCGATAACGCGTGAACGCGAACTTTGTCGCCAAGCATTTCGACGGACACGGTCCCGGGGGTCAACGTAATTGAATTGGCATAGATCACTCGCCCCAATGGCGTCTGCTGCTTTGCGTTTACCAATATCAAATTTCGCTTCAGAGGCATCCGTGGTGACATCACGATTTTGGCGACTTCCCAGTTCGACACGGCGATTTCTTTGATCAACCATGGTGCGTAATGAGTGAAGGGCCGAATGCCCAACTGTGCCGGCGCACCTTCTTCATCAATGATCTGCATTCGCACGCCGAGAAAAAGACAACCAAGGCATGAGAGAACACCCAAACCGATCAGGAATGGGCTTTCGAAGTGGCCAGACCACAGCAGCCAATTGGCAAGCAGCAACAGTCCTAGTGTGACAACATATTTCAAGATCAGCGTCCTGCTTTGCATCTCGATTGGCGAATAATATCGCGGGAATATAGCTCTGGATGCCGACGGAACAAAGGGGAATGTGCGGTGATGGGGCATAACATGCGCAACTTCTGATCGATTAGACTCCAAACCAACACCCCCAATTACCCAACTTCACGCAAAGCTCACTCCAACGCTGTTAAACAAATTTCAACATGAAAATTGACGATCAAATCACACCTGTATCGCTACAAAAATCTCTGGACCATTTTTGGGATCTTTCGGCATCCAAGATCGAATCCATCGAACGTGATTACGATCCCTCTGCTGGTTCGCCCGTGTTCACCGTCGATGGACGCTACCAAACACGCGGATGGACCGAGTGGACGCAAGGATTCCAATACGGCAGCGAGATCTTGCAGTTCGATGCATGCGGCGACCCAGAAATGCTTCAGCGTGGACGAAACAACACGCTGGAAAAGATGGCTCCGCACGTCACCCACTTTGGTGTTCACGATCACGGATTTAACAACGTCAGCACGTATGGCAACCTGCTTCGGCTGATGCAGGAAGGTCGGATCGAGCAAAACGATTGGGAGCAGCGGTTTTATGAAATGGCGTTGATGGCTTCCGGCGCGGTGCAAGCCAAGCGTTGGACGACGCTTCCCGCAGCCAACGGCCCAGCGGAGAATAACAACGATGCCGGATACATCTATTCATTCAATGGGCCTCATTCCCTGTTCGCTGATACGATTCGGTCACTTCGATCGTTGTCGGTCGCCCATCAACTGGGCCACAACTTGATGGAAGAAAACGATCGCAAGGTGAATTTATTGCATCGAGTGATCCAGCACGCCCGAACGACGGCCGAGTTCGCGGTCTATTACGGCGAAGGTCGCGACGCCTACGACATCCCTGGTCGGACGGCGCACGAGAGTATTTTCAACTTGAACGACGGACAGTATCGCTGTCCAAATTCACAGCAAGGTTATGCTCCGTTTTCCACCTGGACCCGCGGCTTAGCGTGGATCATGGTCGGCTTCCCTGAACAATTGCAATTCCTGGCAACGCTGGACGATTCAGAACTTGAACCGGTCGGCGGCCGCGCGGCGATTGAATCGTTCATGCTAAAAGCTGCTCAAGCAACCTGCGATTTCTACATCGATCATTCTGCGGCCGATGGGATTCCGTACTGGGACACCGGCGCGCCACAACTCCATCGCTTGGGTGACGGATACCTCGACCGCGCCGCTGATCCTTACAACGAACACGAACCCGTTGACAGTTCAGCCGCCGCGATCGGCTGCCAAGGACTTCTGCGTTTGGGTGCCTACCTTGGTAATCGCGGCGACAGCGATGCGGCAATCAAATACACCGCCGCTGGACTAACCATCTTGCGAACGCTGCTGGACGAACCGTACCTCAGCACCGATGACTCGCACCAAGGATTGATCCTGCATTCGATCTACCATCGCCCCGGTGGTTGGGACAACATTCCAGCAGGACAAAAAATCCCCTGTGGTGAAAGCAGCATGTGGGGCGACTACCATATTCGCGAAGCCGCGCTCTACGTACAGCGAATGGCGAAGGGCGAAGCCGAACACACCTTCTATCTGGCCTGATGGCGATGTGTTGGTGTCAACTTTCAGCGGGCCGAACCCAACGCCGTGAAGGGTTTCTAAACCGTTTAACCGCGTGGGCATCGCCCCGCGCGTTCATGCCGGGCGAAACGCGCGGGGCGATGCCCACGCGGTTAAACGAACTAACACGTGTTTTCCGGGACCAAAACTCTTCACGGCGTTGAGCCGAACCCTAACTGGCATTTCCAAAGTAGGCCGTAGCGAGCTTTTAGCGAGTTACGGCAATGCCCGAAAATGCCGTAACTCGCTGGAAGCTCGCTACGGCCTACATGCTACACGTTGAATTTTCACCTCGTCGCGAAAACCGGCTTACGGAACCACGGCCGGTTCAGCAGTTTCGGCTGCCGCTGCGTCTGCGGTGTTGACCTCACACTCAAACTGGTGACTTCCCGGTGACACGGTTTTTGCCGGCGTTCCGTCCGGGAAGACGATCGTCGCGGTGGTGCCCGGCGGAACGGTCACGATCATCGACAACGCGTTTCCGTTCAGCGTCCAAGCGCTCGAAGCCTTGCCGTAAGCGGTTTCCAACTCCGCTTTGGCGGAAGTCAGCGGCCCGCCGACGACCGGCCGTACAAAAAAGTGCTTGTAACCGGGATGGTCGGGATCGGGTGCAATTCCCGCGATCCGCTCAACCATAAACTGACCAATCGCGCCGTAGGCATAGTGATTGAACGAATTCATCGCGACGTTGCCAAAGCCGTTTTCATGGCTGTAGCTGTTCCAGCGTTCCCACATCGTCGTCGCACCTTGGTTGATCGAATAAAACCAAGACGGATAGCTCTCTTTGAACAAGACCGAAAAACCAATATCAGCATGACCGGTTTGTTCAAGCACGCTGGCAATGAACGGCGTGCCCAAGAAACCAGTGCGCAAGTGGCCGCCTGCTTCGTCGATTAAGCGAACTAAATGCTCAGCCGCTTGCTCGTGCTGATCTTGTGGAATCAAATCAAACGTGATCGCCAACAAGTAAGCCGTTTGGGTTTCCGGTGCATTCTGTAGCTTTACATTGCTGTCGAAATAGTGCTTCGCAAAAGCGTCGCGAACGGATGCCGCTTCTTCATCGTATTTTTTTGCCTCCGCCGTCTTACCCAGCACGCGAGCAGAATCAGCGAGAATTCGGACGCTGTTGGCGTAGAAAGCTGTCGCCAATAAGTCGTGCGGCGTGTCGCCCTTGTTATCATCAGCGTAGGGCTGAAGCCAGTCGCCAAAACCTTTGACGCCGACCACAATGCCGCCCTTGGATTTAGAGCGATACCACTGCACCAACTGCTCCATCATTCCAAAGTTATCCGACAGAACTTCGGTGTCGCCAGTTCGCACGTAAACATCCCACGGAACAATTGTTGCCGCATCCATCCATCCGGGACTTCCGCCGCGGTTGTTCAATACATCAGGAATGACGTGCGGAATGCGACCGTCGCTAAACTGATCGTCTCGCATCGTTTCCAGCCAACTTTTCCAAAAAGCGTGGCAATCGTAATTGAACATGGCTGTTGGGCAAAACGCTTGAGCGTCGCCGGTCCATCCCATCCGTTCATCACGCTGCGGACAGTCGGTCGGAATGTCAAGAAAATTGCCGCGCTGTCCCCAAACAATGTTCTCCTGCAATTGGTTCAGCTTGGCGTGCGACGATTCAAAGTTGCCAATCTGATTTAGCTTGGAATGCAGCACCATGCCCTTCACCCAATCAGCGTTGGGCTTAGTGCCGTCGGGAAAACCCGATAGCTCAACGTATCGAAAACCATGGAAGGTGAAAGTCGGTTGCCACTGGACGTTGCCCGTTTCAGCGGCGGTGTAATGGTTGATCGATTTCGCCGATCGGTAATTCTCGGTGTACATCGTGCCGTCTTGATTCAGCATTTCAGCAAACCGCATCGTGATGACTTGGCCTTTCTGGACCGGAATGTTTAAAAGCGGCCAGCCCACCATGTTTTGCCCCAGATCAAATACAAAACGCCCGGGTTCTGGTTCGGTAATCGCCTGAGTCGCCAATGTTTCGGTCGCGCCGACCGCCGCGAAAGGCTTGGGAGTCAATCGAGCGGAACCCAGGTCATCATTGGCAACAACTGAGTTCCACTGCGCGGTGGATTCAGCTTCATCGAACCCGAACTGATTCCAGCCTGGCATTTCCTTCGCTGCATCGTAAGTCTCACCATCGTAGATACTCGAGGCGCGGATTGGTCCATCCAGGGTTGCTCGCCAAGATTCGTCCGAAACAATTCTTTCCTTGCTTCCATCTTGATACGTGATTTCCAACTGCATCAACAACTGCGGCGACTTGCCGTAAAAGTTTCGTCCGTCTTTCCAACCTAAATGCCCGGCGTACCAACCATAACCAAGCGTTGCACCCAGAGTGTTTCCGCCATTTTGGACCAGCTCGGTCACGTCGTAAGACTGAGTGTCAATTCGCTTTGAGTACGAAGTCCATCCAGGCGTGAAAGCGTCATCGCCAATCTTCTGTCCATTGAGATACGCTTCATAAAGCCCTCGTGCTGTCACGTACAGCCGAGCACTTTTAACGTCACCCGACGCGGAAAAATCTCGCCGCAGATACGCAACGGGCTCCTGCTCTGCGTTTTTCTCATCCGCGTCTTTTTCATCGGCCGTTGCGATCCACTTTGCATTCCAGTCATCGGCTGACAATAGACCAAGTTCAAACTGGGCAGGAACGCTCCAATCGGATTCAGCGCCATCCTGATCACGAAAACGAACATGCCAATCGAGTTGTTGCCGCGAACTTAGCGGCGGACCACCGTAGGGAACAAAAACGGATTGATCCGAATCGACCCAACCGCTGTCCCAGATCGTTTCATCACTGCGGACATCGCCAACTTCAATTTGATAAGCGGTTTGGCTTTCGGTGCCATCCGGCAATTGCCAAGAAAACGTTGGCGTTGCGTCGTGGAAGCCTAGCGGGTTCACGAAACCTGCGCCCACGACTAATCGATGCGGAGCGATGCCGTCGGCGTAGACACTGCTACACGAACTGCAAAACAAACCCGCGCAGGTGCAGAGAACGGCAAGTTGGCAAACCAGATGGGTCAAACGTGATCGTTTCATGGAGATTCCAGATGCTGTACTTATGAAAAAAGTGTTTCGTTGTTGTTCGATCCAATGCTACAGATTCTTTCGATCAACCTTGCATGTCTTCCAGTTCTCGGCCTTTGGTCTCATGCACAAACTTTGCGATGAAGACGATGGAAATCACCGCACACACGGCATACAGCCCGTAGGCACCGCCCAGCCCAATGCTGGCCAGCAAAATCGGGAACGTCATCGTCACGGCAAAGTTGCTGGTCCACTGCGCCAGCCCGCTGACGGCCAATCCTGACCCGCGAATTTGGTTGGGGAACATCTCACCAAGCATGACCCACATGACCGGGCCCCAGGACATGTTAAAGAAGATCACGTACAAGTTCGCAGCCACCAATGCGATCGGACCATTGCGGCCTTCCAGTTTCAGCGAACCACCTTCTTGAACCAGAGCCTGTGCGAACACAAACGCCATCACCGCCAACGTGATCGACATCCCGACCGAACCGATCATCAACAGTGGCTTGCGACCGATTCGGTCAATCAAAAACGTGGCAACCAAACAGGCCGCGATGCTAAGCGCTCCGCTGACGACATTGATCAACAACGCGTTGCTTTCCGAAAACCCAGCGGATTGCCAGAGCACGCTTCCGTAGTAGAACACGACATTGATGCCGACGAGTTGCTGGAAAGTGGCCAGCCCGATACCAACCCAAACAATGGGTCGCACGCCAAGTTTTTTATCGACAATGTCTTTCAAGCTTGGCCGATGCTGGGCCCCCGCAAGCGAGGCGTCAATCTGTTTCAGCATGCCTTCGGCATCGTCGCCCATCAATCTTTTCAGTACCGTCAACGCTTTGTCTTTCTTCCCACTGGCGACCAAAAACCTTGGGCTTTCGGGAATGAATAACAGAGCGATGAAAAAAGTGATTGCCGGAACCAATTCCACCCAAAACATCCACCGCCAAGCTTCGTACCCCATCGCAAACTCCATCGTGGAACCACCCGCTTTACCGGCGATCACATAGTTGCTGAGGAAGGCAAAAAACAAACCCGAGATGATTGCAATCTGCTGAATCGATGACATCCGCCCGCGAAATCTGGCAGGCGTGACTTCGCTGATGTAGGCGGGTGCCAAAACGCTGGCGGCACCGACGGCCAATCCGCCAAGGATTCGGTAGACAATAAATTCGCCCGACGATTCGGCGATCCCCGATCCCCAAGCACTGATGGTAAAGAACAGGGCTGAAACGATCAGGATGCTACGGCGTCCCACTTTATCAGCCAACGTGCCAGCGAAGAACGCACCCACGGCGCATCCCAAAAGCATCGACGCCACATTGAAACCCGTCCCAACGCTGTCCGAATTAAACGCCGTTTTCAGCCCGTCAACCGTGCCGTTGATGACCCCGCTGTCGAACCCAAACAGGAAGCCACCGATGGTCGTCACAACGCTGATCAGAATGACGAAGCCGACGTTGGTTGAATCGTTTTTTGTCATGGTAGTTATCGGTAAGAAAAGAGAATTCCAAACTCGTTTGATCAACGAGTTTTTGTATTGAAAAGATTCTAACAGACCAGCAAAGCAAACGGGGCCAACCACCGCACTGCATTGATGCAAGATTGCGTTTTTAAATGCGTGGAAATATCACCCCGGAATTTGGGGGTGGCCCACGGTTTTTCCCGAAAAAATACTTCGTGGCCAATTCGCAATTGCCATTCGGCAAAATTCTAAAAAATGCGAACAATGAATGTGTAGGCAACGGCAGCAGCAAGCGAGTTTTGGTTAGTATTAATACCCACGTCTTCGAGCTCAACTATCAAATGGGAATCTTCCTTAGATGAACAACACACGCCTGCCAATCCTTGCCGCATTGCTGGCCGGTTGGATCACTGTTGCTGACGCACAGACCGAAACTGCCACTGCTGAAACTGCCACACTGACTTACCAAGATCCGTTAGCTTACCAAGATCCGTCAGCGCCGATCGACGAACGCGTCGAAGATCTGTTGGGCCGGATGACGCTGGAGGAAAAAGTTGCTCAATTGAATTCGATCAGCATTCGCGGTTCGGCGGCTACCCAAGAAGGCTTTGTCGTGATGAAGAAGACCATCACGGAGCGACTGAATAACGGTATCGGCCAGATCGAAAATACCTTTGATCCCCGTCCGCCGCGAAAGAGTGTCGAACAGGTGAACAAAATGCAGCAGTACCTGATCGACAACACCCGCCTAAAAATCCCCGCCTTGATCGGCAGCGAATGTCTGCACGGTCATGCTGGATACAATTCCACGGTGTTCCCCGTTCCGCTGGCCATGGCGTCCAGTTGGAATCCCGAACTGGTCAACGAAGCGTTCAACGCGATCGGCATCGAATCGAGAGTTCGCGGATCGCACGAAGCGCACACGCCCGTGTTGGACCTGGGCCGCGATCCTCGCTGGGGACGCATCGAAGAATCCTATGGCGAAGACACTTACCTGGTCAGCCAAATGGCGCTCGCGGTGGTGTCGGGCTTGCAGGGCGGGAAGAGCGGCGATCCGGGGCGCGACCACATCGTTTCGGCACCCAAGCACTTCGCAGGTTACGGCCAAGTGGTTGGCGGACGCAACTTTGCCGCCACCCCGATCGAAACCAAAACGTTGATGGACGATATTTTGCCGCCGTTTGAAGTCGCTGTCAAAATCGCCGGTGCGCAAGGCATGATGGCATCGCACTGTGACGTCGGCGGAGTTCCCGCCCACGGAAATCGCTGGTTGTTGACCGAGTTGCTGCGAGACCAATGGGGTTTCAAAGGCATGGTCGTTTCGGATTACATGGACATCAAACGGCTGGAAGAATTCCACCACGTCGCGGCAACGGTTCAAGACGCCGCTCGCATGGCGCTGATTGCAGGCATGGATTTGGATCTGCCCGATGGCGTCGCCTACCAGGAACTAACTGCCGTTATCAAGAACGAACCCGAATTGGAATCCTATCTGGATCAAAGTGTCTCACGGATCTTGCGGCTGAAGTTCATGATGGGTTTGTTTGAAGACCCTTTCGTGGACGCTGACGTCGCCGAAAAAATCGTTGGACAACCATCGCACGTCGCACTGGCCGAACAGTTGGCTCTTGAGTCGATCACGTTGCTACGGAACCCCGAAAACATTTTGCCGCTTCAGCTAGACAGCCTGGACCAAATCGCCGTCATCGGCCCAAATGCTGCCTCTGAGTTGATCGGCAACTACACCATGCAAAACGACTACGTGGTCAGCCTACTGAAAGGCATTACCGACTTTGCGTCCGATTCATCCACGGTCAAATATCAAAAAGGTTGTGGATTGGGAACGTTTGATCCCAAGTCCGGTTACCGGTCGGCCAGCTTGAAAGATGAACTTCCGATGATTGAAAAAGCAGTCAAGTTGGCAGCGAATTCGGGCGTGGCGATCGTTTGCGTCGGAGGCGACACAAAAAGCGCCCGCGAAGCTTTTTACCGACCCGGCGTTCGCGGAGACCGATCGACGCTGGGTTTGCTGGGCAACCAGAAAGAACTCGTGATGCGAGTGATCGAAACAGGAACACCAACCGTCGTGGTCTTGATGGGCGGCAGGCCTTTTTCAATCCCGGAAATCGCAGAGCAGCCCTGTGCTATTTTGAACACGTTTTATCTCGGGCAAACCAACGGCACCGCGGTCGCCAAAGTGTTGTTCGGCGAAGTCAACCCGAGCGGCAAGTTGCCGTTGAGCGTGCCAAGATCGGTCGGCCAATTGCCGGTCTACTATTCGCAGAAAGCAACGTCGTTCTACAAGGATTACTGGGAAGAAACCTCGCGACCTTTGTTTCCGTTTGGACACGGATTGTCTTACACGACGTTTGAAACGTCGAATCTAAAACTGGCAAGCCAAGAGTTCGCGATGGACGAACCCGTCAAGTTTTCCGTCCAAGTCAAAAACACAGGCAAGGTCGCCGGTGCCGAAGTGGTTCAGGTTTACTTCCGCGATAAAGTCGCCTCGGTCGTGCGTCCAGAAAAGCTTCTCGTTCGATTCCAAAAAGTGTTCTTGGAACCCGGCCAAACAAAAGAACTGTCCTTTGAGCTTTCGCCAAAGATCGACCTGTCGTTCACCGGAATCGAGATGGAACGAGTCACCGAACCGGGCGAATTTGAGCTCACCGTCGGCGGTTCGCTCGATAGTGAACTCAAGGAAACCTTCCTGGTCAGGTAACTCGGCCTAACGAACTGAAGTGTATTTTGCGGGGCCAAAACTAACGCCTTCGCTGCAGGCTACTCGTCTGCGCCGCGAAGAGTTTTGGTGCCGGAAAATACGTATTCGTTCGTTTAGCCGCGTGGGCATCGCCTGGCCTGATGAAAGTCATTTCAACGCAGCAAATTGGGCAAGCTGCACCATGGCAGACAACACAAACTGGAATGCTGTGAAGCATCGTGGCAACGGCACATTTCCCTGATCGCCAGCACGTAGGCCGTAGCGAGCCATAGCGAGTTACGGCAATGTGCGCAAC
>NZ_LWSK01000307.1 GCF_001642955.1 Rubripirellula obstinata | reverse complement strand
CGCTGTTTGATAGCCATTTCTTTTTGAGTCGCCTCATCGGTCACTTTCAGGATCGCATCGGTCCGCGTTTCCATACAGTACCAGTAAAAGAAACCACCGTAGTTGTAAGAAGACGTGTGGTCATCGTACTTACGGGCTCTATCCATGTCGTCGTGCATCTCAAACGCAGACTCAAGGCTCTCGACCAGGCCATCGTGATCGGCACGATCCCAGATCACGAGAGCGCCTTCGCAATGAGGCATCCGACCCGCGCTTCCGATCGTCCGCCGTTCACTGGCTTCCTTTCCCGCGGCGCTGCCGTTCCGCGGACTGCTGTACATCCAGGCCCCGTTGGCGAATCGGCATTTCGTCAGCGCAGCGATCGCCGCCTCCACGCAGGACGCATCGACCTGAGCACCCAGCGACTCTGACTCCTTCATCGCCCACAACGCTGACGCCGTCACAAACGGATTGTTGTACTCGTGATAGAAATCACCACCAGCAGTTTGCACGCTGGCCAAAGCTTTCAAACTTTCCGTGATTCCTTCCGCTCCCGTTTGCCATTTGGACTGCAGACGATTGAACAATCGAAGTCGGTAAAGATAGGCCCAGAAAATCTCGTCCTTGTCCTGCAAGTTCAATTTTGATTCATCGCTGACGTAAGCCGCAGCGCTTTTGATCGCGTTCTCGATACGAGGCTGCAAGTCTTTCAGCTCTGGTCGACCGTGAGCTTCCAACAACGCCATCGCTGCGATTGATGTTACGGCCGAGTGAACGTTGGGCAAGCTATCGGTTCCGCCGAAATCGTAATCCGAATCGTTGAACGCGCCTTCTTCGTTTTGCATCGACAACAGAAACTCAATGCCGCGCCGCCAAAGCTGCTCTTCAGCAAACGTATTCGCAGGTGCCGCGGACCCTTTCGATTTGCGACCCGCGTTCAAGTACGTCTCGTCCGGCAATTCACGAAAGACTTCGAATCCTCGCACAAACGGGCCAATTCGTTGCGCCTCTGCGGCAGCTTT
>NZ_LWSK01000306.1 GCF_001642955.1 Rubripirellula obstinata | reverse complement strand
CGAGCATGGGTTGTGCCCCGCAGGGCGCGAGGCGGGCAGCAAATGTCCGCGGCTCAGTCGGATAACGGTAGACATCACCGGGTGGCGGCGAAAGACTTGCAAGCAAACGAAAAAGTCAACCACCGCCACTCCGGTGCATGTCATGGTTATCCGCTCCGCACTGGGCGCACGGGGCAGTCACGAGACCGCGACAACCTGCCCATTGGAATCGTAGTATCCGTTGTCGTCAACTTGTGCGATGCCAGAGCGGTTCGCAAGCAGCCATTCCAAGACCGCGTAAACACGTTCAAGCGTGGGTTCTGGTTCACGACCTTGCCAAAGAACCTGGATGGCGATGATGGAAGTCGCGTTCGTCAAGCAATCAACGACCCGTTGAGTGTCACCGGATTCCGCGTCTTCGAGAAACTCTTGCAGCTCGTCAAGTTCTTCATCGCAGAGTTCCGTTCCGCGAGCATTGACGTCAAGTTGTCCGTACAGTTCACCATCGAAATGTAATTCGTCGTCGACGATCGAGTATTGTGGGTCCACCGTAGCAAGGCCAAGACGTAAGTCATCGAGGGAGACTGGTCGCGGGTCGGTGCAGATGTATCGAACGTAGTAGCTCATTGGCGATTGATATTGCGTGAGTGTTGGCTTGCGGGGATTTCAGTCGGATAACGGTAGGGTTCACCGGGCCGGGAGGGAAAAGTCAACCATCAGGAAACGCCCGCAAGCCCGGCTCCGGTGCAACCCATGGTTCAAGTAAGCCGCTTCGCGGCGGGGCGTGTGGATTGAAAACGTGAGGAACCCTTTGGTAGATCCGAACTCACTGGGAGTTCGGCTTACATTCTCTCAGAGGATCCCCCACATGAGCAAGTCTAAGCGATTTAATCCGCCCAAGTCCAACCCAAGTCTCTTCCCGGAGTCGCTACGCAAGCGGCTCACCGATGATCTGCAGCTTCAGGGCATGGCAGACCGAACCGTCAAGGCGTACGTCCGAGCGGTCAGGCAACTTGCCGAGTT
>NZ_LWSK01000305.1 GCF_001642955.1 Rubripirellula obstinata | reverse complement strand
GATGCCTACAACCTGGCAGCCGGAACTTCACCGATGGATCCGGACTCGTTCGACTTCGATGCCGGTGCGGGCGAAGTGACCTTCTATGGTGATAGTGTCCAAACGGCACCGACGTTGACCATCGATCTCAATACGTTTGAGGACGACGGCTTCGAGCAAGGTGCAGGAGCACTCAAGCACCTGTCGAATTTCGTTGAACCAAACGAAGATTTCACGGTTTCGATTTCCGATCCGCAATTCAATGGAGTTTCTGCGACTCCAGAGATTACCGCGACGGGACCCAATACTGTTATGACGACAATCGTGGACAATGACACTACTGAAGTTTCGATCATGAAACTCAATGATGCTCAGGAAGGCAACGATGGCGATCTGACCAACGAAGCGATCATTGATGGTCGATTCAAGATCTCTCTGTCCAATCCAAGTCAGAACACGATCACCGTGACGCTGACCGATGGACTCGGCAGCCTCATCATCAACAACGGTACGGCTTCCAACAATGGAGTCCCAACACCAGGTGGTGATGACTATGCCAACAGCTCGCTGTCGGATGTCACGTTCTCACCTGGTAGCGTGTTAGAGATTGCTTCCGTTGATGTTAAAGATGACATGGTGGTCGAAGGAACCGAGACGGTCATTGCCACAGTGACTTCCATCACCGACGTAACCGGAACACTTAATCCGGGTGCCATTTCGATATCGTCAACTGACGAAGCCTCGCTGGACATCATCGATGACGATTCGGCTGTCTTGACGGTTGTTGACATGACCGAAGACGAAGAGACCGGAATGATCACGTTCACAGTAGAGCTTGATAAAGATGTTCAAGATGGCTTCTCGGTTGATTACAGCGTGACCGACGTTTCTACCGAGGCAGCCGATTTCACGGGTGCTCTGACCGGTACCTTGAATTTCGCGGGTACGGCAGGTGAAACGGAAACGTTCACTATTGGCATCAATGATGACATGATTGTTGAAGGCGATGAGACGTTTACCGTAAACCTTGGCAACGTCGTCCCG
>NZ_LWSK01000304.1 GCF_001642955.1 Rubripirellula obstinata | reverse complement strand
TATGTCAAAGGCGGCGTGTTCGGCGATCAAGCCACGGTGTACGCCGGCGAAGGCGATGACGCGGTCTATTTTGAAGACACATTACTGCAGCAGAACTTTGCCGTCATTGCTGGCGGTGGAACGGATGTGCTGGGCTTGAACGGCGTGAGTGCGCGAAGCGAAACGCGTTTCTTTGGGCAAACAGGAGAAGACACCGTTCTGGTTAACGGTACGACTTTTGGGGGGAACGCCTATATCGAGATGGGAGACGGCGATGACCGTTTCGAAACCGTCGGATCAGACTACATGGGACGTATTTCCGTTCGCGGTCGAATCGATGTGGACACGGCGATGTTCAACGATTCCAACAGCTACGCTTTTAACCCCAACCTGCAAACGATCGAAGCCCAGTCAATGACTCCGAACGAGAACGGCGCCATTGAGTCGTCGCTCGGACAATTGAAAATGAAATTCATTGACGTCGGACCAGAGTTGCGAAACTATACCGCCAGTTCGATGCAGGAAGGGATGTCTGATCTGGCTACCGCATTTGAAACTTCGCTGATCCAGTTGGACGTGAACAGCGTGACTCAATACGTCACGGCCGAAGATCCGACGCCCAGCGTTTCCGTGATGTGGGATCAAGTCGTCCAGGAGGCTGTGATCGTGACCGCACCGGGACCGACGATCGCTTCAAGGGCTTATGCGATGATGCACACTGCGATGTACGATGCGTGGTCAGCCTATGATGCGGATGCTGTATCCACCGGCTTGAACGATCAGCTCCAGCGTCCCGAATCAGAGAACACTGAATCGAACAAGAAGGCTGCGATGAGTTTTGCGGCGTATCGAGTCCTGGAGGATCTGTTCGCTGACCAGTCGCAATCGTTCGAAAACTTGATGCGCCAGCTTGGGCTTAATCCGGCAAATCAAAGCGACGACGTGACGACACCTGCAGGGATCGGCAATCGTATGGCAGAGGTTCTGCTGGAAAGTCGACATGAAGATGGTTCAAACCAGTTGGGCGACGATCCGTCCGGCGACGCTGGCGTAGCGTATTCGGATATCTCGGGGT
>NZ_LWSK01000303.1 GCF_001642955.1 Rubripirellula obstinata | reverse complement strand
GAGAGAAAAGTGTGCGGCCGCCACTCCGGTGCATGCAATGGTTATCCGCAATACACCGTTGCGATGCGGTCCGTCGGCGCGGACTTCGTCCACGTGGGTGTCCATCACCGTATGTAAATCGTAGCAAAGAGTGGTCGGTCAAGCAAGTTTCGGTGGGGAGTGTTAAATCGAGCAAACGAAGACAGTCGTTGGTTGGTGCCACGCAGTGCATCCGGCACGTCGGCATTAGTTGAGCATTGGAATTCAGGCGTTGGTTGATGCCCCGCAGGGCAGTCGGCACTTCGATGTTGGTCGAGCGTTGGGGGCAAAGCGGTTTTGGTCGAGCGTTAGAGATGCCCCGCAGGGCGCGAGGCGGGCAGTCAGTGTCCGCTGCTCAGTCGGATAACGTTAGCCGTCACCGGGCACGGAGAGACGACTTTCGATTTGTAAAACCTTGCAAGCCGTGCTCCGTGTGCACGGCATTGTTATCCGTTACCAGAACCCCACAACAAACTTGGTTGGGTGAAACCGTGGTGACGGTGGATCGCGGAGGGCAACATACACATCATAGTAGGTGTAGCCGAATTCGTGGGGATCGGATGCCGACTCGAAGGAATACCGGATTAGCGATACGGAACCGTCGTCCTCGGGGCTGGCGAGCACCTCGCAATGATTGGCAGCATACACTCCGTCAAACTTGATGAATGAGCGAATCAATCCCTCCGCAAGTTTGACAACGGCGGTCGAGTTTGCGGCAATCTCAAACGCGACCGACAGACGCGATTCTCCTCCGTAGACTTCGTACTCCAAACCGGACGCGTCTTCAAATCGAGTGTAGTCCGGCATGCGCTGAAGATCGACAGGCTCAAAGTCAGACATGGTTCTTCAGTAACGATTCGTCAGTCGGATAACGTCCGGGTTTTCCGGGCGGGAAGATTTGACTTGCAAGCAGAAAAACAAGCGTGCAAGCCCCGCTCCGGAACAACCCATGGTTCAAGTAAGCCGCTTCGCGGCGGGGCGTGTGGATTGAAAACGTGAGGAACCCTTTGGTAGATCCGAACTCACTGGGAGTTCGGCTTAC
>NZ_LWSK01000302.1 GCF_001642955.1 Rubripirellula obstinata | reverse complement strand
GCGATCCGCTAAAGAAACAACTTGAGTCTCCGGGCACTGTGAGGCCAATTCACAGCATCGGCGATAGCCTTGAAGCCATCGAAAACTTTCCTTCTCTTCGATCGGATCACTCTTCCGTTGACTGCCCTTTCCTAGGCTGTCTTCACTACGATCAAAGAACTCCACATCCAGCACGCCCAGACAAAGCTTCTCGGGCGTAAAGGCTACAGAGCTATGGTCATACAATCCCCGTCGGTCTGCCATGTTTAGGCACTTCACATCGTCGGGGGCGTGACCGTTGAAGTCTAACTCCGTCGTGTCTTGGGCCACGCAAACCACCTTCTGGGACTTGATCCGCTTGATCGTCGCCCGACGGTGCGCAGCAAGAATTTCCTGGCTATCGGCCTTGGGGTTATCCAAGAACCGGTAAGCCCCTTTCGCAGCACACCATTTATCGCAAGCCGCATTAATGCTCGCTTGAGGATTGGCGAAGAGGGCCTGGAGAAGTTCTTTCGATCGATCGTTACGGCTTTTATGGCCGAAGTCGATGGTGTCAAATTCGTGCTCAATCGTGGCTGGTTCAATGGTCATCAATCGCGCTCCTATCGTGTAAAAATAGGTAACACGAGGCGCAAAAAGCGTGCCGAAATCGCGGTGTTTTTTTGCGATTTCAAAAAAAGAATTGGGTAATCAGCAGGGCTCGCGCCCATGGCTACATCACGCCGCCGCTTGGGACGTCAATTGTATGACTGCAGCATTTGATCCTGAGTCCTCTTTCTTCACCCTCCTTTTCAAGCAGGGTCGAGCCTTGGCGAGGGGAGGTTCTTATGATTTTTGCAGCGGCGCGGTCGCCCTCTCCTCGCTGACGCTCGACTCTCCCAGAGGGAGAGTGAAGTGAATCCGTCATTAATACACTTCACGTCCCGAGGGAGGGTGAAATGCTATTCAGTCAGGCGTCGCTATCGCCTTCCGGCTAATCGGGCAATTTATTTGCGGACAAGTCGGTCGATCATGCGAATGACCATGTTCTTGTCGAGCGGTTTGGTGGTGTAGTCGGTGCAGCCGGCCGCTAGACAGCGGTCGCGGTCCTCTTTCATGGC
>NZ_LWSK01000301.1 GCF_001642955.1 Rubripirellula obstinata | reverse complement strand
GCTCAAACGCGTTTTCCGCCGATTTCAGTCTGACGTTGGTTCGGAGCTTGGCGTGATTCTGGGCTGTGGGCTCGAGATCTCTCGCACGACGGAGGAACTGGTTACCGGTTCTGAATCGCAGTCCGAAGCATTTGAGAAAACGAACACGCTTGCCGAGCAACTTGCCGATCGCGTTGGATCGATTTGTGGCCATGCGATTCGCACGCAAGAGGCTTGCAAGGCTACCCGGACGGCCGCCGAAATGGGGCTGAGTCAGGTCGCCACGCTGGCGGACGAAGTTCAGGAAGTCAAAAAACAATCTTCGCTTCGTGAACGGAAACTACAGGCTCTGGGCCAGCATGCCCGTGAGGTCGAGTCCATCTTGCAGACGATTGGAAACCTGTCATCGCGAACTGACTTGTTGGCGTTGAACGCTTCGATCGAGTCCGTCAGAGCGGGAGAACATGGCCGCGGTTTTGCATTGGTCGCGGAGGAAGTTCGTGCCCTCTCGGAACAGTCGGCTCAGGCTGTCTCCGATATTACGGCTCGGCTGGAACTGATTCAACTGGAAACTGCTCAGTCGTTGACGATGACCACCGGAGAGCAAACTCAGCTTGGCCAGGTCTTCGACCGCGTGACTCGATCCCTTGAGGTGTTGGAAAACATCTGCAAGGCATCAACCGCATCGAACAGCGGACTCAATGAGATCACGTTGAACTCCGATGAGCAAATGAAGCTGACTCAGGATATTGTCGAAACGTTGCAGCGAACTGCTGAAACGGCACGCATCAATCGCAGTCGGGCTCAGGGAGCGAATTGGAAAGCGAAATCGTTCGGAGATCTTAGCGCGAAAATTGAATCGACGTTTACTCGCTTTGGTGGCGAACCAGTATCCAACGCTCACAGTGTGCAGTAAGGATGAAATCGATGAACAACGTCGCTGAACAACTTGAAAACGCCTGGGCGCCGATCCGGGAATCGATGACGACTGCAATCGTTCGCGATGAAAATGCGCTGGAAAAACTTGCGTTGGAACTGACGGAATTTGCCCACGTCAGCAGGACTGTCGGCAAAGAAGAACTGTCGAGAGGTGCGGATCAACTGGCACGTCTGGCAGA
>NZ_LWSK01000300.1 GCF_001642955.1 Rubripirellula obstinata | reverse complement strand
GCAAGCTCGCGATGTCAAAGACTTATTTGTTATCCGTCGGTATTGGTTACGAAGTGAGCGAAAGTTGACGGCAGCCAACGGGCATCCGCCGCGCGAGCGGAAAACAACGACGGGACGTCGCCAGCATCAACCCCGCGAGGGGAAAACAACGGCGGGACGCCGCCATCCAGGATTTAGCCATCGGAGTGATCATTGTATCGGAGTCCAGCATTGTGAGACAACGTAAATGTAACCGTTTGGTTCACAATTCAGTGTGGAGGAAAGTTGCGTTGGTGCGTGTTCGATCGCAGGAGTCCGGATGCCCGAGGTGTCGCAAAGCTTGTCTGTGCTTGAATTAGCGGGACGCAACATCGATGAATCGCGAGTTCAGCAAGTCCGAGTTTTGGTTGTGCCCCGCAGGGCGGCGTTGGATCAAGTCAGACAAAATGGCGAGAATCGGAGCCAAGCACGAACGACAGCGCACCCGCTCGGATAACGGCCGGGACCACCGGGTACGGAGAGAAAAGTCAACCATCACAGAAAATCGCGCAAGCCGTACTCCGGTGCATCCCATGGTTATCCGCCCTCGTTGGGTTGCACAGAGTGGTCAGGGAATGCAGCACGGACAGACGGATCAGCCAGCAACCGAAGCGACCAGACGCCGAACGGTATACCGACGAACACAAACGGTGTGATGAACGGTATGCAAGCAAGCGATGCCCCCAGACGAGCCAGGGTCAGCGATTCAAGGAAGCCGAGTTTTGCGCCGCCGATAGAGATAAGGACGAGGCCGGTAAGTTGGATGGTGGCAATAGCGAGACCGACGTAGTCGTGGGAGACAGATCCGCCGCGAGCAACAACAACGGCAGCGGAAACGAGGTAGATCGCAACGAAGACGGATTGGATCGACGCCATGACTATGAGCGCGGTGGCAGGCCGAGAAACGCGTGTACGGATTGACGTTGTTGAGTCGGCGTCAGGTACGGCGTGTTCGGGTGGTGGTGCGTATGGGTTGGTTGCGATGGTGTTCACGCTACGGATTTCAGTCGGATAACGGTATGCATCACCGAGGTGGCGGGATTTGACGTGCAAGCAGAGAGGAAAGTGTGCGGCCGCCACTCCGGTGCATGCAATGGTTATCC
>NZ_LWSK01000299.1 GCF_001642955.1 Rubripirellula obstinata | reverse complement strand
CACCGCCGGCGATCTTCCTTCGTCACGCATTTTCACTGATCGCCGCCGATACGGAACGTCGTCGCCTCCAAGGTGGTTCCGACCGCAACTTCGTAACCAACGCCTGATGTCACGGGCGACCGCATTGGAACGTTTTTCCCTGATTCAACCCTTTGCGGTAACGTCAAATTTGCCGACGACGATTGATTTTTCCCTTCCGGGCCATCATCGTCGGCAAATTTGACGTAACCGCATTCCCTTCGCTACACTGGCGTTCCGACTGACCGCCTCGTAGGTGGCGGTCACCAACGTAAACATGATCGCGGATAACCATGGGATGCACCGGAGTACGGCTTGCGCGATTTTCTGTGATGGTTGACTTTTCTCTCCGTACCCGGTGATCCCGACCGTTATCCGTCCCAGATCCATGATCTTGCCAAAACAAAACGGACGAGAGACTCTTCGCGATTCTTTGCTCGCATCCATTGCGTCTGGCGAACGCATGACGGTTGCGAACTTAGTCGCAGTCTTTAGAGAAGTCTGCGTCGCTCATCAGATTGAGGACACGGAACTTGACGTGGTTATTGTTGCTTGGCCGGTTAAAATGCGTTTTCCACCTGTTGTCGACTTTGCACTCGCGTTGGGTTTTGTCGAGACTGGAGATGAATGGGACGAACCACCTGGGCAACTTATGCTGTCCTTCAAGGCTCGGTGCGGGGCAATGGGGTACCTCGCCCCGAGATTTAATGGGCACCTTCAATCGGATGACGGTCTAGATACATCGCGGCGTATAACGGCCTTCTGCAAATCGCCAATCTTCCGATGGTTTGGCGATCAAATCTCGTATGACGTTTCCGTCCGTTTGTCGAACTCAGAAGACTTCTTTCACTTGATGTCTAAGCTAATTCCGGCAATGCAAGATGCAGGATACGCCTGCTGTATTACCGATGTCGACGATAACTCTTGCTCTAATTCCGTGGACGGATAACCAAGCGTTGCTGACGGAGCGGCGGTGGTCGGCTTAAATGTTTGCTTGCACGACTTCACCCGCCGCCCGCAGAACGCGGACGTTATCCGAGCGGGTGCGCTGTCGCCTGTGCTTGATTCCGATGCCCACCATATTGCCTGACTTGATTCGATGCTGCCCTGCGGGGCACATCCAAAACTCGGACTT
>NZ_LWSK01000298.1 GCF_001642955.1 Rubripirellula obstinata | reverse complement strand
GCGGGAAGCCATTTTCATTCTTGTGATACGTCCCTGGAATCGCGTCCGAGTAGATGTACGCAGCAAGTCCAAGTGCAGAGAGTGTCACGAGTATGAAAAGCGACTTGAGGGTGAATCGCACGGACTTGAGAGAACTCATGTGAAGGCGTAAAGCGAGTCAGTCGGCGAACGTTAGTGTTAACCAGGTTGCCGCCCAAGATGAACCATTTCAGCAACGTCAGATCGGCAACTCTGGTTCAACACATTGTTCTGCAGCCTTGGATCGAAGCGTCTGGAAGGCGGCCAATCCGATTGACGCTGCCCACCATTGTAGCCAAGCGAAATAGGACGCAGCAAGCATTGACCGCGCACCTGCGGCGTAAACTTTTGCGGCACGAATCTTACGGACGGACACGAATGGTCCCGCAATGGATCGCGCATCGCTCCGAGCAACCATTGGCTGCAGCAAATCCGGTTGCCGAAGTGATGGACGGTTTGCGGACCATGGACTTGGCGAGGTGTGGACAACTCGACCGCGCAACTCGCGACATCGAAGCCAAAAATTGTTCGCTAGCGAATGGTCTTGAAGGTCCGTGAAGTGAACACGAGTTCAACCACGAGCGAACGTCGGCAACAAGGCAAACGACGCTGACGGACTGAGAGACAGACCGCACCGTTCAACCAATTGTCGCTGACCAAGCAAGTTGCCAGTAGCTCAACGCCGTCCGTCTGCAGAACGGTAGGGTTCAGCGGGGCCGCGCGAACGACTCACCACTTCAAACACGTCAACTCGCGGCCTCCGTTGCAACCCATGGTTACCCCATCCGCATCCGTCGCCGGCGCGCCAAACGATAGGACACCCAAAAGCCAGCTTGGGGGAATAAGTGACGCAGATCTCTCCACGAGAGTCCAGTTAGTTTACCATGCCTCTCGAGAACGCGCACCACTGGATCGTCCGCAATTGTCAGCAGGTATTCATAGTCATGAAGTGCAGTCGTGTAGGTGCCAGGCAGGTGTGAGATATGTCGTTGACGCTCGGACGTACCGTAATGCTGTTCGACCAGGGAAAGTTCGAAGTGAAGGGCGAAGCCCTCTTCCAGTCCGCTCGCGTTGCCAAAAGCACCGTCGGTTAGGTGTAGATGCACCGATTCGTGTGCGACATTGGAAACAAGTGTCGATTCGCATGA
>NZ_LWSK01000030.1 GCF_001642955.1 Rubripirellula obstinata | reverse complement strand
AACAAGCCGTTGGCGAGTTCCGCTACCCGAAAATTGAGGTGACGCGGAATACTAGCGAACCTTGAAAGTAGGCCGTAGCGAGCCATAGCGAGTTACGGCGGTGCGCAAATTGCCGTAACTCGCTGGGGCTCGCTACGGCCTACTTTTTGTGCCCGCACTGCGAATGCTATCAATTCTGGAATCAAGGTTGTGTCGTGGCGTTTAGGCCTTCTAGACTTTGGGGCAATTCCGGGTGGTTTTTAGATTTCAGGATTTTCATGAGCGTTTTACTTAGTTGCGAACAAGGTGGGCAATCGATCCCGCCGGAACTAAGTTTTCGTGAAGACCTGGAAATCCCGGCTGTATGCCATGATCCGGCTTCAGAGGTTGCTGGCGAATTATCGCGTCTGCTTCGCGTTCCGCTGATTCAAAACAAACATGCGTCATCGCTGATCGATGTTCGGCTTTCCAGTCACCACCGTGACCTGTTTGGAAAGCAGACTCGAAAATGGAAACCTGATGATCGGCAACGGTTGTTGGACACGATCTATTTTCCGTATCGCGAAAAAGTCCGCAGCGCGATTTCGCATCAGCTTTCGCGTCAACCGTACGTGGTGCATTTGTCGGTTCAGACATTTGGACTTCGCAGCAAGTCAGGCAAGATACGACGCACCGACGTTGGACTTTCATACGATCCGTCGCATGACGATGAAGTCGATTTCTGCCTAGATTTGATCGACGAAATGTACGATGCGGCACCGATGCTGCGCGTTCGCCGCAACTATCCACGACGCGGGTCAAGCGATTCGATCACCAAGTCCATGCGATCGGAATTCCGGAACCAACCCTACATCGGCATCGAATTGATGCTCAATCGAGCTTGGTCAGAGCGAAAAACGGCACTGCGCGCCGAAGCGATCCGCGGGATAACGCTGGCGATTAGTCAGATTGTGAATATCACAGCCGTGGCAAACGCGGCATAAACTACCAAGCAACGTCGGTACGACTGGATAGCCGCGCGGTGACGTGTTCGTTTCCGCCATTGAGTGCACTGAGTCTGGACAGCACATTTTTGAGTTCAATTTGCTGAGCTTCATGAACCAGCTTGGGTGCTGCCCCCGGAATCACAGCCACGGTGACGGCTCCGTCATAGATCGCTCTTAGCTCTGACTCCATCCGTCCTCGTTCAATTTCATTGCTGACGACCAAAACCAATCGCTGCATTCCGCCTAGCGAAAGCAGTTCGGGACGCGCCAGTTCAAGTGCTTCTTCGATTGTTACCGGCGAGTCCGTTAAACGCTGACCAGAATCCGGCATCGTTTGCGTTGCATCGATCGAATGCTGCACCATTTTGGCTGTGTTGAACGCTTTTGTACCGTCGCTTTGCACAGAATCATGCTTCATTTCCTTCCCCAGTTCAACAACCAACAGGTTGTTGTGTTGCTGCACAACCGGGATGACCAAATCTGTTGCCTGACGCGATAATTCGGTGATCAAATATCGAGCGTCAACGTTGGAACTTTGGTCGTTCAGCGGTCGAACCAAATAGGAGTTCACAGCGGCATCGTGCAGGCAATTTTTTAGCTCTGGCAGGTAAGCCTTAATCTCATCAGGCATCGAAGCCCAGGGATTCTCTTCTCTTGAATTCTGTTTTGATTCATTGATCGCAATCGCCAAGATTGTCGAAAAGCGTTCGAGTCTTTCTTCCAGGAACTTAATGCTGCGTGACAAGTGATCAAACTGAACTGCAGTCACTGCACGCACGGTTCGACAAACAAAATCACGATCTGATTTGCTTTGCGGCCGCGAATTTCCAGATGTGTTTGGTAAGTCCGTCAAAGAATCGAAAGCGTGAGCTTTCATTTTCGCTGCTTGGTCTTTGATCAATTTAAGAGATTCAACCGCGGTCACTAAATCGACGCGGCGATCGGAAAGGCCAACTGAAATTTCACGATACAGATTGTTAATCCAACCCGCACACATCCAATCAAATCGACCTCCGTTGGCAAGAGCCTCGATTTGCAGCGTGACGGGATCGGGCTTGGCAACGCCAGCGTCGGAATCCTGCGAGCTGCCTTTTGATTCAACTGCAGCGTCGGTTGTGATTTGTTTTTCGGTGAGAAAGTTTTGGATTTGAGCCGTAATCGCGTCAGGCGACAATCCAATTCTTCGCATCAAACGTTGCACGACAAAGGACGCACGGTTTGACGCCGTGGCCGGATTGCCGATCCACGCCATCATCACTTCGCGAACCAATGCCGGTGCAAGTAATCCTTGTTCTAAGCGATGCGAATCGCCCAAAGGAACCACGCCGACGCTTCGGAATCCAAGCTTCGATACCGTTCCCTTTTCTTGCTTGGCGGGACTTCTTGCTTGTTCAAAAAGTTCGTCGCACTCGTTCACGTCTGCCCACAAGTATTCAACGATCGTATCGACTGGCGAAATTCCAAACCGGCTGTTCGACGCACCTGCGACAAGATAAATGTCATGCAGCGGCGTTCGTGCAGCAGGAACGCTGGGCCACCCCGCGCCTTCGTCGCCCGGGTATCCGTTGCCAGCTTTTAGAAAATGTTCGATTTCCACAAGTGCTGCTTGCGTGTCGTGCGCCGCAATTGGATTTCGTTGATCAACCAGTAACGGTGCCGAAGTCAACAAAGACAGAATTTTCGTGTCGGCCAGACCGGATTTGTCCATCAGATCGCGTAGTAAATGCACGACGTCGATGTACATTCCGCTGCATGTTCCACCCGCCAATGAACCGACCACATAAACGTCAACCGATTCTTGCCCGACTTCTTCAATCAATTGGTGGATCGATTCAGACAGTTTCTTGGTCACCATCTCGCCATGATCCACTAGCGCAAGTCGTCCCAAGGGACGCATACCCTCGGTCGCTCCGCTTCGAGGAACGTTGTAGATCCAACGACGCGAAATCGAACGCAGTTTCTCGGTTCCATTTTCGCGGTACTGGTGAGCTGTTTTCAACGGTGTGTGGATTAGATTGCACTTGGGCACGCGGTCGGATGCTTCGGCCAAACGCATCGAGTGAATGGTCCGCATGTCGGTATCAATCAACACGCTGTGCAGTTTCAATCCGCTGGACATTCTTGGGTCCGCTACCCGGCGGCGAAGTTCGCGAACACATTCTGCACCACTTCCGCCAATGGCGATCACGAGTGCATGCTTGGTTGCTGACTCCGTTTTAGCTTTTTCTGGCAGCAACCCACCGCCGTCGGCAAGCAGCGGCAAGTCGGCGACGTCGGCTTTTGCTTCCTGCTGGCCAAAGATTGGCGTGTCAGTAGAACTGGCGACCGAAACTGGACGCTTACGTGCATCACGAAGTGCTTCAACGAACTCGCGGCAACTCGGGAAACGCCGCTCTGGAGTCTTTTCAAAAGCCTTCGCCAAAACTGGTCGATCGCTGGGCGGCAGCGGTTCTAAATTTGGCGGGCTGTGAACATGTTGGCTTGCCAATTGGGCAATCGTACGACCGCTAAATGGACGAGTCCCGGTCAGCAATTCTTGATACATCACTGCCAGCGAATACTGATCGCTGTGGATGCTGGGGCGACCATCAAAAAGTTCCGGCGGCGCGTAAACGGGCGTCAAACCACCGACAACGCTGCATTCAACGTCACGAAGATCTTTCAGCAAACCAAAGTCGGCAACTTTGACGTGCCCACCCACCATCAACAGGTTGCCAGGCTTGATGTCCAGGTGCTGAAGCTTGTAGGAATCATGCAGATAGTCCAGCGCATCGGCTGAGTCATTCAAATACGACAGCAGCTTTTCGCGTGGAATTCCGCACGATCCGTTTTTACGATAACGGGCCTGCACATCTTCCAGCGATTCGTCGGCAAGCTCCGTCACAATCACCAATTGATCATCAATGATCTCGAATCGTTCGAGTGTCAGCAGAAAAGGGTGTCGGACACCTTTAATGCGTTCGAGCGATCGCATTTCTCGCGTCGCACGCGATTGGTCATGGCTGCCGAAGACAAACTTGATTGCCTTCTTCATTCCACCTGGCGAACCGGCTCTCCACACTTCACCAAAACCACCTTGGCCGATCCGTTTTTCTAAACGGTAACCAGGCAGCGGTTCGTATCCCGCTTGGATCTTCGGAGCTTGAAGTGTAGTCATCGAAGTGGTTTCTACAGTTGGCTAAAGTAACTACGGCAGGCTTGATCCAGGTACTCTGGTCGAACCGTCATCGGCATCTTGCGATAGCGACAGAAGTTGGCGACTTGCGTCATCAAGTCACGCGGGTGACAACGACGCAGCGGGCGCTCGGTTTCTTTGTAGTAGCGAAAGAGGTGTTCGGAAGCTTCGGGAGTCGATGGGAATCCGAGTTTTTCGCTTACTTCGTTCATCAACGCACGAAATTCGTCTTCGGTCGGATCGCCAACAAAAATCTTGTAAGGCACGCGGAGAAGAAAGGCTTCATCGACCAATTCGTCGGGATCCAAGTTGGTCGAAAAGATGATCAATTGCTCAAACGGAATTTGAATCTTCTTTCCCGTTGGCAGCGTCAGATAATCGCAACTGTTTTCAAGCGGCACGATCCAACGATTCAGCAATTCCTCGGGTGCAATGCGTTGTCTTCCAAAGTCATCGATCAACAGGCATCCGCAATTGCTCTTCATTTGCAACGGAGCTTCACAGATATTGGATCGTGGATCGTGACGAACTTCTAGGTTTTCCATTACCAATTCACCACCAACGACCACGGTGGGACGTTGAATTCGAAGCCATCGCTTGTCCCATTCCTGGGTCTTCAGGATATTGCCGCTGGACGAATCCGATCCGGCTTCTGAAATCGGTGCGGGACGGTGAAAGGCGTCGTCTTGAAGTTTGATCAGGTTTCCGTCATCCATGATCGCATGCGGAATCCAGATTTCTTGGCCCAGACATTGAGTCAGGCAGCGGGCGATCGTTGTTTTTCCGTTTCCGGGAGGCCCGAACAGGAACAAGCCCGTGTTGCTGTTGATCGCTGGTCCCAATTGGTCCAACAAATCGTCTTGGTAAGATATTCGCGACAGTGCTTGTTGCAGTTGATCGCGGTCGATGGGATCGAGTCCCGCTGCTTGTGCTTCGACGCTCAAAACGTAGTCGGCCAAAGGCACGGGTGCCGGGCCAACGTAGCTGCAGTTTTGCATGTGTGTTTGGGCGCGTTGCTGGCCGGCTTCGGTCAATGAGTAGTAATAGTCATTGAATGCGGCGGGACGCACATGCGACAACAATTTGCGTGTGCGTAGGACATCCATCAACGGTTCGATCACGCGAAACGCCAAACCGGTGCGATCAGAGATCGATCGGCCACTGACGGTTCCGGCAATCAGGACTGTTTTCAGCACGAGTGCTTCGATGAACGATTCACTTAGACCCGTTTCGCCAACGTTTTGCGGTTGCGAAGGCCAAAAGGTGTCGTCGGACAGCAGGCCGCCCAAAAGGCTTGGTTCGAATGAATGCGTTTCGTTAGCTAAAAGCGTCATGACGGTTTTGCAGCTTGTTCAGGTTATTCGATTTTTGTGATTCAAATTTTCACAGCGGATGATGCCCCGCGTCGGTGGATCTGGTTCTCCAGCCCGAACAAACCTAGCTCGCAATTAGTCAACGCAAGGAAAGTTCGTTGCATTTTTGCGTTTGACGCCTGTTGTAAGCGGAACAAGCGCAGCGCAGTTCCGGTAATCCAACCTAGCAACGTGCGACTTTTTATAGTCGCCTTTCGCTCCGCGAAAGCAGCGAATTCGCTACTTTCGCGGAGCGAAAGGCGACATTAATTTCCCGCTCGTTCCTTAGCACCTTGTCATTGCCGGAACTGCGATGCGCTTATTCCGGCCTACAACTTCGACCTAGCGATTGGCCGGTGGAAACCGAACCTGCCTATTTACAACGGTCATCTTGAAAAAAATTCGTCTGTTCACCAATTACTGACCTAGGTTTGCACGAAGGACTGATGAAAGGAAGCATTTTGCCGATTTGGCGTGACGTTTCAGCGACAGACCTTTTACCCAATCTCATTTACGTTTCAGAATTTTGTCTCAGAAGCAAACCACTTTTGAGATCCTCGGAAGAACCGACCATGCCAACTGTTGATAGCGCATCGATCGACCGTATTCGTCGCAGTACCGTCGTCACCGAAGACGTCTGGTTTTTGTCCGGCCCAACACAGCCAGGCGAGAGCGTTCTGCACGCGCACATTGACGGCAACCCTTACATCGTTGGTCGAAAGACTGGCGTGTCGATGAAGTTGCAATTCCGAACCGTCAGCGGCAATCACGCCGCGCTGTGGGTGGAATCGGGTGCGCTTTACTTGCGTGACCTGGGCAGCACCAATGGTACCTACATCAACGGTAACCGAATCGAACAAGGCGAAACCTGCAAGCTTTCCGAAGAAGACCTAATTCACTTTGCCGAAGCTCCGTTCCGCGTTCGTCGGCAATCGCCCACCGGAATGACCAACGGCACCATCGCTGAAAACGTCTGCGATCAAGCACTGGCGCTTGTCCAGTTTGATCGGCTGATGAGCGAACGTCTTGTTAAACCTCACTTTCAAGTCATCGTCGATGTTGCGGGTGCAAAGGGCGTCGGTTTTGAAATCCTTGGTCGCGGCAGTGTCTTTGGCCTCGAATCGGTCGGAGCAATGTTCCAAGCCGCCGAACAACTCAACCTAGAAGTCGAACTTAGCCGCCTGCTTCGCTGGGAAGGCATCCGAGTGGGCCGCGATTTGCCGGACCGACCATCGCTGTTCGTGAACACTCACCCACGCGAAATGGAAGACATCGCCGGTCTAATCGATTCGCTGGTCAAGGTGCGAGACATGACCGGTGGCACCGATTTGGTTTTGGAGATTCACGAATCATCGGTCACCAATCCAAAATCCATGAACACGCTTCATTCGGCGTTGCGAGATTTGAACATCCGATTGGCGTACGACGATTTTGGTTCCGGCCAAGCTCGATTGGCTGAATTGATCGAAGCCCGACCGGACTACGTCAAGTTTGACATCTCGCTGATTCGCGGAATCGACAAGGCGAGTGACGAACGACGTCGAATGCTAGAAACGCTGGTTCAAATGGTGCGAGATTTAGATATCGCCGCACTGGCCGAAGGCATCGAGACTCCCGAGGAAGCTTTGGCGTGTCGCGAACTCGGTTTCGATCTCGCGCAAGGCTTCTACTACGGTCGCCCATCACCGGCGTGAGCGGGCAGCGGCGGCGATTCAGGCCGTAATGCCGGATGTCGCTTTGGCTCCATTCGGCCTACTTTTCACAACATCGCCGGGCACAAAAGTTGACTCGGCTAGCTCTTCGCGATTCTTGCGAAACCACGACGCGACCAAAGACAACGTGTACGGATAAGTTCCGTGTCCGCGGTGAAGATGGTCGGCGGTTGTCTTCTGCCATCGTTTCAGTGTTGGCATCAACGCACGACGCTCCGGTGCATTGCGTGGTGCTGCGACGGCTTCTGCAATTTCGCCGCTGTGGATCAGGTACCAGATTCCGCATCCGTCGTATCCGGCGACGTTGTACACAAACGTGTATCTTCGTCGGGCCCGATTTAACATCGCCAATTTGCGATCCACGTATTCCAATGACTTGATCGCTGCATGATGCCGCTGAGCCAGTTCGTATTGGCGGTTCTGCATGGCTGAATCGAATTGCCGGCGAAGTTTGACCAGCGGTTCGTGGTTGAACCCGTCCAGAAAACTCTCGGCCGCCGATGTCGCCATCGCATACTCGTCTTGGCTGCATGCGGCCGCGCAAGGACCAAGGCAGGTGCCGACTTCTAATCGCAGGCAACCTGGTCGTAGTTCAAGATCAAACAATTGCATCTGTTCAGAGAACTGGAAAACCTGTTTCTGACCGCAATCACGCAGCTTGAACACTTTGTTCAGCGCATCGACCGCCGCGTTCATCCGATTCGCACCAAAGAACGGTCCTTCGATCGCTTGGCAATCCTGCGGAGGAACGGCTGATATGAAAAACGTCGCCGGACTTCGTCCTAAACACAAATAGACCGCTCGCTGCCGCTTGGGAACTTCTTTGACGTTCCAACGAGGCGAAAAACGGCGGATCAATTGCTGTTCGCGGACCAGCGACGCAAATTCACTCGGTTGAGTTTCCCATTGGATCGCACGCGTCCCTTCAATGATCCGACCGCCTTTTTCGCGAGCGTTTGAATCCGCAAAGTAACTTAGCAAACGCGACCGCAGCGATTTACTCTTGCCGACGTAGATCAATTCGCCCTTGGGGTTCAGCATCCCGTAGACGCCTGGAACGCGCGGGCAGGACTGAGTCAACTGGTCGCGAAGTTGCCGTTTGCATTTCCCACCAATGACATCGATCGGCCGCAGCGAATACGGGTACAGCGGATCGGTGCCGAAACCGAGTTGAGGATCTGTGTTGAAGATTGCGTCCATGCAAAACCGTCGAATGAGATTGTCGATCCTGTGAAAGACCCTAAGTGTGACAGATCTTTGTCTTTGCTTTTGATAGTAGCCGAGGTTGTCCCAACCTCGAAGCACCGACGAGTTTGGGACAAACTCGGCTACATTTTGCTGGAATGTTGGCTTTAACAAGAACCGCTACGCCAGCAGTGTATCAATTTTTGCTGCAACGACAAAATCGTTTTCACTCAAACCGCCGATCGCGTGGGTGGTCATCTCGATGGTTAGGGTTCGGTAGCCGGTCAAATGCAGGTCTGGATGATGCTGTTCTGATTCAGCCAAGTCGGCGATTTGCTGCATGATTGCCATCGCCTTTACAAAGTTGCCTGCGTTGACTTTGCGTGAAATCGTTTTTCCTTCGTCGTCGAGCGTCCAGCCCGTCAGCGAATTCAAGTACTGTTGCGCCGATTCGGCACTGATCAACGGCACTCCGCCTTCGCATGGCACGCACTTTTTTTCTCGCAACGATTCAGGTGTTATGTCAGTGTCCATCGCGGTCTTTTGGAGATTGAGATTTGAAACCAATGAACCAGAATTCTCGGCGACCTGCAGACTCAAACCAATCGACGCGTAGATGCGATTGAATCGGGCAACAAAGGACTCGGGATTTTTTAGCGGCAACCGCAGCGGTCCGACAGCAGAGCGAGTGGTCGCCGAAGATGTTGGATCAGCCGCACCGACACTCAACACGGCGTCGCATTGTCCCGGCGTTCGGTTGCTGCTGCTGGAGGAAATCATTCGCTTTGTCCTCGATACGCCTTGGACGGATGCGGAAACCCGAGTTGTTTGTCAACCAAATTGTAGGGCGACTTGCCCGCAAAGAAACGTTTCAAATTGATGCATGCCAAGTCGGTGGAATCATCGACTCTGCGATACGATTGTGCGCCGACATGCGGCGTAATGATCACTCGATCGTCGTCCCAAAGTTTGCTCGATTCGGAAAGCGGTTCGACTTCGGTCACGTCCAATCCGCATCCGGCAATTTGCCCGGCATCCAGTGCTTCCACCAGGGCCGATTCGACCACCACCGATCCGCGAGCCACATTGACCAGGTAGCTGCCGCATTTCATTTGGCGAAACACTTCGTCATCAAACAAGCCAAGCGTTTGCGAGTTGAGCGGCAAAGTCAAAATCACAATGTCGCTGTCGGCCAACAAGCGTTGCAACCGATCGGCAGGCCACAATTCGTCCACCGAATCAGGTTTTTCAACGGGGAAGTAATCGGTGGCGATGATGCGAACGTCCCAAGGCGACAACATGTCCGCAATCGCGCGGCCGTTGCCACCCATGCCAACGATCCCAACCGTCTTGCCTCGCAGATCGTCGGTGGGCAAACGAATGAATTCCCGTTTCGCTTCGGCTCGGAAGAACAAAGGCAACCGACGCAGCAATCCGAACAGCAACGCAAAGGTCTGTTCGGCGACTTGTGGAGCAAACAAGCCCGATGCACTGCTGACGATGATGTCCGAATCGATCACGCCCGGCACCAAGCAATGGTCCAAGCCAGCGGCGGACGATTGGATCCATTTCAATTTGCCGGCGGCCAACACTCGGTCCCAATCGACGGGGACTTTTGCGTGGCCGATAAACACATCGGCACTGGGCAACAGTTCGTCAATCCGTTCTTGACCGGCATCGATGATTTCGGCGTCAACGACTCCGGCGTCTGAAGCCGCGGCTTGGATCTGCTCAGTGTGATGAGGCAAGACGGGATAACAGAGAACGATACGCACTTGATTGCTATCCAGTTTATGTGTCATTCGGAGTTGAAAACAGTTAAGCTGCAAAGTGTAACGTTCTGTTTCCTAGTCGCGAAGTCGTCCCGTTTCTATGCCATGCAACCGCTTCGCTGTTAGTTCGTACGCTGTTTTTTCGTTCGGTGTTGCTTTTTCCTGCGCTGCGACAATCACCAACGCATTTGCGGTCGAGAAGATCGCCGCCAGTATTTCGCCCGCGGTTTTGGATCGGGCGCTCGGCGAATCGGCGGACGGTTACAGCACGGATGAGGTGATCCTGAGAGACGACTTGCGTTCGGCGTTTTTTGATTCGATCGCCGAGCAGACGGCGACTGAAATCTCGCTTGATGATCAGGCGGGGGTGTTGTTGGATCTGTTGAAGGCACGCAAAGCCGGAAAGCTGACCTACCGATCAGTTCGCCGTAGTCGGCGGATCAAAGACGACTGTTCAGCGGTGGCCGAAATTGCCGCTCGAGTCGTTTCGGATCGGCATCGGGTGACTGTTGACACGATGTTGGTGAATCCAACGCTGCGTGCTGAACTGCAACAAGAAGCGGAATTGATTTCGCCTGGTGTGGATGCTTATGCGGTTCGCAAGTCGATTTTGGGTCTAAGGAAGAAGCGTTCGTTGAAACCTGAACTGGTTTTGCAGGTCGCCGATTGGGATCGCGAAGTGATGACATGGTCGTTGGCGGAATTGCGTGCCAAGGTCGCTGCTGATGAAGTGCCACATCAACCGGGCATTTATCTGTTCCGAACCGACGAAGGCTATCTGTACATCGGCGAAGCGGTGGATCTGTCGGACCGGTTGGCACAGCACACCGCCGATAGCGACCGCATTGCACTTGCAGATCATTTGTCGAAGGCGGCCGCGGGCGAGGTTTCCGTCGAACTGCATGTCTTTCCGAAAAACAGTCCCGCGGCGAAGGTCGGAATGCGGCGAGCTTACGAAAGCGAGTTGATTCGAAGTCGCCATCCGAAGCTGAATGTGAGACCGTAGGGCGACGACGTCATCCTTCCATGACGGCTTCTTTGATCGCGGCGACCAGGGCGGCGCGGCCGAGTGATTGTTGTTGCAGCCTTCCCACGTCGATGCCTAACGATTCGCCTAGCTTGGCGGCCAAGTCAACGTCGCGAATGCCATGGAACTGGTTGGTTTTTTGTTCGTTGAAGTAGATCGTGTCGCGGTCGTGATCAAAGCTCGATTCGAACGCGTCGCTGAGTTCGTCGATCCACGGCTTCGGGATGGACTTGTCGATGCATAGGTCGATCGGCCAAATCGTTTCGCCGGTGCACTGGGTTAACAAGGCGAGTGCGCGGTCGCGTGCGATCATGTGAAAACGGGTTGGCGAAGTAACTTGATTGAGTAAGGCGCGGAGCGGTGCAACGCTGTGAAGTGTTTTTTCCGGCGTTGTGGGCGGTTTGACGTAGCGGAACTCGCCAAGAGTTTCGGCCTCCATTGGCATCACCGAAAGTCTTGGCGACTTCCGCTACAAAGTGCTCTGTCTACAAAGTGCTCAGGGCATTGCCCGCTGAGGCTTCACGACCTAGCGGCTCGCAGCCAATCGACCGCCCACCTTCCAACTACCGCATCGAAATGGCTTCTTGCAATGGGCGCAGGACCGCGGACACCAGATGCTCGTCGGCCAAGTCGCGGCATAAACTTGCTAGGCGGCGGAATTCTTTTGCGTAGTCTTCGTTCGGTCCCATGCTGTCGTAGCGACGGACCATTAGATAGACGCTGATTTGTTCCTCGCCAAACTCGCCGGTGCGAACTTGGAAAGCGTTGGTGCGAGATTCCAAACTGACTCGGCATTGAGTCTTGCAATCTTCGTCGAGCGAAAATTGGATCGCGGGTTCGTGGGACAACAGTTTGGCTTCGGGGACGTCGGCAAAGGCTTGAAATCCGGTCGGCACGCCAACGACTTCGGCGATGATTTCGTTGTGGTTGCCGGAATAGGCGAAGTCGAATCCCAACATCACGCTAAGCGATTCGCAATCCAGCGGCGTGATCGACAGATCGTAGGGCACTCGTTCCAGGACTTCAGCGTGCAGATCGACGGCGGCGTCGTAGCTTTCGGGGTTGATGACGCCGCTGTTGACTCGGCGGGGTTCCAGCGAGGTCCAACGGTAGGAACCGGCCTCCTTTTCTTCCTCCAGGACATATTCGCCTTTGTCCCGCGAGTAAAAATTGACCATTTTTGGGAACCGGCGACGCATCTGCTCAAAATAATGCAGCACCGATTCGCGGCCGGTCGGCAGGTCCATTTCGGTCGACAGATTCATATTCAAGTAATAATCGTCGCTGAATGCACCGTATTCACTCATCGTTTGTCCCAGGGTCCACCGGATTCGCAGAAAGTTCTCTCGCCATGATTTTAGGTGCAAAGAAGGCTCGGCGACAGGTCCACGCCAATTGATTAGGATTTAGTGGCACTGGAGCAAATTGTTTTTCAAGTTTTGAAGTGATCCTTTTGTGAGCCGTGACGCGTAAGCGGCCGGGCCAGCGTGGTTGCCCGAGAGCTCTGGTTGCCCGAGGCCTCACGGCCAGCGGCTCACAAGAATATCGCCACATCTGAAAAATTTGATTTGTCTTGTTACGGGCTCGCATCTTCCTTGGAATCGTTTTCGACTGATGAAAATTAAGTGTCCCGCCTGCTCGAACGTGCTCAGTATTCCTGATGCGGCTGCGGGCAAAGTGGTAAAATGCCCGTGCGGCAAACAATTGAGGGCTCCTGCGGCCGCCGGCCCGCCCGCTGCGGCAACACCTTCCGCGACCAGACCACCCGCCACCAGACCACCCTCACCAGCACGACGTCCCGCCGCGGCCCCATCCAATTTCGATGGCGATGGGTTTTTCGATGAGCTAACCGAATCGGATCTTCAGCCGGTCAAAGCCGTCAACAAGCCTGGCCGCGCCGAAGTGCGTGACCATTCGGCTGGCGCGAAATTACTGAACCAGTACTCGCCCGGTTCGGGCGGTGCAGCCGCGGCCGGCGGGCAACGCGTGGCCGACATGACCTTGGCGACGCCCGGAAGTCGAATTCTTGCAACGTTGCTGGATGGTTTGATGTACGCGGTCATCATCGGCGCAGGATTCGGAATCGGGATCGCGATTCTTGCGATCTTTGGTGCTGGTCCAAACGGCGAGCCCTCGGCAGGCGTCTTTTTGGCTTTCAACATTGTGACCTGGGCGTCGATCGCGATCGCTTACCTGATCAACATTGTCTTGATTTCAAAATCAGGAATGTCGGTCGGGAAAAAAGCGATGGGAATCCGAATGGTCAACAGTCAAACGGGCGTCACAGCGTCGTTCGCGGATGGCTGGTTTACTCGCAACGTCGTTTTTGGTTTCCTAACCGGGATACCGGTGATTGGCTTCATCATCGCGATCGTTGACCTCGTTTACCTATTCATGGACGGGCACGAAACGCTGCACGACAAATTGGCGAAAACGATGGTCGTACAAAACTAACACTCTAAGGAATTGTCCTGAAAAAACTTCACGAGATTGGATTTCCCAAAATCCCAACCCGAACGCGTTAGCGAGGGATTTACGGGGCAAGCAAGATCCCTCGCTTACGCGTTCGGGTTTGGAAAACGTAGAATTGTTTCGGGACAATTGCTAAAACAGCAACCACTTCACACGGATGGAAGACGTCACACGATGGCTCGTAACGAACAATTGATTCGCCAGCACAAGTTGCTGCAACTGCTGGAATTTTCGCGGTTTGGACGGACGCTGGAAGAATTGCGGTTGGACCTGATCGCCGATCTTGGATTGACGGCGCTGCATGAACGTACGGTTCGCCGGGATGTCGAAGCGTTGCAAGCGGCTGGTTTTGACATTCAAACCGACACCGTCGAACGCGGCAAAGTGTTGAAGCTGGGCCAAGCGACGACCGGCGTTCACGAGGTCGGGATTTCGGCGTCCGAAATGATCGCGTTGTCGATCGGTCGCGAATTGCTGTACCCGCTGGTCGGGACACAGTATTGGCGAGGCATCGAGTCGTTCTGGAACAAGGTCCAGGAAACGGTTCCCGATGGAGTGTTCGATCACTACGCCCGCTATCGCAAAACGTTGCACGTGTTTGGGACGCCCAGTAAGTCGTACGCCGAACACGAAGGCATGTTGAAGACGATCAACCGAGCGATCGTCGAACATCGCGTCGTTGAAATTCAGTACGAGTCGGTCGGCAAGCCGATGACCAAGCGGCTGATCGAACCGTACGGTTTGGCGGTTTACCAGAGCAGCATTTATGTGGTCGCGGCCGCGCACGAAATCGAAGACCCCAAGGAACGGCTGCGGAATTGGAAATTGGATCGTTTCCGCAAGGCGACGGCGCTGGACGAATACTTCAAGGCCGATGAATTGGACCTGTCCAAACATCTGGGCCGCAGTATCGGGATTTTCAGCGGTGACGAGGCGACGATGGTCAAAATTCGCCTGGGCGGACGAGCGGCTGCGTATGTCCGCGAAGACCCCTGGCACCCCGAACAAAAACTCGATCCGACCGACGATGGCGGGTCGATCCTGACGGTTCCCGTGTCCCATCCCCGCGAAGTCCTGCCGAAAGTCCTGTCCCTGGGCAGCGACGCCGAGGTTATCGAACCGGCGTCGTTCCGCGACGCGGTCAGCGAGGCGGTGGCCAAAATGGCGGCGAAATACCAGCAATCATGACGTTGGACCAGATTTACGTAGGCCGGAACAAGCGCAGCGAAGTTCCGGCAATCCGATGCGTCGGTCATGCCATTGCCGGAACTGCGCAGAGCTTGTTCCGGCCTACGTTTGCTTGCATTTTGCCCTATGTAAGGAACTTTTATCCCCTTCAACCGTCAAAAGTCCACGTAGGAATACGCTCCGAATCAGAAACCCCCTCTGTGGAATTCCGCAATCGGGGCGATGGGGACAGAGGTGGAGATGGCGATGGAAACGGAGATCAGGCCGATGTTACGACCGGCTTGTTCGTCAACATTGACACTGAAACGGTCCAATAAGAACAGAGAAAAGGAAGCAAAGTGCCAATTGTTTGCGGGTATTTTCGCCCCAACTATACTCGTGCCTCGACTGTCTTTGGGGCGGGCTGCGCGCCCACCACGACGGCTGACGCAGCAAAGACCCGATTTGAACTCGAAGCCAAGACAGTCTCAGAACCCCTTCAAGCGAACCGTCACCCTTCGTCTTGAAGCCCATTATTAATCATTAACCGCTTGGGCAAGTTGCCCGTTTAGCATTTCAAAGGTTTGGTCTATGACCTCTCGCCCGCGTCCTTCCAGCAAGCAAAAAGCTGACAAACGCTCCGCCAAGACGACTCGATCCAACAAGCCGAGTCATCAAAAGCGACGCCGCAACCTGCTGGAAACCTTGGAACCACGCCAATTATTGGCAGGGCCCCAATTGGTTGGCATCCAACCCAACGAAGGCGACCTGATTGTCGAAGGCAGCGTGCGGAATGAGGCACCGCGTGCGTTGACGTTCCGGTTCGACGAAGTCCAACAAATCGACGACGCAAACCTAAGCGGCATCCAGTTGCAACGAGCGGGCGGTGACGGCCTGTTCGGGACCGCCGATGATGTGACGATTCAACCCGGCTTGGTGACGCTGGGTGACAACGCACAAAACGAAGTCGTGGTTCGCTTCGCCGATTCGCTGCCTGATGATCTGTATCGCGCCACCGTTTTTGGCGTGGATAGCCCCAGCCAAGGCATCGAAGCGATTCGCAACGTCGACGGCGAATCATTCCAGCCCTCCATCGCGGGCCAGGGTGCCCAATCGGTTAATTTTGAACTTCGACTTGGTGCGTTGATCGAAGCCGTCGTTCCACAACCGGTCGTGCGAACCGAAGACGGATCGCTGGTGCAAAACCGCAACGAGATCGTTGTTTACTTCAACGAAGATCCGTTGTTTGTCGAAGACTCATCGGCCACCGGCACCATCACCGTCGGTGCTCAGCAGATCGCCGTGACCGGCAACCTGGTCGATGGCAGTTTCGACGATACGCAAATCAACTTTGCCCCCAGCACCACCGCAACCCGAGTCGCCGCGACGCTGGACCCGGCAACTCGCACGATCACGGTTTCGTACCCCACCGGCATTACCACTGTTTCAGCGATCGCGGTCGCGATTGATACGTTGGCCGATTTTAGTGCCAGCGTCGTTGCGGGCAATCCCAATGTGCCGTTTGTTGCACCCGCGGGCGGTGCCAAAGTCAGCGGCAGTCCCACCGCACGCTCCGCTGAAAACCCTCGCTTTTACCAACTGCTGTTAACGCAAGACACTGTTCGCACGACCGACGACGCGTTGTACTTCCCCGAAACCGTGGTCTACGACGAAGCCACGCATACCGCGCGATTGATCTTCGCCGACGACATCAACAACCTGGGGCCCGATGCCGACGGCAATGCAGGCGTTGGCATCGGCGGCGGAACATTCCGTCTGCGAATCGGCACCGCGGTTGACGATCGAATCGACTTGATCTTGCCACCAACAACGACCGATCTGACTGGCATTGATGCAGGCGAGACTTTGACGACGGCTTTTGACGTTGGCGTGTTGGACAATTCCAACGGAATCACCAGCTTGGTGCTTAGCGAATCGATTTCGCCGCAACCTTTCGACATTGAACTTCCCGGTGGCAATGACGATCCCGGTCGCCGCGAGATTCCTGAATTGGCTGGCGGTGGATTGGTTCAATTCGTCAACGCAGCCTTCGGCGATCCTAATTCCGAATCGGCTGCCGACGTGACCGATGGCATCACCGAAATCGCTTACAATTTCCAAGGAATCTTTGCTTCCAATGGCGGCAATTCGTTCCTGAACCAGATTACCCAGCGGCAACGAACTCGAGTTCGCGAAGCCTTGGATTTGTGGTCGCGCAGCGTCGGTGTTCAGTTCCGCGAAACCGTTGATTCAGGAATCACGTTTGCCGTCGGTGACCCATCGGTACTGCCAGCATTGCCCGACACTCGGCTGCAATCCTACCCCGTTTTGAACGCGTCACTGCGTATCGATCCGACCTTTGCTGAACCGGCGATTGTGTTCAGTAATCAAGCAAACTTTGGCACCGCGTTTGGCGAAGACTTCTCGCGTAAGACCGCGGCCGGAATCGGATTCCTGTTGGGATTGGAACAGGCCCCTGGTTTGCCGCTGCAAACGTTGATGACTCTGTCGCCCCAGTTCCTGAACGCATCGATCAACTCGGTCCAAAGCCGCGCGACACCGGAAGACATCAACGCCTTTGATCCGTTCTACCCCGATTTTGGTTTCCCGAACCCGTTTGAAATTCCGTCGGAACAGCAAGAACTGCAATTCTTGGAACCAACGTTCCCAGGCAACTATGACACGCTGCACGGTCAATTCATTCACCGTCCCGACAGCAACGATATCGACCTGTTTCGATTTGTGGTCGACTTGGATGACGCCGATCGATTGGGCACGCTGACCGCCGAAACGTTCGCCGAACGTCTGCCCGATTCAAGCTCGCTCGATTCAACATTAACACTGTTCCAAGAAACCAAAGCAACCGCCGTCACCAGCTTCGGTGTCGGAGTTGCTTTATCGGTTGAATTTGAATCGCTTCGCAACGGCAAGCTTGGCAACAACACGACGATTGAATTTGTCAGCAACGATGGTGGCGCTGTTTCGGTCACCCAGAAAATCGATGCACAAGGAAACGCGATCAGCAACGGTTTGATCGTCAACATTCCACGCAGCGGCGTGAGTGCTGATGCAGTTGTCGCGGCAATCAACAATAGCCCACTGTCCGCCGGCCTGTTGACCGGCACCGTGGTCCGAGGCGGCGGAGAAATCGTCGGCACGGCGGACCTGAACTTGCAACCAGTCCAATTGACCGGTGGTGATGTTGAACAACTGCGCCGCAACGATGATTACTTCAGCGAAGATTCACGCATCATCGCGTCGCTTGGCGAAGGCACCTACTACATTGGCGTCGCCGCCAGCGGCAATGACACCTACGACCCAACGATTCCAGAGAGCGGTTTTGGCGGACTGACTCAAGGTCGATACGACCTCAGTTTGCGTTTCGAGCCGCAAGTTGATGAAGTCAACGTGATCCGTGACACCGACGATCCACGCACCGGTGTGCCGGGCACTCCGATCGATGGCGACGGTGATGGACTAGCCGGTGGAGTTCACAATTTTTGGTTCCAAACGCGTCCCGAAAATCGATTGCTTTCCATCACCGGTGACGGAACCGCAATCACCAACGGTCAAACGTTGGCGGTAACCGGTGCAAACGGCGTCACGCAAACATTCCAGTTCGTTACGTCTGTGTCCATGCTGACGCCCGGCAACATTCCCGTCATCTTTGACGATGGATCCGTCGGCGCTGTCGCCACGCCCGCAGACGGTTTGGTGGAAGAACTTCGCACGGCAATCAACAGCCGACCGATCTCCGAAACCGGCGTTCGCGTTTTGGTTTCCGGTCAAACACTTGAATTCACCGGAGAACAAACGATCGCGTTGTCCGGCGATTTCCAAGGCGGCGAAGCGTTCGGACGCAACATCTTCGTGGACAAGACCGCTGGCCCCAACGCCGATGGCAGCCTCGATAATCCGTTCAACAACATCGCCGGAATCACCACCGCCAACGCGTTCGGATCAGCAATCTCCGGTGACATCGTGCGAATCGTCGGTAACGGCGGTTTGGACGGCGACATCACGACCGAAGAAGACAATTTCAGCTACCAAGTCGGCGTGTCCAACTTTGGCGGCTTTGAATTGGAAGACGGACGCAACCTGGAAGTCCCACAAGGCGTCACCGCAATCTTTGACGCTGGTGCGATTGTCAAACTGCGCAGTGCCCGAATCGCGGCAGGCAGTAGCACACTTTTGGAAGACCGCAGCCAGAGCGTGATCCAGGTTTTCGGTACACCTCGATTGGTCCAGCTTTCACCCGAAGGTTCGCCGATCACGACCACCTTGCTGGGTCAAGACAACGCCCGCCATCCCGATTTTAACGACGGCAGTGTCATCTTTACCAGCATCCAAGATCCCAATGCGGATGCGGCGACCGTGCAGAGTCCACTGCTTGCACCGGAGCCTGGTGATTGGGGCGGTCTGGTTTTCCGACGCGACTTGGACATCAGCGAAGGACGCTTTGATCTGGAAGACGAAGGCATCTTCCTGCGTCACGTCAACCATGCCCAAATCCGCTACGGCGGAACCAGCGATCTGTTGATCGACAGCGTTCAGCAATTGGTCAACCCGATTCAGATTTTTGACACACGGCCAACGGTTAGCTTTAGCGAAATCAGTTTTAGCGCCGATTCAGCGATCAGTGCATCGCCCAACAGTTTCGAGGAAACTAGTTATCTGTCGCCACGTTTCCAACAAGCGGGATCGTTCAACCCTGATTACGCACGGATTGGACCTGATTTTCACAACAATGTGATCACCAATAACAGCGTCAATGGGCTGTTCATTCGCATCGAAACGTCACCCGAATTGCCGCCACAACAATTGTCGTTGTCGGCTCGGTTTGATGACGTCAGCGTCGTTCACTACGTCGCTGAAAACATCTTCATCACCGGCACACCGGGCGGTTCGATCCAAGACGGCATCCAGCCTGATTTGGTTTCGGCTTCGTTCCAACCGATCAGCGGCGGAACGCTGGACGCTGGCACCTATAACTATCGCCTAACGTTCGTCGATGCAGGTGGTTTTGAATCATTGGCAAGCGAGCCATCGTCCAACGTTGTCGTCGGTGCCGATTCGTCGATCCGAGTAGCGAACCTGCAGCCGATCGCCGCGAATTCGGACTACGTTTCGCGACGTTTGTATCGTTTGGATCCTGCGACCAACCAATACTTCTTCATTGCCGACTTGGACGCGACCGATGTTGACTTCCTGGACAACGGCACGACATCGACTGGCGTTTTGGATCTAACGCGAACCGGCATTCGCGGTCGTTTGGACGCTTCGCTGGTGATCGATCCAGGTGCGGTGTTGAAGTTCCGTGGAACGCGGATTGAATTGGGCCAGGGCACTCAGTTGATCGCCGAAGGAACGCAAAGTCGTCCGGTGATTTTTACCAGTTGGGCCGACGATCGTTTTGGTGCGGGCGGGACGTTCGACACCACCAACGACGCCAATTCACCGTCCGGTTCCACCGCCCCAGATCGTGGCGATTGGTCGGGCATTTACGCCAGCCCCAATGCGTTTGTGTCGCTGGACAATGCAACGATTGCCTACGGCGGCGGCGTCAGTTTGATTACCGGCGGACAGAGCCGTGGTTTCGCGGCACTAGAACTGCATCAAGCCGATGCACGGGTGACCAACAGCCAATTCCAATTCAACGAAGACGGACAAGACGGTTCCGGCCCGGTTGGCCGATTCGGTCGCTTGGGTGTTGCACCATCGACAATTTTTGTTCAAGGATCACAGCCGACGATTGTTGGCAATGAGTTTGTCGATAACCGCGGCAGCATCATCGATATCGATGTGGACTCGATGACGGACGAGCGGATTGTGGACCTGGGCCGACAAACCGGCGACAGCGACCGATTCGCATCGCTTGATGACAACTACGGGCCACTGATTCGATTGAATCGTTACGAAAATGTTCCGGCACTGAACGTTAACGAACGCCAGATTTCTGGGTTGGAAATTCGCGGCGGGCAATTGACCACGGCCAGCGTTTGGGACGATACCGACATCGTTCACTTGCTGTTCGACACGGTCGATGTAGGCAACTTGCATTCGGTTGGCGGTCTGCGATTGATCAGCCGCGATGACGAAAGCTTGGTCGTCAAACTTGATGGCGAAGGTTCACCGTTTAGCGCCCGATCGGGAACCGGCATCAGTGCCAGCGGAACCAGATCCAGCATCGAAGATCGCATCGGTGGTTCGGTTCAGATTGTCGGTTTGCCAGGTGCTCCGGTGATCCTGACCAGCTTTGCCGACGACACCGCCGGTGCTGGGTTAACGCCCGATGGTCAAGCCTTTACGGACACCAACGGCGACAGTTTCAATTCGCGTCCCGAAGGAAATGATTGGCGCAGCATCTTGCTGGACGAATACAGCAACGATCGCAACTTTGATTACATTCTGGAACGCAACATCACGTCCAGCGTCGCGCCAGGCCTGAACGGATTGGCTGCCAATTCACAGGTGCTTGGCGACCTGGCACCCAACGTCAACTACGGCGATGACCAACATCGACTTGGGTTCGAGGTCGAAGGTTTCTTGTCGTCCGATGACGACGTCGATACCTACAGTTTCACTGCCGAAGCCGGCACACGGATCTGGGTCGATGTCGATAAGACCAGCTTCACGCTGGATTCGGTCATTGAAATTCTGGACGCCGACGGCAACGTGATCGCTCGCAGCGACAACAGCTTTGACGAAATCGCGGGAACGCCATTGCAAGCGGTTCAGCCGATCTTGGGCGGCACCGCAAGCTCACTCGAAGGCGGCACGCCCGGCGACAGCCGATTTGGTGCGGGCGGATTGTACGAAGATTACGCATCAACCAATCCGCGTGACGCTGGAATCTCACTTTCGTTGCCCGGCAACCGCGGCACACGAAGCGTTTTCTTTTTCCGCATTCGCAGTGCTTCACAAAATCCAAATGACGCGTCCGGCGGCATCACCAACGGTGGATACCGTTTCCAATTGCGACTGCGCGAAGCCCAGGAATTCCCCGGCAGCATCGTCCGTCACGCTGACATTCGTTACGCCAACCACGGAATCCACGTTCGTGGCTTGATGGCCGATTCGCCATTGCTTGGTGACGCACAGGAAAACGAAAGCGTCGTATTTAGCAACGCGGAAGGTGGCACCCCCTCGTTCATTTCCAGCAACAACTCGATTACATCGAATCCGTTGGTTCCGGGACAACGTGCCCAGTACATCGGCGATTTGCTGCACAGCAAAAACAAGACGTTTAGCGTGGGTGGGGAATTGTCCAATTTCTTTGACATCGACTTCTACCAAATCGACGTTCTTGGCGGGCCAGAAGACAACCTGCAAGGCATCCAAGATCTGCAAACGCCGACGGTTTTCGATATCGATTACGCCGACGGTTTCAGTCGCCCCAACACATCGCTGGTCGTCTTTTATGACGCCGACGGCGAATTCGGCGACCAAACGCCACAGCTCGTATTCTTTGGTGAATCCAGCAACGTGTTGGACGATCAAGCCAGCACGATCTCAACCGATTCGCTTGACATTCTGACTCGCGGATCGATCTCGACCGGGGATCCGTTGATCGGCCCAGTCTCGTTGACTCGCGGCACCTACTACGTCGGCGTTGTCGCCGATGGTGCGGTTCCTGATGCCCTGAATTCACCCACCGTTCGCCGCGAACCGATCGAATCACTGGTGCGGATTTTTGACGACCACGTTGAAACCAACGGTGGCAGCACCGCGGTGGACCCGATCCAACCAAGCTTTACTGATCCCGCCGAACTAAATCCAGGTTGGACGATCACGACCGATCGTGCATTGGATGTTGGCCACCAGATCACCAGCACGTTCAATCGCTCGCGAACCTTTGCTGATTCCCAGCCCAGCATCCAATTTGAACAGAACATTATCGGTGACACGATCTTGAACTTCCAAGATCTGACCGCTGGCGATCCAACGTTCAGTTTGTCCAGCGATCCCAACGTCGGTGATGCAGCGGCCAACACGTCAAACATCATTCCGCATACCAAGGTGTTCGGAACCACGGCCAACGAAGTCGTCGATATCTATCGCTTTGAAGTCTTCGCCGACGGATCACAAGTTATTTTGGATGTTGATAATGGTTTCAATCCATCTTCGCTAAACGGCGGTGAATTGCCCGAGGGAACTCCCGAAGGCATCGAAGCGACGGACGATCCCAACAGTGTTGACCTGCAATTGCATTTGCTTGACGCAACCGGCAACATCGCTGGATTCAACACCACCAGCCTGGCGACCGACGGTGCATTGGGTAGCGCCCGAAACCGAACATCGTTCTTCGATCCATCGACATCAACACCGTTTACCAACGACCCGTACATCGAAACCACGCTGGCAACCGGTGTTTACTTTGTCGCCGTTTCGCCCGAAGGAACCACCTATGATCCGGTGACCGGTTCGTTCACGCTTGCCGAAGCAGAGCGTCCAGCATCCGGGAGCTATGAACTGAATGTGTCAGTCCAAAATCACCCAAGTGATTCGGGCGACATTGGCAACCAATCCTATCGATTCGATCGCAGCGTTGATTCGGGAACGCTGGCCAGCCGCAACTTTGACCTCAGCGGCTACAGCGCCGGCGACCAACCACGTTTCTACTTCAACTACTTCTTCAACCGCGCCGCCGGCGACGATGTCACGATCCAAGTGCGCCAGGTCGTCGGTGAACCCGACGTGGACGGTCTGGACCCGATCGATCCAATCGATGGTGCGGACATCGTGACCGCGATCAGCCCGTTTGATTTCCAGCTAATCCCATCGGCAACCGGTGACAACGTTTGGCGTCAGGGGATTATCTCGCTGGAACAGTTCGCGGGCATGGACAACCTGTCAATCGAGTTTGTTTACACCACTGATTCAGCGGACATCGGTCCGGAAGGTCTGTACCTGGACGACTTGGTGGTCGGGTTTGCTGAACGCGGTGAATTGATCACCAACTCGGCTCCTGGCGTGACGACGGTCAGCGGTGCCAACGCAGGTTTCCTGGCCGGTGAATACCAATTGGAAGTCCGACCATCGACGGCTTATGGAAGTTCCGTTGTCGATCCATTGTTTGGAACCGACACCTTTGTATTGACTCAGTCGTTCGACACCAACGATCGCCAGATCGAAGGTTCCGCATCGATCATCGCGCCTCACGCTGATCAACTCAGCGACGGTGATTCGTTTGTGCTTAGCGATGGCGTCCGCAGCGTCCGATTTGAATTCGACCTAATTGGTTCGCCAGCCGCGACCGCGGGAAGCATCCGAATTCCTTACCAAATCGATGATCCGGCAACTCCGGACGTCAACGAAGCCAGCACGCAATCGCAAATTGCCGACGCGATTCGCGACGCGATCAATTTGCCAGTCGTCCGATCGATCATCGAAGTATCCGCATCGGATTCGACCGGTTCAGCGACCGGCGGTTTCGGCGACAATCAAGTCGCGATTTCGGGAACGATCGTTGGCGACTTCAACGTCTTAAACAGCCCCAATGACCTGCCCGAATCGGGAACGCCGCTTAACGCCAATGACGATTTTAAACTGCCCGTCGTCTTCACCAGCGGCACCGGTGATTCCAATGTCACTCGTTCGCAAAGCATGGTGATTGTCGAAAACAATCGCATCAGCGACGTCCGGGGAATCGGCATCTGGAGCGAAACGAGCGACCGCGGTGTCGATCCAGAAGACCCGTTCAATTTCTCGGTTAGCCGTTCGCCGGTTGGCACAACCAACCCAGGTGCAGTTCGCAACCTGCCGACGCTTAACAATTCCGTCATCGGCGGCGAAGCCCCCGGGATCGTTGTTCGCAACAACACGATTGATCAAGCGGGTTATGCGGGCGTAAAAGTCGAAGGCGACATTCGTCCCTATGTGATCGATTCCAGTGAGTTCGCGTTTGAGGACGTGGACATTTCCAACTTGTTTGGCGATTTGATCGTTGACGGTTTGGCGATGACGATTGACGCCAACGGCGTCCGGGTGGTGTTCGAGTTTGACGACATCAATGGCGATGCAGCACCTCTGGGCAGTGGAACTGTTGACGGTGACGGGGTTGCCGATGGTCACGTTCCAATTCATTACCGTCGTTCCAGCGGTGTTGGTCCGGCTGATTCGCGATACGAAGTCATGGCGGCGATTATCTCGTCGATCCAAGGCAGCATTTTAGTCACCAACGGGATTGTTCCGTTGATCGAAGCGACGCTGGGCACGTCGTTACAAGTGGCAGATCCAAACGCTGGAACCATCTTCGAAACCCCTCAAAATGGTAACGCTGCTGTTTACCTCGAAGGTGCGACCAACATCCAGTATGACACTGATTTCCAAGACGTCCGAGCACGCGATTTCGGTCCGTTCGACTTGACTGGTCTGGCCGCTGTGTTTGACGCGCCGCAACCAGTGTCTCGAATCGTCAACAACACGATTTACGGAAACGACGGTACCGAATCAACGTTCGTCGAAGCCGCTGATGACACGCTGAACGATCTGATCAGCCAAGCGGTCAACACCAGGGCCGGCAGTGCTCACACCGGACCTTACGTCGATACCGGAACGATCGCTGGCCCCGGCGATGTCGATCTGTTCCAAGTCGAATTGGGATCGGGTGATCGTTTGATCGCCGACATCGACACTTTGGTCGCCGATGGTGCGTTGCCAGCAGGTGTTGATACGACGCTACGAGTGTTCAATTCCAATGGTGTTGAAGTAGCGATCAACGAATTCACGGTCGCTCGAGCCCAATTTGATCTCGGCATCGCGGATTCCGATGACGATGGTGCGGACGCATCGACGGTTGACCCGTTTATCGATTTCACCGCTACGATTCCGGGAACTTACTACGTCGGCGTTTCGTCAGCCGTCAACGCGGCCTACGATCCAAATTCGATTTCTGGCCGCGGTGCCTTAGCGGACGCCAGTGCGTTTGATTACACGGTTGGTTTGGAAGTTTACGCACCGCGAACGTTCGTGTTGTCAATCGATGATCTCAACAACAATCGCACCGGAAACAACCAGGGCAGTCGCGGGTCGGATCTGATCGGGACATCGTTCACGATCACTCAAATTGCCGATCTATCCAACGCCGATACACCGTCCAACCAACAAACGTTTACGTTTTCTGGTCCCGTGGGCGGTCAACGGTTAGGCAATGGCGACATCAACATTCCCATCCCTACCCAGAACCCAAACACCTACTTCGTTCCTGAAACGATTGCTGCGATTGCCAACGCGATCAGTGGTGCGCCATTCGTTACCAACCCTAATACGACAAACCCTCCGTTGCCTAACCACACGTTTGGCAACGGTCCCGACGGACTCTCTGGCCCGATCGGTCCGGTGACCGCACTTGGATTGGGCGGTCCTGATGGCAATGGACCTGGTCTTGAATTGTTCAATCCATTCTTTGGCCGAGTTTCAGACGGCAACGACAGCGCTGGCACGGCAAACTTTTCTGACTTCACGGGCTTTGGATACAACCGCAGCTCCGGGATGCCGGTCTTCTCAGTCGGGCTCGCTGGAACATCGTCGCTTGGTGACGGAACAACGGAACTGTATGTCTACGTTGAAAATGCAGCCGAAATTACGATCAGCCCCGAAGCCGCAGCGGCCGGTTTGCGATTGGATCCTGTCGCCGGAAACAACATCGATCAACTGATTCCAGAAACCGGAATCCTGTTTACCGGTGGCAGCAGCGGTACGGCATTGAACAATGTCCTATCGAACCTGCATCAAGGCATCGTGCTGGAAGAGACCAAGTTCGGTGGCTTCTTCCCTGGTCCTGCGGACATTCATCCCAAGCCAGCGATCGCGATTGCAACGGCGAACACGTTCCAACATATCGAGCCGGACAACAACGTCTTCCGCACCAACATGACCCAACCGTTTTCCGGCAACGGGAACATTGGAATCATCGACGGCCCCAGCAACATCAATGCGACCAATGACGATTTCAACGTCACATTGGGCAACGAGGATCCCCTGTTCGTCAACGCCGCTGGTGGAGATTTCGTTCCCACCTTCGATACGACGATCATCGACAGCAGCGTCAACGCGGTCACTCAACGCGACCGTTTGACCGACGTGCTGCAATCGGTCGGTTTGTCGATGAGCAACGTGCTGGCACCTAACCGTGACATCAACGGCGTCCTTCGCGCCGACGATCCAAACGTCGCCCCACCACCGGGATTGGGCAGCCAGATCTTCAAGGATCGTGGGTCCACCGAACGCGCCGACTTTGTTGGCCCGGTCGCGCTGGCGTTGAACCCAGCCGATAACGAATCGGTGACCGGCGAAACGGATCCATTCGTCAGCGTCATTCAATTGCCCGAAGGCATCTACGACGAATTCCGAATCCAATTACGTGACACTGGCGACGCGTCGGATCCGTTTAACGGCCAAGGGATCGATGACAACACGGTCGTTGTTTCGGTCATCGATGGACTTCGCAGCAGCGGTGCCAACGTGACGCTGTTTGAAAATGATCAACTGCTAACCGAAGGCGTCGATTACAGCTTTGGTTATGACCCGAATCAGAACGTGATCACGCTGACGCCGCTGGCCGGAATTTGGCGTAGCGATCGGTCATACCGAGCATTGCTGAACAACCAAGATCGCAGCGTCGTCGTGGTTCCTTCGGCCGCTGATTTGAATGATGGCGACCAATTGTCAATCGTCGATTCACGCGGCGGTGAATTGGTTTTTGAATTCGAGACCGGATACTCGCTGTTCGCTCCTCAACCGATCACGTTGCAAGTCCCCGCGGTGGGTGCCGGTGCAGGCGGATTGCTGGACGGCGATACGTTCCAAATTGATGATGGCGTTAACCCGCCTGTCACCTTTGAATTCAACAACGATGCGTTGACATTGCCCGGTACCGTTCCGGTTCCGTTGGAAGCAGTCCCCGCGGGCGTTTCGGATTTAAGTGCCTATCTGGGCCGCATCGCAGCCGAAATTTTCGCTGCGATTCAGCGACAAGTCGATGCTGCGACGTTGGACGTCGATGCACGTGTGATCGGAACAGAAGTCATCATTGGTGCGGATCGCGGTGCGACGGCGGTGACCTCCGGCAGTGCGTTGGACCAACCCGCACGAACACTGGCCGTCCAGGTTCCTTCGATCGCGAACATTGCCGATGGCGATCAAATCATCATCAGCGACGGACAGATTACTCAAGGGTTTGAATTCACCACCGACGGCAATGTTGCCGCGGCAAACAATCTGCCCATCAACATCGCCGGGCTGATCACCAGCACCGAAATCGCGACTGCGATGCGTGAAGCCATCAACGATTCGCCACTGATGCTCGGTTCGGCTGTCGCAGGCATCGAAGCTGACATCCTGTATTTGAATCTGCCCGCCGGCGGAACCGTTGATGCATCGGACAGCCAGTTGACGGTCGTCGGTCTCAGCCGCACGCCAGTCGATGGGGAAACGATCACGATCACGCCTTCGGACAGTGTCGATGGCGAAACCGTCTTTACGCTGGAACTAGACAACGATGGCGTTATCGATGCGACCATCGACAACAACGCTCCCGTGGCGTTCACGCGTTCGATGACCGCCGACGAAATCAATCTTGCGATCAACAACGCGATCGATGCTTTGCCAGCGATCGCGGGCTTGAACACCAATGACATTCAACAAGTGCCCGGCGGACAATTGTCGATCGGCGGCTTGGAAGGTCTGGAAATCAACGCCAGCGGCCCATCGCTTGCAGTGACCGGCGAACCATCGGTTGCGGGGCGTACCGGGATCGAAGTCTTTGGCCCGTTGTTGCTTTCCGTGCCAGCCGATGGCGGCCGAGTGATCATTCCCGGCGCAGTCTTTTCAGTGATCGATAACCAGGGCGTCGAACAGTTCTTTGAATTCCGCATCGAAGGCGGAACCGCTCTGCCGAATCTGCCCGATGCCAACTTCATTGACTACACGTCCTTTGATTCCGCCGAAGTCATTCGTGACGCGATCATCGCGTCCGTCAATGCGAACGCGGCCGGCGTCGACACCGAACAGGGCGGTCCCGGAATCGTTTCCTTTGGACGAATCGAAGATGGCCGAGTCAACACGGCTGGTCGTACGATCGACGGAGTTCCCGTCCCTGGTTTGTTGGGATCGAGCGTTCGTCGTGGCACAGTCGCCGATGGCGAAGTGCTGACGATCACCCAAGCCGACATCACCGTCAATTACGAATTCGAAGCCGCGGTTGGCGGCAATGGTGTCATGCCGGGCAACGTTCGCGTCGCATTCACGGCCGCCAGCACTGCACAAGACATTGCGCAAGCCTTGGCAGCCGCGATCGATAACAACAAGAACGGTTTGTTGTTGGATCCAGTCGCGACGGATGACGGCATCGTCGAATTGAATGACGTTCCTGGAACGATCGTTGACGTCTCCGCCGCACCGACGCTTAGCCGCTTTGGTGTCCCCGGTGGTGCAACGCCAGTGCGAATCCTGCCTAGCTTTGGATCAACGGAAGTCAAACGAGCCCTGATCAATGCGATCAACTCGATCAACCAACCTGGACAACCTGCGCTGACCACTTTGGTCGCCGAAGACCGCGGCGGTAACACGCTGTTTGTTTCCGGTGCAGTTTCCTTTGGCGAAGGCATCAGCAATTTCGCCTTGCCCGCAATCAGCGATCTGTCAGGCAACCCGCTGGAACCCAATCGCAACGACGACACGACTCAGTTCACGTACCTGTTGCCAACGATCGGCCTGGATTACGGCGACGCACCTGATCCCGTTGCAGGTGTCGCCGGTCGCTACCCAACCAGCTTGGAATTCGACGGTGCAAGACACATCGTCGGCGGCGGTTTGACACTCGGAACCACCGTTGACACCAACCTGGACGGCATTCCAACCGCAGCAGCCGATGGTGACGATGCGACGTTGGTGATCAGCGAAACAGGAACCCTGTTTACGATCAGCAATGTTGGCGGAGTTGCAACGGTCAACATCAACACCGGCACGGTTGCCCCGCTGACGCGTGACGGTGACACGATTGTGATCGACACGGGCGTTGCTCAGGCGACACTTGAATTCGACACCAACGGACGATTCGACGAAGACAACTTCGCGATCAGCCCGACGAACCCGTCATCCGCGGCATCGATTGCCGAAGCGATTCGTGACGCGATTGCAATCAGTCCGCTGAACCCCGCCAGCGTGACGACAACGTCCACCTCGGTCACGATCAGTGGCGACGATGAAGACGGTGTTCAATTCCTTGGCACCAATGGAAACATCATCAATGCCGGAATTGCGACTCCGATCGAAGTCACCGTGACCGGGTCAGGTGTCTTGGAAGCGTGGATCGATTTCAATGCCGATGGTGATTGGACCGACCCAGGCGAACAGATCATTCCGATGGACCCAAGCAGTCCGTTTGCCGCACGTCGCGACGAACTTTGCCCCGTCGGTTTGACCGGTGAAACCGATAACAACTTTGGTGGCACCGGCATGCCGGAAACGCGAACGTTCTGTATCATCGTCCCACCGACGACGACGGCACCGATCGCATCGACAGAAACCTACGCTCGGTTCCGAGTGTCCGCGACCGGTGGACTTAGCCCGACCGGTTTGGCTCTTAGCGGTGAAGTCGAAGACTACGCTTTGCAACTGACCGACGGATTACCACCAACGGTTTCCGATGCACAAGCCAACCAAACCTTTAACACCAACGAAGACACCGCATTGGTGGTCGTTTCGCCGGGCGGTTTGTTGTCCGGGATCGTGGACCCCAACGGCGACCCCGTGTCGATCAATCCAAACGACGTGACGGTTCCCGGAACGCCGCGTGAACTGTTCACCGTCGGCGGAATGTTGGCAGGTGAATTGAATCTGTCATCCGACGGAAGCTTTGACTTCACCCCCGCGGCTGAATTCAACGGCGTGGTCCAATTCACGGCTGGCGTCACCGACGGTCAACTCAATTCGCCGCGTCCGATCACGGTCACGATCACGGTCGATCCGATCAACGACATGCCAGAACGTGGATCGGGTTACCAAGTCATCAATCGAACCATCGCCGAAGATGCAGTGCAGATCTTCACCGCCGATGAATTGATCTTTAACACCGCAAACAGCGCGGCCGGACCGATCTTTGTCGCTGGCCCGATGAACGAACTCGGACAAGGCCTGATCTTTGATTCGGTTTCCAGCGTTCGCGGCATGAACATGTCCGAACTGGGCGGCACACTGGTCATTTCGTCTGACGGAACTGAAATCCAGTACACGCCACCGCAAGATTACGACGGCGCGATTCCGGATACGTTCAACTATTCAGTCGTCGATGTTCCCACCGACGGCACGACGCCGGAAACGTCTTCCCCAGCCGACCAAGGCTTTGTCGAGATCAGCATCACCGCTGTCAACGATGCACCGATCGCTCGGGACGACAATTTCCAAGGTCAAGAAGACCAAGAGCTGACGATTCCGATCCTAAGTGCGACGGCTCCCTTTGGCATTCTGAACAACGACTCAGGCGGCCCGGCTGGCGAAAACCAAACGGTCAGTCTGGTCACCAGCGGATTCCCAATGCAAACCACCGCTGGCGGCAACGTCCGATTGGGCAACGGCAACACGTTGATCTACACACCGCGTGGGCTGTTTAGCGGAATCGATACGTTCCAGTACAGCGTTACTGATAGCGATGGCGAAATCGGAACCGCGACCGTTTCGATCAACCTGTCCAACGTCAACAACAACCCGATCTTTGAAGGTGTCAACGGAGCCAAACAGAATGGTTCGACGCTTGAAAATCCTTTGCCGGTCAACATGTTCCAACGCGAGGAAAGCAAGACGGTTCCCAACACGGAAACGTTCGACCTAAACACTTGGTTTAGCGATCCCGAGAACGCACCGTTGACCTACGCCGTTATCAGCGACAACCCGTCGGTTGCCACGGTTTCGCTTGGGGCGACCGCGAATAACCTGTTGCGAATCGAGTATCCGTCGTTTGGATTCGGCACCGCCAACTTGACGATCACGGCAACCGATCCCGAGGGCGCTTCGACGACTGTCGTGGTCACCGCTAACGTGCAAAACACCGAAGACGCACCGACGCGAATCGACACGCTGGATCCGCTTAGCGGCGTCGAAGACCAAATCGTTACGGCTGATCTGCGAACGATCTTCAACGATCCCGACAACACGCCACTGACCTATTCGGTGCTGCGTCTGGGAACGACGTTCAATCCAACACCGGCACAGATCGCCAATCACCCGTTGATCCAGAGCATCACCTTTGTCGGTGACCAGCTTCGTATCGAACTGAAACCAAACCAGTCCGGCACGGTTGACCTGATCGAAATTGCTGCTAGCGATGGCCTGTCACAAGCGACGGACTCGTTCAGCTTGAATATCGCCAGTGTTCCCGATGCACCGGTCGCAGGCGACGATGCATACTTCTTGCCGATTGGTTCGTCGTTGACGTTTGCCAGTCCAGCGGGCGGGTTACTGCGAAACGATGTCGATCCGGATGGCGATGCAATTTCGATTCAGCTTGAAACGGTTGCCGGTTCAGCCGCCGCGGGAATCGCATTGAATGCCGATGGCACGTTCACTTACCAAAGCCCAGTCGGCGGATCAGTCGGTGACCAAGCTGATTTGACCTATCGAATCGTCGATTCGACTGGCCGCGTCAGCAATACCGCGACGGTGACCTTCACGCTAAATCAATCGCGTTATCAAAACCCGATTGCCTCGCTTCGCGAAGACGTCACGGCCGACGGAAACATTTCGGCCCTGGATGCCCTGCGAGTCCTGAACTTCCTGCAACGACGTTCGTCCGCGACCGGTGGCACAGGTTCAGTACCGGTTAGCACCATCGTGACGGCTCCGCCAGACTTCCTGGACGTCAACGGCGACGGACAGATTTCGGCTTTTGATGCTTTGTTGGTGATCAATCACCTGCGAGAGGTCAATAACGCTCCAAGCCAATTTGAGCCCGAATTCATTGCCCCCGCTGACACGGCTTCGACATCGGTAACGACAACAATCGCGTCCTCGGCAATCACCTCGTCGATTGTTTCACCAGATTCGTCCGGGATGCCATCACGGCAACTAGAATTGGTCGAAAGCGTGCAATCGGAATCCGAATCGACGATCACCACCGATCAAGCGACCGACAAGTTGCTGGCGTCGGGAATGTCGATCGACACGACCGGTAACGATTCGGCAACCGACTGGTTGAGCAACACTGAAGGCCCGACCGTTTCAGCAGACGAACATGACGAAGCTCTGGCGTCAGTTTTTGACGAAATTGGCTTTGACGAAATTTAGAAGTAACGACTGAACTTACAACATTTATTCTTCACTTGAATCCTACCCGCAAGGTTGGGTCAACTATGACCAAACGACGAAACCTACGTCACCAATCACGTAGCCAATCACGCAGCCGATCCAAATCGCTTTCATCGCGAAACCTGCATCACGAAACGCTCGAAAAGCGTGAATTGTTGGCGTTCGACTTGGTTAGTGTCGCGGCTGATGTGACCGAGCAATTCAATCTCGGCGGCGTCACGCAATTGGATTCGCCACCGCGTGAATTGACATTCCGGTTTGGCGGTTCAACGGGATTCAATGCAACCGCCTTGGCTTCGTTCACCTTCACCGCATCCGGCGGCGACGGGAACTTTGACAGCGGCAATGAAACCACCGTCACACCCGACTTCCTGGGACTCGGCGACACCGATCGAATCGTGGTCGCTCGTTTCGCGGGCGACTTGCCACAAGACAGCTATCGCGTCAGCATCCCCCAAGACACCATTGGTCTAGGGACGACACTGGTAGACTTTGATCTGCAACTCGGCCCCCGCGTCTTGGCCGTCGTTCCGCAACCCGTGACCGGCGGTGTCGGATCACGCGTGCAAGCGACCAACCAAATCGAAGTTTTCTTTAACGACGATCCACTCAGCCGCGTATCGGCCGGCGTGGTCAGCTACACCGCTGGGCCTGGCCAACCGCCACCGGTATTGCCAGTCGTTGACCCAGCGAATTACCGACTGTTTGCGACCAAGGGAACCGTCGAATCGACGGACGACACCGAAGTCATGATCACGGCAGTCAGCTATGACCCCATCAGTGGCAAAGCGACGCTGACGACCGCTGGCGATTTGTCGACGTTGGCCCCGGGCGAAACTTATCGGCTGCGCATCGGGTCTGGACAAGACACCAATGATGCTCCGGTGCAAAGCGTTGTCAGCGAGACATCCACCCCGGGCGACACGTTTGCGGAAGCTCTCAGTGGCACGGGCGCGGTTTCGATCGACTTCACGCCCGGCGATGGGCTGCAAAGTCACGTCTTGGTCGGTGGCGAAATCCGTAACGACAGCTCCTATGTCTTGCCATGGCCCGGTTCTTACCAGAATCCCGGAATCCGTGACCAACGCCGCGATGCCAAGTTCACTCGCCAATCCGATTCGACGATCGGAACCAACGTTTACCCGTACAACTTTGCTGACCTGTACGGACGCGACGCGACTGGCCAATCGCTAGACAATGCGATCACGCCCGCCCAGCGACAACGGGTTCGCGAAGTGCTGGATCTGTACGAGGAAAATCTAGGCGTTCGATTCGTCGAAACCGCCGATTCTGGTTTGCAAATCGTCACCGGCGACCTGCGCGGGTTGCAGCAAACCGCTGACGTCAGCGCGGGTGATGGCACTCCGAAATCGCTGTATCGCATCAATGAACGTGACCCGTCGCGCGGCACGTTGGTGCTGGATGCGTCCGAGAATTTCTTTGACAGTTACGGTTTGTCGCCCGATACACGACCAAGCTACTTTGTCGAAGCCATCCGCGGCATCGGCAGCGTTCTTGGCATCGGCGATTTGTTTGAACTGCCGACCGGAACCGACGGCGCAATCGGTTCGCAAGACGAACCCAACAGCGAATTGTTTAGCAGCGACGGCGACGGGGGTGGAAACCCGTTGGGGATCGCCGGTTTCCCCGCGACGCCAGCCGAACCAGATTTCCTGTCGCACGCTGCGAAGGTGATCGGTCAAGCAGTCAATCGTCCCGAAGTCGATGATGTCGATTTCTACGCCTTTAACGTCGCACAAAGTGCCGGCTTGGATGCTGGCGGGATCGTCACGATCGAAACCTACGCTCAGCGACTCGGCGAAGCATCGTTGTTGGATTCGGTCATCCGGTTGTACCGCGTCAACGGTCAACCTGGCAGCGAAACATTTGAACTGGTTGCACGCAATGATGACTCGTTTGGTGACGACAGCCACCTGCGATTGGATTTGCAACCCGGGCGTTACGTCGTCGGCGTCAGCAGCACCGGCCACGAAGATTACTACGGCGAAAAAGACGGCGATGATTCAGCCACCGGTGGACGAACCGAAGGACGATATGACCTGCGCATCACGTTTGATTCTCGCAGCCAAAGCGAATCGACTGCCCCGACCGGCTTGACCGATCAATTCGGCGTCCCGCTTGATGGTGATGCCGATGGACAAGCCGGTGGCGATTTCAATTTCTGGTTCAACGCCGCACCGAATCAACTGAATTCACCGCGAACGATCTTTGTCGATCCCGATGCCAACGGCGGTAACGGATTGCTGCAAACACCGTTCAGCCGCATTGACGATGCGCTAGCCGCAGCACAACCGGGCGACGTGGTGCGATTGCTTCCATCACTCGGTGACGACGGCGATCTGGCAACCACCGATGACAACGTTGCCTACAACATCGGTCGCGGCGGCCCCAACAATGCGATCTTGCGAGACGGCGAAACGTTCGAAGTGCCGCAAGGCGTGACGGTGATGATCGACGCCGGTGCAATCTTGAAGTTCAGCGATTCCAAAATTGTCGCCGGTAGCGAATCCGTCAGCGAAGATCGTTCGCTGGCCGCCGTGCAAGTCTTGGGAACGCCCGCGAACAACGTGATTTTGACTTCGTTGTCTGATGAAAGTGTTGGTGTTGATGAATTTCCCAACATCATCACGACGCCACAGTCGGCACAGTGGGGCGGGATTGAATTTCGCGACGACGTTGACTTGGCCGAAGGCCGCGACGTTTATCAAAACGAAGGCATCTTCGTAAACTATGTTTCGCACGCCGACATCCGCTTTGGCGGTGGACGTGTACGTCCATCCGATCCGCCAACCGCGGCGATCAAGATCGACGATGCACGACCGACGATCATCTACAACTCGATCACCGATTCGGCCGGAGCGGCGATCTCGGCGACACCCAACTCGTTCCGCGAAGACACTTTTAATTCGCCGCGTTACCAACGTTTTGCCAACGACGTTGAAAACGGTTTGTTCTACGCCTTCACCAGCGACTACGACCGAGTCGGCCCCGAAATTGTGGGCAACGATCTGCAAAGAAACTCAGTCAACGGTCTAGCCGTCTTGGTATCAACACCAACAGGCGGATCAACTGGCGAATTGCTGGTCAGCGGACGCTTTGACGACACCGACATCGCCCACGTCATCACCGATTCGCTAGTAGTCGCAGGCAACCCTGGCGGCGCTACGTTGCAGGAAGATCGTCCCGATGTCAATTCGGTCACTGGGATCACTCGCAGCACCGGTACACTCGCCGCTGGAACGTACCGTTACATCGTGACGTTTGTGACATTGGAAGGCCAAGAATCCTTGTCCAGCGTTCCAACTCGCGGATTCACCAGCAACGGTGCCATTGAGCTGCGAAACCTACCGACTGCACCGGATGGATTTGTTGGCCGACGCATCTATCGCGGCTTGGACACCGGCGGAACCATTGAATACGGATTCGTGGACCAAATCGATCGCAGCGGCACACGTTTCACTGACGTTGGCGCAGCAACACGCGGTTCGGTTCAATCGATCGTCGTTCCAAGCGTGGCCGGTGTTACGCTGGACCGAGCGCCGGTGGATGACTTTGGTGATCCCGTGGATGGTGTCATGGTCGCCGGTCGCGGATACGATTACCGGTTTACGTTCCGCGACGTCTTTGGCGGCGAATCGCAAGCCAGCGTCGCGACCAGTACCGTGTTTGCGTTGCAAGACGGTGCAATCGAGATCGACGGCATTCCCCAGCCGCCACTTCGCGACAACAGCGCGGCAATCTTCACCGGTACCAACGTTTACCGACGTGACGCGGTGTCCGGAAACTACTTGCTGATCGCTGAACTCAACGAAGGCATCACGACTCTGGTCGACACTGGGATTCAACCCGAATCCGATGCTACCGCACTCAACAGCACACTGGGGCTCGACGCCCAACGATCATCCAAATTGTTGCCTCGCTACGACGCTCGGTTGACCATCGATCCCGGTTCGGTCTTGAAGTTCGACACGTCGCGAATCGAAGTCAACTTTGGTGCTGATTTCTACGCCGAGGGAACGCCCGGCGCGCCGATCACTTTCACCTCGCTTAACGATGCGACGGCGGGTGGCCGTACCGTGGTCACCAATGCGCTACCAACCGCTGGCGATTGGGGCGGCATTTCGATCCGTCAAAGCAGCACCGCGTCGCTGGACTACGCCGACATCCGATTCGGCGGCGGCAGTGCGGTCTTGGAAGGTCAATTGCGTGATTCCAATGCGTTGGAGATTTTGCAAGCCGACGTTCGAGTCACCAACAGTCGTTTCACCGACAACGCTGACGGTTTCCGTGACGAAGCCGCTGCGAACGAAACACGTTTGGGGCGTGGTTTTAACGCGCCGGCGACGATCTTTGTTCGAGGTTCGCAACCGATCATCGTCGATAACGTGATCGATCGCGGCGAAGGCGCAGCGATCAGCATCAACCCGGACTCGTTCACTCCCGATGCAAACATTGACCACGGCCGCAGCACCGGCCTTGTTGACCTTTACACACAAGAACTTGACAACCAAGGTCCATTGATCGCCGGCAACCAGATCGCTGGTCATGGCATCAATGGCTTAGACATTCGCAGCGAAATTGTCACCGTCGATTCCACCTGGGACGACACCGACATCACTCACGTCGTTCGTGCGCCGATCCATTCGCTGACCAACGCCTACGGCGGCGCGTTGCGTTTGCGCAGCGATAGCGATGCGTCGTTGGTGGTCAAGTTTGGCCCCGACGGAACGCTGAACGCCGACGGGCGTCCGCTTGATATCGATGACCGCATCGGTGGAACGCTGCAAATTCTTGGTTCGCCAGGTTTCCCCGTCGTGTTGACCAGCTTGAATGACGACACGATCGGTGGTGGATTCACGCCCGATGGAATTCCAAACGTCGATACCGTTGGACCAGAAACACTGGACATTGACGGCAACCCGATCACGCCTGCGCCAGGCGATTGGATTGGTGTTCGCATCGGTACGTTCGCCAACGATCGCAACGTGGCCTACCGCTACGAAAACGAATTGCCGATCGCCGCTGATGAATCGACCAACGATCGTCCCGATGATGCCCAAGCACTCGGGATCCTGGCGGCTCGCGAAAATGCCAGCGATGAAAACCAACGATTGGGTTTCAATGTTCGCGGGTTATTGTCAGCTCCATCGGACGTCGATGTTTACTCGTTCACCGCCTCGGGCGGCACCGAAGTCATTTTCGACATCGACGAAACTTCGTCTGGACTCGACACGGTCTTGGAATTGGTAACGGTTGATGGACGCATCATCGCATCCAGCGACAACAGCCGCGCCGAATCGGTCGGTACTGAATCTTTGTTCGTAGATGAAACTCTGCCCGAAGGCGTCTTAGACGAAGATGTTCGTCCAACGGTGACAACGATTACTTCGACCAACGTCGAAAGTCCCAACTTGGCCGATGCGGGTTTCAAAGTCCGCTTACCCGGAAGTTCGCTGGCCGACCTGGATTATTACATCCGGGTCCGAACCGCCGATGGAATCACGTCAGGTCAGTACACTTTGTCGCTGCGTCTGCAAGACGGTAACGAGATCGCTGGGTCGAACATTCGACGCGCCGAAATTCGTTACGCAACCACTGCGATTGATGTCGTCGCGGCACCGCTGCACAGTCCGCTTGCCGGTGACGTCGGCGAAATTGTCGATGTGATCGACCCAACGCCTGGCGATCGCAACAGCGGTGATGAATCGACACGCGAAGTCGTTGATTTACGTTTGAATCAGAACTTTGCGGGTGCCGCCCAGCCGATTGGCAACCTGTTGACTTCTGATCGCGGTTCGTTGGTCGTAACGGGCGAAATCGGTAACCTGAACGACAGCCTTTCCGTTCCCGCTCTGTTTAACAGCCTATTAGATGAACGCCTTGAAGACGTCGATATCTATCGCGTCGATCTGTTCGCTCAACAATTAGAACCAGATACGTTTGACAGCGAAAATCGCTTCGTCACCACCACCTTTGACATCGACTACGCCGATCAACTCGGACGTCCCGACACGCGTTTGAGCATCTATGACGCGCAAGGTCGCTTGATCTTGGTTGGACACGATTCCAACGTGACCGACGACAGCGCGCGTCCGGTCGAAGGCGTCGATAGCACTAATCTTAGCGGCGGATCATCCGGAATTTCGGACGCGTACATTGGCCCCGTCGAATTGCCCGAAGGTACTTACTTTGTTGCCGTCAGCAGCGCGGCAACGGTGCCTCAGTTCTTAGACCAATTCTTTGACGAAACGCCAACCAACCCGTTGGTGCGTTTGATGCCGATCAACTCCACGCGAACGATTTCGCGTGATTCGTTTGAGGAATTGACGTTCGAGGGAATCCCCGGTTCAACGATTGGGTTTGCGGACCAATTCCTCGACTACACCGCCGAAGCAGCCTACATCGTTCCAAACTTCGATGTCAATTCCGCGGTCCCCTATTCACTCGACGACATCACACTGTTCGTCTCCTACAGCAACGGCATTCCCGGAAACGGCGGCAACGATGTCAAGTCGCTGGCCGCGTTCAATCCGTTTACTGGAACGATGACGCGTTTGATCGGTGAAAGTCAACAACCCGTCGGCGACATTGCGATCCGACGTGACGGAGCTTTGTTCTCGTACACGCTTGGGCCAAACAATGGTCAACAGAACAGTGGGAATACGGGAAACTTTCAACGAATTAGCAGCACTGACGCCGACGTTCTAGGTAGCAGTGAAGATGGAATCGTTTTCCAGCAAAGCAACGAAGCGGGAACAGGTAACGAAGTTAGCGGTGGTGCGCAGTTGTTGATCCAAGGGATGGCGTTCGTGCCAAACCTTGGTACTGCTTTGATCCCCACCAACAACATTCCCGCCCAGGAAAGGTTGTTTGTCGTCGGTACGCGAGACAACACGGGACGTGGCGGCGAGATTCCAGTGTCTTTGACGCGCAACATCCTTTACCTGGCCGCAGCAAACGATGGTGAAATCACTTCGTTCGGCAGCTTGGATGGTGACGATGACCGCGACTTCGGCAACGTACCGTACAACACAAGTTTCGGACCTGCGTCGGACGAGGAGGAATTGGGCGTCGTTGATACAGGACAAATCGACACGCAATTGGGTGGAGATGGTGGCGACTTAACGGGTGTTGCAGTTCGCGTTTCAGACGAAGTTGTCTTTGACAATGAATTGGTTGCTGTCACTAACCTGGGCGGCGTTCACGTCATCAATCCATCGGTCACTCAGCCCGCGCCGATCGGCGGCCCCGAAGAAGGATACAACCGCGTCATCCCAACCGATTTCTACGGTTTGCTGGAACCAACACCGGATCACGTTGCCCGCAATGGTTCGACCTTCCTGCAGTTTTCCGGGCTCACTTACGCTCCGCAATCGATCGAAGAAGGCCGGTACGACGACACTTATTTCGCAACGACGAGCGACGGTTGGTTGTATGCGTTCACGCTAGACAACAATGAAGTCACCGGTGAGTTCGATGTTGTTCCTGCGCCCGTTTTCTTTGATGGAAACTATGGCGTTGAACTTTCGTTTGTTTCCGACTTTGGATTTACCTCCCCGGTAGGGAATGTTACGAATGGTTTGGCGTTCAGCACGCTTCAAATCAATCCGTTCCAGATCAATGGCGAACGTTTTGCCGATCCAGGGCATGGACTGGTCACGCCATACGACCGATCACGACAACCCTTGGGACTTGGTGGCGGAAACTCACTGTACTTTGGGTTTAGCACCGCTGGCGGCACCGATGATAACACGCTCGGCAGCCCGGAAACTGGACGCCAGCTATCGCCCGGCGGGTTGCAGGGATCAACCATTTCAGACTCGATTGACCTCAGCAACTATTCCGCTGGCGATCGTCCGACGTTGTACTTCACTTACTTTATCGAAGTGGAAGCCGATGATGACTTCGATCCGATTGGTGGTGACGCCCAACCGCAACGCGATAGTTTCCGTGTCTTTGGTAGCGGCGAAGACGGTCAGTACCGCTTGCTGGCCACCAACAACGAATTTCGCAACGTGGCATTCGATGACGAGTTTGACGAATTCAACCGAGCGTTGACTCGCGACCTTGACAACGATCCAGGATTTGAAGCGGGCATTCCTGTCCAAGAAATCTTTGACGACATTCCCAACGGTCAATGGCGTCAAGCACGCGTTGATTTGTCACCCTTTGCTGGCGATCGCGACGTAAAGATTCGTTTCGATTTTAGCTCCGCGGGTGCTCGATTGGATCAGATCGGTAGCGTGGAATTGGTTGCACGCGATGCCGTGGTGATTCCTGACAATGACATTGCGTTGTTAACCAATGATCGCGATCAAGGCGCAGCCCTGCAAACGATCGTGGGCAGCGACATCGTGTTCGCACCAGGCGTCAATTACAACGCCGGCGATTCACTGATCATCACTGGTGCTGATGGTGAATTGACGACCGTTTTGTTTGTCGATTCACTCGGCGGAGCAGTCGCCGCAGGAACGGTGCCGGTGTTAATTGATCCAGCCGCCAGTGCAAACGATGTCGCCAGAGCCGTTGGTGCGGCAGTCCCAAGTTCGTTGGCACCCACCATCGACGGCAACGGGCGACTTAGCTTGCTGCGAGCCGTCAATGTGTCAGTCGATGAAGCGATCGCAGCCGGTCTGGCGACGCCACAACCGTTTGCTGATCCCGGTTCACCGCTTTTGATTACACCAAACGCCCAAGCCGCGGTCGATGGCGAAACCTTCACTGTCGATCTGTTCGGCTTTGGTGGCTTCGGCGTCGAAACTTTTACGTACCGACGTCTAGGCAACGAAACCGGTGACACAAACGAAATCATCTTCGACGATACCATCACTGATCCGATCATCAGCGACGTGTCGGTTGCGACCGAAGCCAGTCGCGTGATCAATTCAGTCTTTGGTGCCCAAGGATTCGGTTTGGTTTCCTTTGTCGTCGGTGGTGATGTTCAGTTCAATAGCTTGGATGTTCAGTTAAGCGTTACCGCTGGCCCAACCGTATTAGCCAGACGAACGGTTGATGATCCACGAGTACGCGTCGAATTCTCCGAAGGAATCGTCACCAACGACGACGAAACCGTTCAATTGACCGATGCGTTTGGTGACACCTTTGTGATCGTGCTAAACGATGACAACAATATCCCCGGAAACATCATTCCCGCCGGCGCGACTGTCATTGATGTTGCGTTTGCCAATGGCGATACCGTTGAACAGATTCGCGACGCGGTGGTCGCCGCGGTCACCACCGCCGCGCCGTCACTGGATGCCGCTGCGGCGCTGGATGAATTCGGCCTGCCGACTGCAGTGACGTTTGACGCATCGGTGTTCGCGCAAACCCAGCGGCCCAATCCGTTCTTCTCCGTTGCCGCAGACGCAGTTCGATTCGACTTCCCAACGGCCAACCAGATCATTGACGGGGAAACCATCACGATCGAAACGCCGACCGGAACGGTTGAAATTCTGTTCAATGCAGCCAATGGACCAAGCGATGTGGGGACAGTCGTGTTCCGAAACAATTCGGTTCCAGGCAACGTGGTCACCAGCGTGCGTGCAATCGTCGATGACTTCATCGATGTTGCATTGGAAGGAAACTTTGAGATCGGTCGCGATGGCGGCAGTCTGATTTTCTACGGCATTGACGTTACCAATGTGACGTTTAGCGAAGAAAACACGAACTTTGAAATCTTTGACGTCCAAGCTAGACGAATCAACGTTCCCTCTGGAAACGAGCTAAACGACCGTGACACAATCGAAGTCACAGCAACACCGCCAACATCCGATTCGGCCAACGAGGATTTGATCACGTTTGTTGACGAAGGTGCAAACCCAGCGGCTGATGAGATTGGCGAAATTGGTTTCGAGCGATTAGATTCTGCCGAAGACATCCGCGATGACCTCGACGCAATCTATCGTTTCGCTTTCCAAGCAACCGGTCAAGCGGGCCAGGTTCAATTGTTGATCGCTGGCGATGAATTGAATACGACGTCACCGGATCCGGCTGTGACGACACTGCGTTTCGAGCCGTTCATTGAGATCGATCTGCCGACAATCACTGAAACCGGACGCGGACTGCGTACCGGCGAAACGATTGACCTCAGCCTGCCAACCGGCGAAGCACTGACGTTGGTATTTGTTCGCACCGGATCGACTTTCAACGTCCCAGCCGGACAGCTTGCGATTCCGTTTGACGAAACCAGCACAGCCATCGACGTCGGACGTGACATAGCGCAACGCGTCAATCAAATTGATCCTGCATTCGTCGCCGTGGGAACATTGACCGGCTTTGGCTTGGCCGTTGACGGTGCCGATGCAGTCCTTAGCTTTGATCCGCAAGCAACCCAGATTGATGTCAGTGACGAGTCGTTTACCTATTCGGTTCCGATCACGGTTCCACGTGGTGAGTTGATCAACGAAGGCGAAACGCTGACCATTTTCCGCCGCGATCGTCCCTTTGAACAAGTTGGCGAAGTCTACACCTTCACGACCGATCCGGTCGCCGCAGCGGCAGGTGTGAACCAGATTTTGTTTGCTCCATCGGAATCAGCCAGCGTGATTGCCGAACGTTTGCTGGGACAGTTGGCCGGCGACCTGCGATCGCAGTTTGCTGATGGTTCAGATCGAGTTCTGTTGTTATCGAATGCATCCAGTGTGATCGTTGGCAACTCGGGTTCCACTCCACCGATCGTGTCGTTCCAAGCAGCGGAAAATACGACCTTGGAACCGGGTGACTTCTTTGACGATGCACGAGTGATCCGAGCGACGCCGGTGTTGATCAATCAATCGCAGGATTCGACCGAAGTCGCCGAAGCATTGCAGATTGGACTTGCCGATGCTCTAGGCCCGCTAGCCAACGATCCTACACCAGAACCAGGTTTCTTTGTTCCGACTGAACCGTCGCGTCGTGCGGCTACTTCCGCGTCTGCGATCAACTACAAGATCGAAGCTGGTGACCGAGTTCGTTTGTTCAATTCGCAAGTGGTGGATGCCGGTCGATACGGATTGAACACGTTCCTGCCTGGTGACAATTTTGGCGTCAGCTTGCCCGATGCTTTTACCAACAACCAAGTTAGCACGGTCGCGGCGTCAGGTAACCAATTCGAGGGCGTCTACATTGACGACATCATTGTTGGCTTTGCCGAACGTGGGGAAGCCGTCATTTATGACAACTTCCTTGGATCTGCTGCCAATGCCAACTTTGTTCTCAACCCCGAATACACGCCAGATTCCCGTGGATCGGGTCTACAACGAGTCGCTGGAAACACGGACCAACCAGAAAACCCTGATCAGATTTTGGTCGGTCAGTATTCGCTCGAAATCCGCACTGCGGACAACTACGGCGTGCCGCAAGATTTCGATCCCATCAACCTGGTTCTCGACGAATCGACCGGTTCCGGCCGAACGTTTGATACCAACGACCGACTTCGCGATGGTGGCGTGACCATGATCGTGCCCGCGGGCATCAATTTGATCGATGGCGATCGTTTTACCATCGACGATGGCACTCGATCATTAACGTTTGAATTCAACAATACGCTGGTCGATCCAGAATCGTCTGACACCAGCGTTGATCCCAGCAATGTGCCAATCAACTTTGAACCAAGCGATACCGATTTCGACATTGCCGGAAAGATCCGTGATGCGATCAACAACGAACAGTTTACGTCTAGTGATGGTGAACAAGCCAACGAAGGCGGACTTCGCGTCCGCGCTTTGTCTGGCGACGGCGCAGAGGTCGGTGTCACTTCATCAAACCGAGTGGAATTGATCGGCGAAAACATCGTGGTCAATCCCACCTTTGCCGCTCGTTCCAACGGACAAACCGGAGACGTCGGACGAACAATCAAGATCGATGGTGTTGCAACTGAAACGCCGTTTGGCGACTTCACCAATCGACGCTTCCCCGTGGTCGATCAAGACCTGCGAACGGTCGCATATTTGCAAATCAACAACGAATCTGCCGCACTGACGGACTACGTTCCTGGTGACACCTTGGTGGTCGATGGAAAGATTGGCGATCGAGTATCCAAGGGCATCCAAAACAATACTGCGGCGGACGATGGATCAATTGTTGTTTCTGATCCGCAGCAAGATCTCGACATCTACCGGATTTATTTGACCGCTGGATCGTCGATCGATCTGGACGTCGATACAACCGGCTTGTTCCGCGACACGTCGCGGTTAGTCGCACCAGTGATCGCGGTCTTGCGTGCTGGAACTCCGTTCTCAAACTCGTTGGAATTCGATCAAAACCTGATCGGATTCAGTGACTTCGCTAACATCGAATCCGGAAACGGTGAATCGGCCGGCGGAGCATTCGCGACGGCCGTTGCGGATGTCGATGGATACTACGACGTCGTGATCAGCAGCCGCTTTGCGTACGACGGTGGCTTCTTTGCCCAGAATCCAGATTTTGATTTCAATGAACCATTCGATGATGACAATCCGTTTACCGATCCGGCCGACGCTGGGTTTGGTGAATACCAACTGACGATTCGGCCAACGGCATCCGTCGCGCCGGGTGCGTCACAATCATCCACTGGTGTGCCATCGCGTGACGTGTTGTTTGTTGATTACCAATTTGGCAAAACCGACGTCAACCGTGTCGATGATCAAGGACAAATCTTGATCGAAAGCAACATCATTCGCGATTCATTGGACTTCGCGATTGATGCCTCGATCGGTGCGCGTGGCCAGACTGCAACCTCGCCAGTCACCGTGGACGGTTTGACTCGCCCCGGTTCGGCAGCACTTCTTCGCAACATCAACTCGTCGGCTTTGGTCACCGGTACCGTGATCGTCAACAACTTGATCATCGATAGCACGATCACCGACGGAACCGCCGACGATGCGTCCGCGACCGCGATTCGGTTTGCGGGTGGAACATTTGCCGACGGCGATGTGCCATCACCCAATGTCTTCGGTCGGATTCTAAACAATACGATCATCGGCGATGGCGACGGGACAGCGATCGATATCGCTGGGCGTGCCGCACCAGCAATCCTGAACAACGTCATTGTCGGAACAGCTCTTGGCGTGAACGTTGACACGGTGACAGCGAATCAGACGGTGTCTGCATCGAATGTGTTTGCAGCGATTGTGACAACACCTTCCAATGTCACCGAAGATCAATCGATCATTTTGCCAACGGCTGACAACTTGTTCTCCACCGCGACCAACGGCGATCAACCGATCTTTGTTCCTGCGGCCGGCAGCGTGTTGGTGGATTCGTCGCTGGAAACGCTTCGCGACCGATTGGACTTTGTCGATTCTGTCAAAGGCCCCGTGAACATCGCACCATCACCCGTTTTGGCTCCTACCTTTGACGCGTTGGGCAATCGCCGCATCGACAGCCCCGGTGTTGGTGCCGGTGGAACAGGTGGCAACGTGTTTGTTGACCGAGGTGCCTTGGAACAGTCGGACACACGTCGGCCAACGGCGCGGTTGTCGTCGCCATTGGACGCGGTTGGATCAGCGAACCTGTCAGGTGACAACGAGCCCGCGCCGGCAGTGGTGCGGTTGGGGTCACCACAACCACTTCCGTTTATCGAAGTGGAATTGTCAGATGTCGGGATCGGCATTGCACTGGACACGGTAACACCAAGCGCTGTGACGCTGCTTGAAAACGGTACACCGCTCGTTCGCGGACGTGATTACACGTTTGCATTCTCGCCCGCCGGAACGACCATTCGCTTGACATCGACTCGCGGTGAATTCCGTGGTGATGCGACTTATGAAGTTCTGCTCAGCCAAACCATTCGCGACTTGGCTGGTAACGCGATCGCGCCGACGAACGATCAAAACGAAACTTTGCTGACCATCATCACCGCTGGTGTTGAGGTCGATTTTGGTGACGCACCCGCATCGTATGGAACATCGTCGTCCGACGGTGGACCAGTGCATTCGTTGCCTGCGAACGCTTCTGTCCGTTTGGGCAGTCGTTTGGATACGGAGGCTGCTGGAATTCCATCGGCGATGGCTGATTCCGATGACAACGTGGCTGCCATCGCGGTCAATGTTGCTTCGGCACCAAGCTTGACTTCATCGTTGGTTGGCGGTCAGACTTTGATTACCGTTTCAGCGGTTCCAGCGGTCGGTGAAGTCGTCTTCATGAGCTTGGATGGTCGCGGATTTGTGGTTCAGTTCTCTGACCCGACTCAGAATATCGGCATCGGGCGTGTCGCCATCAACGTGGACGGATCATCGACGGTGGAAAGCGTGACTGCGGACCTGAGCAGTGCGTTGGAATCGTTCTTGACCGCAAACCAAAGCGGCGTTGCCGTGGCTGCGGCACCAGCAACCGACACGGTCGCTCTTGAATCGTTTGACGATGAAGATGGCGTTCAGATTGGACGAATCAACCGAACCGGACGCGACTACTTTGTCTTCGGTACGCCGCAAGCAGACGGAGTTGTCAGTGCCGCCGATGTTGATGGGATCTTGGTTCCTGGGACGACCACGGCGATCAATGTCGTCGCTACCGGCGACGGTTTCTTGGACGCCTGGATCGATTTCGATGGCGATGGCAGCTTCGATGAACAAGACCGAATCGCTGCGTCGATTCCCGTCACCACTGGCAACAATATCATCAGCGTTACGACGCCGGCCGGATTGACGACACCGATCGATACGTTCGCACGTTTCCGCGTTTCTGAAACCGGTGGCTTGCTGCCGACCGGGTTCGCACTGGGCGGTGAAGTCGAAGATTATCAAATCTCGATCGCACCCACTGATTTCGGTCTGCCGTTCAACACGCCACCTTCGTTCACCATGACGGGAACAAGCATCGAATTGCGTGAAGGCGATACCAGTGACGTGCAAACGATTACCAACTTCCTGACCAACTTGTTGCCGGGTAACCCGAACAAGGTGGTCGAGCTTCAATCGCAAACCGTGGCCTCAGTCAACATTTCGTCGATCGGTGGAACACCTGGCTTGTTGATTCCGGGATCGTTGCAAATCGTCACTCCGGGAACCGGCGGCGACTTGACCGCTGATCTGCAGTACGCAACCGTGCCCGATGGCAACGGCGTGATCACGTTTACGTTGACAGCAACTGATAACGTGGGACTGACCAGCGCACCGATCACCGTCACGCTGAACGTTCGCCCCCAAAACGATGCACCACGCATCAAGGATCCTTTGGGCGTCCCCGCGGCCGATCAACGCAATGCAGATGACGCGTACAGTGTCGCCGCCAACGGCGAAATCGCTTACACGTTGAAAGAAGACAACACCGAATTGCTTGGCGTGGTCGGCGATCCGTTCTTCATTCCGTTCACCACCGGAACCTCGGTCGGTTACAACCGCATCGGATTGCTTAGCGTCTTTGAAGCCGGTGCCGCCGACGAATTGGACCCAAGCAATCCAACCGGCAACCAAGTCTTGAACTTCGTGGAAGCGTTCAGTGATCGCGGCGTCGGCATCACCGCGCTTGGCGGTACGCTGACACCACGCATGGAAGCTGGCGTTTTGGTTGGCTTGGACTACGTTCCGCCGACTGACCTGAACACCAACTTTGGCAGCGGTGGAATCGATTCGTTCTTCTATACCGTCTTGGATGACAATCCGAGTGGCGGTGAGTCCTTTGATCCAGATTTGGGAATCATCATTCCTCAACCGCTGACCAGCACCAATCGAGTTGAACTGCGATTAAACCCGGTCAACGATCGACCGGTTTTCGACACAACGACTCTGGAATTGTCGGTTCAGGAAGACGCACAACTGACCGAGATCGAAGCTTACGCGTCGGGAATCTTTGCAGGTCCGGTTCGCACGGCGTTTGACGAAGTCAGTTCGACGACCGGCCAATCGCTGGAATTCACCTTGGTTTCACTGGACTTCCCGCAAGCCGATGCGGATGACTTCTTTGAGGTCTATCCTGAAATCGACGAATCGACGGGATTGTTGGCCTTCCAACCGGCGGCCAACATCTTCGGTGACTTCCGATTTGAAGTCACACTGAATGATGATGGACCAGAAAACTCGACCCGTGGTGACTTGATCTCATCGGTTCCAGTGACGTTGACCATCGGTGTTCGGCCAACCAATGATCCGCCGCAAGTAGCACCCGGTGCCGATCCGTTGGTGTTCGAGATTGACGAAGACAATCAAGCCGTCATCTTGGTCAATGGAACGGCAACCGAAGACGGATTGCTGGACGTGTTTAGGCCTGGCCCATCGGTCGGTCGAACCGACGAAGCCGCTGATATCGCACCTGCACCCGGTGGAAACCAAACCGTCGCACTGCGAACCCCGATCACCAACCGCAGCACCGAAGGCGGAACGATTGAGTTTGATGATTCAGGTGCAACGCCTCAGTTGATCTACACACCGCGACCCAACTTTGTCGGCACCGACACGTTCATCTACAGCGTGTTTGATGACGGACAATCGGTTGATGCCGACGGCGTCGCCTTTACCGATTCGCGAATCGCATCGAATACCGTGACCATCGTTGTTGCTCCGGTCAACGACGCTCCGCTGTTCAGCGGCGGTGACAATGTCACGACTCCGGAACAATCCCTCGTTACGGACGTTTCGATTCCCAATTGGGCGTCGATCGTTCAAGCCGGACCACCCACGGCGATCGATGAAATCAACGGCACGATTAACGCGCCCGCCCAAGGTTTGGAGTTCGTGTTCAATCAGGTTTCTGGCGACACCGGACTGTTCGCCACACCGGTAACCGCTCCGATTGACGCCGCGACGGGAACAGCATCGCTGACCTTTCAGCAAATTCCACAGGCCAACGGCGTCGCAGTCTTCGAGGTCTTCCTGCAAGACGATGGCCCTGGCAGCGAAACCGGTGCAAATGATCCGACCGGCGACAAGTTCCGCAGCGAACCCGCTGGCACGTTTACGATCACTGTCGAATCCGTCAACGATCCGCCACAGGCGACAATCGTGAATCCGACCGTGGTCGTTGACGAAGATGAAGGACCAATTTCGGTTCAGCAATTCGATCCGTTCAGCCCTGGACCTGCGGAAGCAACCGACGAACAAAGCCAAACGGTTTCGTTTGAAGTGCAACCGTTGGCACCTGTCTTCGCTGACCTGTTCTCGGTTCAACCAACGGTTGACGAATCAGGATTCCTGCGATTCACTACCGCACCGAACGCTAATTCGTTTATCACTGGTCCTATACCGATTGTCGTCACGGCTCGCGATTCGGGCGGAACCGATAACGGTGGCAATGATGCCAGCACATTCACGTTCAACATCGTGATTACTGAGGTCAATGATTCGCCGCGAGCACGGTTGGACGAATTCAGCACCGACGAGGACACTCCGTTAACGTTGACTGTTGCCGACTTGATCGCCAACGACACCGACCCGGACACGCTGACCAACCCAGGCGAAACGCTTAGCCTAAACCTGCAGCCGGAATTTACATCCGCAAGTGGTGCCAGAGTTCGGTACGATGCCGCGACGGGAACGATCACCTACGATCCAACCGATCGCTTTGCATCACCGACGCTTCAAGCCTTGATGAACGACGGCGTCACCGCGGAAAGCCTAACCGATTCGTTCACCTATTCGCTGATCGATTCGACCGGCTTGGTTAGTAACGTTGCCCGCGTCGCGATCGATGTTTCCGGAATCAACGACGCTCCGATCCTGGTTCCCGACACGCCGACGCTAAACTCCGACGGCACGACGATTATCACGCCGCTGGAAAACGACTTTGACATTGACGGAACGATCGATGCGACGTCGATCGAAATCACTTTGTTGCCCGCCTTCGGATCGTTGGACGTGCTAGACGATGGAACAATCATCTACACACCGTTCAATGATTCCGATGCCGACGACGTGTTCCGATACACCGTGGCGGACAACTTCGGTTTGCGAAGCGAAGAGGCATTGGTAACGATTTCAGCGAACGCCAGCCCGATCGCGGTGAGCGACAACGAAACGACGTTCATCAATGAATCGGTGTTTATCGACGTTGCCGAAAATGATTCGGATCCAAATGGATCGTTGGATCTGGATTCGATCACCATCGTACGGACACCGTTGTTCGGCGAAGCAATGGCTCAGCCCGATGGCACGGTTCAGTACATTCCCGACGCTGGCTTTGTCGGCATCGATACTTTCGAGTACCGAATCGCTGACGACCAAGGCCGGCTTAGCAACGTCGCAACGACGCGGGTTCAAGTGGTGGCAAGCCGCATGCAGAACCCGGATCGATTCAGCGACGTCAACGCGGATGGGTTGATCACCGCCATCGATGCTTTGTTGATCGTCAACTTCATCGGACGTGAAGGAACAAACCTGGCAGTCAATGACGCGATCACTCGAATTCCAGATGAACTCAGAAGATTCCGATTCTTGGACGTCAGTGGTGACCAAGTGGTTAGCGTGCGTGATGCGTTGGATGTGATTAACGAACTGGAGCGTATCAATAACGTCAGTCAAAACAGCTTTGGAGCCGAACGTGAGCAGGTGTTTGCGTCAGGCATTGATGTGGGGACTGAAAGCCGATTGGCGTCAGGCTCAGTGACCTCGGTTGCTAACGATCCAATCAACAACCAGGTCGCTGAAAAGCTGGTCGATGTGTCTGATTCATCCAGCGAATATGACGACATCATCGATTCAATCGTCATCGATTCGTCATCGTCAGATTCTGATTCAGAGACATCAGCGATTGACGAAGTGTTGACTGGTTTGTTTTAAGATTCGCGAAGGAACGAACGACTTTTTATAGTCGCCTTTCGCTCCGCGAAAGCAGCGGATTCGCTACTTTCGCGGAGCGAAAGGCGACTATGAATTGTATTTCTGGCGGCCTGAAAAAGTGATTTCCCCAAGGATCAACGCCAGAGCAACTCCCTGCACGCGTCGTGTTGTCGTTAGACTAAACCAACCATGACAAAACCGTACTTGAAGATTCTGGCCTACGAGGACACGTGCCTTGGGCCGCTGTGTTTGCGTGAGCGTGAGTTGTTGTCCCAGCCTGGGACGATCGTAACTGAGGTGACGCTGAACCACGAATTCCTGATGAGTAGTTTTAACACGGATTCGGAGCGTGTGATTTCTAACCGCAGCGTTGAAATCCACGGCGACAAAAACATCGATGCATTGGTTGGTGGATTAGGACTCGGTTACACAGCAGCAGAGTTACTGAAACACGACAACGTTGCTTCGGTCGAAGTGATCGAGTTCTTGCCGCCGGTGATTGATTGGATGAACCAAGGTTTAGTCCCGCTTTCGGGCAACCTAGCTAATAATGGAAAGCTAACGATTGTTGAAGCCGACGTGTACGCTTATTTGTGGTCGCCGCCGGCAAAAACGTTTGACCTGATCGTGATTGATGTGGACCATTCGCCAAGCGACCAACTGGACGAACAAGAACATTCGTTCTACACGATGGCGGGCCTGCAACGTGCAAAGGCGCATCTGAAACCGGGCGGCGTCCTGGCCGTGTGGTCTTACGCTCAGTCAAGCGATTTTGCAGACGCGCTGCGAAACACATTTCAATCCGTCAGCGTCGAACCGGTGACGACCCTAAACACACTCGTCGGTCACGAACAAACCGACTGGTTATTCTTCGGCCGCGATGATGAGCCGTGAAACGGAATCCCCCTGCCAGTTGCGCGACGGCCCACCAATCAAAGTGAGCCGCGACGCGTAAGCGGCCGGGCCCTACCGCATTAAAGTGAGCCGCGACGCGTAAGCGGCCGGGCCTACCGCATCAAAGTGAGCCGCGACGCGTAAGCGGCCGGGCCCACCGCATCAAAGTGAGCCGCGACGCGTAAGCGGCCGGGCCCACCGCATCAAAGTGAGCCGCGACGCGTAAGCGGCCGGCCCACCGCATAAAGTGAGCCGCGACGCGTAAGCGGCCGGGCCCACCGCATAAAGGGCCCCACCGCATTGCCTGGGCTGACGAAAATGTTTGCGTGGAGGGAAACTGGACGACTTTGGGGGTTTGTGGCTGACCGGCCTCGGTGTTGATTGCAAATTGCAAAATGAACACTGAAAAATGTAAATTGACCAGCAAA
>NZ_LWSK01000003.1 GCF_001642955.1 Rubripirellula obstinata | reverse complement strand
GACGTCCCCTGCGAAAGGCGACACTTATTCCCCGCTCGTTCCATAGTGCGTTTAGCCGCGTTGGGCATCGCCCCGCGCGTTCGGGACCGCACGACGCGCGGGGCGATGCCCAACGCGGTTAAACGATTTAAAAACCCTTCACGGCGTTGGCTGGAGCCCCAAAAGGAACTGTCCTGAAACAAGTCCGCGTTTGGCGAAATCTTTCGTAGTTGGGCCGGCCAGCTACGGGAAGACCGGGAATTTATATCGGGACTGTTACTAAAGTAGGCCGTAGCGAGTGGAGCGAGTTACGGCAGGGTTTCAGTTGGGTACAGCAAATCATGAACTGAACCCTGGCGGGACCAGCTACGGGAAGACCGGGACTGTTACTAAAGTAGGCCGTAGCGAGTGGAGCGAGTTACGGCAGGGTTTCAGTTGGGTACAGCTAATCATGGACTGAACCCTGGCGGGACCAGCTACGGGAAGACCGGGACTGTTACTAAAGTAGGCCGTAGCGAGTGGAGCGAGTTACGGCAGGGTTTCAGTTGGGTACAGCTAATCATGAACTGAACCCTGGCGGGACCAGCTACGGGAAAACCGGGACTGTTACTAAAGTAGGCCGTAGCGAGTGGAGCGAGTTACGGCAGGGCTGCAAAAAATGTCGTAACTCACTGCACTTGCTACGGCCGACAAAAACGTCTGCCGATTGGCGTGCCTGCACCCACCGGAAAATGTCTTTCCGCCCCTGCTCGCTCGTTTTCGTTTTGTCGTGAAACACGATGACCAATTGCTGATGGATTGCCGGTGGACGATCTACTTGTCTGAGACAGCCTTGGCTTGACGAAATTCAGATTGTTTTTTCGACTTTTTTGGAAAGTCTCACCAACTAAACGGAAGATATGCCGGTTAGGTGGCCGATACCTGCTGACAGGAGAAAAATGTTTCTCAACTGACTCGTCCACCGAACTCCCGAATGTCTGTTTGTTGCAAAACGCATGAACCTCAACTGCCAATCCATGCTGAACTTCACGACGGGCTTTGCAGTCCTGGTTTTGATTGCATTGTTGGCGACACCTGCTGCCGCACAGAATGCATTTCAGCGGCAAGCCGGCGTGTTAGGTGCGATGAGTAGCACGGGCAGTCGCGGGGTGGGCAACCGAGGAACTCCGACGCTTCGATCAAAGACGGTCAATCCGCAGCGTCTTTCGCCTTACCTTGATTTGCTTCGGTCTGATAACAGCGTGCTGGGGCCATACCATTCGTTTGTGCTGCCTCGGCAACAAATCCAACAAAGCATTCGTCGGCAAGCGTCAGAAATTCGTAATCTGCGTCGAACCGTTTCTGAGTCCCCACACGCGACACCTTCACACGGTCGAACTCAAACCGGTCGCGGTGGATCGTTCAATAATCATCTTCACTATTACCAATTCCCTTCGTCCGCTCGCTAAGCAAACGATTTAACGTGTCCTTGATCTGCAACCATTTTCGACAGCTCGCATCGGCGCTGCTAACTGCATGCGCAGTCTTAGCGAGTACCGGTTGCCAACTGATGCAGAATCCAGGCACCGCGGCTCGGCCGTGGATGGCACCATGCGACTTGCAACCACACGACTTTGAACCACACGACGGGGCGTTCGTCGATTCAATGGTTCCGCGTGAATTGGACAAGGTGACTCCGCCGATGTACCGCATCGAAGCACCAGACGTGTTAACGATCGATGTGCAACAGAACGTTTCAGAAGCGACTCACGGATTACAGGCTGGCGATCTGGTTTCAATCAATGTGACAGGAACGTTCCCCGAAGAACCCATCGCTGGTGAGTATCTTGTCGAGTTGGGTGGTCAGATTGATCTTGGTTTTTCATATGGCTTAGTTTCGATCAATAGACTGACGTCTGACCAGGCGACCACCGTCATCGAAAGACACTTGTCAACGCAGTTGCGGCAGCCTGTCGTATCAGTATCGCTGCGATCAGTATCAGGGATTCAGCCGATCGCCGGCGAACACTTGGTTGGTCCTGATGGAACGGTCACTCTTGGGCAGTACGGGTCGGTTCGTGTCGTGGGGCTGACGCTCGACGAGGCGCGACAAGAGATCTCGCGAAAGCTGTCCAGCGAATTTGCCAACCCCAAGGTTTCCGTGTCGGTCTTTGCATTCAACAGCAAAGCGATCTACGTGGTCACCCAAGGCGGTGGACTTGGCGATGAACTGGTGCGTCTTCCCTACACCGGCAATGAAACCGTGATCGATGCGTTAAGCCAAATCAACGGAACCAGCTACGTTTCATCCAGTCGGATGTGGGTTGCCAGACCCAATCGCGATCGATCCAACACGACGCTGTTGCCCATCGATTGGAACGCGATTACTCAAGCGGCGGACGTCACGACGAACTACCAACTGCTGCCGGGCGATCGAGTCTTTATCGCGCACAACAAACTTGTTGCCTTCGATTCTGCGATCGCTAAGTTCACTTCCCCGCTGGAACGAATCCTTGGTTTCACGTTGCTGGGAGCCGGCACAACGGCCAGACTCTCTGGAAACGTGCTAGAAAACAATCTTCAGGGGGCCGGGTTCGTTCGCTGATTTGCGTCTTCGTGAAATCAACGTTAATTCCCGATATGATGAGCCTCCAAAAATTACATCGTTTCGTAGACAGGCCGACCAAGAGTTTCAGCACAACTACCATTCTGTTGGCTTTGATCGTGATCACCAGCAGCGGTTGTCAATCGTTGTTAACCCCGCGTCACGCTGCCCACCAACCCAGCAATTGTGATTCGCTTGACGCCTGCAGTGGATTCACTGAAACCCGCTGGTCGACTTTGGATGGATGCGGTTGGGAAGAATCCTATGCCCCGGTTGAGATGCCAACGAACTACCCGCAATCGCATCACGAGCCAGCGATGCCGATGCAGCAGTACATTCCCAACCAGGATCAGGCTGGCTACGACGACGAAGTTATTCTGGAACAACCAATCCGGGCCGCAAATCACGCCTTTCCACGACACAGATCCAACGTTGACCAACCGATAGAACAGGCCAGCTATCTATCCGCCGCCGACCAGAACGAGAAGGATCCATCGCTTAATGAAGAAGTTTTGGAGTACACCGAATCGTTGGCGTTGAGCCCAGAGTTGGCTGAATTAGAATCCGAAGATGCTCGGCACGAAAAACAGCTCGATGAGATCTCGGTTGAATACTTGCAGTAAAGATTCGCAGGTAAGTTGGAAGCCAAAACTGATTCTTCTGCTCGCCTGGGTCTATCTATTGGCGCTGCTAACGATCACGTATTTCATGTGGTCCCGGTTCAACGGGCATTGGCTGTTAACGTTATTTTTGTTTTCGCCGCGATGGGCAGTCGCGCTGCCTCTGGCAATACTCTTACCGGCGACACTGTGGTTTCGACCTCGCTTGGCTTGGTTCTATGCGGTGCATTGTGCCGTCATCGTTTTTGCTGTTTTAGGTTTTGAACTTCGCGGATTTCAAAAACTAGATGACGCAGCGATGAAGACGCCGGTTCATGTTCTGACGTGCAATATCGGTGGCGGAACTCTTGATGAAGAGGCACTGGTAGCGCTGGTTCGTGAACGAAAAATCAATATCGTTCTGCTGCAAGAATGTCTTCCGCGAACGGCGAAGTCGTTTTACGCAAAGCTTCAATGGAATTACAAGCACCAACATAGTCTGGCAATCGGAAGCTCGATGGAGTTGTCGGATCATCAAATGGTGAATCGACCTCTGCGTCGTCATGCTCGTCCACCGGTTGCGCTGGATTGCCAGGTCCGATTGCCTGATGGCGAAGAGGCACGTTTTGTTTCAGTGCATCTGCCGACCTTTCGGCCCGCGCTTCGCAAAATGCAGGAATTTGATTTTATCAATGGTCCCAAAGCGATGCAGAAACAGGGCCAAGCCTATCGCTCCATTGTCCAACGGCTGCGCGATCACTTGGCAACAATTGAAATACCAACGGTCCTGGCTGGCGACTTTAACGTTCCCATCGAAAGCACTTACTACCAAGACTATTGGGCCAGCATGACCAACGCCTATTCAGAAAAGGGCTTGGGTCTTGGGTACACCAAGTTTACGCGTCTGCACGGCATCCGAATCGACCACGTTTTAGTCGATGAGTGTTGGCAAGTTCTATCGACGCAAGTTGGCCCACACCTAGGCGGCGATCATCGCCCAGTGATCACAAAGCTTGTCAAGATTTCCAGCGTTGAAAAATAGAGTCGAGTGTTAGGATTCGGCACCTTTTCTACCAAACCACATTCTATTTCCAGCTCAGAATGCCGTAACTCGCTTGACTCGCTACGGCCTACAAAAACGTCTGCCGATTTGCTTGCCTTGACTGGTCGGTGGAAGACGAACAGCGTTTACTTCAAATTGATTTCGCCGTTGGCGATCGCGTCCATGAACGTCGGCATGCTGGGCAGGGTGTCTTTGGCGAAATAGATCTCTTCGGCAGTCATCCAAAAGTACTCTTCGACCTCGGATTTTTCTGGAACCGGGACGACCTCATCGGGAATCGTTGCCAGCCACCAAGCCAGCGTCGTGCCCCAGGGAGTGACGCTTCGCCAGCACAGTCGCACGGGTGTGACGTCGATCGCTAGCTCTTCCTGCATTTCGCGAACCAGTGTTTGAACTTCGCTTTCGCCTTTTTCCATGGTGCCGCCGGGTAAACACAGCTTGCTGGGAGCGGTGACAAACTTGGATCTGCGAATGATCAGAAAACGCTCATCACGAACGATCACCCCCACGACTCCTCGCTTTTTACCGAGCCTTGATTGTGGTGTTTGCGCTGGATTGTCTTGATTGCTTGATGTCATCCTTGATGATTCCAATGATGTTATGAATGCCCAGGCTGACGGATTCCCGATCCACTGGGTGCCTTTTAATCCAAGCCGGTTAGGATATCAATCGCAGCAATGAATGCAGACATGTGATTATTCATCAAACGTGCCCACAAAACGCAATTTCAGCGACGAGATCCAGATGTTCGATCAGCAACGAAGCACGAATCGCGATGCTGCTGAAGCATTTCGTATCATGTCGGTGCTGGCCGAAGCAGGCTTTGTGGCACATCTTGCCGGCGGTTGTGTGCGTGATGCGTTGCTTGGCAAAACGCCAAAAGACTACGACGTCGCCACCGACGCAACGCCTGAATCGGTTCGCGAAGTGTTTGGGAAATCTCATACCTTGGCCTTTGGTGCCTCGTTTGGTGTGATCGGTGTTTTGCCAATCAAGTCCGCAAATCAGAATCGTGACGCTCCTTTGACGCCGACCGAGGTCGCTACGTTTCGCAGCGACGGCCAGTACAGCGATGGTCGCCGTCCCGACAGTGTTCACTACGGCAACGCGGAACAGGACGCGTTGCGGCGTGACTTCACGATCAACGGACTGTTTTACGATCCGATCTCAGAATCAGTGATTGACTACGTCGGTGGCCAAGCAGATTTGAAATCCAAAGTGCTGCGAACGATCGGTTCACCGCACCAAAGATTCGCCGAAGATAAGCTGCGAATGCTGCGAGCGATTCGTTTCGCCACCACGTTGGGTTTCCAGGTCGATCCTGCAACGACCGACGCAATCGAACAGCATGCCGCTGACATTTCGGTCGTCAGCGGGGAACGCATCGGTGCGGAAATGCGACGCGTGATGACGTCCGAACATTCCGCCGATGGCTTGCGACGTTTGGTGGAAACCGGTTTGGCTCAGCATGTCATGCCAGGATTGTTGGACATTGATTTCGATCGATTGACACGTTTGCGGAAGCATCTTCCCTGCGACTCGTTCGCAGCGGCACTGGCCTGCGTGGCGATCGCCGGAGAGGCCAGCCATCAGATTTTGCTGCAAACCAGTCGCGATTGGAAATTGTCCAGCGAAGAAACTCGCCAAGCGACTGCAGCGGTCAAGCATCACGCCACCTTGATCCGTGCCGCCGAATTGCCCTGGTCCAAAATTCAACCTGTGTTAATCGATCGCGATCGCGACGTTGTCGTGTCGGTCGCAACTGCGGTCGCCACCGCGGATGATGATGACCAAACCGGCTTGGAGAAAGTTCGCGGCGCGATCCGGTGGCCCGCCGATCGGCTGAACCCGCCGCCGCTGATCACGGGCGATGACCTGCGTGAACATGGTATTCCCGCCGGACCGATGTACCGGATTGTTTTGCAAACGGTTCGTGATGGGCAACTGGAAGGGGAAATTTCGACGGCTGATCAGGCTTGGGAAGTCGTGAAACACGTCTTGTCTAAAAAGCGAACTTGATCTTGGCTGCTAGTTTTCGTAGGTAAACGTTTGAGACTTTAATCCAAACCTGAGGAAACAGGATGTTTTGCTTCCAGCCCACCCTTCGCCAACAAGCCACCAGCCTGCTTTTATCCGCAGCCGTGGTCGCTGTTGCCGCCAGTGGATGCAGCCAAAATCCCTACTTTGCCGGTTCAGGATTCGGTGGACCCGCCGGCGGATCCGGTGCTTGGAACGTGCCGCAAAATGGTCAGGTTCCCCAGTCCGAAGCTCGCATTTCAGAACTCAGTCGTCGTGTTCAATTACTCGATGACAACAATCGCCAGCTTCACACTCAACTGGCCCAGACTGAACAGCAAACGCAAGTTTATCGAGACGAATCAGAACTGCTGCGAAAACAATTGGCGGAAGTCAGCAACCAAATGCAGTCCACCAAAATGGCCGCGCGGCAAGCGGAGGATCGTGTGCGTGGCATGCAAGCGTCCACCCAATTGCAGCCTCGCGTTCGCGGTGAAGCGGCGATCACGCCAAACACCAACATGTCGCAAATGGTTTCGCGGTTGAACCTAGGCGGGATTCCCGTCATCGCCGATGGAAACGTGATTCGGATCGTGATCCCGTCGGACCAATTGTTTCAACCGGGAACCGCACAACTGCATCCGCAATCCGCGGCAACGTTGGACCCGATCGCCGCGCAGCTTCGCAGCGTCTTTCCCAAAAACCGAATTGGCATCGAAGGCTACAGCGATAACGGGCCACTTTATGGCGGCGCGGTTTCGTCCACGCATCAATTGACTGCGACGCAGGCCGCCGCCGTGCTGGACCTGATGACTCGCCGCGCCGGCATGCCGCCAGGCCAATTGTTCACGGTCGCCCAGGGTGCCAACAATCCACGGCAATCCAATGACACCGCCGCCGGTCGGGCCGCTAATCGGCGAATCGAATTGGTGATCTATCCAGAGAATTTGTAGCGGTCAGGTTTTGAGAATGGGCGGCTGGGAATTGAGATAACCACGGATGGCTTTCGTGGGACCACGGATGTGTTGGATGCCGTCATGTGTGTTTTTTAGCTGCGGTCCCGCGAAAGCCGTTTGTGGTTGAAAAAGGGACGCAATTGTTCTGGCTGCCGATTCGATCTAACATGGCCGCCTGAAATACACCTGTTTCCCCGCGGTTACCGACCATGCTTGTTTCGCTGAAGTGGCTCTCTCAATACGTCAAGATCCCCGTTTCGCACGAAGAACTCTGCGATCGACTTTCGCTGACGGGGCTCAACCACGAAGAAACCATCGAGATCGGTGGCGATGTCGTCATTGATTTGGAAGTCACCAGCAACCGTGGCGACTGTCTGGGCCATCTCGGTGTCGCTCGCGAAATCGGTGTCCTCTATGACGTGCCGGTGAAAACGCCGCAGCCGAAATTGTCTGAATCAAAGACGACGGTGGATTCACTGCTGAAGGTTGAAAACCGGTTCATCGACGCGTGTCCTCGTTACACCGCGCGAGTGATCCAGAACGTCAAGATCGGCCCCAGTCCTGATTGGTTGGTCGAGGCACTGCAAAGTGTGTTTTGGAAACGCAAGTTCGATGGTTCGATCGAGCAATATCAGAGCGTTAACAACGTCGTCGATGCAACCAACTTTGTGATGATGGAATGCGGCCAACCGCTGCATGCGTTTGACTACGACAAAATTACGGATCAACAGATCGTCGTTCGCGCCGCAGCGAAGGGCGAGAAGATTGAAGCGATCGATCATCACGATTACGAACTCGATTCGTCGATGTGCGTGATCGCCGACGCCAAGGCACCGTCGGGGGTTGCCGGTGTGATGGGTGGTGCCGCTAGCGAGGTCAATGATGCGACCACCAACCTGGTCATCGAAGCAGCCGACTTCACGCCGCTTTCGATTCGCCGCACTGCCAGAACTTTGAAACTGCAAAGCCCATCTTCGTTTCGATTTGAACGCAAGGTCGATCCGATGGGTATCGATTGGGCCAGTCGCCGCGTTTGCGAAATGATCGTCGAATTGGCTGGCGGTGAAGTTGCCGCGGGAATCATTGATACCGCTGCCGATATTCCAGCACGATCACCGGTCGTGCTGCGGCTTTCGCAAGTCGAGCGAATCCTCGGCATCAAGATTGATCGCGAAGAGATTGTTCGCATCTTGACCGCTCTTGGTTGCCAGTCCACTGACAAGAAAGATTCGCTGGACTTGGTTCCACCAACTTGGCGGCATGACCTAACGCGGGAAGCTGATTTGATTGAAGAAGTCGCACGCATTTACGGTTACGAAAAGATTCCGGAAGACGCCCCGATCCCCGTGATGCCAAGTTCACGGCGAGACTTTGACACCGCCGTCGATCGAGTTCGCAGTGTCATGACGGCTGCCGGTCTAAGCGAAGCGATGACACCAAGTTTGGTGACCGCAAAGCTAGACGATTCTGTCAGTCCCTGGACCGACCAGCCAGCACTGCAAACGCAAACTGCGATGCTGAAAGGATCCAAGCGACTTCGCCGAACCTTGATTCCAAGTCTGGTGCAAGGTCGCGCGGCGAACTGGGCTTCGGCATCGATCGCGGCCGACTTGTTCGAGATCGCGCACATCTATGTTCCCGGTGCCAAGTCGTCTGATTTGCCGAGCGAAGAATACTCGTTGGGAATCGTTTCCGGTTGCGACTTCTTTGCAATCAAGGGCGTACTGGAAACTCTGTGTGAGCGAATGGGAATCCACGGTCGTTTGGAAGTCAAGCCGATCGATGGTGATGGTTTCCGAAAAGGGACGCTGGTTGAATTGGCGATTGGCGAAACCAAGCTCGGCTATCTGGGAATGCTAAGCGACAAAGAACTGAAGGCTTGGAAATTGCCCGATGCCGTTGTGGCCGCCGAAATATCGTTGCCGACTCTATTGAGTTTGGCGGGGCTGGTTCCGCAGCAGCAATCGGTCAGCATGTTCCCATCGATCCAACGTGATTTGAACTTCGTCGTCGCCGAATCGGTTCGATGGAACCAGATGGAAGACGTCGTCCGCGCGGCCGTCGGCAGCGAGCTGGCTGGCGTGCGGTATCAGGAAACGTATCGCGATGAAAAGAAGGATGGCAAGGATCGCAAACGAGTGCTGATGACGGTGCAGTTGCAGCGTCACGATTCAACCCTCAGCGGCGACCAAGCCGACGAACTGGTCGGCAAGGTGATCACGGCCTGCCGAGAAAAGTTGTCGGCAGAGTTGTTGTCTTAGGAACTGTCCTGAAACAAAATCCGTATTTGGCGAACTCTCTCGTAGTTGGGCTCTATCAGTCCCGGAGGGACGAAAGCTCAGTGCCGGGTGCGTCAGCACCCGGATACGATGCAACAAACAACCCTCTCAGCCTCGATCGGCGGCAAGATCCGGGTGCTGACCGGCCTGTCGATCAAATAGTAGATCCAAATTTATAGTCGCCTTTTGCTCCGCAAAAGCAGCGTTTGTGGACGCGTCTTTCGCGGAGCGAAAGGCGACTATGATTTCATCGACAGGCCGTGATGCACCCGGCACCGAGCTGTCACTGCACTGCGGCTAGGTCGGCTGGTTGGCGCAGCATTCATGGCGTTATCTAAGCCGGGCGTTCTCTCACACGCCTGCGGCTCACGAAAAAGACAATCAGATAGCTTCTACCCAAACGGCTTGTACTTGCCGGGGACTGGAATGGGGTAGATCCCATTCGCATCAGGTCTGGCCGATTCGGGCACTGGCGAATCGAGGGAGAAATCGTCGATGCCGGGTGCCAAGTCGCCGCCCTTTTCCATCAGCTCGTCCCACTTGATAATCTTGCCGCTGTAACAGGCTTCGCGTCCCATGATCGCGGTGAAGGTTGAATGGGCACCGTATTCACCTTCGTTGTAGATATCACCACGCATCAACGCGTCGATCAGATCGTGCTGTTCTTGTTGGTGGCCGTTGAGTTGTTTGCCGGTGTACTCCCAAGCGTTTTCACCTTTGATCCAACCCGATGGATCGGCGGTTCCCTTGGTGCCTTGAACATGTTCGCCGACGTGAGTCCAAGACCCGGCGAGGTGACGTCCTTGGCTGAACATTTTGGAATCGTCGGCAAACGTGTATTCACAAAACGTGTGGTCAAAAATCTGTGACTTCGACGCATCTCCATCGACTCGTTGCTCGCGTCCACCCATTCCATTGCACTCGACCGGATACATGTTCTTAACCCAGCATCCGACATCCAAATTGTGGATATGCTGTTCGGTAATTTGATCGCCACAAATCCAATTGAAGTGATACCAATTGTTGCACTGAAACTGCATTTCGCTTTGGTCTTCTTTCCGATTGCGATACCAGATTCCGCCACCGTTCCAGTAAACCTGTTGCGAAACCACTTCGCCAATCGCACCATCATGAATGCGTTCGATCGTTTCTTTGTACTGAGGTTCGTGGCGACGTTGTAAACCGACGCCGACCATCAAGCCTTTCTTCTTTGATTCCTCCACCGATTTCAAGACGCGGCGAATCCCCGCCGGGTCTGTTGCAACTGGCTTCTCCATAAAGATATGGCGACCCTTGTTGACCGCGTATTCAAATTGCTGCGGTTTGAAACCTGGGGGTGTCGCAATCACGACAAGATCGCAATCGACATCGATTGCCGCTTTGTAACCTTCCAAGCCAGAAAAAACGTGGTCTGGTGGAACATCGATTTTGTCTGCGTAGGCTTTACGCCCGAGAGTCTTCAACGCCTGCTGGGCGCTTTCAGCAAACGCGTCGTGAACCGCAACCAGCTTTACGTTTCCCTGCGACTTGAAAATGTTAACCATCGCGCCCTTGCCTCGTCCTCCGCAGCCGATCAGGACAATGCGGATCTCATCGGATCCGGCGGCGTGAGCTGTCTTCGCTACCGAAGCACTTAGCGCAGTTGCACTCAACGCAGTTACGCCGGCAACAGCGGTGGATTGCTTTAAGAAAGAACGGCGGTCAGAATTCTGAGGCATCTGCTAGTCTCGCGGGTTTCGAAGAGTAATCGACAACGCTGGATTATAAACCACGCTTTGAAGCATGGGGAAAATAAATGGTAGCTTGCGCCCTAATTCACCGCCCGCAATTCAGCGTCTCACGGAGATATGGTTTGCCATCGCGCTACCCTAAAAAACCATGGAAAGTGATATCCAATTTACCGAAACCGAAATCCAGCTTGCTCGGCAATTACGTTCTTTGGGTCTTCCCTGGACACCGATGCCAGGCCAATTTGTGCTCGACGAATCAGGGCTGGTGCAGCGTGAATCGCCTTTTCAGTCCGGCGTCTTCTTTGTGCTCAATTACGAGTACTTCATGAAGATCGCCGGGGGCGTCGATCGTTTTCGCGAGATCATGTTGTGGTTGCCGACGTGGGAAGAATGTCGAAAACTGCTTCGTCAGATGGGCGTGAACGATGCGCAAGTTGCAAAGCACTTGATTGATTGCGGTGGCTTGGAAGACGGCCAGGAACGTCGACGGCTTTACGAATTGATGGTCCAGCACTTGGGGTCGAATGCATGAGCGGCCCGGTCAGTGAAAGTAAAAGGCGTGAAAGCAAAATCTGCGTGGTATGTCAGCGACCTTTCCAATGGCGAAAGAAGTGGCAGCGATGCTGGGACGAGGTGAAGTATTGCAGCGAGCGGTGCCGGCGTTCTACGCAGAGTCGTTCGCCTTCACCGTCCGATTCGAAGCAAACAAACTCGAAAACTACACTCAAAGATTTAAAGAAGAATAGATGACTCAAAAGAATTATGTTGTCGTTGGTGGCAGCCACGGAATTGGATTTGGATTGGTCGGGCGTTTGCTCGCACGCGACGCTCACGTGACCGTGTTATCACGGACGTCTGAAAATCTTGCCATCGATGGCGTCACGCATGTGCCCTTTGATGTCACTGCGGATGAGATTGCGGCCGATCAACTTCCATCAGTGATCGATGGGCTGGCCTACTGTCCCGGATCGATCAACTTGGGACCGCTACGGGGCTTGAAAGCGGAATCGATGTTGGCGGATTTTCAGTTGAACGTGGTCGGTGCGGTCAAGTGCGTCCAAGCTTCGCTGGCGGCAATGAAGGCGGCTGAGCGTTCGTCGATCGTAACGTTCAGCACCGTTGCAGTCGGGCAAGGTTTGCCAATGCACGCTTCGGTCGCTGCGGCCAAGGGAGCGCTAGAAGGATTGTCCCGATCACTGGCCGCTGAACTTGCCCCCAAAATTCGCGTCAACTGCATCGCACCATCGCTGACCGACACTCCGTTGGCGTCAAAATTGTTGTCGTCCGATGACAAGAAAGCGGCGATGGGCAAACGTCATCCTTTAGGCCGAATCGGCACGGTCGATGACATTGCAGCGATGGCCGAATTCCTGATGACGGATTTATCGACGTGGATGACCGGCCAAGTGCTTGCCGTTGACGGCGGGATGTCGTCGTTGCGGGTGTAAACAAATGAGCAATCGCAAAACTTGACCTTCAACTTTTTCTTAAACTTCAACTATCACGACGAAAGTTTAAGTTTAAGTTTAAGTTTAGGTTTACGTTTGAGTTTAGGTTGAAGTCCAAGTTTACGTTTGAGAATGAGATAACTACACAGCCTAGCAGCGTAAGCAAGGGATTTACGATATCCCTTGCTTACGCTGTGGGTTGCGAAAAATCCCCAGCTTCAAGAAGTCAGTTGCCCTGACCTCGCACCCTGATCCCTGTCACCGTTTACCGCTTTCTGGTAACACTGCCACGATCATGGCAAACCAAGAACGACACATCGGATTATTCGGAGCCACCGGCGTCGGCGTCGGTGCGATCGTTGGCGGAGGAATTCTTGCACTTGCCGGTGTCGCGTTTGCCACCACCGGACCGTCAGCGATCATCGCGTTTGCACTCAATGGCGTCATCGCTGTTTTGACGGCGCTCAGCTTCGCCGAAATGGCATCGAAGTTTCCTGAATCGGGTGGGACTTACACGTTCGCCCGCAAAGTGCTATCCGTCGAATCGGCGTTCACTGTCGGCTGGGTCGTTTGGTTCGCGTCGATCGTCGCGGCCGTGTTGTACGCACTTGGGTTCGCCAGCTTTGCGATCATCTTTGCCACCGAAATTTGCATGGCTGTTGGGTGGTCAACCGACTGGGCGATGATGTCTGGCCTACCGTCAATCATTGCAATCACCACGACGATCTTTCTGTCATTGTTGTTGATCCGCAGCAGCGGCGGTGGCGGCGACTGGGCCAACATTGCCAAGGTAAGCGTGTTCGGAATCCTGATCATCGGCGGACTGTGGGCGGTGCTGCGGCAGGATTCAACCGAGACCGTGCAGTCGATGCAGCCGTTCTTTGCCAACGGGCTGGGCGGTTTGGTTCAGGCGATGGGATACAGCTTTATTGCGCTGCAAGGTTTTGACTTGATCGCAGCGGTCGGCGGCGAAGTAAAATCGCCGGCCAAGACGATTCCCAAAGCCATGATCATCTCGCTGGTGATCGCGATTTTGATTTACCTGCCGCTGCTTTTTGTGATCACGACCGTTGGCACACCATCCGATCAATCGGTCACCGAAGTCGCCGCTGGAAACCCGGAAGCCATTGTTGCAGTCGCGGCGAAAAACTATTTGGGGACGCCCGGTTACTGGCTAGTCATTATCGCTGCGGTGTTGTCGATGTTCACGGCACTGCAAGCCAACCTGTTCGCGGCGTCTCGTATCGGTTTGGCCATGGCGCGTGACCGAACGTTGCCAACGGCGATGTCACGAGTGAACCCCAAACGGGGAACGCCGGGCGTGTCGGTGATGATCACCGCGATTTTAGCGTCGGTGTTGATGGTGGCTCTGCCCGATGTGGCTGCCGCCGGTGCAGCGTCTAGTTTGATTTTCCTGATCACCTTCGCCACGGCGCACTGGTTGTCGATTTTGGTGCGACAACGCAGCGAAGACGATCCGCCGCCGTTCAAATCACCGCTCTTCCCAGCGGTCCCGGTCATCGGCGGTGTTGCATGTTTGGGCTTGGCAATTTTCCAAGGTATCGCGGTTCCGACCGCCGGTTTGATTGCGACGGCGTGGCTTGGAATCGGCGGTCTGCTATTCCTGACGTTGTTTGCTCGCAGCGCTCGTTTGCGAGACGTTTCCAGCATCGCCGCCAATCCTGAATTAGTTCGGTTGAGAGGCAGCACGCCGTTGGTGTTGGTTCCGATAGCCAATCCAGACAACGCCGATTCGATGATCGCGCTAGCGGACACGTTGGTTCCCCGCGGCGTGGGCCGAGTGCTGCTGCAGACGATTGTGGTTGCACCAAACGATTGGTCGCCGGATTTAGATGACGCACCGATTGCTCGGTCGCAGGCCGTTCTTCGTGAATTGATTGCCACGTCAACTCGGTTGGGCGTGAAAGCGGAAACGCTGATGTCGGTTGCCACTGAACCGATGGAAGAAATCTCAAGAGCCGCACGGATGCACCGGTGCGAATCGGTTTTGTTGGGGCTTAGCGAGATTACTGAGGACGCATCGGGTTCGCCAATCGAAGGCCTGCTGAGTCGTTTGGAAATGGATGTGGTCGTTCTGCGAGCTCCCAAAAACTGGCAACTCTCCGAACGACAACGCATCCTGATTCCCGTCGCGGGACGTGGCGGGCATGACCATTTGTTGGTACGGATTTTAGGCAGCCTCGCTCGACGACAAAACTGCGAAATCCGTTTCCTAAGAGTCATCTCATCAAGCGCTCCTGAATCCGAACGACGGAAAGCCAAGCGGGAACTGCAGCGGTTGGCGGGCATCAATTACAGCGGGGTCTGCCAATGTGATGTTGTGGTCAGTGACGATGCCATCGCAGCCGTCGTCGAAGCATCCAAGGAAGCGGGCTTGATGATTTTAGGTGTGCAGCGAATCGGAAAAAGAAAACTGTTCGGCCGATTCACTCGCCAGGTCTCCGGTCAAACACAGTGCCCTCTGATTGTGATCAGCCGCCGTTCTTAGTCTCAAAACGTTAAACCGCGTGCCCAGCGGCTAGGTAGTTTGATTCGCGTTTTAATCCCAAAGTTCGTTTGACGTTTTGTGGATTGATGTAGGCCGGAACAAGCCGCTTCGGCGCAGTTCCGGCAATCCAACGTAGATCAATGCAATTGCCGGAACTGCGCCGAAGCGGCTTGTACCGGCCTACAGGAGCTCCCGTGGCCGGCCCAGCCACGACGAGGTTGGCGATCGATTGACAAACTTATTCATAGAATTTCCTTGACCCGGAACCGAACATGCGTACACTACCCGCCGGCGATCAGCGTTCTTGTCCATCAAAGAAGGAATTGTGGGATGAATCAAGCAGTGCAGAACAAAACGGCAGGAGTAGCCGTCATGGGTGACCCGAAAAGAATACTCGCCGACCAATTCGGACTGCCCGATTTCCGTGATGGGCAGCTTGCCGTCATCGATCGTTTACTGGCGGGAAAGAACGTTGCCGCCGTCTTCCCGACTGGCGGTGGAAAGAGCCTGTGCTATCAACTACCCAGCCAAATGCTCGAAGGCACGACGGTCGTGGTCTCGCCGCTGATCGCGCTGATGAAAGACCAATGTGATGCGTTGGCGGCACGCGGCATCAAAGCGGCTCGGCTGGATTCCTCGCTCACGCCCGAAGAGTTCCGCAGTTCGATGCAGGGCATTCGCGACGGTTCGATCAAGTTGGTCTACGTTTCCCCCGAACGATTCTTTAACGAACGATTCCTAGCGACCGTTGGGTCGATGCATGTATCGCTGTTCGCGATTGACGAAGCCCACTGCATCAGCCAATGGGGACACAACTTTCGTCCCGACTATTTGAAGCTTGCCGAACTATCCAAAGAACTCGCTGCCGAACGAGTGCTGGCATTGACCGCGACCGCGACGCCAGCGGTTTTGCAAGACATTCAAGACGCATTCCATATCGCAGACGAAGATGCGATCCGAACGAAATTCCATCGCCCCAATTTGCAATTGGTCAGCCAAGTTGTTGATTCATCCAACCACTACGAAACCCTGCTCGGTCGATTGCAGCAGCGTCCAAGAGGTTCAACGCTAATTTACGTGACGCTTCAGAAAACGGCGGAAGAGATCGCTGGCCGTTTGACCGAAGATGGAATGCCAGCAGTCGCCTACCACGCCGGATTCAAACCCGAAGAGCGAACTGCGATTCAGGAGGAGTTCATCGGTTCGGCTGACGGCATCGTGGTCGCCACGATCGCGTTTGGCATGGGCATCGACAAGTCAGACATTCGTTATGTCTATCACTACAACGCACCGAAATCACTGGAATCTTACGCCCAGGAAATTGGACGCGCCGGGCGAGATGGCGATGATTCGGTTTGCGAACTGTTGCTGAATCCTAATGACCGCACGGTGTTAGAAAACTTTGTCTACGGTGACACACCGTCGCGTCATAACGTCGGCCGGTTCATCGACCTGATGTCCGGGCAAGCAGATTCGTTTCACATCTCGCACTACAAATTATCGTTCGAGACTGACATCCGAATTCTGGTTGCGCGGACACTAATCACTTACCTCGAACTAGACGGATACATCAAAGCAACCTCGCCGCGCTACGACAGTTACAAAATTAAGCCACTGGTCACGTCCAAGAGTATTCTTAGCCACTTCAAGGGCGAGCCGCGTGAATTTGCAGCAAACTTGCTGGGTTGTCTGACCAAAGGCCGAGCATGGTTCACGCTCAACACGATTCTGACAGCTCGTCAATTGAAATGTGATCGCGAACGAGTGATCAAGGCGATCGAGTACATGAGCGAACAGCAGTGGTTGGAAATTCAAGTTTCCGACTTGGTCCACGGCTACCGCTGGTTGCGTCGTCCCGACGACAACAAAGTATTGGCGGACGATCTATTCGTGCGACTGACGCGTCGCGAGCATACCGAAGTATCACGATTGGACGGCATTTTCGACTTGGTGAAGGCCGAGTCGTGTCAGGCGGCGATGTTGTCAGATCACTTTGGCGAATCGCTGTCCGAGCCATGTGGCCAATGCAGTTCATGCACCGGCGATGGACCGTATGTCATTCCGGCACCGACTTCGCGTCCGCTGGGCAGTAGCGTTGGGCGAGTGATCGAAAACCTAACGCAACAATACCCTGACCATTTCACGACCGCCCGCGACCAAGCCCGTTTCCTATGCGGCCTATCCTCACCCGCCATGATCCGAGCCAAGCTGACCCGCAACGAAAGCTACGGTGTCTGCAGCGGCATCCCCTTCCCCGAAGTCCTAGCCCAATTAAGCGACCAATCCCAGGACGGTTAGCGAATGCAACATGGGATTTTTGCCAAAACCAAAACGATCAAAATAAGCAGCCTCTTGACGCAATCAAAATCCACCTGATACCCTCTGCCCTCGCAGCATTCCAATATCGGATCGCCGCAAACCCAAATTCCGGGGGATTAGCTCAGTTGGGAGAGCGCCTGCATGGCATGCAGGAGGTCATCGGTTCAAGTCCGTTATCCTCCACTCTAAAGCCGCTTGTGAAATCACAAGCGGCTTTTTTCGTGCGCCGAAGTTATTCCAAGGCAACGAGTTACGGCGTTTTATGACTTTCGCCCAAATGTAGCGGTGGAGTGCAGTGTCGGATTCTGTGTCGTGTAGACTTCGCCAACTATGAATCACCCAACGCCAAAACCTTCCGTGGAAAAGTCCCCAAGCCAGATAAGCGTGGCTACGTTCGTCCCGAGATTGGCGACAAACGCTTCACCGTAAAGACCACTGAACTTTCTTGTTCCAGCTAGTGAACCAAAATAGAAACCAGACTCCGACTGGAAACAGAAAGAGTAACGAGAGCACTACAACAACTGGATTGGAGGCCCATGGCTTATTCCGTTGGTCACCAATCGTCAGCTTTTGCCAGAACACTCGCAGATTTCGCCAGAGTGTCTTTATCCATGCTGGATTTTGCTCATCGCCGACAGCGAGTCTGTGCCAAAAGCTCTGAAAGAAAAGTTTGATGTCTTGTCGTTTTTCGTCGGGCAACCAACACGACTAAATAGCATCGGAGGAAAACATGTCTGAAATCAAAAAGATCGTTGAGGAAACAATTCGTTCATTTCGCAAGAACGAACTCGTCGAGGTGTCAGGTCTGACGGTCACGATAGACGAGCTTGAGCGGTGCTGCGCCGTACTTCAAGGACTCGGTGATGACTTCGCTGAATCGACTCAAGAGATCGACTCAAGAGATCGAATCAATCATCGAAGAACTAAAGATCGCCAAGAGCATCGGATACACATGGGGATTCGATATCGAGATCTACTTTCACATTATTCGGCTTCCGACCGAAGATCTCAGGGCGTTGCTGGAGAATCTCTGCCCCAAGGTTTCAATCAGTGATGAAGACCTCGATGTGCTCAAGCAGACAATGCTTAAGTACCGGAGGAAACCGATTGGCACAGAAGAGAACCAGCGAACCTTGGGGATTTTGGAGCGTCTTTCCGATGGAGCGGACAACGAGCAATTGGAATCCCAGTTGGTCGCAATGATTCCACTATTGGAACTCGCCCAAAAGTAACACCCGCTTGAAGGGGCAGCGGTTGGCACGTTGCCGACCACTTGAAATTTTCCTTTGGAGACGAGATATGCTGTTGCGAGCGGAACCGATTGGCCATCCACCTTCTCGGCGATGGATCATCCAAGACATCAAAAAGAAAACCGTTTGGGACGGTGAGAAGTTCGTGGAGGATTGGGAGAACGGCAGACTATACGCACACCCAAGTGATGCGTGTTCTGACATGGCTGATATTCTCAAAGAGTTCTACAGTGGACTAGGGCCGAAGCGAACACTTGTGGTTCCTATTGAAATCGAAGTTTATGGATCGGCAAAGCCAAGCAAGATTGCACGATACCTGTATCAAGCGGCTGTCTTGAATATGCGAACTCATGATTATGGGAACGGTCCTGGAGAGTGTTTGGTATTGCCGACCATTCACTGGGGAAAGATTCGAGAGATCAATGAATCTGCTTTGGAAACGGATGTTGATTTTGATTTGGGGCTGGAGGGATCGGATGAGGACGAGTAGAGGCGTTGAAAATCGAATCAAATCACACAGAGGGAGACGACAATTTTTTTGAAACCACTCGAAGTCGGTGAGAATTTCGTTATCTCAAGACTCAATGATGACACGTTTTGGGACGGCTTTAGATTCGTCGATGATCTTGCATCTGCCAAGCGTTTTGAATCTCATTCGGGAGCAATAATTGAGATTTGCGAAATCGAGGATCAATATGGCGAATCAGCGAAGCAACGGACTTACATTCTTCCGGTCACAGTCACAGTGACCGGAAATGTGACACGCAACGAGATAGGTGAATTCCTCGAATCGGCGGCGAAGCTGATCATGAATCGAGATGACTTTGGAAATGGTCCTTCGCCGGAAAGCTACGTTGAGCCAGAGATACATTGGCATTTTATTAAAGAGATGCCAAATCGTCTTGATGAAGATCCTGACGAGCCAGACTTCTCATGGGGTTACTTCATAGATCCCGATGACCTGTAAATACTACTTGCCATGGAGAGCGAGCTATGCGTACTTCAAGATTCAAAATTTTCGTCAGAGCCACCGTGATCGTGTTCATCATCTACATGATGATCGCATGGGCATGGAACTCGATGACGAACAGCAACTTCTGGAAGCCTTGGGAAATGGCAATCGCCGCAGCCGTGTCGGTGCTGTTCTATGGCGGGTTTTCTTGGTTCGTTACAAATTTTGGAATGGGTTTGTTTTTTGGCAGGAATCCTGAGTATCGAGCGTATCGAAATAGCGGCGGCGATCCGTTCTTCGATTCGTTGCCTTGGTTATTCAATCCTGATTCGGAGACTGTTCGTCAATCAGGAATGGTTGAACCTGACACAGACTTCGTTCCTCCAGCAAGCTGGCAGTTCCACTGTCCTCAATGCAACGCAAGAGTTCAGCATCGAGTTGATGTCTGCTGGAATTGCCGTTACGGCCAAGACAGCGACAACTCGGCATATTTTGATCGGTACGGTGATGTGAGACCTCCTGAGATCTCCGAGGAGAAGTGGGCCGAAATCAAGGAGCGACAGAATGGTTGATTTAGAAGAAGTCATCGATCAGTTGTGGTTACACGCAACTTTCGAGCAAGATCCGTGGACAGAGGATCGAGCGTTTGCTGCCATCAAAGACGACGGCGATGTCGCAATCGACGGTCTGATTTGGGCTTTAGGGCAGAAGGATTTGGAAGTCAAACTTCTGGCTTTGTGCTTGTTGAGACAGTTCGGCCCGGAAGCCCAAAGAGCACTGCCAGCGGTCGTCTATTGTCTAGGTGATGAGAATCGGTTGGTGAGATTGGTGGCAATGGAGACTGCTGGGCATTGGGGAGAAGCTGCTGAAAGTGCGATGCCGATGATTCTGCGTAATTTGAAATCGGAGGATGATTTGGAAAGCGTGTTTGCAGCAGAGAGCATTCGGCGGATTGGCCGGGTGCGAGTTTGACATTGAACCAGTAATGACATTTTTGAATCAAAAAACAGCGAGATTCGACTTATCACAATTGTCGGATTTGGTGTCGGATTTCACTTTCGTCGGAACCTGCAAGTCGTTGGCAGGCAACGCTTTGCGTCAAGTCGGGATGCGTTCCGTTATCCTCAATTCGCGTAGCCCCGTAAAACACGTTGGAACTTGATTTCCACCGTGTTTTGCGGGGTTTTCTTTTGGGCTTTCCGAAATTTTTCGGAGAAGGGCGTCTGCGATGCTTGCTTGTTTTGTTTAGCCGCGCGGGCATCGCCCCGCGCGTTTCGTTCTGGGTGGACGCGCGGGGCGATGCCCACGCGGTTAAACGATTTAGAAATCCTTCACGGCGTTGGGCATTGCCCCGCGGGCTGAGGGCCGCACGACGCGCGGGGCGATGCCCACGCGGTTAAACCCTTTACGGCGTTGGGATCCAGCCGATTAGTTTGCCTGCATCCCTTCCTTGAAACCCCAATCGCTAAGCGCTACTGATCACTAGGCGTTACTGATCGCTGGTTCGACAACGCGGTTGCGTGAACTGACTACTTTGACAACTTCTTTTTCGCCGTCGCCAGTCCCTTTGAAATGGTGTCTGCCAATTCAGTGGCATCCATGGCCGCGAGAACAAGAAACGATTCACTGAGAACTCGCTTGGTTTCCGAAGCCGAGATCGCAGTCTTGTCTGTGTCCACTCGACGGGACACTTCGTTGTAGAAGTCGGTCAGTTTCATCGTTCTGGTCCTTTGTTGGTCCACGTAATCGGGGAAAAGAAAATCGCTTCTAAACAACTTTATCGTCGAACGTTCTTGCCGTGCCAACCCCATCGTGGCGTTACGCCGGGTTTGGGGCAGCGCCAGATCAACTCGCCTGGAAATCGCTGGCTGGGTTCTGGTTTACTAGCGGCAGGCATTGCAATGTCCTCGCAATAGAATCTCGGTCACTTCACCGAACTTCTCGCTCGCTCGCATGCTGCCAGCGGTCAGTTTGACATCGTCCAAGCACGAGACCGTGCCGCAATCAACGCACAAAAAATGCGGATGCGCGCCGTCGTGATCATCAGACACCGACTCGAATCGCCAAACGTGATCGCCGACTTCGGTCCGCCGCAACAAACCGGCCTCGACCAAGTCGTTCAGGTTACGAAACGCGGTCGCTTTATCAACACCGCTGGATGCCAAATGATCAGCCACCACCGAATGAGTTAGCGGGGCGGCGGATTCGCGAAGCAATTGTAAGGTTGCCATTCGCGCCGGCGTGGCTCGCAGCCCCGCGTCGCGAATCGCCTGCTTGACCAGATCAAGCGATTCATCGTTGGTCATCTTGGATTCTCTTTTCTGGAATCAATCGAAGACCACGCATCCTAAGCGTTCGCAAAAGGTATGCAAGTGCAGAGTTCAAGGCAGATCGGTATTGGCGGTGGGCAGATGTCCAATAAGGATCGAGCCAGAGAATTGATGTGGGGCAGCCATCCGGGTGCTCGCGCACCCGGCAGGGAGCTGCCGACCCTCCGGGCCTAAGACGCAGTAACTGATGCGACGTCCCGAGCGAAACGCGACTATAAAAAGTCGTACGTTCCTAAATGGCAGAAATCCACGGCTTTGACTCATATCAGATGCACATGAGTTGCATATGGGGTTGACGGGTTCGTCCAGATCGAGATACTTGCATAAGTGATGCATATACAGCACATAGCCGTTAGCCGACGCTTTCACATGGCATAAAAAACAACCAGGATTTGCGAAATGAAACCGGATCAACCTTCTCTGACGCGATTGCCGATCGCTACGCAAGGGTTAGCGACATCATCGGTGGCCACGATTGAAACCTCGTCCCGCTGGCAAGACTATATCGGAATCGTGGCGTCGATTGGGTGCGCGATTCACTGCGCGGCGATGCCGTTTGTGATCTCGTTCCTGCCGGCTTTGGGACTGAGTTTTCTAGCCGATGAAGCGTTCCATCGCTGGATGGCGCTAGCGTGTTTCGTGATCGCGATGGCTGCGTTTGTTCCCGGCTTTCGCCAACACCGGCGATTGGTGCCCGGCGCGATTGCAGTGGTGGGTTTGTCGTTGATCACAGTTGCCGCCTATGGTTTCGCAGGCGATTGCTGTGCGTCTTGCGAGTCGCCGACCGAGCCGAGCTTAACCGCAGTCGCATGCACCGATGCCTGTTGCGAAAAATGCGTCGCTGATCAGGAGATCGCAGATTTGGATTTCGCTGATCAGGATTTCGCTGATCAAGATGCAGTTGCTTCAATCGCGCCACCGGCGTTTCTCACCGGACTTGCTCCCTGGATTACACCGCTGGGCGGCATGTTGTTGGTCTCCGCTCACTTGCTGAATCGACGCTATGGGTGTTTGTGCGGATGCTGCGAAACGGAACCCTCGTCAAAGACAACCTCCTGATGGCGATTCTTTCAACCGTCTTTGAAGTCTTGGACAACCGCTCCAGCGCGGAAGCCTATTCCTGACGTGTGTAAACGGCCGGGTAGACGAACTCTGGTTCAGTCGGCGGCAGAAGATACTGGAAATTCTCGGACACCGGTTCTGTCCCGCTAAAAAGTTGCCACTTCAATTCTACCGGCGCTTCCTCCGATGGCGTCACTTTCGCTGTCACTGTCCAGTCGCCTGATTCGCTGCGAGTCAGCACAGGTTCTGACATGGAACCACGGACAAGTTCGGATTGAATCCTTGGTGGCGATGACTCTGGCAATACTCGAAGTGCAGGCCCCGCAAAGCGAACCTTGACTTCAACAGAAGGCGCGACTTTAGATCGATCAACACTCAGTTCAATTGCTTTGGCAAGGACGTTGTGTTCGCTTGGGTCACCAGCAAAAAAATCAATCGTGTAACCAAGCGATACAACATCCTCTGGTCCTGGAATTTTATCGGGAACCCAATAGGCTCCCAAATTATCAACTCCTTCATGGGCCCCCGGAAGTTCCAACAGTTCAATGTTGCCGCCGCTCCATGGCTGATCAGGCGTTACCCACACGCTGGGGCGTTTGTCGTAGCGAGCGTTGTGATCGTCATAGTGAAGGAATTCGCGGTCGCGCTGGATCATTCCGAAACCCAACAATTGATCGACTCCAATCGACGTGACTGATGGATAGGACTGTCGAGCAAACGCGCGCCACGTCCATCGCTGTTTTGCGGATCGAACTAGCAGCCCATCGCTGTCGTGAACGGACGGGCGAGCGTCTTTGGGTGGCCGCTTTAAACCGTCACCCCACATCCACATGCTAGTGATCGGTGCAATGCCTAGTTTTTCGGGATCGCTGCGAAAGTAGAGTTTTGCGTCGACGTGAACGCGAGTGATCTCGTTGCCGGGTTTGAGTCGAAACTGATAGGCCCCGGATACACTGGCACTGTCCATGTGAGCCAAAACGGTCAGTTCGTCATCGTCACGCGATGGCATGCGGATCCAAAAGGCGCGAAAGTCTGGAAACTCTTCGGCCTGGTTCATGGCAATGTTGATTGCCAATCCGCGAACCGACGCTCCGTAGACACAATCGGCACTGCGAGCGCGGAAGTAGCTGGACCCCAGAAAACTCAGAACCTCTTCCGCATCGGTTTGACCGGGGAATCGTCCGACGATCTTGACGCCCGCATGTCCCGCGTCGGGAATGGATGCTGCGTCCAACGGCGGCGCATAGTTGAAATCTCGTTTGGAGAATTTAATCCGTTGACAAACGGGGGCGCCGTCACTGGCTGGGATCAGGGTAAATAGGTCAACGAAATCAACTTGCACGAATCCGCGATGAAACGTTTCCAGCCAGAACGGGAGTTGCTGATTGAACCAGGTGGCTCGCTGCGACTTGAACGACGTCTTGATGTAGTCGTCGTAATTCCAGGATGCAAGTGGCTCTGGCAGCGGCGGCGTTGGCGCGACGGGCTTCTTGCTGAGTGCTTTCGCCAGAACGCAGAGCTGATCAAAGTTATGGACATCGGTGTAGCTTTGGATCGCCGGCGCGACATCGGGAGCGTCTGCTGATGCCTGGTCTGCGGAGATCATCCAGGCCAAAATCCAACAACTAATCAATACGCGAAGCATCTAGCGGAGCCTTAAAGAGAATAAAAACCTTGCAGTTGCATTCTCTTGATAAGCATGCTCTCACGCAATTGGTTCAGTTTGCGTCTTCACCGATTCGCACCGCAATCGTTTTAGGAACTTTCCCAGGGCAAATACCGTCTTTGGCGAAATCTTTCGTAGCTGGGCCCGCCAGGGTTCAGTCGGGTACAGCTCAACACCGTGAAGAGTTTTGGTCCCGGAAAACACGAGTTTGTTCGTTTAGCCGCGTGGGCATCGGCCCGCGCGTTCGGGACCGCACGACGCGCGGGGCGATGCCCACGCGGTTTAACAGTTTAGAAACCTTCACGGCGTTGGGTGCAGTTCCTGATGGACTGAACCCTGACGGGCCCAGCTACGGGAAAACTGGGAAGTTGTTTCTGGATCGTTGCCCTAGTATTCCGCGTCACCTCAATTTTCGGGTAGCGAAACTCGCCAAGAGTTTCGGCTACGAGGGGGACGCCGAAAGTCTACGCGACTTCCGCTACCTCCTAACCGAAGATTGAGCTGACATGGACTACTAGGCAGCAGGTCGAAACCCAGCACGGTCCAACGCACGACTTGCAGCCGGGTGCTGCATGAAAGGTTGCCAAACGCTTTCCGCCAGTAAGTTAGCAGCCGACAACAGCGTGATTCCGGTGTCGATTCCGATCACATCGCGTCCGACCCAGCCGGTGGCAGGATTAAAGGCGTTTGCGAATCCGAATCGTCCGTAAACAGAATGACCAAAATGCTCTCGTTGGTACATCAGCGTTCGCATGGACTGTCCGGGGACCACCGCCAACGCGCCGCCCGCGGCGCTGGGCACAATCGTCCCGTCGATGCCACGTTCGGGGAACGCAGCACCGTCTTGATATGGCCCGCCCCAATCACGGTATCCCGTTGCACTGTCGCTGCTGGTGATCCCCCAAAGATCATCGCCGTAGTGCCGGTGTGATGTGCTGTTTCGCGATAACGATTTTAGGTATTCAATCTGAGCGTAGTGAGCCGTTTGGGAATTCTCCCAATAGCTGCGACCACTTGGGGACACAACCTTTCGGAAATCAAAGAAGGTGTGTGGATACTGATGAACAAACAGCGGCGGATAACTGAGGAACGGTTGGCCGTTGTGATGCAACGTCTTTGACCGTCGCCATGCGTTCCAGCATTCGCCGGGAATCTCATTTTCAGGAGCCCCGATGGCAAGCAGAACCAAAATCGTAAGTTCGCTAAACGTGTCCCATTGATGCGGCAGCAAGCCTGTTTCCGGCTTCCACCCCATGTGCAGGCAACCGTTTCTGCCCAACATCGCTTTCCATTGAACGCGACGATACAGTCGATCGGCCATCGAAACGATTTCTGAATCATCGGCAAAGACCTGTGACGCGTGCATCGCACCAGCCACTAGCAACGCCGTGTCGATCGTCGAAGCTTCGCATTGCATCGCCCGCTTGCCGGTTTTCCGGTCAACGAAGTGATACAGAAAGCCTCGTTCATGCTCCGCCAAATCCAACAAACTGGTTAGCATTTGGCGAACACGATCTTTCGCCGACGATGCATCAGTCCATCCTTTGGTCACGGCGACACCGTGGCCAGCTAATGCAAAACCACAAGCCGCCGAACTTGAATGATCGCTAAACCCGCTGCCGTCTGTTCGGCCGCGGTCCGCCACCAAACCGGTCACTGGATGTGCTGATTCGATTAAGTATCGATAGCACCTTTGTCCCAAGTCATTCAAGAACTCGGTTTGTTCCTGCTCCACAGAGTTGCTCCAAAAATCTGTTTGCCTAGGAAAGTCCGAAGCAAATGATGATTTGGCTGCAGGAAGCAACGGTGACGTTGCTGCAGCCAAGCCACTCAATAATACCAAGCGACGCTTCATACGATTTATGAAAATAGGGGTGAATGACGAAACAGGAAAACACGCTAAAGGCGTTATCGGCGTCACTGATTGCCGATAGAGGAATTTTAGTTCCTTTTGAGGGATGTGGCAAGATGAAAGTTGAGTCAGCGATCTGGGTGGATCTGAGTTCGACCTAGGTGACCAATAACCGTGCAACCGAGTGCCTGGGCAGCTAGCAGACTGGGGGGAATCGCTTTTCACCTCAAGTCGATTTTTGGACGAGCAGTCACAAAAAGAAACAGGCGGGAAGGCGCATCGATCGCCCTTGGAAAGCTGAGGGTGAAGACATCTCCCCCTTGCCGCCGCAGTGTCACCGGATGCGTCGATTCGTTAGCAGCATCATCCGGCTTTTAAGCCGACAATCACGCGGGAAACTCAGGTTTGGCGCACCATTTGTTACTCCGTCTGTTCTCTTCTCGCCACTCTTCAAACTTTTCTCTTCTCTCTTCGCGTAGGCGGACTCGATGAATTCAACCTTACTGACAGGCGTTCGTACACTTCCATCTCAACACGAAATTGACGCTTCGGTGGAGAGTGTCACTCGATATCTGATTCGTTGTGGCATCCGCGACGCAAACTACCTTCGTGAGCAAAGTCTTCGCATTGTTGAGAGCACGCTTGCCGCGGTAAGCAATTCTTCTCACTCGGGGGAAAGCGTTTCGGGAATGGACTCAGTCGCGGTTGCGAATCGATCCGCATGCTTTCAACAGCAATGTTTGCACGAAGCGACTGCCACGATGCGAAGCTTGTTGGACTTGTCGGCAAACCAACAGCGAACTGCACAACAGCGAACTGCACAACAACGAAGGGCCCAACCAGCAATCGCTGAGAAAACATCAAACCAGAGTGATCGGATTGAGTCCAAGCAATTTGCGTTTTTGGGGACCGATGAACTTCTCTTCACATCGCAAACGTTTAGCCGAGAAGGCTCTGGCAAACCGTCGTCCAGTGAAAGCATCACCCAGCGGGTCGCGATGGTCATTCCTTTCGCAGAGGTCAGGCACTTCAAACGCAATGCGACTCCGCAATTGATTGGCCCACTGCGACTTGGGTGGTGGAAATCGGTTCTGACGAGTTGGATTCCCCGTCCCAATCAGGATCGTCCCAATCGGGATCGTCCCAATCGGGATCGTCCCAACCGGGCTGGCGTGGGCAACATTCAAGGCAACCGACGACCGTCGAAGATGCAAGCGTCACAGAGCGATGCCTAAATCCAACCGATCGTCCGTTGATCGTCACAGAACAGGGTTCGCGGCACGTTCATCCGTGCCTGCCACGCGAGCGACCGTTGGTCGAAGTCGCGGTCCGATGATTTTGTTGACCGCATTGGGATCAGCTTCGGGCATCCTTGTCTACGCAATGAACTTGGCACGTAACGGTTGGAATCCGTTCGAGTTGCTTGCCCTGCCTTTGTTCGCGATCCTCTTCACCTGGATCGTTTTCTCGTTCGTTTTGGCAACTCGCGGGTTCTTCGCATCGCTGACGACGCGGTCTGAACCACTTGTTTTGGAGCCGGGCGTTTCTCAGCCAACCGCTGTGCTGGTTCCGGTCTACAACGAAAGTCCCGACGACGTTTTTGCTCGGGTGCATGCGATGGTTCTATCGCTCCAGCAGCACGACGCCGATAGCGGATCAGAACGAGCTGGCGATCTTCATTTCTACATTCTCAGCGACACCACTGACCCCGAAATTTGGCTCGCAGAGGAACTCGCTTGGTCGCGACTGAACCGACAGCTCGCGACGGAGCAAACCGATTGCATGCCAAGCATTTTCTATCGGCATCGCGCCAAGAACGAGGGTCGCAAAGCTGGTAACATTGCGGATTTTTGCGAACGTTGGTCCAAGCCCTATGACTGCATGATCATCTTGGATGCGGATAGCTTGTTGGAACCCACAACGATTCTGTCGATGGTCGATGCGATGGCGGCTGATCCAAAGCTTGGCATTTTGCAAGTGCCTCCGGTGCCGATTGGCCGAACGTCACTGTTTGCTCGGCTTCAACAATTCTCTGCGGCTGCTTACGGTCAAATTTGCTGTCGTGGCTTCGATGCATGGGCGGGTGATCAAGGAAACTATTGGGGACACAACGCGATTTTGCGAATCAAGGCGTTTCGCGAAAGCTGCGATCTTCCCGTTTTGCCCGGGAAGGCTCCACTGGGCGGTGAGATCCTGTCACACGATTTTGTCGAGGCCGCATTGATGGTTCGCGACGGATGGAAGGTTCGTTTGGCGAATGATTTGGCGGGGTCTTACGAGGAATGCCCGACGACGTTGACCGATTACGCGATGCGAGACCAACGTTGGTGCCAAGGGAATCTGCAGCACAGCCGATTCATCGTCAGCGAAGGTTTCCACTGGGTTAGTCGCCTTCACTTTGTCAGCGGAGTTTTGGCTTACGCCGCGTCGCCATTGTGGTTGGCCTGGACCGCGCTTTCGGTTGCCGGATGGGGATTCGATTCACGTCAGTCGCCCAACAACATCGACCTGCCGGGACCACTTGCGTTATTTCTGATCGCGATGTGTTTGCTGCTGATTCCGAAATTCTATGGCATGTTGGCAATTGTGATTCAGAAACGGGCTAGTCAGTTCGGTGGCGTCATTCAGCTTTTCACAAGCGTTCTGATCGAAACCGCCATTTCGGTTTTGCTGTCGCCTTTGATGGCGCTACTACACTCGCGTTTTGTTATCAACACGCTGCGCGGCCGAAAGATTACCTGGAACGCTCAGAACCGATGCGAACAAGGGGTGACGTTGAAAGAGTCGATCGCCGATTACGGCTGGCAAACTGTTTTAGGCGTTCTGGTTGCCTCATCGATTTTCGTCTGGGCAACGCCACTCGCATTGTGGTTCATTCCCGTCGTCGCCGGGCTGATCTTTGCAGTGCCAATTTCCATGATTCTGGCAAGCCAATCAATTGGTAAGGTTCTTGCCGAATGGGGTTTACTAATGACGCCACAAGAATCATCCGAACCGTTTGTGAGTCAGGTCTATCGGCAAACGCTTGCGGACTATTCTGCAAGCCAAGAGTCCAATGAAACGACTCGGTTCGAGCAGCTACTACGAAGTCCTGGCTTTTATATTCTGCATGATCGCGTTCTAGGTGCCAGTGAATCGAATGTTACGATGCCCCGTCCCAACCGTGATCGGGTTCTTGCCGCTGCGAAAGAAAGCATTGGCGAGATCAGTCCGCAATGGCGACGTTCCATTCTTAGCGACCAAGAACTTCTTAAAGACCTTCATGTCATCGCCCAGCTTGACCATGATTCACTGTAGAACGGAGTTCGTTCCGTTAACCGCAGCCAGCATCGCTTCCGATCAACGGGATCAATTCCGTTCTACGTCTGTTCCAGAAGAATCGCCCGTCGATTGCGAGCCGGGAAGTGCGACTTGGGTGGGGTGACGCAGGTATGCGATCAAGTCCATGACTTCGGAATCCGACAATCCGTCCAACAAACCATCGGGCATTGGCGACTTATCAGTCAGCTTACGTTCGGCGACTTTGTCTTTTTCGATTCTTTGCACTTCCGTCGCCGTTTGAACCGTGATCACTCGATCATTTTCGCCCGTCACCAACCCGCTAACGATGCGATCATCATCCGTCAAAATCATGGTCATCCGGTAATCCTTATCAACGACGCGACTGGGTGCAACAATGTTGTCCAACAGGTAATCCAGATTGCTTCGGCCGGCACCGGTTAGGTCAGGACCAATATGACTTCCTTCGCCATAGAGCTGATGGCAACTTTGACAAAGCTTCGTAAACAGAACTCGGCCATTTGATTTGTCGGCCCCTGCCAAAACGGGTTCACCAAGCAGTTGTTTCAAATCAGCAATCCGTTGGTCAATTGCTTTGGGAGTGTCGTTGATCGTTCCCCAAACTCTGCTGATCGTTTCGTTAAGCTCTTGATCCCCGAGTCCGATCATTTGCCGAACGTGGTAAGGCGTCAAAGCATCTCGCTGGATCTTTCCCTTCGACATTGCAGCCAGCATGGGCATCGCAAACGATTTTCGAGAAACCAAAATCGACATCAGCTTTGGGCGATCAGGTGCGCGAAAATTTCGGTAGCGTGCCGTTAGGATGCGACCCAGTTCCGGATCTTCATAACGCGCCAAGCCGCCCGCTGCGGTGACATTGATCTTTGCATTTTTTAATAATGATTGGCATACATCTTTGATGCCCGGTGCGTCGGTTTGAATCAGTGTTGCAAGTGCAGCATTTCGTGATGCGTAATCGGCGGGTGTCTTTCCGGTTGCAACGCTCATCAATTCCTCGACAGCGCGACCATCGCCAAAAACGACACTCAATTCATTGATCATCGGCGCGAGTGTGTCCGGAATCTTGCGAGATAGCTCTTCTAAAATGTCTGCGTCCCAAGCGTCTGGCCGAGGTGCCTTTCGCCAACCCCGCAAACCTTCTGAAAGGCCAGCCAAAACCGAACTTTGGTGCGATGGAATTTTCGACGCGAGCGTTTGATCGATCAGATCGTTAACCGGCGCAGCTTCGGTGCCGATCTGCTCAGCAAGCGACCGCGAGATCAATCGCAGCGTGATCGAAAGCTTGCAAGTCTGAGCGACATCGACCAGCAATTCTGGTTGCGACTGCGCAACAGGAATCAGCCCGTACCAGATCATCAACGGCAAGTTGTGGTCGCCTTCGGCGTCGCTTCGTTTGCAAAGTTGTTTCGCAATTCTCGCTCGCCCCAAAATCGACAATCGCTGCAGTGATGATGCGAGTGTCAATTGAACCAACTGCGACGGATCGTGCTGAGCCATTGTTTCCAGCTTTGGCAACAACTTTGTCTCGATCATTCGCGTGGTGACGCTTGGCGGAGGCTTCGACTGCATGCCCAACGCATCATCCAGCGGCAATCGCTCGGTCGCGATCCGAATGCTTGCCGCTCGAACATGTTCATTCGCATGCTGAAAATTCGTCACCCAATCACCCATCGCGTTCATCATCAACATTGCTTGAACAACTTGCCGATGGTCCTCCGATCGATTGATGACATCTCGAAGCAATGACTTCGCTTCCAACAAACGATCACCGCCCGCGGCTCGCCTAGCCAATTCCAAACTCGCCTGCCGGCGAAACCAAACATTTTCACCACTGACAGTTTCCGCCAAGGATTTTTGGTTCCACAAAGCAACATCAAGTTCGTCAAGTTTTGCAACTTTAGAAGTTTCGTTTACTGGTCCAATCACCTTAAAAATTCTGCCGCTGGTTCGGTGAACGCCCGTGTGTTCGTGGCACTCGCCTGCGTCGCTCCAGTCCAAAATGAACGCGTTTCCATCCGGCCCGCTGGTGATTTCCATTCCGCGAAACCAGGGATCAGCAGACAGAAAAAGATCTTCGGCGTGGCTGGCAACATAGCCGCTTCCCTTTCGCCGAATCACTTCCTGATTGACCCGGCGACCATGGAAATTCAGCGTGAAAAGATTGCCATGATACTCTTCCGGCCAACTTCCACCTTGATAAATCATTGCACCACAATGCGCGTGACCGCCGCCGTAGGAATTCGCCACACCGTCACGCGATTCGTGCCAAGCACCGCCGGTATCAAAGTGCCAATGGTCGGCGTGAAAGTCGATCAGTTCAAACGTTTTCCTGTTCGGATCCAGCGTGAACGGGCGAGTGAAATGAGCACCGGGAATCATGTGCCAGAAGTGACCGTTGACGGTGTTAATGAAGAAGCCTTCGCCGACATCGTTAAAGTCGTGCCCCCAAGGATTCGTCGTTCCCGTCGTCAACACTTCCACGTCACCACGGTCCGGGTGATATCGCCACATGCCACCTTCAAGAGCCAATCGCTGATCGTCGGGTGTTCCCGGTTTCCCGATTCGTCCTGGGCACGATCCGCCGCAACGACCGTAGAGCCAACCGTCAGGCCCGAATCGAATTCCATTGGCAAAGTTGTGGTAGTTCGACTCGGCAACTTTGAAACCATCCAAAACAACTTCGCCATCGTTGTCGGGAACATCGTCGCGATCTTCATCAGGCACAAAGATCAATTTGGGTGGACACATCATCCAAACGCCATGACGTTTCCCGTGACGCCCCACTTCAACCCCAGTTAGCATTTGGACGTTGTCTGTAAAAACAGTTCGCTTATTGAACTTGCCCTTGTCAGTTCCGTCAAAAACAATGATTCGATCGCGTAGGTCCAGTTGGAACTTCTGCGACCGTTCGGCGTAGGTGTAATTTTCAGCGACCCAAAGTCGGCCTCGCGAATCCCAAGCCGAAGCGATCGGATTCTGCACATCCGGTTCCGCCGCAAACGCAGTCACTCGAAATCCATCGGGTACCGACATCTTCGCTGCGGCCTGGTCGGCCGGCATCAATGTTTCGTCGGATGTTGGCTCGGTGTTGTAGGGCACCGGAAAGTCCGCGTGACCCACTGACAAAGGAAGCGTCGATGGATAAAGCGTCAGGCAAAGAAACAGAATGGTAGTTCGCATCGCGAATTTAAGCCCAACAGGTGGCATGTCAGAACAATCAGGAAGATCCTGCTCATTGACAATTGTAGCAACAAGGCTTTGAGAATGACGCAATCAAATCAAACACTGATCCATTGCAATTCAAGATGCGACGCGGTTCCAGCGACACCATGCACGGTCGTTTCCTTCGTTCTGTCTTGCCGCAGAAACGCTGGCAGGTGGTTGAGCATATCAATTAACGCTCGAATTTCGCCGGCATCCACCGTGTGCCCACCTTCTCCATTTTTGATCCTCAAGAACAACGGATACGCTTCTTCATTGGCGATTTCATAATTCTCAGTTTCGATTTGCCACAATTCTCGCGGCGGAAGATCGAATGCTTCATCGAACTGAACGGAGATTGCGGATAAGCGGTTCATGTCGCATTCTTCGCGAACCATTGCTTTCGCAGTGTCGACTCCGTCAATGACCGATAGTCCCATGGTTTGGCCCATCTGTCCCATGACTCCAACACCCCATTGATGACCGGGTGTTGAACCGGAGACAACACGAATCAGTTGGTCGCCGCCGACCAGATTCCATGGCGAGACACGATAGAACCGCGCCGCAGCCTGATACAACCTGCCTAGCAGTTCCGAATCCACGCCGTCTTGTTCAATCAACGCCATGCCGGTCGGATCGTTGGAACGCACCATGTCAATGATCAGTGATTTAAACAGGCTCGAAATCTCATCGTCCCCCGAAACGATTTCCACACAATCTGAATTGGTCAGTTCCCGCATAGCAGAATCGAATTCAGCGCGGTCCAATTGTGGATGGGTGACGATCACGCCGGGGCACCGTGGTGATCCGGTCATGGGCCGCAGCATGGTATCGGCAACCGTTTCGACTTGCTGCTTTGCGGTCGGTATGGCCTGCGTCATTTCGGTCTTCAAAATCATTCCATCTTCACCGTCGACGACCAATTGAAGATACGGACGATAGGGCGTCGATTGATCTCCAACCCAGATTGGCGGTTGCATGACGGCAACAAACCAAGGCGAGTCAGTCCCGGGGATTTTGTCGATATCGAAATCAGCGAGCGAGGAACCTTCGGACTCTTCCATCATCTTCAACCCGCGACCTGCCTGTTCGGCGATCTCTTTAAAAGCCATCTTTTCAAACGCCGATGGCTTCACGCATTCGCAGGCAACACCGTAAGTGCCGACCCCTTTTTGAAGCATGTTCAACGTTGCCTTGTTAGCAACCCGAATCAAGCGAGGACGTCGTGGCTTACCGAACAACGGATCACAAACGGCATCCAGAATGAACTGCCTCAGTTCACGCGTCTTTGGTGCTGACTCACACGATCCAAAACTCACTGGCGTGTCCTCGCACAACACCAGACAAAGATAATCTCCTCCACGATTTTTTTGGCCATGATAAATCCAAGTCTCATCGACTTCTGGCAGATCCAAGGCGATGTGAAGGTCACCCGGCCCCGGTTTATGCTCGTATTCTTCGTATTTCTCGTCCTCGGTTTCTTTCCATCTTTCTGACGCCCCGTCTTGATCGTCCACTGAAAGATTCAACGAGTCGCGGATCCAGCGAATGGTGCCTGGGTTCGCTCGCAATCCAGGTTTCAAATAGCGGGCGATGACGAAGCCTTCTTCCCGACTGCCTAGCGCGTATCGAGACGCTAGGTTGGTTGGCAATGGAAGGGGGGAAATCAAAATCGGTGCAACGAACGGTTTGTCTCGATGCGCGTCTTTCAAAGCCTTCACGGCCTCTTCGCTTTCAGGTTGCAAGTGGTGCAAGCGAATCGCTTTTGCGAAGATTCCCGGACCGATGCCATCGTCTGGGAACCGACCAAGCAACTCGCCCAATTCGTCCCACCAACCAAGACGCAGCATCAGATCGATGATGAAGAAACGCGTTCCCGCGCCGTCACGTTCGTCTTCATCAATCGCTGGCAAAAGAATTTCGATGGCATCAGTAAGACGAGCACGTTCGACTAAGTCGACGCCCATCTGATTTCGAAGACCGATCCAGTAATTAGTCAGCCTGTAGTCCTGCTTAAGCTTCTTGACTCCAAATTCGCATGCTTGGTGAAAGTACTTGACCGCGTCGGAATCGTCGCATTCCATTGCCATGCCGATCAGCGCTTCGACGGATTTAGGATCGATCGCCAAAACCGATTCCATGAATTCAACCTCCTCTTCGATTGTCCTGTCCTCGGATTGGTTCGCCAGCAGCACGGCAGCGGCCCTCGGGCTGGACATTGGAAACACGTCGCAAGGATCCTGTGTTGGCCCCAGCCCACCATCCGCATCGATCTGGTTTGGATCGAGACCGATCGCCTCAAAGAATTCTAGAAGGGGTTGGATGTCACCACTTGCGGCGGCGTTCTGGGCATTGGCAGCCGCCTGCAAAACAGGTTCTGGTGCCCCCGCTTCGGATAGCACCCGCAACAAGTTAAACATCGCGTCGGGAGACAATGCTTTGTTGTCAGGGTGCGCCAGTGGTTTTGGCAGGGCATCTGGCTTGTTTGGACGTTTCCGAGCAGGTTTCTTGCGGGCCAACTTGCTTGCCTCCATCGCGACAATGATTGGGTCTGAAATTTCCACGATGAAAGTACAGCATCGCCGATTTAGCGGCCAAGTATGTCGTTACAGAGCACAATCGACAATGCGCAGCACGCGTGAAAATCGAATACTGGCTATTCGGCCACCACGTCGAAGGTCTTATCAGCGATGACTTCGCCGCCCAGTTCCAGCGTCATTCGCCAAGGTCCAATCTTGTCCGAGATCGGTTCCCAAATCGTATCGCCGAGATAGAAATCCCAGTCGTTGGTTTTGACGTAAACGGTTCCGTCAAACGGCCGACGTCGCTTGCCCTTGTCGTCTCGGATCCCAGGATGATCGATACAGAAATCGAGTTCCTGGTTTTTTGCGCCCTTGATGTTGACGACGAAACCAAACTCGATGTCAATCTTGGCAGGAATGCGAGTCGTCAGTTCTTGAAAGCGCGGCAGTTCTTTCGACTCGTGATCCCACGGCGTATAGATCCCGTAGGTGCGCAATCGAATTTCCGGTTTGCGTTTCGGCATTACTGTCCGGCGTAAATCAATTGGTTGCCACAGCAACCGCGATGAATGTGAATTCCAACGTCATCCAAAAGAGACCCGCCCACGGTCCCGATGTTGACCAGCGAAATTGCGTACCTCGCGACATCGCCAGCTAACTGAGTTTGAGCCCGTAGCAATTCTTCTTGAGCCTCCAGCAAAAACTCGATTTGTATTTTATCCGCTTTGAACTGCACCTGCGATGCCCGCAACCGCTCGGACGCCGCATCGACTTGCGCCATCGACGCTTCTAACGCAGCGTAGCTTGATGCAACTTCGGCGTGCGCATCGGCAACCTGATGTCGAACCGTTCGCTGCTGTTCGATCAATACCGATCGTTCACGGCGAACCTGCAGCGATGCGTTTCGGACCGCCGCGTGGGCTTGTCGGCGTCCGGCCGCGACACCCATCTCAACGCCGAATTCCCATTCCTGATGATCAAGCGAAAATAGATCTTTGTAGGCACTCGCAAAGCGTTCACCACCACCGGTCAAATCGTCACCAAAGCCTCGCATTCGATAACGTCCGATCATGTCCAATTGCGGCAACAAGAAATTCTTGGACGCGATCAGTCTCTGTTCTTCTTGTTGAACTCGCAGCGATTGCCGAGTCAACTCCGCCCGCTGACCGATAGCTCGGCTGGCCAGATTATCAAAATCAAAACGAAACCGAACGGTGGGCGCTTCATCGATCGGTCGAAGCAATTGATGATCGACGATAGGTAGCCCCATCAAACGACGCAGGTTGCGTTCACTAACGTACAGGCCGGTCTGCCCAGCATCACCACCGAGTGCTGTTTGTAGTTGTCGAACGAAACCATAATAGCGAGCACGTGCCTGCGCCTCTTTGTTTGCTTCGCCACCGGTCAATTTGGCCTGACGACGAGCCAGCACGGACTGCCACGTTTGATAAGCCAGATCTTTAGCGACGTGAATGTTGCGAGCGTTTTCGTATTGTTGCTGCAATCCCCAGTAAGCTGTGTACAGATCGCGAACAAAATCACGAACTTCGATTTCAAAGTCAGTCTCGGTCATCTTGACGTTCAAACGAGCGATCACGATCCCGTTTGAAAAGTTAAACCCTGGTCTTGCATTGGGGCCTGCGATCAGATTGAAATCACGGCCAGCACCTTGCAACAGAGGCTGACGAATGCTGGCTTCGTATTGCGTTTCCCAGTAGTTTCGAAAACGGTTGCCGTCGCGATTGTTGTTGTCGTACTGATGCAACGCACCAAGATTGATCGTTGCACCGGAGATCGTCTGCTTGCGAAGACCTGCATTCGCGGTGCTGAAGTCCTGCGTTAGTTCCTGGACATCGCCGCCAAGAATGGTGTTGTTGAAAACACGATCATTGTTTTGCGTGTTCAGGCCGGCGCTAAGTTGTGAATCAAAAGCGGACAAAGCTGCATCGGGACCAAAGAACGGATCGGACTGGGCGATCGCGGGGTCCAGCAACGTGGTGGCGGCGTCTGGGTTCTCCAGAATCCGAATTCCAAGCGGTCTTAGCACAGGGCTATTCGCCATCGCGATCGACAGCATTTCGGACTCGGTTAGATCCCGAAAGTTTTCAGGCAACTCGGTCGCGTTGCGAGGCTGGGCGACTTCGGAATAGGTCTGGCCCGACAACCCAACGTCACCGATTTGCCGTTCTTTTTGCTGATTGACATCCGCAAGCTGCAGGGCGTCTTCAAGTTCGTCGATCAGACTGTCCGCGGTTCGACTCGGATCATCACGCTGATACGGCGACTGATTCTCTGAAATTAACGGCGTGTTTTGCAAAAACGACGCTGGCATGAACGGCGAACGCTGCTGCTGCGGTTCGGATTGGGCAAGGGTGTCCGTTGGTGCATTGCGATTCGATGCACAACCAGCGATCGCAATAACTGAGCCCAGCATGACAAACGCGATTACCGCGCGTGCATGTCCAGTTGTTTCAGTTTGAGTATTCAGTCGCACTGTATTCAGTCGTACCAGGGGTTCATCCTTGAACCGGTCATGTCAGAATGTTCTGTCCTTCGTCAGTTCCGTCTGGTGCTTGGTATCGGTTCGCATTCGGGCTAGGGAACACCTGTCCTGCTAGAGCCATTGCAGGCGTCGCAAGGTGTAGACGACACAGAACCCTGCGAAGCGTTAAAGACTGCCAGGGTTGCGGCCTACTTTGCTTTTCAATCGCCGATATGATGGAAGGGTTCCTGTTTAATTGAACCAATCGACCTAATTCATACGATCGTTTCCGTGACCTCTGCTCCGCTTTCGACTTGGGGATTCATCCTCGCATCCATCCGCCATTATTGGCGAATTTCAGCAGCGGTGGCGATCGGAGTGGCGACCGCAACCGCCGTGATCACGGGCGCTTTGCTGGTCGGCGATTCGATGCGTGGCAGCTTGGCCGATTTGACGATCCAGCGTCTTGGATCGACCGAGTCGATGGTCGCTCCGATGGGATTCTTTGATTCGGACGGGATTGCGGGTGATGACCTTCAGCCCATTCCGCTGATCTACTTTCCCACCGGAATCGCTGAATCAAAAGTCGACTCGGATGACAACGATGACGGTTCCGACCTGATTCGTCGTGCGGGGTCCGTTCAGATCATTGGCATCGACCAGGATTTCTGGAACCTGGATTCGTTGGGAATCCGGCCCGCCGAATTCCCCAGCGATGATGGCGTGGTGATCAATGCTTCGGCGGCCGATGAATTGGGCGTCCAGAAAGGCGACCTGATCACGGTTCGTCTGCCCGCCGAACAAGCGGTGCCAGCAGACAGCCCGCTGGGGCGTCGAGACGCGACCAGCGAAGGCTTGCCGAGAATGAAAGTCGTCGCGGTGATCGAAGACCGAGGACTCGGCCGGTTTTCGCTCTCGCCCAGCCAAGCAGCACCGCAAAACATCTATGTGTCACGAACGTTGATTGGCGAGGTGTTGGACCGCGATGGACAAGCCAACATGTTGCTGTTTGATCGCGAGATTGAAACCGGTGACTTGAACGTTGGTGTGGATGATCTCGGACTTTCACTCCGCCGAATCACGAAGAATTTTGAAGACGAGGCCGTCTTTGATTACTACACGCTGACTAGTGATCGACTGTTGTTGCCCGAAACCGTCGTTGACGAAGTGATCCGTGAATTTGGCAGCCAAAAAGTCGTTCCCATCACCACTTACCTCGCCAACGCAATCGAGCGATTAGACGAATCGGGTGCCGTCGTCGCCTCGGTCCCCTACAGCACCATCACCGCGATGGATTCGTCAAACGACGTGCCTCTCGATTTCACGATCCCCGCATCGGAAAGCTCAAAAAGTGATTCGACTGTTGTTCCGTTGGTGATCAATTCGTGGGCATCGGAGCAACTGGGGGCGGAAGTTGGGACAAAGTTGCGGGTCGCCTACTACGAACCGGAAGTTGAAAACGGCAAAGAGATCGAACGATACTTCGATGCGGTCGTCACCGAAGTTGTCCCGATCACCGAGCCATCACGTCCTTACCGACGTCGCAGCGCCGCCCAATTTGATCAGCCACCCACCGTTTACAACGATCCCGATTTGACGCCGCTTGTCCCAGGGGTGACGGACCAAGATTCGATCAGCGATTGGGATCTTCCGTTTCAGTTGCAAAGAAAAATCAACAGCGCCGACGATGATTACTGGAACGACTATCGTTTAACGCCTAAGGCATTCTTGCCGCTCTCTGAAGGCCATCGTTTGTTTGGCAGTCGATTTGGCGATACTACTTCATTGCGGATCGACGCGGCGGCTGCAACGGATTTAGAAAGTTTGCAAAGTAAGATCAACGAGTTGCTGCGTCCGCATTTGAGTGATCTTGGCTGGGAAGCGATTCCGATTCGACGTCAACAGCTTGCAGCGTCGCGGGGAACGACGCCGTTTGACGGTCTGTTCTTGGCACTCAGCTTCTTTGTCATCGCAGCAGCGGTTTTGCTAATCGCGATGTTGTTGCGACTGGGATTGACCGAACGAACTCAGCAAATGGGCACGATGATGGCGATGGGCTGGACGCCATCAACAACCCGCGCCGCAATGATGGGCGAAGGCGTCATCACCAGCGGTATCGGAGCGATGCTGGGAATCGTTGGCGGCATTGCCTATGCCTGGTGTGTGCTGTGGGCACTGCGAACCGCATGGGTCGGCGCGGTGACGGTTCCGTTTTTGACGTTTCATTACACGTTCACCAGCTTGGCGATCGGCGCGATCGCCGGCTTCGCAACTGCGGCGATGACGCTTTGGTTCACGACGCGTTGGCTAACCAAAGTGAACGCCCAACGATTACTCGGTGGCGGCGATGTCGATGTCGTATCGTATTCAACTTCGAATACAAAAAGTTCGCGAATCCCTTGGATCGCTCGTGGCATGGCGGTGTTTGCGTTGTTGCTGGGTTGCTTCGGTGCGATCAGCGGCGGACAAGCAGCGGCGGGCGGCTTCATTGGTGGCGGGATGATGCTGTTAATGGCTGCGTTGCTGGCGATCTTTCACCGTCTGGCTCAAGGGCGACATTCACTCGGCGCGAAAGAGACGCCATTGTCGATTTCACGATTGTCAACCTTAAACGCATCACGGCGACCACTGCGAAGCACGATGACGATCGGTTTGATGGCAGTTGCATCGTTCTTGATCATTGCCATCTCCGCTTTTCGTTTGCAACCAAGTGAAGGTGGAACGGGCGGTTTTGAGTTGATGGCGAGATCAGCCCAGCCGGTCTTCATCGACTTGCAGGATCCAAAAGCTCGCCAAGAAACGTTTGGTCGTTCGGCCGCGGATTTGAATGAAATCACGATCGCGCCGATGCGATTGCGATTGGGCCAGGACGCCAGTTGCAACAATCTGTATCAAGCGACTAAACCGACCGTGATCGGAGTGCCAACTAAATTCGGTAATCTGATCAATCGCCGCGATTCAATCGCAGGATTTGACTGGGCATCCCACGCCGATTTGCAAGAAGGTGAAACGCCTTGGGACAATCTTTCTAGGCACGCGAGTGGAACTGAATCAGATCCGATTCCCGTTGTGATTGACCAGAACACGGCGATGTGGAGTTTGCAAATGACGGGTGGGATTGGTCAAGTCAAATCGTTCGAGTACGAAGCTGGAAAGCCGGTTTTCTTTGAAGTGGTCGGCCTGCTTTCCAATTCAGTGTTGCAAGGCCAACTGCTGATTGGCGAAACCAATTTCGAGACAACCTTCCCCGACATCAGCGGTTATCAGTTCTTTTTGTTCGACACTCCTGCCGAGAAAGCGGACACCGTTTCCGCGTTGCTAGAAAGCCGGTTGGGTGACGTTGGAATGGATGTTTCCAGTGCCAGTGATGTGTTGGCTGGCATGTTGGCGGTGCAGAATACTTACCTGCGAACCTTCCAGAGTTTGGGGGCGCTCGGATTGTTGTTGGGCACCGTTGGCTTGGCCGTTGCGCAAATTCGCAGCGTGATCGAACGACGAAGTGAATTGGCGGTGATGCGATCGATGGGCTTTACACGCAGCCGTTTGAGTTTGATGGTGATCACGGAAACGGCTTCATTGTTGGTGATGGGAATTGGCTGTGGATTATTGTGCGCGGTTCTAGCGGTCTTGCCCCATGCTTGGTTTTCTGGGGTCCGACCACCGATCGTCGAACCGGTCATGATTGTGGTCGGCATTTTGCTGTTTGGCTTAGGTGCAGGATGGTTGGCAACACGTCGAATCAGCCGCATGCCGCTGATTGATTCATTAAGAGCACAATAAACATTGGTAAAGAAATCGTGACGATGAAGTGGGTTGATACCGACCAGGCTGCGCGTTCGCCGTCGATGCAATTGGCGATCGACGAAGCAATGTTGTTTCAAGCAGAGGAAGCTGGATCTGCCGAGCGACTTCGTATTTGGGAGTTTGATCAGCCAACGATTGTGCTGGGACGGTCATCAAAGGTTGACGACGAAGTCGATCGGCAGCGTTGCGAAGCAAACGGAATTTCCATCCAACGGCGGAGCAGTGGCGGTGCGACCGTGATGGGAGGCCCAGGGTGCATGATGTACAGCGTCCTGCTGAGTTTCCAACAGCACCCAGGCCTTCAAAAAATAGATCAGGCGCATCTTTACGTCATGAATCGAGTTCTGGCCGCCGTCCAAAACCAGGTTCCCGACGCGGTGCATCAGGGAATTTGTGATTTGACCTGGCAAAACAGGAAATTCTCTGGCAACAGTCTGCGAATCGCTCGCCAGCATTTGCTCTATCATGGAACCGTGCTCTACGATTTCGACCTGGATCTGTTGGCGTCATGTCTGGACTTCGCACCCCGCCAACCCGATTATCGCCAATCTCGATCACATGATTCGTTTGTCACCAACGTTGAATTAGATCCAACAGTTTTGGCTAGCGACCTAAGGGAACAGTTTTTAGCCATCGATGCTGTTTCAATCGATGACTACTTTGACCGCGCATCGAAATTGCAATCCGAAAGATATGATTTAGACTCGTGGCGTTTTCGTCACTAAAGAAAACAAAATTTCAACCACTCCGATTTTTGAATATCATGAACGAACAAACTCTTCGCGACACGCTTGAAACTCACGGTCAATCCAGTGCCATTCGATTTTGGGATGAACTGAGCGACGCAGGAAAAGAAAAACTTTCCGCTCAGATTGGCGACATTGACTTCGATCAGTTGGCGACCCTGATCGCGGGCGAAGACGAAAAACAAGACTTCGCAGCGATGGCAGAATCTGCGGGATCGCCGCCATCGGTCAACGCCGACGGCACCGGTTGTGATTGGTCGATCGATCAAGCAATCCAGGCGGGCGAAGATGCCTTGCGAGCCGGTCAAGTCGGGGCGGTAGTTGTCGCGGGTGGACAGGGAACGCGATTGGGATTCGATAAACCCAAAGGCATGTTCCCCATCGGACCTGTTTCCCAGCGCACGCTGTTCGAGGTTTTCGCAGATCGATTGATTGCGATCGGGAAACGCTACGGCGTCACGATTCCTTTCTATGTGATGACCAGCGAAGCGACCGACAGCGACACGCGGCAGTACTTTGAATCGAACAACTATCTGGGGCTGGATCCGTCGCAAGTCAAGATCTTTAAGCAAGGCACAATGCCGGCAGTCGATGCTGATTCCGGTCAGTTGTTATTAGCCGCAAAAGATTCGCTGGCTCTTAGTCCTGATGGTCACGGCGGAACTGTTCGCGCACTCGATCGCAGCGGCTCTCTCGATGACGCGGATGCACGTGGGGTCAAGTATCTGGCCTACATCCAAGTCGATAACCCGCTGGCGAACCTTTGTGATCCGGCCTTCATCGGGCATCACATCTTGTCGAAAAGTGAGATGACCAGCCAGGTCGTTCGCAAACGTTACCCGATGGAGAAGGTTGGCAACGTGGTGGTGGTCGATGGCAAAGTGCAGATCATCGAATACAGCGATCTGCCAGAATCCGCGGCTCAGGTCACCAACGAAGACGGATCGTTAAAGTTATGGGCGGGCAGTATCGGTGTTCACGTCATCGACATCGCTTTCTTGCGTCGGATGGCGAAATCCAGCTCGGCGTTACCCTTCCACCGGGCATCAAAGAAGGTTCCACACTTGGATGCACAGGGGCAATTGGTTGAGCCGTCGTCGCCCAACGCAGTCAAGTTCGAGCGATTTATTTTCGATCTGCTGCCGCTGGCCGCCAACGCGTTTGTGGTCGAAGGCTTGCCGGGCAATGTCTTCGCACCCGTCAAAAACGCCGAAGGCGCTGAAACCGACACAGCTTCGCTGGCAAAGAAAGCGATCTCTGACCAGCATCGAAGCTGGGCCGAATCGGCCGGTGCAACGGTCGCCGATGGGGTCATCGTGGAAATTAATTCACGTTACGCGCTCGATTCTTCGGAATTATCAGCAAAGATTGCTCCAAATCTGTCGATCCAATCGGACCGATACTTTGACGGCTGAGTAAAATTAGGTGAAACAACCGAAGGTATCTTAGGCGGTTCCCCTTGGGCGACTCTTCTGTACCTTCGTCCCGCCTGATTTCTCCCACCCCAGAAACTCCCCAACAATGAATCGTGTACGATTCCTGTTTGCCGACTTAGCCGTGCGCCCGCAAAGGCCGCGAAACTTCCACGACCGTCTCATGCATCGCCGCGGCAAAGTTGTGGGGGTTTTGGCGATCGGATTGGTGCTGGCCACGATCATCGGTGGCATTGGCTATCGAGTGCTTTCGGCTCCGAAGTCAGGGGTCAACCAAGCCGATTTGATCACGCAAGTTGCATCGCGAGGTTCGTTTGACCACATCGTTTTGGAACAGGGTGAGATCGAGAGCAGCCGAAACAAAGAGATCGTTTGCGAAGTAAAGTCTCGCGGCCAAGGCGGCGTAGCAATCCTGTGGGTTGTCGATGAAGGAACCCTGGTGAAGGAAGGCGACAAGCTAGTCGAACTGGATACGTCGCAACTGGAACTGGAACTCAAGACGCAAAAGATCGAGGTCATCACGGCCGAGGCGATGGTGTCCACCGCGTCCGCCTTGTTGAAGCAATCCGAAATTGCCAAAGAAGAATACCTGAAAGGCATCTTCATCACCGAAGAACGAGCGATCCAAAGCGAAATTCAGATTGCCGAACAGAATAAAACCCGAGCGACGTTGGCACTTCAATCGAGCGCTCGACTTGTCGCGAAGGGGTTGGTCAAAGAACTGCAAATGCAGGCCGACGAATACGCTGTCGCCAATGCAGTGACCCAGCTTGATTCTGCTGAGAACCGTCTTGAAGTCTTGCGGAAATACACCAAAGAAAAATTCTTAGTTCAATACAACAGCGAAATTGAATCCGCCACCGCATCGTTGAAAGCGGCTCAGAGTGAGCTGGCAGAAGAATCGAATGAATTGGATGAAGTTCTGGAACAAATCGCCAAGTGCGTGATGTACGCGCCGTCCGATGGAGTCGTTGTCTACGCCAACAAGTTTAGTCGTCGTGGCGGGAATGCCGAGTTTGTTGTTGAGCCCGGAGCACTGGTACGCGAACAGCAAACGATCCTTCGCTTGCCCGACCCGGGCCGAATGCAGGTCAAGTGCAACATCAACGAATCTCGAATCACGTTGATCAAGTCAGGCATGCCAGCGAAGATCTCAATCGACGCAATTTCAGGAATGACACTGACCGGCCGAGTCAAGAAAGTAAACCGCTACGCCGAACCAGGCAGTTGGTTTAGTTCCTCGGTGAAAGAATACGCGACGACGATCGAGATCATCGATCCGCCGGAAAACATCCGCACGGGCATGAGTGCCGAGGCGCAGATTTTTGTAGAACAACTTGATGACGCGTTACAGATTCCAATCCAAGGTCTCTACGAGCATGGCGGAAAAATGTATTCGCTGATTCAACAGGGCGAACAAAAGTTTGAAACGATTTCGGTCGATTTGCAGGCGACCAATGACACGATGGCAAGTGTCGGTGGCGTCATCAAAGAAGGCGACAAGGTCGTCTTGAACCTGCGAGAGCATTTGTCACTGATGAATTTGCCGTCGATCATCGAAGACGACAACAGTGACATGAAGGCGATGAGGATGAAACCGACTGCTACCGCCGTAAAACAATCCGATTCTGAATCAGCCGATCCCGCGGTTGGAAAGAAGCGACCTGCAAAGAAACCCGCCGTTCAATCAACCTCAAAGGTTCAGCCCACCGCCGCCACCGCTGGGGAAAGCGGATGAAGACCCAAAAGGCTTACGGCAGTCCAAAACCGATCGGGGATTCGTCAATCGATACTGAGATACCGAGCAACGAGATCGCGATTTCGATTCGCAATCTGACCAAAGAATACGTGTTGAAAAGCGAAACCGTGCGTGCGCTGCGAGGCGTTTCCTTCGATGTTCCCAATGGTGATTATGTTGCGATCATGGGGCCGTCGGGAAGCGGCAAAAGCACGCTGCTAAACTTGCTGGGATGCCTAGACAAACCCACCAGTGGCTCGTTCTTGCTGGGTGATGATGACATCGCACGCATGAATGATGATCAATTGGCTGATATTCGCAGCCAACGAATTGGATTCATCTTTCAGTCCTACAATTTGATTCAACAGCTCAGCGTGGTCGAGAACATTCAGGTTCCCTTGTATTACCAAGGCCGATTGGGCGCTGAGGAGCGACAACGGGCGATTGAACTTGCCCAGCGAGTGGGATTGGGTGATCGTTTGGACCACCGCCCGACACAATTGTCCGGTGGGCAACAACAACGCGTTGCGATCGCCAGAAGTCTGATCAACGATCCTTCGTTTGTGCTTGCTGATGAAGCGACCGGAAACTTGGATTCTGTTACGACAGGCGAAATCCTGACGATCTTTGATCAATTAAGTGCAGAAGGCCGAACGATCATCATGGTCACGCACGAAGACGAGGTCGCCGAACGAGCAAAACGAATCATTCGATTGAAAGATGGCAGCCTACACTTGGACGAATTGATCTCACAAGATCGACGCGAAGCAGCCCGCCAAGAACAAGCCGCCGCCGTCGCTGAACTACTCGCCCGCGCGTAAAAAACTCTTTTCACCCTTCACCCCCTCACTCTTCAAACTTCGCCTCCATGCTTTGGCTTCGGACCTGGAAACTTGGCATCAAGAGCTTGTCGCTGCATCCGCTGCGAACAGGGCTGACGATGCTTGGAATCACGATCGGTGTTTGGGCGGTGATTGTTTTGACGGCCATCAGCCAGGGTGCCAGCGATCAGGTTCAAAAACAAATCGAATCGCTCGGGTCGAATACGATCATTGTGCGTAGCCAGAAACCGCCAGACGACAAAATGGCGGGAATGGATGCGTCGATCTACGGCTTGCGCCGGAGCGATCTAGGTGCGATTCTTGCCAATGTGCCCACCATCGATGTCGCCGTTCCGATTCGCGAAATCCGTCGCCAGTTTACCTACCGCGATCGGATGGTTGATGGCCGATTGGTCGGCTGCACACCGCTGTATGCCAAGGTCAATCAACTGGAAATCCGCGAAGGTGGCGGGCGTTTTCTTTCCGATGCCGATGACGCTCGAGCAGACACCGTTTGTGTAATTTCAACCGGTGTCGCGCAGCGTTTATTCCCCTACGAAGAACCGCTGGGCAAACGTGTCACGATTCCTGAACATTCCGATAAGTACAAAGTCGTCGGCGTGTTGCAGCATCGTAACCCGTCGGCCGCCATCGGTGGATCGCTTGATTCGCAAGACTTTTCGGCTGACGTTTACATTCCCATGAGCACGTTGCGAAAGCGGATCGGGGACACGATTGTCACTCGGCGATCGGGTCAATTTCAAATGGAGATTATGGAGCTGAACCAAATCACGCTGCAAACCAAGACGCAGGATTCGGTCAAGACATCAGCCAATTTGATTGAGCGGTTGTTGGACAAAACGCACAGCGAGATGAATGACATCAGTGTTGTGGTTCCGCTGGAATTGCTGGAACAGGCTCGGAACATGAAGTTGATGTTTATGGGCATCGGTGTTTTGATCGCCTGCATCTCGTTGGTCGTTGGCGGCATCGGCATTATGAACATCATGTTGGCAAGCGTGACCGAACGAACACGCGAAATTGGCGTCCGCCGCGCACTCGGGGCGAAGCAGCGAGACATCACACGGCAGTTCCTGGTCGAGACCGCAGTACTCAGTTTCGCCGGCGCGTTCTTCGGCATTTTGCTTGGCCTGTTATCGATGCCGCTGTACCGGTCATTGATCTGGATCGTCAAACGAAGCCTGCCCGAAAAATTTGCCGCACTTCCCGAAGCGATCCGAGAAGCCGAACCCTCCATCGTCTGGTGGACGATCCCGCTGGCCGTCGGCATCGCCGTCAGCGTGGGCCTATTAAGCGGCCTCTACCCCGCCGTCCGCGCGGCCAAGATGAACCCAATCGAAGCCTTGCGTCACGAGTAAACCAACGGCATCGAATTCCAACGCTCGACAGACTCTAAAACCCATGCGGTTCATCGGAATGTTCCAGAAAAGGAGACGGGGCTAGTTTCGATGCGCGTGCCATTTATTACCTCCTTCCCTTTTTGTACGGCTAGCCGATACCACCACCACGCTTGGCATCGTTTTGCCCTTACATCGTTTTGCCCATCTCTTGTCTTGTTAGCGGTCTGCGTTTGACAGTTCTTGTTTTAGGCCCAGGTGCTACTTGCTCGATTTAATCAAGCCGATCATTGGGCAAAACGATGTGGGGGCAAAACGATTCCAGGCTCAAGATTGAAATGGGGATGATGGTTGAAAATGGGGAAAGGGTAATGCTTCAGTTTTGAACGCCGATGTTCGCCCCAATTTTATTACCCCCTTCCCCTTTTGTGCGGCACAGAAGCCACAAAGGATAGGTTCTGGTGGTCTTTTAACTTGGCGTTGCGATGGACTTTTGCTCTTGGATTGCTTGGGCCTTGGGTGTTTTGATGGGCACTAACAAATCGGCTCGTTCGCCTTGGATTGCTTTTTCGGTTTCGTAGCGCCGGCGGGTGGCTTGGCGTTCTGCTTGGACGAGGGCGTCGTATTGTTTTCCTGAAATAACACGTACGCTTTCGGCCAACAATTCTGGGTCATAAGTCAGGCCGGGATGATTCTGGCTGCCAGCGTAGGTTTCGATGGGGACTTTGTTTTGAATCAATTCAGTTTCGATTGTTTTGATCCGCGCATCCGCGGTAGTGCGTTCGATTCCCTGGGGCGATTTCTTTTTTGCTGATCCAAACGGGTCGTAGTCGTCACCGGGTGACGTGATCTTGTCCCACCAACTCGGTGCTCTGCCAAAGATATTGGTCGCGATTCGATCACTCCGCTCGATCATGTAGTTCGATACAGCTCGCGAACGTTTGAAGAACGCAGTCGGGAAAACGGCATGGTCCCAAATCGTTCGCGACTGAACTGCCATGTAACGCAGATTCGCCAACAACTCGTAAAGTAGACCAAGGCTGAGTTCGTTTTCGAGCATCTGGCGATGGGTGACACCATAATTGAGTGACCGCTCGGCCAGGTAATTCAGTTTTGGCATGATCGCGCGAATACCACCGCGTCCCCATGTTCGACAATGGCGAGCGGTTTTTTGTTCGTTGTACAGATCGGTCAAAATTGAATCGACCAACTCGCCACCGATCTCGCGGACCTCGTCGTCGGTCATCGGTCGTTCGATGTACTTTTCGCTGTAGCGTGGGAAGGTCCGCTCGCTGACCAAGCGAATGAAGCGATCAATCTTGTCCTCGAACTTCAACGCCAAAAAGATTCCGTGCTTGTTGGCTTGGCTGTTGATGAAGCCACGATCAATCGCGTCAATGCCGTCAACTTCGTACAGAACCACGGAACCCTTGGTCGAATCGAGCGTTCGGTGGACTTCAAATTTTCCAACGTTTCGCTTTTTGAAGAATCCCCATGACGTGTCGGTGTCGCCGGTGTCGTAACGATGAACAATGATCCAACGTTTCAGTGGATCCTGTTTAGAGAGTTTGCGTTGCAGTCGTTTTGCTTCTTCGACCAGCCACTTTTCTTTGGGTTGGAACAGAAACGTTCGGCGATCGATGTCGATTTCATGGACATGGCCCAGCGACGCGTCGGCAATGTCTTGAGCGCCGCTGGTCACACCGCCAACAACGCTTTGGTTACCAGCGACATACTTATTCCAACGCCGGACGTTCTTTAGGAATTCTTTTTGGCTGCTAAGTTGTTTGGGCGTTTTTTCATCGCCGACGGGAATCAACGAAGTCGCCAGCATTTCCGCGCCGCCGGTGCGTGAGTCGCCGACGATGTAAAAGTTGATGTCGTAATCGGCAGCGGCGCGAAGAAACTGACTTTTGGCAAGCTGTTCGAACGCGACCGTGCGACCGGCGGGTGTGCTGTAGTAATTATTGGGGATGATGATCGTCATCCCTTCCCACTGTTTCAATAGCGATTGGTCTTCGTCTACCGCGCGAACCAAGTCTAAGAATCCGTAGTAAGAAACATCCCAGACATCCAATTCGCTGCCGAAGTAATCGGCAAGCTGAGTCCATTTTTCGATATCGTTGGTCGTGGTTTTTTCGTTGGCAACCAGCAAAAAACGTGATCCATCTTCGCGCAGGTAACGTTCCGAAACTCGGATAAAGGTTTTGCGATAATCGACTCGTCGGTATTGGTCCGACCGGTCGCTTGTGCCTGGTCGCTGCAAATCCAAATCGACGCCGACGGCGAATCCTTGATAGGGAACCGCGCCAGGCTTATCGAGAATCCCGATGCGAGTTTCAATGATCGTGCTTTCGCCAGGTCTGAGTTCGCCGACGCGTTTTTCCCAGTCGGCGGTTTGCCCATCGACATGAACAGCGAAAGGTGAATCTTCGTCGTCAAAGAATGCGATCAAGTCCTGATGCAAGTCGCCGCCCAACAGACGCAACCGACTTCGCACACTTCGATACAGGTATTTCTGGTCAAATGTTTCAGAGCCGATATTTCTGACGGCCCAAATCAGTCGTGTTGATTCGCCCGGTGCCAACGAATTCAAGCACGTCATGGGCGTCAATTCGACTGGAAAGCTGACGCGGATATTCTCGCCGTTTTCAAACTGTTCAAAAGACCTTGCAATGCCGCTTTCCAGTCTGGCTTGTGGGCTGACTGGATGCCTGAGCCGAAACGAACGCGAGCGGGGTTCGTCAATCACATGGTCGCCGATCCGAAAATCGAGTCCATCGTTTTCGAAGGTGTAGGTTTCACCGGGTGCAAGCGATCGATGCAAGACAATGTCGACTTCATCGCAGATCAGCCATTCATCGGGTTGCAGGAAGATTCGAACGGTGTAGTTCGCGGGCGTCGGCATTCCGCCGCAATTACGAATCACGATGTGGTCAACGGACACGATTGAATCGGGTTCTAGGATCGCGTATTCGCTGGCGATGTCGAACGTGACCAGTTCCAGATCAAAAGGCGACGGGTAGGTGGCGATGTTTCCATTGCCGTCTCGCACACCGATCGTCAATCGACCAGTTCGCCCAGGCTTAGCATCTTTGGCTTTGTAAATTGACGGTCGGCCGCTTCGACCCGGCCGACCGTTGATGCCGCCTGGGTTGGATCGCATGATCGTGCGAGTGACAGTTCGTCCGTTGGAATCACGCGAGGTGCGTGTTTCGGTCCAGTGATAGCTGCGTCCGCCGGGGCCGCCCGGTCCGCCTTGTCCGCCGCGTCCCGCTTCACCGGCAAACCCCAAGTCGCCGCCGACCAAGTTTCCTTTGACCAGCATCAGCAAACCGGTTTCGGTGTGATCGACGATGAGATCGACATTCGCTCCGTCACCGCCATCGCGACCATCGCTGGGTTGTCCCGCATCGCCACCATCACCACCGGGACCGCCGTTGGTACCGCTGGTAAAACGCGTAGCATTGCGACCGGCGTAACCTTGGCTGCCCGGTCCGCCGTTGCCTGCACGTCCTCCGTTGCCGCCACTGCCACCGTGACCGTCAATGAACAGAAATCCCCGATCGCCGATAGGAACGTTTCGCTCGACCGGGACCAATCGTCCGTCGGGCAACTGGGCGCGAACGAGCCACTGAATTCGATCACGGACTTGGCGCGAACCGATCGCTGTATGCGTTAGTTCGCCTTGGACTGCATGCGTCAGTTCGCACTGGACTGCATGCGTTAGTTCGCATTGGACTGCACCGGCACTTTGTCCCGGTGTGGCTGGTCCGGCATCGCCGCCTCGCGATCCGGTCGCGCCTGGTGATCGAGGCGAATTGCGATAGGAGGTGCCATCTTGGCCTCGCCGCCCCGGTTTTCCGTAGACCTCAATTGACCCCAGCAATTCCATCTCGCCATCCGATGCGAAGCGGCCCGCGTCGGTGACGTGAGGTGTATTGTTATCGGATTCAAACTGGAAAGACACGTTAGTTATTCTTCGCCGTATTGTTCAAGCAGAGAGTCCGGCACACGCTGCAGTCGTCCCTCGCGATCGATCACGCCCAGAATCACCGTGGCTTCGGCGATCAGAGTTGAATTGGAATCATCCCAACTGGGATCAGGGCGAACAATTCGGTACTCGTGCGTGATCTTGGCAGCGGTGACTTTCGCGATGCGGGTATGGATGATCAGCGTGTCATCATACCTCGCGGGGCTGCGATAGCGACAATCCACACGCGCCACCACGACCAGCAATCCCGCGTCTTCCATGTCGCGATAACGGCCGCCGGACGCTCGCAGCAATTCGGTACGTCCGATTTCAAAGTAACGAAGATAATTGGAATGGTGAACGAAACCCATCGGGTCGCATTCGTCGTAACGGACTCTAAGCTCGATTTGGTGCTTTCTCATAGTGCCACCAATCGATCAATTTATCGGGGTGGCTGCAAGGCCGTTGACTGAAACAGCCGTATCAATCGTATTTGTCGCAATCATCTGGTGGGGCAGCTACGATAGAAGCATCCTGATTTCCATCCCCGCGATTGAAGACTTATGAACCAATCACTTCTTGCTCGGCGAACTTTCCTACAAGCTGCTGCTGCCGCAACCGCGATCGCCGCATTCCCTGATCGTCATGCATTCGCTGATTCCAGTTCAGAACCAACGAAGCCTTTTGAAATTTCGTTGGCCCAGTGGTCTTTGCACCGAACACTGCGAGACGAATCATTAGGATGGACCAATCTGGACTTTCCGCTGCTTGCAAGGAAACAATTTGGGATCGATGCGATTGAGTATGTGAATCAGTTCTTTAAGGACAAAGCAAACGACCAAACCTACTTGAAGGAACTGCAACTTCGCTGTGATGACCACGGCGTCAAGAACGTTCTGATCATGGTCGACGGCGAAGGGCAGCTTGGTAATCCCGATGCAAAGGCGCGTCAGCGAGCCGTCATGAATCACCACAAGTGGGTCGATGCGGCAAAGTTCTTGGGATGCCATTCGATTCGCGTTAACGCCGCCAGCGACGGAGACTATTTGAGTCAAATCAAACTGGCTTCGGATGGCCTGCGTTCGCTAAGCGAGTACGCGGCGAAACAAGACATTGGTGTGATCGTTGAAAACCACGGTGGGCTTAGCAGCAACGCCGCTTGGTTGGCAGTCGTGATCGAACGCGTTGGCATGCCGAATTGCGGAACGCTTCCCGACTTTGGGAATTTCAATATCACTCGCGGAGAGAACGCTGAAACATTCGACCGATACCAAGGCGTGCAGGCCATGATGCCTTACGCCAAAGCAGTCAGCGCCAAGATGCACCAGTTCGATGAATCCGGAAACGAAGTTCACACGGACTACAAACGGATGATGAAAATCGTCACCGACGCTGGTTACAACGGCTATGTTGGAATCGAATGGGAGGGTTCCGATCCTGATGAGTTCGCTGGCATCCGCATGGGGAAAGCGTTGCTAGAACGGATTGCAAAAGAGACTTAGCGAACCCGTTCGATCTTCCAGAGAACGTTTCAATCGTAGCTGATCCCGCCAGGGTTCAGTTTAAGCTCGACTGAACCCTGGCGGGATCAGCTACGACAGATCGCAGACACTCTTCCAAGGAAGCTTCAGGGCAGTTCCTTGAAGTCAATCCTGCACAACCGATTTGATTTCACCTTGGTGGACGCGGGTGTGGATGATTTCACCAGGCACGACGTCTTTGGCGTCCAAGATTGCTTTACCGTTTTCGCCAACGGTGACGCTGTAGCCTCGCGTGAGAACTTGCAGCGGCGAGAGTGCCGAAAGCGATGCGGCGGCTGATTGCAACTTGGCTTTGCTCAGTTGCAGTTTGGCGAACATTGCCCTGCGGCCTCGTGCGTCCAGTTCATCGAGTTGGCGTGATCGATTGTGAATCACTTCGTGTGGCTTGCGGAACACGGTGCGCGATTCAAGCTGGTTCAACCGATCGACTCGCTGCGTGATGATCGACCGTCCGGCCCGTTCCAGTCGGCGTCGTAGGTCGGACACCGTTTGTCCGACCAGCTTTGCATCGGGCAAGATCGTAGTTGCGGCGGCCGTCGGGGTTAATGCTCGAACGTCGGCTGCCAGATCGCAAAGCGTGACATCGATTTCGTGACCGATCGCTGATACCGTTGGTAGCTTGGAATTGGCGACCGCGCGGACGACTGATTCTTCGTTGAACGTCCACAAATCTTCCATCGATCCACCGCCCCGCGTCAGCACCACTAAATCGAGCGGTGGGGAAATTCGCTGAGCGGCTTTCATTGCATCGACGACTGACTTGGCGCTACCAACACCTTGCACCAGAGCTGGGATGACGATGAATTCGACACCGCCCATTCCTTGCATGGCGGATTTTAGGAAGTCACGCACTGCCGCACCGCTGGGGCTGGTGATCACTCCGATGCGACGCGGTTGCGTTGGAAGCGATTGCTTTCGGTCGGCGGAGAACAGACCTTCGGATTGCAGCTTGGCTCGAATCAGTTCAAACTTTTGTTGCAGCGGGCCCAATCCCTGCATTTGCAACTTGCGAACGACCATTTGATACGATCCGCGCGCCGCGTAGACTTCGACATCGCCAAAGCAAAGCACTGATTGCCCCTCTTTGATCGGCTCTTTCATCCGTGACGCAGTGCTTCGCCAGATGATCCCGCGTATTTGTGAATCGTTATCTTTCAGCGTGAAATACAGGTGTCCGCTACGAGGCCGGACCAAGTCGGAGATTTCGCCTGCAACCCAAATTGACGGGAACGTGCCTTCCAAGATCGCCTTGATGTGTCCGGTCAATTCGCTGACGGTCACCGAGTGTGGTGTGTCGGACTGCACCAGCAGATCGTCGTTGTGTTGATTGCTTGGCATCTATTCCCAAACACCTTCGAAGACTTCGGTTGCTCCGCCGGTCTTCATCACGTGATTCGTTTCGGCGTCCCATTGGAGTTCCAATTCACCGCCGAGCAATTCGATCGTGACCTTTCGTTCACATCGATCGGTTAAGACAGCGGCAACGCAAACCGCGGCCGCCCCCGTGCCGCAGGCCCAGGTTTCACCAGACCCACGTTCCCAGGTTCGTTGTCTGAGACGATTTCGGCTGATGACTTCTACAAATTCAACGTTGGTGCGGTTGGGGAACCTGGGGTCGTTTTCGATTTTGGGACCAAGCCCCAGAACGAGATCGTCGCTGGCTTGATCAACAAAAATCACGCAGTGCGGATTGCCCATCGAAACGCAAGTCACCTCGAACGATTGCCCATTGAATTCGACCGTTTGCGCGATCGCTTTGCCGTCGTTGGCAATCGTGGTTGGGATTTTTTCGGACTGCAATTCGGGCGGCCCCATATCCACGGTCACGCAATCGACTCGGTTTTCATCACCGACGTTTAGGTCAAGCGTTAAATTTCCGTTGCCGGTTTGGATTAGTTGCCGTTTTTTGGTCGCGATGCCACGTTCATAGACCAGCTTGGCGACACATCGAATGGCGTTGCCGCACATTTCGCTTTCGCTGCCATCGGCGTTGAACATTTGCATCCAGGCGTCGGCGGTTTCGCTGGGGCGGATCAGGACCAGCCCATCGCCGCCGATCCCGAAGTGTCGATGCGACATTTCGCGTGCAAGTTGCGGTGCGTTGTCTGGGACGGGTTGGTCGAAGCAATCGATGTAGATGTAATCGTTGCCGATGCCGTGCATTTTGGTGAATTTCATAGTTTGAACATCATAACGCTGGCAACAGATTCCGCGAAGTCGCCCGATCCTCTATTCTGAAGGAGCGATTTACCCATCATTTCTCCCTCACCAAGCTCGCGAAGATCCCTCTCATGGTCGATTTGGCACGCTACATCCGTGATATCCCTGACTATCCCAAACCCGGAATTTTGTTTCGGGACATCACACCCATGTTGGCGGATCCGGAGGCGCTGAAAACGGCGGCCCACGCGATGGCTGAACCATTCATGGATCAACAAATAGACATCGTTGCCGCCGCGGAGGCTCGGGGGTTTATTTTCGCGGCTCCGTTGGCGATGCAATTGGGCGCTGGTTTTGTGCCGATTCGCAAACCAGGAAAGCTGCCGTTTGATCTGCATTCCTTCGCCTACGAACTGGAATATGGCAGCGACGAATTGCAGGTGCATATCGATGGAGTCAAACCGGGCCAGCGAGTTTTGATCGTTGACGATCTGCTTGCCACCGGCGGCACGATGGAAGCCTGTTGTCGTTTGCTGGAAAAATGTGACGCCAAAATTGTGGGTTGCTCGTTCCTGATTCACTTGGCGAATTTGGGCGGCGAACAACGATTGAATCCATACACCTGTCACAGCGTCCTGACCTACGATCAAGATGACATGGAAGCGGAATTGAGTCCTTCAAGTCGCAGTTAACAGGGGCGACAGTTAACGTCGGCGACAGCGAGAACGATGGCACGTCAAATTCATGATCGAGAAGATCTGTTTCGCGATGGCACGCAAATGCCCATTCGTGGACGCACGCAGATCGACCAAGCCGAAGTCGTTGTGGGATTTCGCCAAACGATTCCAGAAGGCCTTTGCGGTTCAGCAAGTTTGTATTGGGACCAAGATCCGGTCTACCAGTTCAATTCCAGCGGTGAACTTCGCCGCGTTTTTTTGAACGGTCAGCGATACGCGGCGGAGAATGGAGTGCTGATGAGACTGAATCAATCACGAAACAGATCTTCGCCTGATCAAACTGAAACGCCCGCCGGACGCCTGAAATTGAATCCGATAGCGGTCGCTGATAACGAGACGTCAGAAATCTTGGCTCACCTGCATCGTTGTTTGTCGCAATTGCACGCCAGTTTGCGTCAAAGCGATCCCCCACGCTGGCAGACTCATGGAGAAAACACTGAAGCGTTTTGCGAGCGATTGGCCGACTGGATCGGCACGATCGAAGTCCCCTGCAAGATTGCCAGCAGTCCAGCGGTCACCTAGTCGGGTGACGCGGAATCGTGAGCCATGGCGGAATCGGTGACGGATCGGTCATCGCTAAACTAGCGTTGGTTTGAATGCAGTTTCCAAGAAGGTTTCTTATTGGCAGTCACAGTCTGGAGAACCATCCGGGCTACCCATTTCCTCGACCTAGCGGTCTTTCATTAATCTTAGGACCGTCGGAACAATAAGTGGCGTAGCGAAACTCGCCAAGAGTTTCGGCATCTCGACAATAAGTAGCGTAGCGAAACTCGCCAAGAGTTTCGGCATCTCGACAAACCGAAAGTCTTGGCGACTTTCGCTACCAATTTTCCCGCCACTCATTGTTCCGACGGTCCTTATCAATCTAGTTTTACGGGTCAGGGAAAACGGAAACTTTGGATTCATCGACGCAGATCAAGATGGTTTTCGAGCTCGTTGGCGGCCTCGGTATTTTCCTGCTCGGCATGAAGCACATGTCCGATGGAATGCAGGCGGTTGCGGGAAATAGTTTGCGTCGATTGATCGGTGCCGTCACCAACCACCGAATCTTTGCGACCACCGTTGGCGTTATCGTGACATGCGTGGTGCAATCGAGTTCCATCACGACGGTGATGGTTGTCGGATTTGTGAACAGCGGTGTGATGGAACTGTCCCAGGCGGTCGGCGTCATCATGGGGGCCAACGTCGGCACGACGATCACCGGTTGGATCTTGGTATTGAAGGTCGGCAAGTACGGACTTCCGCTGCTGGGGTTTGCCGCGTTCACCTATCTTTTTACGCGGAACGAAAGATGGCGGTACTGGGCGATGTTCATCATGGGCATCGGAATGGTGTTCTTTGGGCTGGAGGTCATGAAAGATGCCTGTTCGATCATCAAAGAAATGCCTGACTTCGAAGCATGGTTTGCCAGGTTCCAGGCCGACAGCTATTTCGGTGTTCTCAAGTGTGCGCTTGTCGGCTGTATCCTGACGACGTTGGTTCAATCGTCTTCAGCAACGCTCGGCATCACGATCTCGTTAGCGACGCAGGGCGTCATCTCTTATCCGACCGCCGCGGCGCTGATTTTGGGCGAGAACATTGGCACCACGATCACCGCTTTTTTGGCTTCTCTGGGAACCACCACCAACGCGCGGCGTGCAGCTTACTTCCACGTCATCTTTAATTTAGCCGGCGTGTTCTGGATCACGTTGATCTTTCAGTGGTATATCCGATTTATCCAGAGCGTGATTGGTTTGGATGTCACCGAGGCAGTTGTCATCGATGGCAACGACACTTACCCCAACACCGTGGCTGCGATCGCGGCGACGCACAGCGTATTCAATGTGTGCAACATGCTTCTGTTCATGCCCTTTGTGACACCGATGGTCCGTTTTCTGGAAAAGGCGATTCCTTCGCTGCCTTACAAAGAAAATTCGCGATTGACGGACCTGGATGTTCGCATTTTAGAAACACCCCTGCTTGCGATCGAACAATCTCGTAAAGAGATCATCAAGATGGGCGATGGTTGCCTGAAAATGCTGGATTGGCATTTGGAATTGATGCTCGCCAGCGACTCCGACAGACAACTAGGCGATCGACTAAAACAACGTGAACGTATCCTGAATTCAGTCCGAGACGAAGTCGCCGACTTTGTCACAAAACTACTTTCAAGCAACGTTTCGCACGCAACCGTCGAAGAGGGACGCCGTCAATTTCGGTTGGCGGACGAATATGAATCGATCAGCGACTACATCGTTAACCTCGATAAATTTGATCGCAAGTTACGCCGCGATGGTTTCCGATTTACCGAATCACAGAGGACTGATTTAGAGGCGTTGAACCGTCAAGTACGAACTTACGTGACCGAAATTCATGGGGCCTTGATCGCTTCCAATCCAAACGTTCTGAATAACACCGAGGCAAGCGGCAAACGGATTCGGGACGAGATCAATGGATTGCGTCGCAAGCATCTGGAGGAGTTATCCGCGGGCACAATTCACCCAGTCGTCAACGTGGCATTCATGGCTGCCTTGAATGCGTACATTCGCGTCCGTGACCACGCTCGCAACATCGCCGAAACGATTGCGCAAGATAGGTGACGCACGTAGCTGATCTCGCCAGGGTTCAGTTCTGCATCGCCTAACGTGCGACTGAACCCTGGCGGGATCAGCTACGTTTGAGATAGCTTCTGACAATACACTGTCTCATGGTCGCACGCTCCATGTTTTGTCCAGGCTTTAGTCGCTTGAGCACTCAATACTCTCGCAATTCCACCTGTGAAAAAGAGCGGCGAATGCCTGGACTCCAGCAAACATCGTCATTCTCAGTGAACCGTAAGGTGCAATTCTTGCATCGTGAACGTTCTCGTTTGCTATCGTCACGAAACCGAAGCGTCGATATCATTTGAGAAATCTTCGACCAACGAATGGACTAGAGAAATTTTGATGATGCGTCGCACGGTGGCAATTGTTTTTTTTGCGATGCTAACGGTGGTAGCCGTTGGCACGGGTACAGCAGCGGAGCGTGCCGAAGCTCGCAGTGATGGTGATGCGCGGTATCTGCATCACATTGATTTGTACGATACTGACAATCGAAAAATCACGGCTGAGTCAACGCTTCCCTACTCGCCTCGCAATACCTGCGGACGTTGTCACGACTACAACACAATCTCACACGGTTGGCACTTCAACGCGTTTGATTCGACCGCGATTTCGGGGCGTGATGGCGAACCTTGGATTTGGACGGATGCTCGTACAGGCACGCAGTTGCCGCTGACTTATCGCGACTGGTCGCATTCTTTTCATCCATCACAAGCTGGTTTGTCGCCTTGGCAAATGACGCTGAAGTTCGGGGGACGGCTTCCCGGTGGTGGACCAGGCGAGAATGGTTCCGTTGGCGATATCGAGACCGGTCAAGAAGAGCAAGTGGCGGAAATTGATCCACCGCGATGGCAACTTTCGGGATCATTGGAAGTCGATTGTCTGGCTTGCCACGCAGTGTCGGGTGCCTATGACATGAACGAGCGCCGGAGCCAGATTGAAAAACAAAATTTTGCTTGGGCTCCCACTGCCGCACTGCGACTGGGTGAGATCAAGGGAGATGTTTCCAGAATCAGAGGCAAGATCGATCCGGCTGACGAATCTGTTCAGAAAAAGATGCCGACGGTCACCTATGACGCACGGAAATTTGCACTCGATGGATCGGTTTTTGTCGACCTGGTGCGACAACCATTGTCCAACGCTTGTTACCAATGTCACAGCCAGCGAACCGTCGATGAACAAGGCGTTCAGCAACGCTGGATCCATGACGAAGACGTTCACCTTCGTGCGGGGATGGATTGTGTGGATTGTCACCGTAACGGTTTGGACCACGACATGGTCAGAGGATTCGAGGGCCAACAACATTCAAATCCCGATGCGATGGTGACGTTGTCATGTGCGGGCTGTCACCTGGGCCAGGAAGGATCAAGCGATCCGGCGCTGCTTGCCGGTCGGCTGGGTTCGCCAAAGCCGCTGCACGAAGGCCTTCCACCGATTCACTTTGAAAAACTGGCTTGCACTGCTTGTCACAGCGGTCCAATGATTGACGAGCAGGCGCAGCGTTTGATGACCTCCCTGGCGCACAGCCTCGGCGAGAAAGGGCGTCGCAAGGGTGACGAATTGCCCGCGATGGTTTCCGGCGTCTATACCAAGCGTGCTGACGACAAGGTTTACCCACACAAAGCGATGTGGCCAGCTTATTGGGGTGTGCTCAATGGCGATGATTCGATCACTCCGCTGAATCCTGATCAGGTGTACGACTGGACGCGAAAAACGCTGCGTGTTCGTCGCGATTTCATCGATGAACTGATGCTGCCAAAATTGAAATCAGATCAACGAAAAGAAGTGCTCGGCGAAGAACGTGCTCGTGTTGATTCCGAAGAATGGAACCAGCAAGAACAGGACTTGATCGGCAAACGCCAGCAAGAAATCGGGCAACAAAACTTTCGTGAAAAGGTATCAGCTAGTTTGAAGGCAATCGAGAAGGAGATCGGTGACAGGACTGCTGTCTATGTATCGACCGGCCAGGTTTATGCGGTCGATAGCGAGGGGACAGATAGCGAGGGGACAGGGCTACGCGAAATCGAATCTTCCAACGAACGCGACACTGGCATGATCACGTGGCCGATGGCCCACAATGTTCGCCCCGCCGGACGGTCGCTCGGCGTCGGCGGCTGCGTCGAATGTCACAGCGACGATGGACTGATTTTTGCATCGACGGTGTCACCCGTCGGACCCGTTAATCGCATCGCTAACGACAGTGACGGCAAAGTGACGATGGCGTCGCTGCAAGGTGTTGATCCGCTGCAGCGATTGGCATGGAATCAGATGTTTTCCGGACGTAAGACTTTTAAGTATTTCATTGCCGGTTCGATCGCGATTCTGGTCTGCGTTTTGATGATCGGGCTTGGGATGCTTAGCGTGCATCTGTTCCACAAGGCTGAACTGAAAAACAATCCATTGGCCAGCTCGGATTCATCGACCCCATCGCAGGAGGCCCGCCGATGATGCTGTGGATCGAACGAGCGCTTGCGATGCTGTTGGTCGGATTGGTTGTCGTATTGACGGCGACCACTGCGGTATCTTGGGGCGGTCATGGCATGAGTGGCTTGCCGTTGTTGATTCACATGGGTGCCAGCGGCGCGTTGGTGTTTACGTTGCCGGTCTACGCGATCATCGGGCTGATCGGTTTTTCGAGGCGACACTTAAGAGCATCGATGTACAACATCGGTTTCTGGGGATCGGTCGCGTTCGGCTTGCCCACGATCGCAACGGTGTTCCTATGCATGTTGCCGATCGCGTCGACCGACACGATGCATCAACTCGTTTCGTGGCACGCCTGGGCTGGCTACGCATTGACCATCGCCGCCGTGGTGCTGGTCATCGGATTGCTGCGTCGCAAGGTTGCGTAGGGCTTACGAGGCAATCGATCTCTCTGACAAAAAATGTGACTTGAAGAAGTGTTTCGCTTTTCAATAACCTTGGTTAAATCCGACACACGTTCTGCCCCGACATTCGCTGCACCAATCGTTTCATTTCCAGGACGCTGATGATGGCGATGACCTGGTGGGTTGGCAATTCGCAGGTCTGAATGACTTGGTCGATCGATGTGCTGGTGGTTTCGATCGCGTCGAGTACTTTGCGTTCGATCTCGTTCAGTTTTAGCTCGCTTGGGCGATGAACTTGGTTTCCATCGCTGGTTTCGACGGGGCTTCGCATCGGGCCGAGTGCTTCCAGAATGTCGTCAACGCTTTGGACGAGTGTCGCGCCGTCGCGGATCAGTTGGTTGCAACCGCGTGACACTCGGCTGGAAACGGGACCGGGCAGCGACATGACTTCGCGATTTTGTTCGCCTGCAAGTCTTGCGGTGATCAGTGAACCGCTCCGATCGGGTGCCTCAATCACCAGCGTGGCCATCGATAAGCCCGCGACGATGCGGTTTCGCTGTGGGAACAATCCACCCTTGGTCTTTGTCATCGGTGGATGCTCACTCAATACCGCGCCGTCGGCAGCGATCGCTTTGGCGAGTCCACCATGTTCGGGCGGATACATCTGGGCCAACCCGCCACCGAGCACCGCGATCGTTCGCCCGCCACCCGACAATGCACCTTCATGCGCCGCCGCATCAATTCCTCGCGCCAATCCGCTGACCACGGTGACCCCGGCACGAGCCAAGGAATAAGCGATTCGCTCGGCCTGCTTTAAACCGTAGCTGGTTGCGTGACGCGTTCCCACGATGGCAACCGCAATGTCGTCTTCGGGAAGAAGTTCGCCGCGGCAAAACAGAATCGGCGGCGCATCGACCAGATCATCCAGCATCGTTGGGTAAGGCGATTGATCCTTGACCAAGATTTGCGTGTCATGGTTCATGCACCAATGAACGACGGCGTCCAAATCATAGCCACGACTTTCCAACTTGATTTCGTTGTACAGCTTGGGTCCGATGCCGGGCACTGAAACGATCGCGTCGGTGTCACCACGGAACACTTCACTTGCACTGCCGAAACGCTCCAGCAACGTCGCCATGATTCGCGGCCCGACACCGGTGATCGACGACAATCGCAATTGGTCCAAGATTTCGGGCGAAAGTGTTTCCTTGGCGATCCCTGGCGGTGGGTCGCCGATGTCGTTCACCCAACCGGCCGAATCTCGCTTAGCACTTCGCCGCGGATCCGACGACCGCCGTGCCGTCTTAGCATCAATCCCACCACGCCCATGACTGGCCAACTCAGCGTTGGCCGCATCCCAATCAATCTCGTTTTGAACCATCTCGCAATCCGTCCAGAGAGAACCAAACCTTCGGAAGTCAATTCTCAAGTGTACCGGATCGAACAAACCCAATGTGACCAACCGCCATGTCAGGACACACTTCGGATCAATACGCGATCTTCCTTTGTGAACTCTGTGCCCTTTGTGGCTAGAAACGACGTGCATAAGAGGACGAAATCAACTATCTCGCACCCGCTGCATGCCTGGGTTTGGCTAGCCACAAAGGGCACAGAAGACACAGAGTTTTATGCTCGCAAAGTACCGTTGTGACGCAGTTGTTTTGCGAAACGCTTTGCCAGGGTGCAGGTCTTGTGTTGCGAATGCCGGAACTGCGCCGCTGACGCGTCTTGTTGCCGGCCCGCGCAGTTTGGCGTCTTACAATGTCGCTAGGGTTTCGTTGAGGGTTTTGCTGGGGCGCATCGCGGTGGCGGTTTTTTCGCAGTCGGGTTGGAAGTAGCCGCCGATGTCGACTGGCTTGCCTTGGACGGAGTTGAGCTCGTCGACGATCTTGGTTTCGTTTTGCGTTAGAGTCTTGGCGAACTCTGTGAACTTGGATTTTAGTGTTGGGCTTTTGTCTTGGGCGGCCAGGGCTTGGGCCCAGTACATCGCTAGGTAAAAGTGACTGCCTCGGTTGTCCAGTTCGCCAGCTTTGCGACTGGGGGATTTGTTGTTGTCTAACAACTTGCTGGTCGCGTCGTTTAATGTTTCAGCTAAGACCAGGATGTCGTCTTTGCCAATTTTGGCACCCAGGTCTTCCAGCGAAACTGCGATCGCTAAAAACTCGCCCAGCGAATCCCAACGCAGGTGGTTTTCCTGAACAAATTGTTGGACGTGTTTTGGTGCGGAACCACCGGCCCCGGTTTCAAAGAGTCCACCGCCAGCCAACAGAGGCACGATCGACAGCATTTTGGCACTGGTGCCAAGTTCTAAAATCGGGAACAGGTCGGTCAGGTAATCTCGCAGCACGTTGCCGGTAACCGAGATCGTATCTTTGCCGTCCTTGCAACGTTGGCAAGCATAGGTTGCTGCATCGACAGGCGACATGATGGAAACTTCCAGGCCGTCGGTGTCGTGATCGGGCAAGTACTGCGTGACCTTCTTGATCAGGTTTGCGTCGTGGGCACGGTTTTCGTCCAACCAGAAAATGGCTGGTGATCCGGTCGCACGAGCGCGGCTGATAGCCAATCGCACCCAGTCGCGAATCGGTGCGTCTTTGGTTTGGCACATTCGCCAGATGTCACCCTGCTTTACATCGTGTTTCATCAGCACGTTGCCAGCGGCGTCAACAACCTGAACGACACCGTCGGATTCAATCTCAAACGTCTTGTCGTGCGATCCGTACTCTTCCGCCTTCTGAGCCATCAGTCCCACGTTGGCGACGTTGCCCATGGTCGCAACATCGAACGCTCCGTTGGCGATGCAGAAGTCGATCGTGGCTTGGTAGACGCCAGCGTAACAACGGTCGGGGATGATTGCCTTGGTGTCGTGAAGCTTTCCATCGGGGCCCCACATTTTACCTGACGATCGAATCGCCGCTGGCATCGACGCGTCGATGATCACGTCGCTGGGCACATGCAGGTTGGTGATGCCTTTGTCTGAATCGACCATCGCTAGTTTGGGGCGATCGGCGTAGACCGATTCGATGTCGGCTTTGATCTCGGCTTGTTTGTCGGCAGGCAACGATTCGATCTTGGCGTACACGTCGCCGATACCGTTGTTGGCGTCGACTCCGATTTCTTCAAACAGTGCGGCGTGCTTCGCGAAGACGTCTTCGTAATAAACGCTGACGCAGTGTCCGAAGATGATCGGGTCGGACACCTTCATCATCGTCGCTTTCATGTGCAGCGACATCAGCACGTCTTGCGACTTGGCGTCATCAATTTGTTCAGCCAAGAATTTTCGCAGCGCCGTCTTGCTCATCACCGACGCGTCGATCACTTCACCGGTTTGCAGTTCCAGGCCTTCTTTCAAGACGGTCGTTTCGCCGTTGCTTGTCAGTTCAATGCGAACCGATCCGGCTGATTGCATGATGTGCGATTGTTCGCTGCCAAAGAAGTCGCCTTCGGACATGTGAGCGACATGGGACTTGGAATCAGATGACCACTGGCCCATCGAGTGAGGATTCTTGCGAGCGTATTCCTTGACGGGGCCGGCGACGCGGCGATCGGAATTGCCTTCTCGCAGGACTGGGTTGACGGCGCTGCCTAAGACTTTGGCGTAGGCGTCGCGGATCGCTTTTTCGTCGTCGGTCGATGGTTCTTCGGGGAAATCGGGGACGGCGAAACCCTTGGCCTGCAATTCTTCGATCGCGGCAGATAATTGAGGAATCGAAGCGCTGATGTTGGGCAGCTTGATGATGTTGGCTTCGGGTGTTTTCGCCATCGCCCCTAGCTCTGCCAACGCGTCAGACCGCTTTTGATCCTCGGGCAGCCGATCCGACAGATTTGCCAGTATTCGGGCCGTCAGCGAAATGTCGCGAATTTCAACTTTGACGTCTGCGGCATCACAAAACGCCTGAACGATCGGCAGCAGCGAATGGGTCGCCAATGCGGGGGCTTCGTCAGTATGGGTGTAGATGATCGTTGGGGTTTGGCCGGACATTCGGTGATTCCTCTTCAAATTTCGCTAGGACGCTTGTGTCAGTTGAATGTCAATCCTAGCGTCGAACCAAAAAAAGACGAGGATAGGAACCAACTTGATTCGATCGGGCTGAGCGGGTATTTGTTCAGGCACGGAAACTACCCCGGAAATCGTGCAATCTCGCAAACCCAAGCTAACACCCACGCATGGCAAAGAAATCATACGGCGGCGATGACATCACCGTCCTCGAAGGTCTCGAACCTGTTCGCAAACGCCCCGGCATGTACATCGGCGGCGTTGGTTCGACTGGGCTGCATCACCTGATTTGGGAAGTGGTCGATAACAGCGTCGATGAGGCGATGAACGGTCACGCGACCGAAATCACGGTCACCCTGGGCAAAGATGGTCGCACGATTTCGGTGTCTGACAACGGCCGCGGAATCCCGGTCGATCGAAATACCAAGACCAAAAAAAGTGCTCTGGAAACCGTGCTGACGGTCCTGCACGCGGGCGGCAAATTCGACGAAGGCAACTACAAGACTGCGGGCGGTTTGCACGGTGTGGGTGCCTCGGTCGTCAACGCGTTGTCCAAAGAATTGACTGCGGTCGTCCGCCGCGACGGTGCCCAATATCGAATGACGTTCGCCAAAGGCCAACCGACCAGCAAGCTGCAGAAATTAAAAGGAGCAGTCCGCGGTACTGGCACCACAATCACGTTCACGCCCGACCCGACCATTTTTCCACGTACCGATTTTGACACCAAGCTCGTTCAAGCTCGCCTGGAAACCGCCAGCTTCCTGCATCGCGGTGTCAAAGTTACCTACATCGATGAAGCTGCGAAAACCAAAGAAACGTATCTGCACGAAAACGGCATCGTGGACTACTTGGGCAAGGTTCTAAAAGAACGTAAAGCTCGCCCCATTCACGAAGCACCATTCACCGTTCGCAACGACGACCCGCGGATGGAAATGACGATGCAATGGAGCGAGTCCACCGACGAACACGTTCGCAGCTACGTCAACGGCATCCCGACGGGGTCAGGCGGTGCGCACGAAAATGGTTTCCGCAGCGGTTTGACGAAAGCGGTTCGCAACTACATCGACACCCACAGCTTGACCCCGCGCGGCGTCAAGATCAGCGCCGAAGACATTCGCGAAGGTCTCGTCGCAATCGTTTCCGTGTTCATTTCAGAACCACAATTTCAAGGTCAAACCAAGGACAAACTCAACAACCCTGAAGTCGCTCCGTTGGTCGAAAACTCGATCCGTCCAGCGATGGAACAATGGATGAACGACAACCGCAGCGTTGCTGATGGAGTCGTCGCACGGATCATCGCAGCGGCTCGTGCGCGTGCCGCTTCGCGTGCTGCGTCGGACGCGGTGTCACGCAAAGGCAGCGGAAAACGAACGATGTTGCCCGGCAAACTATCGGACTGCGTTTCGGGCGGGAAAGGCGAAAGTGAAATTTTCATCGTCGAAGGTGATTCGGCCGGCGGGTCGGCGAAACAGGGTCGCGACCGAAACACGCAAGCGATCTTGCCGCTGCGTGGAAAGGTGCTCAATACCGAGAGTGCGACGCTGAAGAAAATTCTCGAGAACAAAGAAATCCAAGACCTCGTTGCCGCGCTCGGTTGCGGAATCGGCCCCAGTACCGATATTGCCGCGCTGCGTTACGACCGAGTGATTCTGCTGGCGGATGCCGATAGTGACGGACACCATATCACGACGTTGCTGCTGACGTTCTTTTACCGCCACATGCCGGCGTTGATTGCAGCGGGTCGTTTGTACATCGCGGATCCTCCGCTGTATCGCATTGATCTGGGGAAAGAAACGCACTGGGCCGCCGACGAATCGGCTCGCGAAAAGATCTTGGCCGATTACAAAGGTAACGCTAACCCAGAGATCACACGTTTCAAGGGTCTCGGCGAAATGATGCCCGCGGTCCTTTGGGACACGACCCTAAACCCGGAAACCCGTCGGCTGATGAAAGTCGAAATCGATGATCAACTAGAAACCGACCGTGTCATCAGCGACCTAATGGGCCGCGACGCGTCCGCCCGTTTCCGTTTCATCATGGACCGAGCCGAAGACGCCGATTCGATCGACGTTTAGACAACATTTGGGATCACAAACGTCGTAGCTGATCCCGCCAGGGTTCAGTCAGGATCAACTGAACCCTGGCGGGATCAGCTACGATCTAATTTCGATAAAATCGCTGGCGATCATCACGCGGCTCTGAATCGAACGTGATTCTGTGAGGCTGATCGAACCACCTTTTCGCTGTGCCGTGTCAGCGTGGCGTCGGCGACTTCATAGCCGTGGCGAAACAGGATACTGAATTCGTTGTGCGTTAATCGACGCAAGGTTGTTTCCATGCCGGCTGCTTGGCGGACTTCGGCATCGGTCAACGCTGGCGTCTCGCCTGCGATACGAAGGTTGTTGCCGCGTTTAGTTTTTAGGCCCATTCGCAAGTACGCTCCGCTGCCTGGGTTTTGTTGGAAGTGATTGATCAACATCCGTGCTCTCAGGCTCCGCACTTGATCCGTGGCAACATCCACCAAACGCATCGACGCTCTTAAATAACTAGGCCGCCAATGGGTTCCACGTGATTCACCGGAGAGCGGTCGCGAGGCGTCACAGACAATTAGAAAGTCGGTGTCGTTTTGCAGTCCCACGCCGGGTTTGAACAACGATTCGACGCCCAGGTTGTCGTATACGCCGCCATCCCAAAGATGCAGCCGTTTGTATTGTGGGCTGAAGGAATGCCAATCGTCATCGCGAAATTCATTCCAAGCATAGTCACGCGTCTTGACGACCAACGGACCGATCAATCCGGGGACCGCCGCCGATGCTGCTAGGGCATGCGACAGCGGAAAGTCTGGATCATTGATGTACTTGGTTTGGTAGTCGCCCATTTGATCGCGTCCAAAACGCCAATTCTTACCCGTTTCATAGCAAGTCGCGTTGATGATCCAACGAGGCGAAATCGGCAGTTCGGCCAAGTCCGTTTCGATCCGCCAATGTTTTCGGATCGCATCACCAAGCACAGCCGCGCGGCCCTTGGCGATCTGCCAGGGAAACATCAGCGACTTCATCACGTACGAGCGTTGCAAGTCCCGTGTCGTCAGCAATTCGTGAATTTGCGGAACGACATCGTGTAAGTACTGAGCACTGCCCGGCCAACGGTTGCCAGAAATCGAGAACACCAACCCAGCGGCAAGACTGCCGCCGGAAACGCTGGAGACAATTTTGACTTGGCCCAGCAAATCTTGTCGGGCCAAGCGAGCCAAAACGCCCAGATGAAAAACGGTCGCGCGAACACCACCGCCCGAAAATGCCAAAGCAATCTTCAGCGGGCGACTAACGGCTGACTTTGATTGAATCATCTGAATCGATGCATCGTGAAACCGGACCGTGAAACTGACGATAAACGCTTCGCGTTGGCGTACGATCCGACCTTAGCCTCTTCCGCAAGCACGAATCCATGTCAAAACATGGCCTGGTTTGTGAATTTAGCCGTGCAGGCAAACGGTGGACGACAAGGCCCCTCAGGGCAAATCAGTTTTTCATACTGGGAAGTGAGCCGTGATCGCGTAAGCGGCCGGGCCTACGTAAATGCCCGAGGCGTTACCGCCAGCGGCTCACAAGAGCTTGCCCAGCTTCAAAAGTGAGTTGCCCTGCTGGTCCCCTGCCCAATCTTGCCTGACGATCTAAAATGATTGGTAATCCAAAACACAAACCCTTGAAACATTTGACTAGGAAAAGATCATGCGTGGACTTGTTTACGGAATTGCCGCGGTTGCTGCGGTTGGAATTATGATTGCCATCGCTAATACGGGCGGGCCCGAATCGGTCGATCCGGCTGCTTCGGCGACCTCGGTTTCGGCCGATGCGGTGACCATGGAAGAGGCCGGTACTTTGACGCTGGCGGTTCCCGAAATGCATTGTTCGTTTTCCTGTTTCCCACGAGTCAAAGAAACACTGGAAAAGAACGAGGCAGTCGAACAGGTTGTCCTTGGGCCGCAAAAGGTTGAGGGGACGCTTGATAACCGTCAAGTTGTTGTTCAGTACAAGGCTGGCTTCGCGGTTGATAACGCCTTGAAGATGTTGGCGACCGAAGGCTTCACTGATTCGCAACTGGTTAAGTGAGTCGCAAGTCAGGTGTCCTGCTGATTGGTCATGGGACTCGTGATGAGCTTGGAACGCAAGAGTTCTTTGAGCTTGGCGAGTTGCTTTCCCGACGTTGCGGCGATCTGCCGGTCGAATCTGCGCTGCTAGAATTTCAGTCGCCCACGATTCCCGATGGCTGGAATGCGTTGGTCGCAAAGGGGGCAACTCACATTCATGTTGCACCGTTGTTGCTGTTCGCCGCCGGACATGCCAAGAGCGACATTCCTGACGCGATCAAGCAATGCCAAAGCGAATCCAACGGGATCACGACCGATCAATCTCGGCCGCTGTCACGTCATGCATCCATTGTGCAATTGGCGGCTCAACGAATATCCGAATCGCTGGCGTCGATGGATTCTGATCCACAGCGGACTGCGGTGGTGATGGTTGGACGCGGCAGTTTTGATCCGTGTGCGCAGGCGGACATGCGATTGTTGTCTGAAATTGTTCGCACTCGTTTAAGCTTGCCGAATGTTTGTACAGCGTTCTACGCCATGGCCGAACCAAAGCTGCCAACGGTGCTTCGCCAAGTAGCCAGCACCGGCCGGTTTGACCAAATCTTGGTCTACCCGCATCTGCTTTTTCACGGCAGGCTTTATCAAGCGATTGTCAGGCAGACAGAAGAGGCCATGGAAGAGTTCCCGTCGGTCCGGTTCCACTACACCGACTATCTCGGTCCCAATTCTTACGTTTCGGATGCCATTGCCGACCGCGTGCTTGGCGATACAAAGCGAAAAGCAAAACAATTTCCCAGCGTCGCTGGACCAACAAAAAACGGCTGATGGAACTGAGCCATCAGCCGTTAATTTCAGGTTGAGCACGGACACAGCGTCTCTGCCGGTTTAGAAACCTGGCCCTAACCGGTTCAACGTTGGCTGTCCCAAAACCCAACACCGTCAATCTGAAATCTCGACGGTCTCTGGAGCTGGATTGTCCTCGACCCACTTGGAGAGCTCGTCCGGTTCGGCAGCCTGTTCGAGCGAATCGCCGGCACCGCCACAGCCCAGAACCATGACCAACGCGACCGAGCACATCAAAGAAATATAAAATCGACTCATCATCAACTTCCTGCACGATTGTTAGAAAATGTAGAGAAATGTCAGTCTCACGGGGCCGGTTGTTAGACGAGACCGGCCCCTGTGTAAACGATTGTCCGCGGCGTGAAGCTTAGGAACGAGTGGAAAATTAGTGTCGCCTTTCGCTCCGCGAAAGTAGCGAATCCACTGTTTTCGCCGAGCGAAAGGCGACTATAAAAAGTCGCACGTTCCTTACTCGAGCGACACGTCGGTTTCTTTCGATGAACGCGTTCCCAATGCTCCCCACAGCCCGAACGGACTTTGTGAACCTGGCGCTAGGAATGCTGCTCCATTTCCGACTTGGGCGCTGGATTGATCACCAGCCTCGATCGAATCGGTGACAAACTTGACTGCTCCATCGCACATCAAAATATGAACGCCGCCCTGGTGGCGACTACTCGGAGGCACAATCGCGTCATTGAAGTTGTTCGTTTCCATGCACAACAAGCTGTTGGGCGGGCTGATCGTTGTCACCATCCCCCAAATCGAACGACTCATCGCCCACTTCAGTCCACGACGCTGCTCTGCATCCGTACCACCACCTTGCAGCGGAGCATTGGTGAAGCCTGCACGCCAAAATTGCGGACGTAGGGGATCGACTTCACCATTGCAAAGGAGGACGCCGCCAGCAGCACTGATCTCACCACCTGAGTGAGCTCCGCGAGTTCGCACGTCATTGTCCCCTAAGTCCGATGCAATTTCAGCGGCACAAATCGTATTGGACAAGCCATCGAGAATGTCGCGGAATCTTGAATCCTGACGATGGACGAATGCACCTCGACATCCGGCCCGCGCATTGACGGTCTGCGTGTTACCAGCCGAATTGTCGTTCCCATTGTCACCGACAGGGCCTGCGATGAAGTAAGCTGAATCGCCCACGCTTGCTGCGTAATTGGTGCGTCCTTGACCAGGCAAACCAACACCCGGATCACTTGGGCATCGAAAGCCGGGGATTTCCGTTAACCATGGGTCGTAACGTGTAACTGCGTGATGCGATAACCATCGCCGAGGACCAGGGCCCATGGGTGGGAAAATTGCACCGGTCAATGGATCCTGCAATGGGTTACTGATCTGTTCCCAAAGAGCCTGCTGCTCGATGAACGGAGTCAGCGGAACGAGCCAACTCAATTCCAAACGACTGTTTGCGCGTGGGGCTTGCGCGGCACTCTGTCCGTCTGGTGTTCCGCCAAGTTGCGGCGTACCTGTACCGTGCTTCGGCATTTGATTAAAAGCGGAATGATAGTTGTGTACCGCCAATCCCACCTGCTTGAAATTGTTACTGCAGCTCATCCGGCGTGCGGCCTCGCGTGCAGCTTGGACAGCGGGCAGCAGCAGACCGACCAAAACGCCGATGATGGCGATGACGACTAACAGCTCGACCAGCGTGAAAGCATCACGCTCTCGATGTGAACGTTTCATAAATGACCTTCAAGAAAGAGTGCTGGAAACAATGTCGTTGCTTCCTAAGGGGTATTTGTTCCTGAGTACATTATCGCTTGTGGAACATTATCCGCCTTACCAAAAGTGCATTTACTAGCACGATTGTGCCAGTTTCTTTAAAATTCACCTCAGAATGGATATCGGCGAGGGGTTTTTCCTGTCCCTAACACGGGCTATCTTTCTCTCTGAATATCCACCGTCGCATCGACGACGATTCGATCGGCGTACTGGGTCAATGATGCGCCGCCGCCGCGAAACCATTTCATGACCGGGGCAACGTAGTCCGGTGGCGCGCCGCCGCTTGGTAATTCGCCTCGCCATGCCGTGCTGATCCATCGCTTGGCTGTGGGTGCAAACTCGTACTCGCCCCCGAGTGAACATTGCAGGTCTGCACCGAGTACTCTTTGCGATTCCATCATCGCTTGGTCTGGTTTGACACCCAACTGACGAGTCAACAAACTCAAAAAGCTTGCCCCGCTAAGGCTGCTTTCTCTTGCACGCTTGTACAACTGACCATTCGCCCATGATTCCAATTGGCTGCCTTGCAGATTGCCAAAGGTGGCGCGAATCTGCGCGGTGTCTTCGACGTCCACCGCTTCCAAGAACGGCAGAGTGGCTTGCAACACGTCGGGCCAAAAACTGAGGATGCTGAAACTGCCGTCGTTGTAACGGTACAAGCCACCGATCAACCGATTCAATCCAGGACCGACCGGCGTGCCGATCCCAAGCCCCAGCGGCAATCGATCCAGCGCGCCCGGTTGCGGCCAAGCACCCAAGTATCCCGGGATGGCTTTGAGTGAACGATAGATGTTTAGGATGCCCTCGAAGTCCTCGGGTCGCGGTGGCAAAGTGTCTTTGATGGCAGCGAACAAGTGCGTCGGTGGCCCCAGTTGCTGCGACGCAACATGAGCCTGAACGGACAAGATATCGTCGGGAGCGAATCGCATCGCAAGCGGTGTGGGCGGTCCAAGTTGCCGCGACCACTTGCCGTACTTTTCCGCCCCCCAAGGCGCGATCTCGGCATGGATGTTGACACGCTCGATACCAGATTGCTGGACAGTTGAATCACCGCTAACTGATTGATCGTCCAGCGGCGTTCTGCCCAAACCAACCATGATGGGATCGATCGTGGGAAACCGATTGGAATACTCCGCCGCGATCCGTCCGTACCACGATGCTTCGTCGGCTGTCACCGTGGTGACCTCCACATCGGCGATCGGAATGAAGGATCCTCTGGCACCACGCCGTGTGTCCATGACCGAATCGCCCACTTCGATCGTGCCACTTCCATCGGGTCTGGACCCAAAACCGGTTGGCAAAAATCCAGCGGATGTCAATTCAGCAATCCCGGTGGAATTGGCAGCGTTTGATCCGGTGACGGCAAAGCTCTCTTGAGCCGCAGCCATCCGCGCGAGGTGCGTCAACGCAATTTCAGCCTTGGCCGATAAACGACGACGCAATTCAATCAGGTAATTCGGCGCGACAAGTCCGCGTAACATTTGCGGCGAGAAGTAGGCAAAGATCGTGTCTTCGCGCTCCAGCGGCATTAGTTTTCGAGCCAACAAGAACGATTCAGTTGCCGCCAATGATTGCTTGTTTTGACCGACTTCTAGAAAACGGGTTGCGATCGTGCGGCTGTTGGTGACCAGGAAGAACCCGTCGTCTTCGACCAAGAACGATCGCACTCGGTTGTCGGCTGATGACAACAGCGACGCTTTCCGATCACCAATTTTTATTTCTTCTAGCGTGACTGAATCGTCGGACGACGCGAGGGAAGATCGATCATTGTTGAAAGAAGTTCTTAGCAGGAACGCGTTCTTGGATTTGAACAGTACTCCCATCGACGCGCCGTCGGCCAGGAAAAGATCGCGGCCGATGATCGCTTGGTCTTCGATCACGGATGGCCCCAACATTCGCGACATCGCATTTGCTTTGACGTTAAGTTGTCTTTCGAGCCGAGCCGTCGATTCATTCGTGACTCCACGCAGCGAAACCATCGTCGAAATATCGCCGCCATATTCCTCGGTAAGATTCAAGAACCAAAGATAGTTTTCAAAAGATCCGTAACGAATGTAAAAACACTCCGGCGGCACTCGAGTCGCCATCGGCTCGACGGGGACATCGGCAAGATCGTTCTGCGAAAACAATGGCGACCAGTTCGGCGGTAGTGGCAAAGGCAAATCAGCACTCTGAGTATTCACTCCGACACCGGCGGCTTGCTTTCGGAAGATCGCCTTCCCGACGCCTTCGACCCCGGCGACCAACTTCAAGGTACTAAGCAATTCGTCTTCTTCTTTGTCGGTGTCCAAGTACCAAGCGGGCAGCGGTAATTGCAACCGACCTGACAACATCGCCACCAGATAATTTTCCACCCAAGTCGGATAGTCGGCCGAGTCGATCTGTTGCTTGGCCGCATTGGTGTAACCTGCCCACCATGCGTTTAGCGTTTGCGAGTGCAGGATTGGATTGGGTTGCGGGTTGACGGGGAAGCTACCCAAAGTTCCCCGAGCATCGCTGAGCGTCACATTCATCGGACCGTTGCCGGTGAACAAAAACGTGACGCGTCGGGCAACGGTTTGGAATTGAGGTTTCTGGTCAGCCGTGATCTCGCGAATCAGGTTTCCGACGCGGTTGAGCAAACGTCCGCCGCCGGGACGCGGTACAGGTCTTTGTGACGGCAGCGGCACCTGGACTTTGATGTCCTCGCTGAATGGAAACAAAATTCGCCCATCCGGGTCGGTTGCGACCAGTGGCGGAAGCGTCTGATCGATGACGGGAAAATCCAATGGAATTTCGATCGTCGCCACGCCATAGGGCTGCCCGGTCGCCCCGTTACCGTTGGCCGCGTTGACAATGGCACCGGCGGCCTGGACCCGATCGGCCATCAGGAAAACGGAGATGCAAAGTAGGGTGCGAAAGATCATGGGCAAAAGCTCGGAAGCGTTCTCGGAAAAAGGTCTCTGGTCGCGGATGACGCGAAGCTTGCGTAAGCTTACCCACCCATTATTGGTCCCGACCACTCCTTGTGAAGAGTTCAGATTGTGAGCAAGCAGCAAGACAGCCCATCTCGCAGCGGTGTTTTTGCCGATTCGACCGACAAACGTCTCGAAGCGTTCGCCGAGAGCATTAGTTTTGATCGCCGATTGTATAAACACGACATTCGCGGTTCGATCGCGCATGCCGAAATGCTGTCAACGGTCGGGCTGATCAGCAAAGATGAATTTGTCCAGATTCGTGACACCTTGAAGGAGATCGAATCCGAACTCGATGCCGACAAGTTGCCGATTCGGTTCGAGCTGGAAGACATTCACATGCACGTCGAACAGGCGTTGATCGATCGCATCGGCGACGTCGGGCGAAAGCTGCACACGGCGCGCAGCCGGAACGATCAAGTCAGCACCGACATTCGCATGTGGATTCGTGATGCCCTGGACGGAATCGACGCCAGACTGCTGACGCTTCAAAAGGCGTTCCTAAGCCGCTGCGACGCCGATTTTGACATCGTGTTGCCTGCGTACACGCACCTGCAACGTGCTCAACCGGTCCTGGCATCGCACTATTGGTTGGCGTACATCGAAAAGTTTTCCCGTGATCGAGAACGTATCGCCGATTGCCGTCGCCGCGTGAACCAGTGCAGCCTTGGGGTTGCCGCGGTCGCCGGAACGACGTTGCCGATTGATCGCGATCAAACCGCCAAGGCTCTGGAATTTGGTGGAGTCACCGCGAACAGCCTGGACACCAGCAGCGACCGCGATTTCATGTTGGAAACAGCGTTTGTGTTGTCCGTCATCGCATCACACCTAAGCGGTTGGGCCGAGGAATGGATTCTGTGGAGCACGGTGGAATACAACTTTATCCAAATCCCGCAAGCGTTTTGTACCGGCAGCAGCATCATGCCGCAAAAGGTGAATCCGGACACGCTGGAATTGACGCGAGGCAAGTCGGCTCGAGTGATGGGCAACCTGCAAACGTTGATGTTGTTGGTCAAGAACCTGCCGATGGCTTACAACCGCGACCTACAAGAAGACAAACCACCGTTGTTTGATTCGTTTGACACGATTGACGCGATGTTGGAATTGGCCGCGCCGATTGTTCAGGACAGTGAACTGAATCGAGCATCGATCGCTGACCGATTGGAACGTGGCTATCTGGACGCGACAACACTGATGGAATGGATGATCAAGAAGGGCATGCCGCAGCGACGGGCTCACCACTTGGTCGGTGCGATTGTCGGGGAAGCGATGAAGCGAAAGGTTTCGTTGAGCGAGTTGCCGATTGATGCATTGCAAGAGCATGCACCGGAGATTGACGACAGTGTTTATGATTGCTTGGGCAGCAAGAATGCGGTCGAAGCCTTCGTCAGCTATGGCAGCACCGCGCCGGACCAAGTTCGCTCGCAAATCCAACGTTGGACTGAATTGTTGAAGTAGGCCGGAACAAGCTTGGCGCAGTTCCGGCAATCCAGTTCCGGCAATCCAGTTCCGGCAATCCAGTTCCGGCAATCCAACACTCATCAATGCAATTGCCGGAACTGCGCTAAGCTTGTTCCGGCCTACCTTGCTTGTTTCCTAATGGAACAGCGGCAACGGGTCATCGGGCGACGCGCTATCGATCAACGCGACCACCACATCACCGGCCTGTAATTTATCATCGGCGGTCGGGACGCGGACGAAGCCATCGCGATAAATCGCCCCAATCAAACAACGTCCCGCTAACGGCAATTCCGCCAGCGAACCTTGGGTGATCGGGCTACCTTCGTTGATTTCCAATTCATAAACGCCAATCGTTCCGTTGGGCAATTGGTTCCGACTGATGATCGCGCCTTCGTTCAGATAACCCAGGATCTGACGAGCCGCCACGTCTCGTTCACTGACGGCCAAGTCGATCCCTAGCTTTCCGACCACGTTGGCGTAATCGGGCCGTCCGACGACACACATCACTCTGGCCGAACCCAATTCGCGAGCCTCGACGCCGGCCATGATGTTGCTTTCGTCCGACCCGGTGCAGGCGACAAAGAAATCAACATTGCCGGCACCTTCGTCTTCTAACACCACGCGGCGGTTGGCGTTGGCGTGAACCACCGTGACGTCGGGTAACAGCTTGGCCAGATGTTCGCATCGATCAACGTCGCGTTCCAGCATCACGACGCGGTAGTCGCGGCGGGCGAGCGAGTCGGCCAAGTGGTAACCTGTTTCGCCACCACCAGCAATCATCACACGCGACTGCTTCCGGCTCTTGCGCTGTTCAGAAAACATGCTGCGCACCTTGGCGACCGATTCGGGGCTTCCGATCAAACTGATGCGATCGCCGACATGCAATTCATCTTCACCGCTAGCGATCCACATGCGGCCGTCGCGAGCAATCGAACCAACACGGATGGAACCGGGGATCTTTAAGTCTCGTAATTTACGGCCAGCCGCAGGCGACTTGGTATCGACATCCATCTCGTAGACTTCTAGCTGCCCGCGAGCAAAGTGTTCTAGCGGAATCGCGTCGGGATCACGGATCGATCGAGCCAGCTCGAATGCCGAGAGTTGTTCCAAACTAAGCAGGCTGTCGATGTTGAAGTGTTTCTGATAATCGAACGTACTCAGATCGCGAAACGCTGGCGCGTACACGCGTGCGATGCTGCGCCGTGCACCAAGCGCCTTGGCCATGCTGGCACCAACAATGTTGACTTCATCGTCGCCGGTGACCGCCAAACACATATCGGCCGAACACACGCCGGCTTGGAACAGCACGGTGCTGCGGGAAGCGCTGCCAACGATCGCGCGCACATCGAGTTCGCTGTTGATTCGTCGAACATTTTCGGGGTCGTGGTCAACGACGGTAACGCTGTGGCCTCGCCGGCAAAGCATGTCGGCGACCCAGCGTCCGACGGTTCCGGCACCTAGTGTGAGTACTCGCATTCGTCCGATCTTAGATCAGCCACGCCATCAAACACAGGACGGCAAAAATAATCAGCATGAACCCGGTAATCCAGCGACCGGTTTGCCAAGCGTGTTGGATCACCTTGGTGGTGTCTTCGTGACGAGTGCCGCCAAAAACCAGCGAGATCGTCACGATCAGCGGCAGGTAGTACAGCAAATAGGTGGGGGAAATCGACAGCACGGGTGAAGTTTGAAGCGTGAGGGGTGACGGTTGGCGGGTGAAAGTGACAGTAGGGGTGACCGTTTAATCGCCTTGTTCTGGGGCAGAATGTTCTGGCTCAGAATGTTCCAGATCGGGCGTTTCGTCTTTTCTGCGGCCGCTGATCGGTACCGCCAACGGGCCGCCAAATGCGTCGTAGATCACAAGAATGTTTAGCAGTCCGGCGATCACGGTGTACCAGGTACCCATTTCGTAACCGGCCCCTCGGCGAGCGTACCAAGCGGACACTTCATCGGCTTCGCTTTCTAGCACTCGTCGGTACGGCGGTGCCATGAATCCACCCCAAAGCGGCGTGTAGGATCTGGCCGTGTAGCCGGTATCAGGATCGGTCGCCTTCCGCATTCGATTGCCTTGCACCAGCGCTGGCATCGCAAGTGCTCCAACGCCTGCTTGCAAAAAATAATGCCACCGCCGGTCACCTGGAACCCACGATGCATAGACAACATGCCCGCCACCGAGTGCAAAACCGAGGATCCAAGCGGACAGAATACAGACCAAGAAAATGCAGCCCTTGGTCATTCGTCCTTGGTACATGTGCCCCAAACCGGGCACCAACCAAGACAGAAAAGCCGCCAAATTGCGATTTTTCAGGTCGATGATTTGACCTTCGACGTCGATCGTCGTGGCTTCGCTGGATGCCATTAGCTGTCTGGATCCCTAGGGGGAAGGAGATTTGAATGATTTGCTAGAACTTCGTTCACGCACCGCATTGTGAAGCAAACCGGCGACGGTTGATAGGCGGAATCAAAACGCCCATGAAGATGGAAAGACGACGAAGAAACGGTACAGGAGCCGTCTTGGTGTTCTGGACAGCCTTCATGTTATCTAATGAGCCAATTCGGCTCCTGGCCCTGCTTTCCTGGTTGACCCTTTTTCCCGGTCTTGCTTGCTAGGGTTTGGTCGTCAGGCTATGACGTCTGATGATAAGGATCTGTTTGCGATAAGGAATTCTAATGTTTGTGCACGAAAGCCGTTTACGTCACCTGTTGCGTCCCGAGCATTATCGCGATCCAGACCACTATCAGCTAGAGCTTGAAACGCTTTTTCGCACGTCTTGGCAGTTGGCCTGCACCAAGCAGGAAATCAGCAAGAAGGGCGATTTCGTTACTGTCAATCATGCAGGAACTCCGGTGATTCTGCGTAATTTTGGAAACGAGATTAAAGCATTTGTGAATGTATGCCCTCATCGGCACTCGCAGTTAACATGTGAACCCAATGGCAACAGCGAGAAGTTCAAATGCCAGTATCATGGGTGGGAATTTAATTCGGACGGAAGCACCGGACGTATACCCGAAGCTCACTGCTTTCGTCCTTGGGACCGAGAGAACTCTCATCTCCAACCGATCCGAATGGAGATGTGTGGTGACTTGATTTTCATCAACCTGTCGAACGGTCCTGAGACTTTGAAGGACTTCATTGGCGAGAAATGGGATGAGATCGAGGCCAACTTCAAAGCACCCATGTGGCGAATGGCCGAAGAATGGGAATTCGATGCGAACAGCAATTGGAAAGTCCCGGTCGAAAACACGCTGGATTCCTACCACATTGCCGAAGTCCACCCGGATTGGTTCGACGGGGAATTGCCATTGGAACTCCACTCGATTCATCACCTGGAAGACTCTCAAACGCGTTTGGAGTACGCGGAGAAATTTCCATGGGCCAAAGAGCAATTCAAGACCAGTCGATTCTTGGGCGGTGAGCCCAAGGAGGTGTACCGCCATTATCACTTTCATCCGAGCCTCATTGTGGTAATGACCGACACAATCAACTACGTGTCTGTCCATGTTCCAACTTCACCGACAACCGTTCGAGTGAAAATACGGATGTTTGCGTTGCACGGAACTCGAAACGGACCGCTTCGATCGATCGTCAGGTACGTGGCTTGGCGCATGGCTCGAAAGTCAGTGCGCCAAATCTTTAACGAAGACCGAGTTCTCTACGAAGCCCAGCAATTGGGTATCCAGGGGAGCAATCAACCCGGCGTCATAGGAGTTCGCGAAGAAAGGATTTGGCAGTTCCAAAAATGGTTGCTGGAAACCACGGGAATCGGCATGCCTAAAAAAGACCAAGCCCAAATCGAAGCCGGCATCGAGGCCAAGCGGAGCACCGATAATGATCAAGCCAACGAATCGGATGCGGGCTCGGCAGCGAGTCAAACCTCGTAAATGATGGACAGGTTTCAGGGAACAGACCAGTCCATTTTTTTGACGGATTTGATGGAGGCGAATTCAGTCGTCGCGGCGTCGGTTGGCAGTGTTTACCAACACGGACATTGCATACAGAGGCGTGACCCAACAACCATGGAATCCTGCAAAAACCGCCTTCACCAGTGACAGTTGGCCAATCGAAATGGCAGGTCCCGGATAGACGACTACGACCAGCCAACCCGTCGCATAGATCAGTGGCCCGCAGACGAGCGTAAACAAGACTCCACCTACCCAGGATCCTTCACCGGTGACTCGTTCCATTGCCTGCCAAAACCCGACGCGCAAGCTCGACATCGTTGTCGCGATCGGTTCATCGGCAACTCTGAACGTTGGCAACGGGATCGCGTGGGCTTCACCCAAAGTCTGACGACGCAAAGTTCTCCCGCAAATCCATGCCGTCAACAATGGCAACAATATCGCCGTGATGATCATCTCGCCATGCAAGCTTTCCGGGCCACCCCAAACCGGCAGCCTGTCACGCTGTCTAAATAACACCCAAGGCAATGATGCGTTGATGACAACATTCACCAAGAATGGAATCCGCACAAACCCATTCCAGAGATACTTCCGACTTTGTCGCGACCATTGCCAATCAACGTTCGAATGGTTCGATGCCCGTTTTTTCATGGATCAGAATTTTTCGTTTGAATGGTAACGCTTCGAGTGAGGGCAGGTTTGGTTTTCGGGTTTGAGTCCAAGTTGGTCTTCGATTTGCTTCACTCTTTTGGTAGGCGTCCGCGTTGGCGGTCACGAACTTTCTTGCTCGCTCTACCATATCCGAAGAACTATCGGGATCACCTAGACCGAATCGCTGGGACAGTTCTGACAGCGTAGCGGTCGTGTGCTTACGGCATAGGTAGCCCGAAATATCACGTCCGCCCTCAGGACTGCGAAACCCTCGGTAGTCTTCGACAGCCACACTGCATTCCTTGGCCGTGACCGATAACACTTATTCAACGGTCACGACCGACGAGCCAAGCGAAGACGGCTAGCCGAAACGCTTCGCGGCTTGTTGATTTGTTCGTTTAACAGTCAGCCGAAGGCGTACTACGCGCCCTTCGAGTACGCCTTCGGCTAACTGTTAAACGAAACGTGACGACTATTGGAATAAATCAACAAGTTGTTCGCGAGTTCCGCTACGTCAGCGAAACAATCGACTTCCCGGCAAAATCCACTACGTCAATTGTTGTTCGCGCGATGCTTAGCCAACAGCGTGGTCGCTGATCGACCAGTCCATTTTTTCTTTGGACGGGGCTTGCCAAGCTTCTATGGAAAGCTTCCGGCAACTTGGTGGATCCACCGATTTCGTTATTGGCACGTTGGTTGCGAACGTTGTCAAAGAAGATTGTTGTTTCAGAACTCCACCGCTTTAAGAAGGTAATTTTGATGTCCAATATGGAGAACTATCTCGTTTACACGGACTACCAGTTCCAACTGATTTCTCACGTACTCGTTTTCGGGCTGGGAGCGATGGTTGCTGGGTTGATCTACTTCGCATACACGGTCAGTTCCACCAAGCCGAAGTATCGAACGACTAGCTACCTGGGCAGCGTCGTTATGGTTTCCGCCGCGCTGATTTTGTGGACGCAGTATGAAAGTTGGACCAACGCATTTACCTACGTTCCTAATGTGTTGGGTGAAGGCCAAGGCGGATACGTGAATGCCAATATGGAGGATGGGATCATTGGTTTGGCCGGGGCTATTCCCGAGGATCAAAGCAATCTTTCACGCGCTACGTTTAGCAACGGCTTCCGCTACATGAACTGGACGATTGACGTCCCAATGTTGCAAGTGCAACTACTAGCCGTGATCGGAGTTGCGGGGGTGACCTTTTTCCGGTCGGCCGCAAAGTTCGTCGTTGGCGGCTTGGCGATGATTTACTTTAGTTACACCGCGCAGTTTTTTGAGGGTGGTTTCCACCCAACCCTCGGCGATCCGAGTTCGCGATTCTACTTTTGGACCTTTTATCTGCTCGGTTGGGTCGCTTTCGCCTACATCCTTTACTCGGTGAAAAAAGACGTATTCGACCGAACCGATCACATGCATGCCAGAGCTCGAAATGTGATGCGAGGAATTTGGTGGCTCTTCGTTGGATCCTGGACCGCCTACGGAATCGCGATCGCGATGCCTGCCTTTGCGTTCAACGCCGGTGGTGCTGTGAGTCGTCAATTCATCTTCACGTTCTGCGACGTTGTTTCAAAAGTGATTTACGGTGCGATGCTCGCGCGAGTAGCCACCTTCCAATCGGCCGCCGAAGGTTTTCAGCCCGCAATGGATGAGTGCAGTTGGGAAGCGGTCACACGCGGCGATGTTCCCGATTTGACTCCCGATGATTTCTACGGTGACCAGGAATCGAGTGGTCGTCCGGCACCGGTGCTCGCCAAATAACCAGTGACTACGTGGAGCATCCATTGCACGTTTACAACTGCGAATTCAAATCGCTGAGCGACGTCATCGTCAGTCCACGCGACTGGCGGTGGCGACGTAGTTATGTCCTTCGAATGCTAACGGCATTTGCCATCCTGGCTTTGGCGGAGATCATCTGCTCCTATTCCTGGAAGTCGCCTGCGTTCGCCTTGAACCTGGGCTTCTTAACCATCGGAATGCTGCACGGTGCCGCTGATCCTTGGCAGCTTTTGCAAGTCGGAATTCGACAACGTCGATGGAACTTGGCATTCTACTATCTGGCGCTGTTATTCGTGTCGGCAGTATCGCTTGTTTTGGCTCCAAGCGTTGCCATTGCAGCCTTCTTGCTTCTAGCCGGAATTCATTTTGGATTCGAAGACTTACCAAGAAGTCGCTTTGCTTCCTTCGCTACGCTCGCCGTCATCGCTCGTGGGACTGTCGTTGTTGGATTGCCAATCGCGATCCACTGGAATGAATCGATCGCATTTCTTGGGTTGTGCCAAGATGTCCTTCATGTCAACGGGTTGACTCTTGCGACACCTCAATTTGTTGGCATCAACGTAGCGAGGTCGGCAAGCACAGGGATTCTTTTCTTGGCAATTGCTTCTCATACCGTGCTGGCGTTTCGTGGCGTTGGGCATGTGCGACAATGGTGGATCGAAACGATCGTGCTAGCCGCCTGTGCCTTCGTGATGCATCCACTGTTTTTTATCGGGCTTTACGTTGGTGGTTGGCACGCAGTCAAGTCAACGGTTCACCTGATGACCGAAACTGAACGAAACGACCGACCTGCAACAGTGCTGGCAACATTGCTCGCAACCATTCCGATTTTGGCAGTCGCTTTGTTTCTTTGGATGGGTAGGTTTGGTGGGAATCGATTCGAGCTCTCGAAGCTGTTCTTTGGACCTTCCGCTGATCAGTTCGCAGCCTTTGCGTTTATTGCCTACGCGGTGGTCACGTTACCGCATCTTTGGTGGCACGCACGAACACGCGGTGGCATGATCGATTCTCGGTGAACGCCACCCTTTAGGTTTCTGTAAATAGCATCCAGAGCGAATTTTCCAAGGGATTCCACCCAACGCGCTGAAGCGTTTTGGTCCCGGAAAACACGTGTTAATTCGTTTAGCCGCGTGGGCATCGCCCCGCGCGTTTCGCCCCGCATGGACGCGCGGGGCGATGCCCACGCGGTTAAACAGTTTAGAAACCCTTCACGGCGTGGGCATCGCCCCGCGCGTCGTGCTGGGGCCGGCTGCGAGGTGGAGGCGGATGGTTGCGTTCATCGAGAAGTGTCCTAATTGCGATGCTAGTTGTGTACTAAAGCAAGCATGTTCGGCGCGGAGTTTGCGTGCGTTTGATCTCATTGCAAATACAACCACCTACCGATGGGACTTCGATGAACATCACAATTTTTGACGTGGAAGACTGGGAACGAGAAACGTTTGAACGACTTCGCGAGGACCACGAACTCACGCTGACCGCCGATAGCCTGACTGCCCAGAATGCGTCTCAATTTTCAGATGCCGACGTCATCTCCACCTTTGTCTACTCCGATCTGGACGATGAAACGCTGAAGAAATTCGATCACCTGAAACTGATCGCAACTCGATCGACCGGGTTCGATCACATTGACATGGATCATTGCAATGATCGAGAGATTGCGATCTGCAACGTTCCTGAATACGGGTCGGCGACGGTGGCCGAGCACACCTTTGGTTTACTGTTGACGATTAGCCACCGACTTGAAGAAGCAATCGACCGAACTCGCAAGGGCGACTTCTCGCCGCGTGGGCTTCAGGGTTTTGATCTGGAGGGAAAAACGTTTGGCGTGATCGGGACCGGTAATATCGGACAGCACGTCATCCGCATTGCACATGGATTCGGAATGAATGTCATTGCCTTTGATTTGCAACCCAACGCCGACGCAGCAGAAAAGTTTGGCTTTGACTACGTCGAATTTGATGAATTGCTAAAACAATCGGACGTGGTCAGCTTGCACGTGCCGGGGTCAGCCAAAACGAAGCACTTAATTGGCGCAGACCAATTCAAGCTGATGAAACGCGGAGCGGTGTTGATCAATACTGCTCGTGGAGCTTTGGTCGATGAACGAGCGATGTTGCGATCGCTGGCCGAAGGCAACTTGGCCGCCGCCGGGCTGGATGTACTTTCAGAGGAGCCCGTCATCCGGGAAGAAGCCGAACTGTTGCGACGCGTTTACGAACAACATCATTCACTCGATACGCTGTTGGTCGATCAGGTGTTGATTCGAATGCGAAATGTTGTGGTGACGCCGCACAGCGCTTTCAACACACGCGAAGCGGTTCAACGAATCATCGACACCACCGTTGACAATATCGTTGCCTTCACCCGCGGTAATCGCAAAAACAGAATTAACGCTGAACAGGCAGTAGCCAACGTCTAACGCGATACGACAGTGGACGCGCGTGCCACCTGTCTCTCAACTGCCAGCGATCTTTACGCCTACTTTGAACGATCATCATCAAAAGTGATTTGGATCAATAGGCGATTGTGTTTGACGGCTAGCTTTTGCCGACATGCCTCGATTGATTCGCTTATCTGCGTAAGCGATCCTTCCACAGACGTGGACATTCTGTTCATCGTGTATTCCAGGCCGCGTTCGTCCAGTGTTTCGCGAACGAGTTGCATGTCGTCGTGCATCGCGGGGTCGTCGAGTGTCCAAATACTAAAGTCAGCAAGCATATTCAGGCTCCGTCGGTGTCATGGGGTTCGTTGTTGGGTTTGGCTTTTGCAAAGATGGTTAGCTGGACAGCGTGCCTTTGGAACAGCGCCGAGCGTATTAGCCGTTTTGGCATTCGCCACGGTTGCTCTCGCTAAAACTGCGGCTAATCCAAAGTGCCGCTGTCCAGTCAGGGTCAGCTCCAGTCAAGGTCACGGCTTTGCTTGGCTCGTGACAGCTTCGTCCTTGTCGCCAAACCGGGCGGGCTGGTCGCTTCGATGGCGACGAGCGATTTGTTGACAGTAAGGCGATCGGCAGAACTTCATCCTGCGACGCCGATGTTGACATGGGGCAATTTATAGGCCAAACGCAGCCAGAGAATTAGTTACAGAGAATTAGTTACAGAGAATTGATTTGGGGCAGCCATCCGGGTGCTCGCGCACCCGGCAGGAAGCTTCCGGCCCTCCAGGCCTAAGACGCAGTAACTGATGCGACGTCCCGAGCGAAAGGCGACTATAAAAAAGTTGTACGTTCCTTAGCCCCGGATGGGGCGTCAGCACGGTGCCGTGGGTCTTGACCCACGGAATCAAACGGGATGAGTAACGACACTAATCCGGCAGCAATCAAATCGATGTCCCCCCACTTTCGCAGAACCTCATCTCACAAACCCCATCTCACAAACAACAATGAACCGCTTCGAAATCGCTCGACTTGATCGTCAACCAAGCACCAGGCCTGTCGATCCAGGTCAGTTCGCCATCTGAAACGCCGTCAAACTCCGTATTGGCATCGGGTTTGCAACCATTCATTGATTAAACAAGCCCACAGCGTGTGGACTTAATTTTCCAATCGAACATGGAGAACAAAATGACAATGCGACAAAAGAAACGAGCCATCCTTGCTGGTATTATCGGTGCTGCAATGATGACGCCCACGGCTCTGGTGCAAGCTGATGAGTTTGGCAGCAACACCCGATACTACGAAGATGACGCATGGTATGACGTATCGGAATGGTTTGACGGAAACGACTACAACCCGACCGATGAAGCCGTCGGACGCTGGGATAATGAAACCTGGTCGTACGCCGATGAGTTGACCGACAGCGATGCCGACAACGACTGGAACCTGTACAGCGACTACGGCTATGAAGATGAAGATAGCGATAGCGACTGGTTCTATGATTACTACGATGACGGCTACAGCTATTGGGACAACGATTACTACTCGAACTACTACGACACGGACGACGATGGCCTATACGATGCCTACGCGTTCTACAGCGACACCGACGGCGATGGCTTTTACGAAGACTTCGACTACTACACCTTCAACGAAGACGGTGAAGGCCAGCAAGAATCGAAGCAGCAAGCCCAGAACCAACAAAAGCAGATGAAATCAACTCTGATGCAATTGTCGGGCGAAGTCGTCGATACGAAGACCGTTAATGTTCGAGATCGCAAGCACTTACTTGCATCCGTCCAAGTACCAAGCGGGCAGTCCATGCCGATCGATCTTGGACCCGCCGAATCGGTCAGTGTTTCCGAAGGCGACCAATTGACGGCCAATGGCCACGCAGTCAAGGTCGGCGACAAGCCACTGTTCGTTGCAACCGAAGCCTCTCTTAAAGACGGCACGATCACGATTGACCGAAACGGCAAGAAGTTCCAAGGAACCGTCGAGAAGACGAAAACGGTGAAGGTCCGTGGGCAGCAACACCAATTGGCCAAGGTCAATACCAAGAATGGCAAGACCATGATGGTGGACTTGGGCCCCAAGACGACGTTTGATCGCAGTCTGGAAGAAGGCTCGCAGATCACCGTCCAAGGTGTCCCGGTGAAGGTAAACGATCGCGTCATCCTGATGGCTCGCCAAATCATGCATGACGGCGACAAAATGGAGGTTGATCGTCAGGTTGCCCAAGCCAATTAACATCTGGCATTTGATCGACCTGCTCTCGATTGAGGGCGAATAGAAAATGGGCAGGAGCTAAATTGGCGGGGCAGGCGATGGTATCTGCGCAGATCGCCAAAACGGCTCCTGACCCTTTTTTCTTGCCCAATCAAATCAGTGCAATGATCGGTGCCCCGGCGACGTCATGAAGACTGGAACCTGTCGCTGCGTCGCGTTTTCGTCCCGTCATGATTGAGCCTGAGGTCACTCCTTTGCTGATACTCAATCACAAAGACTTCCATCGCTTAGCCGAAATCACGGTTCGGACACCCGCTACCTGAACATCGCGATCAAGTTCCAAAGCTAACGCGAAATGCCGCGAATTCCTTCAAGCCGATTCTCCCGTCACCATCGACATCGAGACCTACTTGATATCCAGGTTCACCAACTGCTTTTCCAAACGATCCTCGGAATCCTGCAAAGTCGGTCAGTCCGACGGCGTCGTCGCCATTGATGTCGCCGTATTTGCGGAAGAATGCATCGGTGGGATTGTGGTCGCCAAAGATATGGTCGCCCGTCATCGAAACTGTCGCTGACGAAAGACGCGATGAAAGAATGACCAGTTTGTAATTCGCGGTTTCCAAACTTCCGTATTCATTGACGGAAGACGTTGACGGTGTGAATGACAGGTCGACCACGGTCCGCCCATCCAGCATTTGGACACTCACCTTGTGATCAACCGACTGAAGCGTGTCCAAGTTCAAAACTTGAAATGCTCCTAATCCGGACTGGTCTATTTCGACATCGCGATCAAAAGTTACTGTCACCGAATCCAGGGAAGACCGCTGAGCATCGCCTCCATTGACAGTGATCGCTTCGACTTTGGGGGCGTCAACGGAAATCAGATAGTCTTCGACCTCACCGTCGGGCGCGAACCCGGTCGGTGAAAGCCCGCCGATTGAACTAATCCGAACCCTGGCATAGCGGTCACCCGCAGTCAGTCCCGCAGGCAGGTCGTAGTTCAGCGTTTGCAAACCGCCAGAAACGGCGACACCGTCAAGAATCTTTTCGTTAGATGTGAAGTTGTTGCTTTGATCAAAGTCAATCCAAGCATCAATCCGGGGGCTGGCAGTTTGCTGTCCATCGATGTTGACAGCAGCTTGCTGTCCGTCGATATTGACCGCATCTTGCTGCACATCGACATTGACGGCAGCTTGCGAACCGTTGGGGGTGATGCCGCCAAACATGACTCCGTCTTCATCACTCAAACTCGAATCGTCGTCGCCGGTGGCGCTGGTTGAAGGGAATCCATCGGGATCAACGTCGCGTCGCTGACCTAGTCGCGGTCCGGTTGCTGCGTGAGAAGGGCCGTCGTCGGCAAAACGAGTTCCAAAAGACTCGGGAGCATCGCCAAAGTCACTGTCGATGTCACGAGGAAAGACTGGTCCGACGTCGTCACTGAAAACGAATTCCTCGCTACCACCGCCATCGATAAACGCGATCTGTAACGAAACAGTGCTGTCGATATCGCCGTTGGAAAGGACATAGGTTGATGCGTTCGCGCCCGAAATGTTGACACCGTCACGCATCCATTGATAGACAAATTCCCCCAATCCATTTGGATCTTGGATTCCGCTAGTGTCGACCATTAACGCTCGGCCTTGTTGGGCGGACCCTTGGACAATCGGCACGCCGGATGCCGGTTGATTGGCGACGATTCGTTGATAGGTGCGTACCCATTCGACTTGCATCTGATTGACGCTCGGATTGGCCAAGTCAGCATCCGAAGGAATCCCATCTTCTCCCCGCCACGAATGAGCTTCCAAGTCAAAAATCAATCGCATGTCTTCGTTTAGGAATTGGCTGGTCGCGTCCCAGTTGTACCCGTCGGTGCCCATGCAGGTGCTTTGAGTCAAAGAATCGCAATTAGCACTGGTGACGACTTCGCCGTTTTCGTTGTAAACCACGTTATTGCCGGTTGCCAAATCCAACTGCCGAACCAATTGTCCGTTGATGTAGAAATCCAGTTCCGTGGTTGATTTCCAATCAACACCCCATCGAGTCCACTGACCAGCAAGACTTTGTTGGTGAACATGATGAACTTGGTCGCTATTATTGTTTCCGCCGTCACCACCTCGTTTGAAGATATGAACGTTACTGGATGGTCGACGAGGAAACCAATTCCCGTCACCGTAAACTTCAACCACGTCGATTTCGGTTTCGTTGCTATCGCTGAGCGTCCAAAAGTTGGTGGAAACCTTCGTGGATGAAGTCCGAATCAAGGCTTCGGTGAATGTCCCGGGGCCGAACTTGTGTTTCGACGTGATGTAACTGGTATAAACTGATCGCGTGAATTCCGGCTCTAAAAGGTTGGTCACTTGTTGGTCCAGCGGCACTTTCGTCGCTGAGATGATCAATTTGCTGTTCTGGATTTCATAGTTCTTATCACTAGCCGGTTTGTTCTTGTCGAAATACGTCGCCCCCGGGCCGAGCCATCCGTCTGGTTTGGAATCCACCCACTTGATGCTGTCGTCATGGTCTGGAGCGATGTTCCAATCGAGAACCCCCGAGGTTTTCTGTAGTTGATCAGCAACGGTGCCAATCGTGTCCTCGTTGAATTCATCAGATAGTTCCGTCGCAAGTCTCCACTCCAATCCGTTGCCCGCATCAGCTGGAACAGGCAGAACTGACCACTCGGCATCCGCCAGCCCAGCCAACAGGATTCGCGATTCCAGCAGTTCTACTTTTTTAATTCGCCGGCAGATGCTCATCGACTTTCGGCGGGATCGATTTTTTGAAGTCACACCTGACAACGCGAAAATGAAATCTAGCATTGACTTCTCGTAGCCTGATCGTTGTTGGCGATTGGACTTGTACTGGGAAAGCGATGGATTTGAATTTCGCTGGAGCCGTCGAAAGGCCTTGATCCTTTGCTTGCCAACCATGGGTCAAATAGAAGACCCTTTCCATATGTTAACAATTCACAATGTCATCTGAGCCTACAAAACTTCGACTTCCAGGAAAAGATGACGGAGCGACGCGACTTAAAGACAAGGATGGGGATTGCCATTTAGACTTAAAGTCCGGCTAAGCAAGGATCTTGAACCGCTGAGTCGTCCTGCGCTGAGTCGCTGAAAGTCCTTGACAATCGGCGTGGACCGAACACAATGTTAACAATTAGCATTTTGGCGTCAGCTTCTCTCACGTCGGAGTCCTACCGTTTCAATGCCGCCACGGCTTGTGGGAGGCGCATCGCGTACGAACAACAAAGAACCGGGATGAAATTCGCAATAGTCTTTCTCGTGCTCGCCACCTTCTTTTCGCTACACGCTTGCGAGGCGGAACCGCCTCAAGCGAAAGCAGCACCGGAAACAGCACCGAAAACAACACCACAAGCGGTGCCTGAAGCAACGTCGCCTGGCTTTCCCTTTGTGTTGCCCAAGCAGAAGCCTGATCGTCCGATGAGCGCGGCGATGGAGCGGAACTACACCGCCTACTTAGCACCTCGCCCGGAAGACAACGAACTCTATTCGCTGTTTAAGTACACGCAACTGAACGGCTTTGACTACAACGATCATGACGGAACGATTTCCCGTCGCGATCCGTCCAAGGTGATTCTTGCAAACGGGAAGTACTACGTTTGGTACACGCACCGTCACACGCCTGTCCCGCCCCAAGGTCCACAGAAATGCACCGACACCATTCCATCGAGTGATTGGGATTTGGCCGATATCTGGTACGCGACCAGCGAAGACGGTTTCAACTGGACCGAACAAGGCGTCGCGATCCCACGCCCTTCTAAACCACAAGTCGGTTGGCGAAGTGTGACCACCACTGACATCCTGTTTTGGAAGGGGAAATACTACCTCTACTACCAAGGCTTTATGGAAGCGAGCGGCACGCGCGGGGACGATTGTCCCGTCGCGGTCTCTTACGCGGATTCTCCTGATGGTCCCTGGACGCCACACAACAAGATCGTGATTCCCAACGGTGCCCCAGGCGATTGGGACCAATACTCGATTCACGATCCCTATCCGCTTGTCCACAACGACAAGATCTATCTGTACTACAAATCTGATTCCGATGGCGATCCAGACTTAGTGCGGATGCAGGGATTGGCGATTGCTGACGATCCGCTCGGGCCTTTTGAAAAGCACCCTCTTAATCCCGTTCTTAGTTCCGGTCATGAAACGTCATTGTTTCCGTTTCAAGACGGCATCGCGGCGATGGTTCACGGCGACGGGAACGAACACAACACGATTCAATTTGCCAAAGACGGCGTCAACTTCGAGATTGCTTCGATGGTCCAGTTGATGCCCATTGCCGCTGGCCCCTATGTCCCCGATGCGTTCACCAACACAACCGATGGGCGTGGCATCACCTGGGGAATTTCTCACTTCAACAACTACACCCAATGGAGTCAGAACCACGCCGTTCTTGCGCGGTTCGACTGTGACCTCAGCCAAGACGTCCACGATTCGGACATGAAACGTCATCGCGCGTTTATTAAGCATGATGTTTACTTCAAGCAGGGCCTGAATCACGAGCAACGCAAACGCATCGAAGATGCAAATCTTGAATGAGTGAAAACATAAGAGGACAAGAACCTAAACCTCTCCGCAAGTATCAACATGCGACGACTGGGAAAGTTACTTGTATTGCTGCGTTCTTGTATTGCTGCCGCGATTTCTCCCAGCGGACTAAGTCGAATTCAACCGGGACATTCGACAGTTCCTAAGCGAGTTCGCCTTTGGAGATTGGAGCTTTCCTACGGTTCCAGCAAACAATTCCGTAGATGGCAATCACCACAAAGCAAAGTGCTGGCAGATAAAATGATCCCCGGATCGCCGTGGTTCCCATGAAAGAGTCTAAGTCGAGAATCTGACCCTGCAAACGCGGCATGAAGGCCCCGCCGACGATGGCAAAGATCAGGCCCGCCGAACCCAGCTTGGCATCTTCACCGACACCGTCGAGTGCCAATCCATAAATGGTTGGGAACATCAGCGACATGCAGGCGGAAACAGCAATCAGGGAATAGAGTCCGGCCATGCCTTCCAAATGAATTGCGCCAAGCGTGCAGGCGAGCCCACCGAGACTGAGTACCATCAGCAGCCTTCCTGGCGAGATATATTTCAGGAAGAAAGTGCAGATGAATCGACTGAAGAGGAAGATGACCATCGCCAGGATGTTGTGATTCTGCGCTGTCGCCTTATCGATCCCCAAAGCGTTTTCAGCGTACTGAATAATGAACGTCCAGCACATGATCTGCGCTCCCACATAGAACATTTGCGCAATCACGCCTCCCACGTAACGGGGATTTTTCATCAATCTGCCAACGGTCCTACCGAAATGAAGATCATGCTCATCACCCTGCGGACTGGTGTCGGGCATCTTCGTCAGAATGAAAACAATCATCACGCCGATGACGATAAAGCCAATCACCATGTAGGGCATCGAAACAATCTTTAGATCATGCTTCTGTAGTTCGGAATGAGTTTTGCCCTGAAAGGAAGCAATCTTCCCGTCCTTAAAATCTTGTAACGCAGTCGAGGCAACGTCCTGGGCATCAGGAGCCAAGTTTGTGACATAGGCTTTGACGTTCGCATCATTGGATCGTTCGCGCTCTTTCGACTTGAGAAAGGGAAGAATCTTGTATTCTTGATTCTCTACCGCTGCCGATCTGAGTTCGTCATGAAAACCATTCACATCGCTCTTAAAGTCCTCGACTTGGATCGTAGAGAGAATGACCGTGCCGGCAATGAACATCCCAGTGAGCGAACCAACGGGATTGAAGGCTTGAGCCAAGTTGAGACGACGAGTCGATGTTTCCGCCGGTCCCATCGACAAGATGTAAGGATTCGCCGTTGTCTCCAAAAATGCGAGCCCAAAGGTCAGAATATAGAGTGCAATGATAAACAGATTGAAGTTCGCGCCTGAAGCAGCAGGGACCGATAGCAGGGCACCCGTCGCGTAAAGCAACAAACCTACAATGATCCCGGACTTGTAGGAAAACTTGCGGATGAAGATCGCCGCCGGCAGCGCCATGGTGGCGTACCCTCCGTAAAACGCCATTTGCACCCACGTACTTTGAGCGTTATCGATGACAAAGACATCTTTGAACACCGCGACTAAAGGGTTGGTCACGTCGTTGGCGAATCCCCACAGCGCGAAAAGCGTCGTGACAAGCACAAACGGATAAATGAATTGCGTTGGCACCACAGGCAACTCGTGGGTTTGGTCATCCGTCGTGATGCTGGCCGCTGGAATGTCTTTGTCAGTCATTCGGTTCCTCACTGCATGAAAACTTGGATGTGGTCACAAGCAGTCTCTAACAGAATGCTTGCGTCTAAATGTGTGGCTGCGACTCACAGGTAAATTGCGACTTCAGACGCCCAGGGGTGTTGATGTGTGACATGGCGACAACGAAAGTCAATATTCTTGTGAGGCACAGATGAGCCACCCGAGAATTGTTCTGCTCGTCGCAGCGTCTCGCGTCCAAAGGAGAGACTGGCTTCGTGGCTTGACGTACTTCGCTCGAACCCAGGTCGATTGGTCACGGCCTACTTCTGCTCGTAGGGCAAGAGTTTCGCCCAATCGAAGGTGACCCCAGTCCCTGGATCATCCGGTGCGACCGCGCGGGAATTTTCGACGACCAACGGCCGGGTGGTGTATTGGTCGATCGGGAAGCTATGCACTTCCAGCCAGCCACCGTTGGATTGCGCTGAAACTAGACTCACATGGAGTTCTTGCATCCCATGCGAACAAACGGGAATGTTGTATTTGCGAGACAACTGGGCCGCAGCCAACCATCCGGTAATGCCGCCACAATTCGATGCGTCGGGCTGAATGAACGACAGCTTCGATTGTTCCAGGGCGTAGCCGAACTCGTGAATCGTATGCAGATTCTCACCCATGGCCAACGGCATTCCGGTCGCCTCGGCAATTCTTGCATAGCCTTGATAGTCGTCTGGAATCGTGGGCTCTTCAAACCAGGCGATGTCATACGGTTTGAACCGAGTCGCCGCTTCGATTGCCTGATCGACCGTCAATGAATAGTTGGCGTCCACCATGAACTTGATATTCGGGCCGATCAATTCGCGTACCGCCTTAATACGCTCGATATCCTCGTCAAGGTTTTCGCGTCCAATTTTGATCTTTACCGCATTGATTCCCTTTGCCAGATAGCCGCGGATTTGATTAAGCAACTTGTCCAATGGGAACATCAGATCGATTCCGCCGCAGTACGCCAAGCAATCTTTTCCGGCTCCGCCTGCCATCTTCCAAAGAGGCTCACCGGCTTGCTTGCAGCGGATATCCCAAAGAGCGATATCGATCGCCGACATGGCAAACGATGCAATGCCACCACGACCAACATAGTGAATGTGCCATTCCATGAAGTCATTGACTTTTTCAACGGCAGTACCGTCTTTGCCAATCAACGCGGGTGCCAAATCATGCTGGATCATGGCTTTGATCGCATGACCTCCTTTGCCTCCGGTGTACGTGTACCCGGTGCCCACACTGCCATCACCCAGCGTAATCGTTGCGGTGACTAGCTGGAAATGAGTATGGTCACCGTGTTTGGCATCCGACAAAACCTCCGGCAGGGGAACACAAAACAATCGGGTTACGATTGATTCAATCTTCGCTGGTTCATGATATTGATTCCCAGCAGAATTTCCTGGCATGGGGACAGCCGGCAGGCGGGCCGCGTGGTCGCTATTGATCGAAGTTGACATACATCGTCTTCTTTTCGAGGTAGTTATCCATTCCGTATTTTCCGTCCTCGCCACCGGTTCCACTGAGCTTGTGCCCGTTGTGGAATCCTTGGCGTTGTTCCCCCATGGGTCGATTGACGTAGATTTCTCCGAATTCGAGTTCAAGAACTGCGCGTTGGATCTTTCTCATGTCGCTTGTAAAAATAAAAGCGGCAAGGCCATAGTCGCTGTCATTGGCGAGTCGGAGTGCTTCGTCGTAACTACTCACTCGCATCACCGGACTCACGACGCCAAAAACTTCGTCACGCATCACGGCCATGTCGTGATTGCAGTGAGTCAGTACGGTCGGCTCATACCAATGGCCTTTCTTAAACTGATCCCCCTCGGGACGCTTCCCGCCCACTTCCAACTTGGCACCCGCCTGAACCGCATCGCGAACGATTTGTTCCAGTCGATCGGTTTCATGAGCGTTAACCTTCGGTCCGATATCAGTACTGTCTTCCATCGGATCACCAATTTTTAGTTTTCCGACCGCTGCACAGTACTTCTTTACAAACTCTTCATAGACAGCATCGTGGATGTAGAACCGCTCGGGGCAAGTACAGACTTGACCGCTGTTGAGATGCCGCGAAACCACGGCTGCGTCCACCGCTTTATCAACGTCTCCATCTTCCAAAAGGATAAACGGAGCCTTGCCGCCGAGTTCCAAGCGAACGGCAGTCAACCGCTCGGCCGCCGCTCGGAAAATGTGCTGCCCGGTCGGTGTGGAGCCAGTCATGGAGACCAAACGAGTGATCTTGTTGGTGACCAATTCTTCGCCCATTGTCGGACCATCACCAGTGACAAGATTCAAAACACCCGCAGGAATCCCCGCTTCCAAAGCCAGCTCGCCGAGCGCTAAAACAGCGACCGGCGTCACCAAGGGTGGTTTGATAACCATGACATTTCCGGTCGTCAGTGCGGGACCAATTTTTCGGCACGACAACGCGAGCGGAAAATTCCAAGCTGCGATTCCCACGGTGACACCGTAGGGCACCTTGTGAATCATGATGTGTTCGTTGGGCGAATCAGAAGGAAGGATGTCGCCTTCGACACGTCTGGCCGCCTGGGCTGGGAAATTAATAAAGTCCGCCGAAACATCGACTTCTCCCAGGGCTAGCGAGTAGGTTTTTCCCATCTCGTTGACCAAGATCTTTGCCAGCCGCTGACGGTTGGTACGAATCAAATCAGCAAACTTCGCCAGAATTTCACCACGCTGCACCGCAGGCGTCGCTGCCCAGGATTTTGCCGCCGACTGAGCGGATTCCAACGCGATCACGGCATCCTCTTTGCTTCCGTCGGGCACCGCAAAGAGCACCTCTTCGGTGGTGGGGCTAGCCACGTCCACCGTTTGGCCGGATACCGAATCTTTGAATTCACCGTGGATCAGCATTCGATAATGCTCAACACCACGGCGGGATTCTGTCATGGACAATGTCATGGGGAAACGATCGCTTCAGCAAGTAAAAAAGTAGGTGATTGAAAATTGATTGAAAATATCGAGTGCTTTGTCAAGATTACGTTTTTGGGTAGTGGATCTTGTTAAAGATCCATTCGCATTGGGATCTTTAACAAGATCCACTACCGCCAACCCTCGTTCTGATTCTTGACAAAGTACTAACGGCCCATCCAGCCGCCATCGACCAGCAACGTGGTCCCGTGGACATACTGCGCCGCGTCGGAGGCAAGGAACACGATCGGACCTTTGAAGTCATCAGCATTGCCCCAGCGCCCGGCTGGAATACGGCCGAGAATCTGTTCGCTGCGGACGGGATCCTCACGCAGTGCTTCGGTGTTGTCCGTTGCGATGTAACCGGGCGCGATCGCGTTGACGTTCACTCCTTTGCCGGCCCATTCGTTGGCCAGCGCCATCGTCAGTTGACCAATCCCGCCTTTGCTGGCTGCATAACCGGGCACCGTGATGCCACCCTGGAAGGTCAGCAAGGACGCAGTGAAAATGATCTTGCCACTTCCCTTGGCAACCATGTCTTTGCCAAATTCACGTGCCAGCACGAACTGGGCGTTCAAGTTGACTTCCATCACCTTGTCCCAGTAATCGTCAGGATGTTCCGCGGCTGGTTTGCGAAGGATCGTGCCAGCGTTGTTGACCAAAATGTCGATCGTCGGGTGATCCGCTTTGGCTTGTTTGATGAATTCATAAACCGCCGCACGATCCGAAAAATCGCATTGATAACCTTGGAAGGATCGCCCCAGTGCTGTGACTTCTTTTTCGACATCACTGCCGCTGGTTTCCAGCGATGCAGAGACGCCGATGATGTTGGCACCGGCTTCCGCAAGGCCAAGTGCCATGCCTTTGCCAATGCCGCGTTTACAACCGGTGACCAAAGCGGTTTTACCGGAGAGATCAAATGATGAAAGAGTTGTCATGCGTTCAATGAGTTGAGGAAAGTGTTTAGCTGCACTGAATCAAATACTTGATGCCATCGGGATTAGCGTCGATCCCGTCGAAGGTCGCTTGGACTTGATCAATGGGGCTGACCTTGGTGATCAGTTTGTCCAAATGCAACTTGCCACTTGCGGCCAATGCGATCGCTTCATCAAAGTCCTCTTCTTCGTAAAGTCGAGCACCGATCATCTTGATTTCGGACCAGAAAAACTTGAACAGATTGACGGGTTTGGGTTCCGGGTGAATCGCGACCATCACGATACGACCGCGAACGTTGGGCAATTCGGTCATCACCTCGACGCCGGGTGCCGAACCAGAGACCTCGAACACGCAATCGGCCATTTTTCCGTCGGTCATTTCGCTGACCGCTGCGGGCAGATTCTGCTTGATCGGATTGACAACCTTGATCCCTAACGAATCGGCTAGGTCCAATCGAGTTTGATTGACTTCCGACATGATGACGGTGGCACCCTTGTGCAATGCGACCAGTGCAATCAACAGTCCGATCGGGCCGCCGCCAATGACCACGCAGGTTTCGCCTGGCTTGACTTCGCCCAATCGGACATCGTGGCACGCCACCGCAGCGGGTTCGATCATCGCACCGTGGGTTAAGTCCATTGACTCAGGTAAATGGTGCAGCGTGTAGGCGGGCACCGTCCAAGACGATTGCATTCCGCCAGGCATGTCGATCCCGATGAACTTTAGGTTTTTGCCAACGTGAGCGAATCCGTTGTCAAAGGTTGACGGAGCACCGAAATGCAGCGGACGGACCGCGACTCGATCGCCGACCGCAACCGTTGTGACGCCTTCGCCGATTTCGGCGACAACCGCCGACGCTTCGTGGCCGATGATCTGTGGCATCTGAACGCGTTGGTCCATCGCGCCGTGAAAGATGTGAATGTCGGTTCCGCAGATACCGCAGTAAGCCACTTCAAGACGAGCCTCGCCGGGGCCCGGTTTGATCGCTTCGCTGCTGCTGACGGCAATCGTTCGATCACCCTTGTACTGCGCTGATTTCATGTTTTGTTACTTGGGGGGAATAATAGTAGTGGACGAGGCCACGAGTCCTAGCGGTTGGGAAAGTGGAGGGACTCGTGGCCGCGTCCACTACAGAAGTTCCTAGGTCCAACTGAGTTTGTAGACCGTCATTTCGTCGTACTTCTCACCTGGTTTCAGAACGCTCTTGGGCGCTCCGTCAATGTTGGGGCCATTGGGATACTTGGATGTCTCGACGCAGAAGGCACGGAACTGACCAAATTGATCGCCACTTTCACGCTTCAAATTGTCGGAGGTATACCTGCCGGTGTAGAACAAAGTCCCTGGTTCGGTTGAAAAAACTTCCAATCTGCGACCGGTCGTGGGCTCGTTCACCTCGGCCACCTTTTGAAGCGATCCGTCGGGTTTGTTGAGCGCATAAAAGTGCTCGAACCCGAGCGGCAATTCGTCAAAGGCATCGCCAATCCGCTTGGGCTGGTTAAAGTCGGCGGCAGTGCCGGCAACCGGTGCTTCCTCGCCTACCGGAACATTGGTTTCGTCGGGCACCAGGATGCGATCACTGCTTAACTGCAAAACGTGATCGAGGACTTTGTCTGCGAACCCGTTCAGGTTGAAATAGGTGTGATTGGTCAAGGAAACAGGCGTCGTTTTGTCAGTTTCGGCTTGGTACTTGATTTGAATTTCGTTGTCGTTGGTCAAGCGGTACTCGACGACAACCTTTAAGTTCCCTGGAAATGACTCCTCACCATCGGGGCTATCCAATGACAAAGTTAGTGAAACGGAATCATTGTCCTGTGCTGTTTTGACAACCTGCCAAACTCGCTTATCAAACCCCTTCACCCCGCCATGCAAGTGATTGGGACCATCGTTGGTGGCGACTTGATGATCGGTGCCATCGACGGTGAACTTGCCATCTTTGATTCGCGCCGCGTAGCGTCCAACCAGACATCCGAAATAGGGCGAATTCTTTTTGTACTCGTCAGCAAAGTAGCCATCCAGGGTGTCAAACCCACAGACGATGTCGCTGCGATTTCCGTCCCGGTCCGGCACCACCATCGACGTCACCGTGCCGCCGTAGGTGGTCACCTTGATGGTGACGCCATTGTCGTTTTGCAAGGTGAACAGGTCCACTGCCTCACCATCGACTTCGCCAAAGGGATCTTTGGATAGGTTCACCGAATTAAGCTCCCACTTGGTGCAAGTTCATGAAAGAATTGGCTGCGGTTTCAACTGTGGTTTCGACGGCGGTCGGTTGATCGAGCGTCTGGCCGTAGGCCAACACCAGCACGCCGACAACCATGCAGGTCAGCCCCGTGTAAAGCCATCGCTTCGCCTGCGGTGATGCCTTGGTCCATTCACCCGTCAAGATGCCGCTAACAACCGCGACGACCAGACAGGTTGTATTGAAGATGGCGTAGACCACCACTGGACCGTTTGCACCCAGGCTATCAGCGGCAAAGGCATACATCGCCGAAGCGGCATAGTGAAACACTGCCATGATGAAGATCAAAACAAAGTTCTTCCCGAACGCAGGAGTTTTGAATTTTCCCCAAGCCTTCTTTTTGGACAATTGAATCAGGAAATAGACGGTCATCGCGACGCCGCCGCTTAGAAAGACGGGCAACATCACGGCCATCGCGGTCATCCAGCCTGGATTGCCGTTCGCTTTGACTGCGTCTGCCAGCGGCCCTGCACCGTAGGTAAACGCGACATTGAATCCCGTCGCCAACAAACCACCCGTGACAGCGATCAGAATTCCAATCGCATACGACTTGGGCTTGGCTGTTTCGCTGTCGCCCGCTGATCCTTCACCCGCTGATCCTTCGCCAGCCCTCGCTTCACCAGCCTTCGCTTCACCAGCCTTTAGCGCCATTTCATCTGCTTCGCGTTTCAACCCAGCTTTTCCATTGGACAGCACTCCCATCAACACAATCGCGATCCCGATTAGGATGGCGATCAGTGTTGGCGTCGACGGCAGTGGTTGGCCTTTGGAAATGGCGATCCCCAGCGGCAACACGCTGCCAACTAAAATCACGGTCCCAATGAACAGAGAAAATCCGAGCGACATACCAATGTGATCAATGGCCTTACCCCACATCATCACACCCACACCCCACAGGAAGCTGGACACGATCATGGTGATCAGGATGCTTGAATCAATCTCAGAATAGATTGCCCCGACGCCTTTCATCAAACCGAACGTTGCAATCAAGGGAACCGCAAACATCGTCAAAATGAAAAACAAACTCCACTTGTTTTCTTCCTCAAAGTCGCTGGTAAATTTCCCAGGAAGCGCGTAGAGACCCAGCATGGTCCCCGCAATAAGAGCCGCCAAGATACCGATAAACATAGAGACGAATCTTTCGCGTGAAAGAGAACCGGTTGATTAAAAATGAGGCAGCGCGATCGAAGATGCCTGCTTGCTACTTGATGTTTGCTTTGAGCGCCTTGACCGTTCGCTTCACACTTCGGGCGGACAATGAAGTGAAGATCTCAAGGTGTTCTTGATACGTTTGCTGATAATTGTCATGCCGCGAATACGAAAGCAACATTCGCGAGCAAAGTTGTCGCCAAGCACCCACCAGGTCTTCTCCACCGCAAGCCCTCATGATCGACTCATGAAACTCAATGTCGCGCAGAGCAATTCCGGTCGCCTTGCCAACGTCACACGCTTCTTTTAATCGCTCCAGCGCCGCTTCGACCTTCTGAAACGATTCATCCGTGAGGTCTTGGATCCCGTTTTCCACCACATGTGTTTCGATCTGTTGGCGGATCGACGTAATAAAGGTTCGCTCATCAGGATTAGGCGGGTGCCGCACCATCACCCCACGGTTGGCGTAGTACGCCAGATAGCCTTCCTGAGAAAGATGAATAAAGGCATCGCGAACGGGTCCGCGGCTGACCCCCAAGCGGCTGGCCAGTTCAATTTCACGGAGCATCGAACCCGCTTCGAAGCGTCCAGACACCAAATCATCTCGGATTTGATTCGTCACCTGTTCTCGAACAGTCTTCGGTGAAATGGGCATATTCAGTCCTCTAAGGGCGTGCTGATCTGGTTCAATCCCGTCGTCAGCAGGTCGCTTTGACGGATTTCGGTGGTGTTGGTTTCGCTGCTCAGAGCAGTTGATTCTACGATTGTAGCTGCTATCTTGTTAACAATCAACATATGACCAGACGGCTTTTTGGTGGTTCATCTAGCCGGGATACCCCTCATGCACCCCATGCACTCAGCAATCCGAGAGATCAAATGCGACTGCCAACGATTGCCGTTACCCTCTTTCTTTACTCAACCGCTTGGGGACAGGTTGCGACCCTGCCGACGCCAGAACAAGTCGACTTTCTCGGCATTACCAACCCGGACAAACTCAGCGCAGCATCCAAGCGTGCTCTGCAGTGGCCCGACATTGGCAATGATTGGTACGTTGAATTTGAGACCCAGGACTTGAAGGGTGACCTCGCCTATGAAGAAGGCATCATCCGCCGCGATCCCAGTGCCATGATCAAAGAGGATGGCAAGTACTACGTTTGGTACTCCCGCGGTGTCGGGCCGACTCAAGGATTCGGTGGCGATCACGACAAAGACAAAGTGTTCCCGTGGGATCGATGCGATCTTTGGTACGCCACCAGCGACGATGGCATCACTTGGGACGAACAAGGTCTCGCGGTCCCACGTGGCGAACCGGGCGCGTACGACGATCGGTCGGTGTTCACTTGCGAGATCATGAAGCACGATGGAATGTACTACCTGTGTTACCAAACAGTGAAGTCGCCCTACAACGTTCGCGTCAAAAACCAAGTTGGACTTGCATGGTCCGATTCCCCCAACGGCCCTTGGACCAAAAGCAAAGAACCGATCCTCAGTCCCGCCGCCAACGGCGTCTGGGAAGGCGATGAAGACAACCGCTTCAAGGTCATCAAGAAGGGCGACTTCGATAGTCACAAGGTCCACGACCCTTGCATCTTGCCGTTCAAGGGAAAGTTCTATCTTTACTACAAGGGCGAACAGATGGGAGAAGCGATCACGTTTGGTGGTCGTCAAATTCGCCACGGGGTTGCGGTCGCCGACAATCCAAAAGGGCCTTACATCAAGAGCCCCTACAACCCGGTCAGCAACAGTGGTCACGAGGTTTGCGTGTGGCCCTACAACGGCGGAATCGCTTCACTGATCACGACCGATGGTCCCGAGAAAAACACGATCCAGTGGGCTCCTGATGGCATCAACTTTGAGATCATGTCGGTCATCAAAGACGCTCCGCACGCGATCGGCCTGAACCGTGCTGCTGATACGGAAAAGGAGCCAACTGAAATTCTGCGATGGGGACTGACCCACAAATATCACTCGTGGCACTACCAGTACATTCGCCGCTTTACGTCCAAGACTAAAAAAAGTCACACCGCGCCGGGTGAAGCAAGTAAGTAGCGTCGTCTGAAGAGTAGTCGCACTTCAACATGACGCGCTGTTCCTCAATCTTTCTACGAAGCCAAACAAGGGTTTCTCCGATGCCAAAACAAGGCTGGATCTGATGTCAACCAAAACAACTCTTTCAAATTCCATCAACCGCTTTGCTGACGGTCTTGTTCGATGGTTGGCTTCGATCGTCGTTGGCTTCGTCTGCGTTTCTTGTGATGGTGATGACGGCACCCGAGTGAGTGATTTCAATTCGGGTTGGAAGTTCTCGTTACAAGACGATCCATTACTAGATGATCCAGCGCAGACGCTTCAGTACGATGATTCTGATTGGCGTGTATTGCGGTTGCCGCACGACTGGAGCGTGGAATCGCCGTTCAGTAAGGATTTGGAAGGTTGCGGAGGGTATCTGCCCGGCGGTGTGGGATGGTATCGCAAGCATTTCAAGGTCGATGTTGGCGAGGACCAGCTCGTCTACTTGTGTTTTGATGGCGTTTACAATCGTGCCGAAGTTTGGATCAATGGTGAAAAACTTGGGTTTCATCCGTTTGGCTATTCTCCATTCAACTTTGACATCACGCCGTATTTGAACGCTTCGGGCGAGGACAACGTGGTGGCGGTGAAAGTCGACCACTCGCGGTATGCAGACAGTCGCTGGTACACCGGATCCGGAATCTATCGAAACGTCGATCTTGTCACGACCAACAAGTTGCATGTCCCGGTTTGGGGAACGTTCATTCGAACTCCAACCGTGTCACAGGAAAGTGCAACGATTGAGATCGACATCGACGTCAAGAATGCGTTTGCTAAGCCAAAGTCGATTCAAGTCGTTACCAAAATTTTTGACGATCAGCAAAACGTCGTTGCCCAACAAAGTAGCGACGAGACGATTCCTGCCCAGACCACCCGGACCGCCGAGCAGATACTTTCGGTTGATTCGCCCAAACTTTGGGACATCAGCGACCCGAATCTTTACGTTGCCGAAATCTCGATCGTCAACGAAGGAAGCGTCATTGATTCCTATCGGACGCGGTTTGGAATCCGAACCATTCGATTCGATCGTGACACCGGTTTTTCGATCAATGGCAAACCGACGCTGATCAAAGGCGTGTGCCTTCATCATGCAGCAGGCTTGGTCGGCGCGGCGGTGCCCAAGGGAGTTTGGAAGAGACGTTTTGCAAAGCTAATCGCCGCTGGCTGCAACGCGATTCGAACGGCTCACAATCCAGCATCATCGGAGTTCCTTGATCTTTGCGACGAGATGGGTTTGCTGGTTCAGGAAGAGTTCTATGACGAATGGGACAATCCAAAAGACAAGCGACTGAACATGATGGAGAATCATGATGATCGGATCACGCGCGGTCACGCTGAGTTTTTTCAAGACTGGGCTGAGAGTGATTTGAAGGCGACCATGCTTCGCGATCGCAATCATCCCTGCATTTTCCAGTGGAGTATTGGGAACGAGATCGAATGGACGTATCCCCGCTATCGAGAAGCATCGGGTTACTTCGATGCTGACGCGAAGGGAAACTACTTCTGGACGCCTCCGCATCTTTCCCCCGACGAAGTTCGCAAGCGGCTCGATTCCACCGAGCCGGGGAAGTACGTTCTTGCCGATACTGCGATGAAGCTGTCGCGCTGGACCAAGCAGATGGACACGACGCGTCCGGTGACCGCCAATTGCATTTTGCCATCAGTCAGCCATGCCTCGGGTTACACCGACGCGTTGGACGTCGTCGGCTACAGCTATCGACGAGTCGTCTACGATTTCGCTCGTCGAAACTATCCAGAGAAGATCGTCATGGGAACCGAAAACCTTGGTCAATGGCATGAGTGGAAAGCAGTGCTAGAACGTCCTTTCATCTCGGGCGTGTTTCTTTGGACGGGAGCCGATTACATGGGCGAGGCCAATGGTGCATGGCCGCGGAAAGGCGTGCTCAGCGGTCTGATCGATACCGCCGGATTCGAGAAGCCGTCTTATCACTTAATGAAAACACTGTGGAGCGATCAGCCGCACGTTTACCTAGCGACGCAAGCCTTGGATGATTCGGACTATAAGATCGACAAGGAAACCGGGATCGTTGCGACGGAGCCAGCCGACGCCTGGACCAGGCGAACATGGAATTGGCACAAGGTCAATCGTCACTGGAATTATGAAACGGGTCAAACGATCGTGGCAGAAGTCTACGCCAATAGCGATCGTGTCGAGCTGTTGTTGAACAATCGATCGCTGGGGGTCAAGAGCCTGTCTGATTTCCCCGATCGCATCTTCAAGTGGGCGGTGCCTTTTGAGTCGGGCGACTTGGTTGCTCGTACATCTTCGGCGAGCGATCAACTGCAAACCGCTGGGACACCTCGTTCGATCAAGCTAACGATCGATAGATCCTCGCTTGAAGCGGATGGCAACGATGTCGCTCACGTCGTAGCCCAGGTGGTCGATGAGAACGGCATTGCCGTCCGGTCCATTGAATCCGAAGTAGTCTTTGAAGTGGACGGTGCAGTACGGTCACTCGGCGTTGATAACGGATCAGGAACAACCGTCGTTCAATACCAATCCGATCGGGTGCAAACGCATCAGGGACGTTGTTTGCTGATCGTCCAGTCGAACCAGAAGCCCGGAACCGCCACGATTCGTGCTCGCGCAGGCGAAATGCAAAGCAACGAAATCGAGTTGAGGGTGAAGTGATGGGGTTGCCACTACGGTGACACGATTTTCAATTTCAGCGTATTGCTGAGATTGCTTCCTGCGGACACCGTCAACTTGCATGTTCCCACTTCGTCGCCCGCTCGAATCAACGCGCTCGCTCGCCCGTTGTTCGTCCCAACGGTGCTCTGATAATGAGACTGGATGTTGTTTTCAGATCCGTTGTCGACCGCCAATAATTCGGCAGGCCCCGACAATTGAAACGTGACCGGAGTTTCCAAGTTGGTGATGGGGCGTCCCAGCTTGTCTTGTAGTTGGACCGTGACGCGCACGACATCGTATCGATCCGCGATCAGGATTTCATTGTCGCAAGCCAATTCGATCCTTGCGGGTGTCCCCGGCGTTTCAAGGGAGAACTCTTCGACGGCTTTTCCATCGTTGAAGCCTTTGACGACGAGCTTTCCGCGGTCGTACGGAACCAGCCACTTGATGACATGGTCATCAGGAAAATCCGCCAACGCTTGCCTACCAAGGCTGTTGCCGTCGAGGAAAAGCTCGGCTTGATCACAGTTGGTGTAGACCTGAACGACGATGTCTTCACCGTCTTCATAGGCCCAATGTTCGTTGACGCGATACCATTCCCATCTGCGAAGGTCACCCCAAAGTGGCGGCGGCAGCATCTGCATCTCGAACGACCAACCCGTCGAATCGGAGTAAGAGTACTCGGATTCGGCTGCCGGAGTCGTGACCATGTAGACCTTCGGCTCGTCTTTCCACAAGCATTCAAAAAAGTGTCCTCGCGGCGTCTTGGAACCGGCGAAGTCAAAGAACGCCAGATTGAGTCCCTTTCGTGGCCACGGCCCTGCTTCGCCGAGGTAAGCGAACCCGGTCCAGGCAAACATTCCGCTGACGAAGTCGCGATCCTTGACACTCTTCCATTCTGAATACGCGCCCCAGTTTTCAGACCCGATGATCTTTAGGTCGGGATAGGTTTGATGAGCAATATCGTAGCATTCGGCTCGGTAATTGAACCCAAGGATATCAACGGCGTCCGCATAGCCGCTGGCCGCTGCGATCGCCGGTCGAACGCTGCCACAAGTGACCGGTCGCGAGGTATCCATTTCTTTGACCCAAGCGGATAGCTGCATCGCGGTACTCGCCAGTGGATCGTTGCCACCGGTCAATTGATCGATCACTGGTTTCACCTTTTCAGGATCAAAGACAGGCGGCGTTTCGTGCGCGACGGCATCGGGGTTTAGGATTTTGAAAGCCTGCGAATACTTCGGGAATGTCCATTCAATCTCGTTGCCGATGCTCCAGATGATGACCGACGGATGATTAAAGTCTCGTCGGATCAGATCTTTCAGATCGCGCTGAGCCCACTCATCGAAATACTCGCTGTATCCCCGCGCGATATCCAGACCCTTCGCTTTGTTGTCGCCCACGTAGACGATGCTTTTGTCTTTGGGGATGTGCCACTCGTCAAAAAATTCATCGATGACCAGCATGCCCATTTCATCGCAGACGTCCATCAATTCGACGGAGTGCGGATTGTGAGACATGCGGATCGCATTGCCCCCGATGGACTTGAGCTTCCTAACACGGTCTTCCCAAATCGCTTTGGGTACGGCCGCGCCGACCGCACCGGCGTCATGGTGCAAGTTGACACCTTTGATTTTCATCGATTCGCCGTTGAGGGAAAAACCTTTGTTCGCATCAAAGTTGAACGAGCGAATGCCAAACTTGGTTTCCGTTTCATCGACCACCGATCCATTGAGTTTGACGGTGGTCCGAGCGATGTACAGATTGGGCGTATCGACGCTCCAAAGGTCGGGCATCGACACGGCGATGGTGCTCTCGAATTGTCCGTCAGATTCGTTGGCCACCTTCGTCGCGACGACCGTTCCGTCAGAGTCAATGATGCTGATCTGTAGCTCAGCGTTGTCGCCGTCAGGGCCGACGACGCTTGCCCGTACTTGAACGTCGGCGGAAACGGCGTCCACGTTTGGAGTCGTGACTTGCACGCCCCACTGCGGAATATGGACGGGGGATGTTTTCACCAGCCGGACGTTCCTGTAGATCCCCGATCCGGTATACCAGCGGGAATCCAGATAGGCCGAGTGATCGACCTTGACGGTCATGACATTCGCTTTCTGGCCGAAGTTCAGAAACTCAGTCAGGTCATAAGAAAAGCTGCTGTAGCCGCTGGGTCGAAAACCCAAACGCTGGCCGTTGATCCACACCTCTGACTTGCAATACACACCATCGAACTCTACCCAAATCGTTTTTCCACGATCCGATTCGGGCAGCAAAAAACTCTTTTGATACCAGCCGATCCCACCAGGCAAGAAACCCGTACTCGCGCCAGTGTTTTCTTGTTGGTAGGACTCGATGATGCTCCAGTCATGAGGCAGCCTGATCGCTTGCCAATCAATATCGGAGTCATTCGCGGCAGCGTTGGCGTCCTTGATTTCTCCCAAGTGAAACTGCCAGCCGAAATTGAAGTCATCCGTTTCTCTGGGTGAACCGATCGCATGCAGGCCGGAAAACAGAAGGAAGAGCGACGCAGCGACGAGAAAGAATCGTTTCGACATTGAGTGTCCAGTTCAGGGGGTGAAGACGAACCAATCAATCTACTTTACTGCCAATAATCAACTACGCTTTCGCTCACCGAAAGCTATACTATCTTCACCTCATTGACGGCATGCTCAGTACTTCAGTTTGATAGATACCACCATGAAAATGGTCTACGAAAAAGTCGTCGCTGATGAACAGGCATCGTTCCGCTGCCTGGAGTGGAAAGATACTGACTTCGACTTCCCGCACCATTGTCATCCGGAAATTGAAATCACGCAGATCCTGGCCAGCAGCGGAGAAGTGCTGATCGGTGATTGCTTCGAAACGTATGCTGCCGGCGATCTGACTATGTTTGGGCCGGGCCTGCCGCATCGTTACAAGAATTGGAAGAGCGGCAACGCCCATTCGCGCGTGGTGCAATTCCATCGGGATGCCCTGGGCGAAGGGTTCTTTGACCTTCCTGAATGCAGGTCCATTGGGCAATTGATTCAGGATTCGGCGCGCGGGTTGCGTTTTTCAGAAGCGGCACGCAAAGCAGGCTGCCGCGTCATGACACGTTTATTCAAAGCCCCAACCGGCCTGCTGCGTCTCAGTCTGCTGCTTGAACTGATGGATATTCTCGGTCGCGACCAGCAGCGACGGCAGATGGCAAGCCATGATTTTATGGCACCGAAAAACATCGAACAGGACGAACGACTTCAGCAGGTTCTGACCTACATCGATGCCCACTGGCAGGAAACCATCAGCTTGGCTGATGCGTCCCAAGTTGCCGGCCTCCACCCTCAATCACTTAGCCGCTACTTTCGCCAACGACTGGGCAAGACCTTTCAGCAGTACGTGATTGAATTGCGTCTCAGTCGAGCCGCACGCGAACTGCTGGAAAGCGAGCGAGCTGTATCCGAGATCGCTTTTAACTGCGGATTCAATAACCTCGCCAACTTCAATCGTCTCTTCTTGGCACGCTACAAAGTCGCACCGCGAAGCTACCGCTCAAAGTAAGACGTGAAGATAGTATGCGTTCAGGTGACGACAGGCGTAGAACCACTGGCATGGCGCTTCTACGATGACACGACTGAACAAATGCGATCGTTACCTCTTTTGAAAAGACCATCCATGCCCAAAGTCACTTACGTTACTCCTTCTGGCGACGAGGTTGTTGTCAACAGCGATGAGCCTAACCTGATGCAGGCTGCCGTTACGAATCAAGTCGAGGGAATCCTAGGTGACTGCGGCGGTGTGGCTTCTTGTGCGACCTGTCACGTCCATATCGATCCCCAATGGATCGACAAGGTTGGGCCGGCGACGGACATCGAGCAAGGCATGCTAGAGCTGGAAGACAATGCGACCGATAACAGTCGGCTTGGGTGCCAGGTGAAATTGACGCCTGAACTCGATGGGCTTGTTGTTCGCGTCGTTGGTCAATGAGCGCTGAACCAATGAGCGCTGAAACAACAATCGCTGAGCAGAATGCTGAACAGAACGCTGAGCAGAAAAAATGCGTCATCGTGGGATCTGGGCATTCGGCGGCCCAGTTGTGTGTCTCGCTAACGCATGCAGGACGGTCCGGAAAGATCCCTGTCGAAATCACAGTGATCGGCGATGAACCGCACGCGCCCTATCATCGTCCGCCGCTGTCGAAAACTTATCTCAACCCGGCAGCCCCCGAGCCTTTGCAGTTCATTCGGCCGGAGAATTTTTATCGTGAGAATTCAATCGAGATGCGGTTGGGCAAACGCGTCGAATCGATTGACCGCCAGGCGAAGCAGGTTTGTCTGGGCGGCGAAACGATCCCCTATGACGTCTTGGCACTGGCAACCGGATCGACGCATCGTCGTCCGCCCATCCCAGGCATCGACCACCCGGATGTGCTGACTCTGCAAACCGCTGCTCAGGCCGATGTCATTCGCGATCGGATTCGCAGTGATCGTTGCGTGGTCGTGATTGGAGCCGGTTTTATCGGACTTGAATTCGCCGCCTCGCTGCGCAAACTTGGCGTTCGCGTCGCCGTGCTCGAGCGAATGGAACGCGTCCTGTCACGCGTCACATCGCTTGACGTTTCTCGGTTTTTCGAGGCGATGCATCGTCATCATGGGGTGGAACTGCACACGAGTGTGAACGTGACGGCGGTCGATGAAGTCGAGGGGCGACTGGTTGTACGGACCGAAAACGGCTCGGACTTCACCGCAGATTTTGTGGTCGTCGGCGCGGGGGCCGCACCGAACGATCAGTTGGCCCGGCAGGCTGGACTGGACGTGGACAACGGCGTCCGTGTGAACGAGTACAACCAGACCAGTGATCCGGATATTTACGCGATGGGTGACTGCTGCAATCAGTTTCACCCGATCTACTCGGCACAACTGCGAATCGAATCCGTACAAAACGCACTCGACCAAGCCAAGACCGTCGCTGCCTCGATCTTAGGAAAACCGGTCAAACAGAACACGATGCCGTGGTTCTGGTCGGACCAGTACGACGTCAAGCTTCAAATTGCCGGTGTATCGACTGGCTTCGATCAATGTTTGATTCGCGGTTCCGCCAAACTTGGTGAATCGTTTTCGGCGTGGTACCTGAAACAAGGCCGTCTTCTTGCGGTCGATGCGATCAACGATGCCCGTGCCTATGCGGTTGCGGGCAAACTGATCCCGACCGGAATGTGTCCCCGGCTTGAATTGATCACTGACACCAACATCACGCCCAAAGAACTTCTTCAATCTGCCAAAGAGGAAAGCAATGCCTGAGCATATCGATCCGTTTCGTGAAGACCGCCAGCAGAGCGGAGTGAAGACTGCGACGGCCGAGGGAAAAGAGGTTCCGCTGGTGTTGCGTTTGCAGGACATTCGCAAAACGTGCAAGGACACCAAAACTTTCAGCAACGACAATCCGATGATGATCGTGCTGCATTCCGAGGCCCATGTTCGCAACGTGCGTCAACTGCCGATCGAAACCGATCCGCCCGAACATACGGATTATCGAGCGCTCGTTGAACCGATTTACCGCAAGCCGCAACAGCCAGAGTATCAGGCCGAGATGCGAAAACTGGTGGCTGGCATGGTTAAGAATGCTGCGGCAAACGGTGAGGTCGAAGTGGTGCGGGAGTTTGCCGTGCCGCTGCAATCGCGTGGTCTGGCCCAATTGCTGGGGCTGCCGCAAAGCGAAGCTGAGATCTGGATCGGGTGGGGCGTGCATATCTTTCGCGATGCCCAGCTTGGGTCAAAGGGTTCCGAAGTTGATAAGTACATCTTCAGTAAGTACGAGGAGATGCAAGGCTCCGATGGCGACGATTTCTTCAGCATTCTCAATCGCATCGACTTCCGCGACCGCAAGCTGACGATGGAAGAAAAGCACGGCTATGCCAACATGGCGTTTGCCGGTGGACGCGATACGGTGATCAATACGATCAGCAGTATTCTGGTCTATCTGGCCGAACACCCCGAAGCGATTGAGTTTTTGCGTGAAGACGAGATGCACATCACGACGGCGACCGAAGAGTTCGTTCGCTACGTCAGCCCGGTGACGATCATCTCACGGACCTGTCCCCACGCCACCGAAGTGCTGGGACATCAGGTCGAAGCCGGCGAGCGAATCGGTCTCTGCTGGCCGTCGGCCAATCGCGACGAGACCATTTTCGATAACCCAGACGAAGTCGTACTTGATCGCGCTCCCAACCCCCATGTCGGGTTCGGGTTCGGCGCGCACAACTGTCTGGGCCAGCATCAAGCACGGCTGATTGTTCGGTCACTGCTTCATGAAGTCTGCGACCAACTGGACAAGATCGAATTCATCGAAGCCGTACCAGAAATCGAAGAAGAGTCCTCGTATTCCCGGCAGGTCGGCTATAAGTCGGCACGCATAAAATTCGTTTCCTGAAAGTAGGCCGTGTGGAGCTCCGCGACACACGGCAGTGCGTATTTGCCGTGTGTCGCAAAGCTCCACACGGCCTACGAAATGACGATCACCGAGAAGTTTCAAAGAAATAAGCACTCAGCATGCAATCTACCAAAGCAGCCGTCAGCGATTCCAAGGGAGGCTATTCGATCGAAATCATCGAAGTCGGTGTCCCTGGTCCCGGAGAGGTGGCGGTCGATATCAAGGCCTCGGGAATCTGCCACACCGATTATGATTCCATGACCTGGGATCGACCCGTGGTGATGGGACATGAGGGAGCCGGTGTGGTTTCGGCTGTGGGTCAAGGAGTCACGACTTGCCAGGTCGGTGACCGCGTCTTGTTGAACTGGGCGATTCCCTGCATGACCTGCCCGATGTGTGTTCGCGGCCACCAAAACCTATGCCAAGTCAACAACACGGTGACAGCTCCCGCTCCCGCCCGCGGTCACGCTGATCCTGAATCGACACAGCACCATGGCCGCCCGATCGAGCGTTCGTTCGCGCTGGGAACCATGACCCGACTGGCTGTCGTTCGGGAACAGGCAATCATTCCCATTCATGTTGAGATACCTTGGTCTTCGGCCTGCATCATCGGTTGCGGCGTGATGACGGGTTACGGATCGGCCGTCAATTCAGGCAAGGTCAAGGCGGGTGATACGACCGTCGTGATCGGTTGTGGCGGAGTCGGCCTGAACGCTATTCAAGGATGCCGCATTGCCGGAGCCAAAATGGTGATCGCGATTGATCTCAGTCAGACGCGGCTGGAACTCGCCAAACAGTTCGGGGCCACTCACACGATTCAGGCGGATCGAAACGATGTCGGTCTGCTGCGGGCAGCGAAGCAGGTAGAAACGCTATGCGGCGGAATCGGTGCGGATGTGGCGGTCGAAGCAACAGCGGTTCCCTCGCTCGGCGCAGCGCCTCTGGCAATGATTCGATCGGGCGGGGTGGCAGTACAGGCGTCCGGAATCGAACAGGAAATAAACTTCGACATGAATCTCTTTGAATGGGATAAGGTTTATATCAATCCGCTTTACGGCGGTTGCAGGCCGAACATTGATCTTCCGATCCTGCTGGACCTGTATGCCAAAGGCGACCTGCTGCTCGATGAAATGATCAGTCGGACCTATGCGCTGGAAGATTTGGAGCAAGCATTCGACGACATGCACGAAGGTCGAATCGCCAAAGGCGTCATACTGTTTGATTGAACAAAACCGTAGTGGATCTTGTTAAAGATCCCAATGCAAAACCGTAGTGGATCTTGTTAAAGATCCCAATGCGGCAGGATCTTTAACAAGATCCACTACCTACCGACCATTTCTAGAATCTAAGCAATCATGCCACCATTTCGCACGATTGAAGTTTCCGCTGCCGAATACGAATCGGACAACCTGCGCTACATCACGGTGAAGACACCGAACCTGATCGGACGTGGCGACCTAACCGTGTTTGTGCCGGACCAGGCGGCGAACAACAACACACCGCTGCCGCTGGTCACGTTGCTGCATGGGGTTTACGGCAGTCATTGGGTGTGGTCGCAGAAAGCGGGCGTTCACCGGACCGCTCAGCGAATGATCAACTCGGGTGAGATCCCGCCGATGATCATTGCGATGCCCTCCGACGGGCTGATGTTCGATGGCACAGCTTACCTGCCACACAACGATCGAAATTTTGAGAAATGGATTGTCGATGACGTTCCCGCCGCGGTCATCGAAGCGGGACTGCCGGTGACGTCGGCTTCGCCACAATTCATCGCGGGGCTATCGATGGGCGGTTACGGTGCGCTGCGTCTGGGTGCGGCCTACCCGCAGCACTATGCCGCCTTTGCAGGACACTCTTCGATCACCGACTTCGATCAGATGAAGCTGTTTGTGGAAGAGGATCTTTCACACTATGGCGATCCGGGATCAGCACGTTCGGTCCTGCAAGTCATGCTCCGCAATGCCGACCGGTTGCCACCGTTTCGATTTGATTGCGGCGATCAGGATGAGCTAATCGAGTACAACCGCTCCCTCCACAATGCGCTGGTGAATCAAGGCATTGCCCATGATTTCCAAGAGCATCCGGGCTGCCATGAGTGGCCTTATTGGGCGACCCACGTCGAAGACACCTTGCGATTCTTTGCTGCCCAGCTTGACTAGCAATGTTCGATCAATGATTGGCGTAGTGGACGAGGTTACGAGTCCCAGCGTGAAGGACTCGTAACCTCGTCCACTACGAAAACCGCCACTTATCGATCGAACGTCACCGACTGGCGGAGCGGTCGGGCGACTATGGTCGAACTCATTGATTGGCGTCGACCAGTTTGTAGGTTCGCACATAGTCAATCAATGTGGTTCGGTCTTGCACCGTGGCACTGACGACCAGGCCGCCGTCGTCAGGAATGGGGTTCCAGTCGTAGCACTCGATTGAAAGCTGTAGGAACATTTCCTGATCGAAATCGACCGGCGGTTCAATCGAATAGACGTATTCCCCGTCCAGATAGAATTTCAACTCTTTGGGACTTTCCCACCAGCACGCATAGCGAAAAAAGCGATCCGAATTTTTTTCCTCTAGATGCTTAGCGTTCTGATGTTGTTCAGCCTCCGGGTTCAGAGGGGTTGTTCTGCGGATCGCATTGGAGTGCATGATCGCGTCCCAGTGTTTCGCCCATGCCTGGGATTTTTCGGAGAGGTGCCCGACCGACTCGGTAATGTCAATTTCGTGCTTTTTTCCTGGCGTGCCCCGCGACATGATCCAAAATCCGCCGCCCATTTCCGTCTTGTTCATTTTCATTCGGCACTCGTAGTAGTGCCCCACCGATGTTGGTACCACGGCACGCACGATGCCGCCGTGGTACAGATAGGTCGCTGGTTCCTTATACTTGTTCGATACGACTGGCTTGGGCAGTTTGCCAACCAAAATTTCCATCATCCCGTCGCGCAGTCGAACGGCTCGCTCCAAAAACAAACCCGGTGGTCGTCCGATCCAGTCCAAAGCCGGATGTCCTTCGGGATCAGCCGACCACTTTTTTGTATCGAGACTGTCGCCGTCAAACTCGTCGGACAACTCCGGTACCAGTTGCCAGTTTTTTCCGGTGGGCGGTTCGGGCTGGGCAGCGCATTCATTGCAGTGACAAAGAACCAGTAATGCGATCGCGACCGCAGCAAAGGGAGAGGACTTAAACATGGTTTCCTAGCAGATTGGAGGTTTGTCGAATGGATGATTTGGTTTTCTGAGAGACAGTGTTGGCTACCAAAAGATGGCATAGAGGGTGATCGTTGCAATCACAACAACGACACCCACAACTTTGGCACCCTGAGAGGTTTCTAGTTCAATGTTCTCGTTGACTGGCAGCACGACAGGTGTCTTCATTGGCTTGACGAGTGTCAGGATTATTCCTGCCAGCATGACGATGAAAAAGCAGATTGCCATTCGATCTAGGAAGGCCATTTTATCGGCGTACCACCATCCGTTTTCCACCATGATCGGACCGAGGAACCATTTGAAAGCTCCATAGGCAACCACGTTCAATCCGATTCCCACCGCTCCAAAGTAGCGTGGGGTTCTTGGTGAGAAGAAACCGAAAATAAAGACGGCCACGAACCCAGACGAAATGAAACCCTGGAACTCTTGGATGTAGGCAAAGATGCTCTCAAAATTGTCCAACCTGGGAGCCACGATTCCCGCCAGAATGACGAATAGCACGACAAAGAAACGCCCCACCTTGACCAGCTTTTTCTGGTCCCTTTCGCCAGTAAATTTCGCATATAAATCCATCGTGGCGATCGTTGACGCTGAGTTCAACATCGATGCAAGGGAACTGATCACCGCACCACACAGAGCCGCCAGGACAAACCAGGAAATCAACGGCATCGGTTTGATCAGGTTTCGGACCAACACCGGAAACGCACGGTCATAGTCGTATTGGCCAGTCGTCGCGTTCAGTAGGTCAGCGCTATACAGATTGAAGGCCAGGATGCCTGGAATCACAACAAGGAACGGGATCAACAGCTTCAAGAACGCAGCGAAAACGATTCCCTTTTGACCTTCAGCAAGCGACTTTGATCCGAGCGTCCGCTGAACAATGTACTGATTCAAACCCCAGTAGAAAAAGTTGGGAATCCAAAGGCCAATCAGAAGCGCTGTCCAGGGGATGTCTGAATCTTCCTTGGGACGCACCATGTGAACCTTACCACCCGAACCGTTGGGCCCGTTGCGTGCCTCGGCTTCGCCGTTGACTCCATCATTGAGTAGCATGAATCGTTCCCAAGCGCCGGCGGCCTCAATTTGTTCCAGCGTCGCATCGGAATTAGCAACTTTGGTTTCAAAGAGTTCAGAGGCAGGGGCTTCGGCCAAACGATCAAAGGCCAGGTACATCACGATCGCTCCGCCAACAATCAAAGCAGCGCCCCAGATCAGGTCCGTCCAGGCACATGCTTTCAGTCCGCCGATGAAAACGTAGACAGCGGCAAAGGTTGCGATCAACCAACACATCGCGGTCAGGTTATTCAGCACCGGAACGGTGTTGTAATACTCTGAAACAAATTTGGCACCGGAGAAGATGACCGAAGACGTCGTAACAAACACCAAGGTCACGATGGCGGGAATCGCCATTGCCAATCGAGCGACGCCGTCAAAGCGATACTCAAGGAACTCGGGAATTGTGTATAGCCCGGCTTTCAGAAACCTGGGCAGGAACCAAAACGCGACGAAGATCAGCGTGACGGCGGCCATCCATTCATAGGACGCGATAGCCATTCCCAACCAGTTAGCCGAAGCGCCCGACATGCCGACAAACTGCTCTGTCGAAATGTTGGCCGCGATCAACGAGAAACCCACCAACCACCAAGTCAGGCCGCGACCGGCGAGAAAGTAGTCCGAGGCATCGTTGGAATCGTCGCCATCATCCCCCTTGCTTTTCCAGATTCCCAAGGCGATCACGCCTACGACTGCGAAAATGAACAGTGCGACTTCGAGAACATTCATGGAGAGATTGAAATCCGGCGGAGGCAATCGTTGTTCTGAACGAAGGCGGTGCAAATTGCGGGCAGTCTGCCGAGAATGCGACCTTTACATTTTCGCGATCTGTCAGAGCGGTTGGGTGACGCCTGTGGTGCCGCAGTTCGCTTGATGGGCCAAATAGAACGTTTGGCGTACGCTAAAATGCCGCAAATCGCGGCCCGATCCTTGTACAGCCCACTGTTGATTGTTAACATCCTACAGTCGGCGGTTCCTGTTGCAAGGACCTTTCAGGCGTTTTCTTTCCAAGTCTGTGCGTGGCCTGGCAGTGGAAGCGCCAGGCAACGGAAGCGTCTGGCAGTGGAAGCGCCTGGCAGCGGAGGTATCGCACGGCCCTCGCCAAAAGTACTGAGGATAAAAGAACAACCCACCACGATTGGCAATCATCACAATGAATCGCTTGATCTACGTCGCCACCATCCCGCTTTTACTTTGCTGCATGTTTTGCCTCGAAGTCCACGCCGAACAGGTTGGGGGCACGACTGAGTCGGTGAAGACGACTACCCCAAAGGACGACCACAAGTTCACGGTCTTTGCGCGAAACACCGGTTGGTGTTGGTTTCAAGATCCGCGGGTCATTGCCCAAAACGGCAAGTTGTTCATTGGCTCAGTCGCAGGAAACGGCTCCGGACCGGCGACGGTTGGTGTTTACGATCTAGTGCAGAAGCAGTCGATCGGCACGGTAACGATGCAAGATAATTTTTCTAGAGACGATCACAATTCGCCGGTGTTTCATGTTCGGCCCGACGGCAGTGTGTTGGCGACTTATGCGAAGCACAATCGCGACAAGTTTCACTACTCACGCATTTCCGATCCGTCTGACCCGCTGAAATGGAGCGATGAAGTCAAGCATCAGCGGACGTCCCCGAATCCCAAGGATCGTGTCACGTACATGAATCTCTACGAGCTTGACGACGAGAAGAGGCTCTACAATTTTTACCGGGGCATTAATTTCAATCCGACCTTCGTGACTTCCACCGACCACGGCAAGACTTGGAGCGAACCAGTCCACTTTTTTAAGAATGAAGGTGGTCAGCGGAATCGTCCCTACGCAAGGTATTCCGGCAATGGAAAAGACTCGATCTATGTGAGTGTTACCGACGCGCATCCACGAGTGTATGGCAATAGCATCTACTATTTCGAGTTTCGAGAGGGCAACTTTTACAAAGCGGACGGGACTGTGATTAAGAATCTAGCGACCGATGGACCACTTTCCCCTCGTGAAGCGGAACGAGTCTATCAAGGTAGCGGAATCAGTCGCGGCGGGCCTGGAAAGAGTGCTGCGAATGCGGCCTGGACCAGTTCGATCACGGTCGACGGCAAGGGGCATCCTCACATTGGCTACACCTTGTACATCAGCAACGAAGATCATCGTTATCGCATTGCGTCATGGGACGGCGAAAAGTGGCACGACCGTGAAGTTGCCTACGCCGGAAATTGCCTTTACACGAACGAGTCCAGCTACACGGGGCTGATCACACTGGACCCGAGCGATCCGAGCGTCGTTTTCATCTCAACCGACGTCGACCCGAAAACGGCGAAAGAGATTGGCGGGAAGCATGAAATCTACCGTGCCAAAGTAGGTGTGACCGACGATATCCATTCGATTGTTTGGGAAGCCGTCACGCAGAATTCGCCGGTTTGCAACATTCGCCCGGTCATTGTCCGTGACGGAGACAATCGCATTGTTCTTTGGAACCGAGGCGAGTTTCGTACCTATGCTGACTATGACCTGGACGCAGTCGGGTTCGTCGAAAACGTCAACAACCGTTCATCCAACAACACCCATGAACAAAATCCATGATACAACTCAACTGCTTCCTGATCGCCGCACTCGCACTTTGCTCGACAGCCTTCGCCGGTGACGAATCGACAAACTCCGCCCGGCCGAACGTCTTGTTCGTGATGTCGGACGATCACACTTCGCAAGCCATCGGTGCCTACGGCAGTCGGCTGGCAGCGCTGAATCCCACGCCCACCATCGACCGGTTGGCTGCCGAAGGGATGCGATTCAACAACGTCGTCTGCACCAATTCGATCTGTGTTCCCAGTCGGGCCAGCATCATCACGGGGCAGTACCCGCACATGGTCGGATGTCACACGTTGATGGGTGGCGTGCCGGCGGAGCGTCAATACCTTGCCCACGCGATGAACGATGCCGGTTACCAAACCGCGATCATCGGAAAGTGGCATTTGCACGATCGTCCCGAAGCATTTGACCACTACCAAGTTTTGATCGGACAAGGCGAGTACTTTGACCCGCGATTCCGAGTACGAGGCCAACAGAAACCGATGCTTACCCAAGGTCACTCCAGCGACGTGATCACCGACTCGACATTAAAATGGTTAGCGGAGCGGGACGACCAGAAACCGTTTTTTCTGATGCTGCACTACAAAGCGCCGCATGACATGTTTGACTACGCGCCTCGCTATGAATCCTACTTGGCCGACACGTTTATTCCTGAACCGGCCAGCATGTATAGTCCGGGCAATCATGGTTCCATCGCCACTCGCGGTGCCAACGACGAATTGACCCCGTACATCGGCACTTCGGTCAGCGGTCGCAACCTCCGCCGAAACTACTTTCGCTACGGCGGATTCGACGACAAATTTTCGGCAAACGAAGCGACCAGCCGTGGCTATCAATACTATCTCAAACGCTACCTGCGCTGCGTCAAAGGTGTCGACGACAACCTCGCTCGCGTGATCAAGCATCTTGAAGACACCGACCAGTTGGACAACACGTTGATCGTCTACACGGGCGATCAAGGATTTTGGCTTGGTGAACACGACTACATGGACAAACGCTGGGGCTACGAGGAGTCACTGAAGATGCCGCTGATCGTGCGCTACCCCAAGTCTGTTTCGGCCGGCAGCGTGAACGATTCGATCATTGAAAACATCGACTTCGCGCCGACTCTGATCGACTTTGCCGGCGGAAAAGCACCCGACGTGATGCAGGGAAAGAGTTTTGCGTCGCTGATAACGACTGGCGACGAACCTGCGAACTGGAAAGAGGCTGCGTACTATCAGTACTGGATGCACATGATCCACCACGAAGTTCCCGCGCACCTGGGCATCCGCACCAAGCGATTCAAGTTGCTGTTTTTCACCGGCACTCCGATCCCCTATGACGCGCGGCAGAATCCGTTCGGCGAGATCGCCACCCCGCCGGGCTGGGAACTGTACGATCTGGAAAAAGACCCGCAAGAGATGAACAACGTGATCGACGACCCATCCTACGCAGCCGAATTGGTGTTGCTAAAGAAACAACTTGCGGACCTTCGCGAGCAAGCCGGAGCAGCACGCCCCGAACAAGTCGATGACCCCGAGGTGAAGTCTGCGATCGCGAACATCAATCGTGTCGCGAAAGAATTTTGGGACGATACGCCGCAATCAAGGATCAAGGCAGCAAAGATATCGGCTGAAACACTGCAAGCGATCAAAGACAACCCTTACTACGTGGCAGATGAACAGGACGCAGCGCTAGGCCGCAAACCAAAAGAGTAGGTCATGTCATGAAAACAATACTCGTCTTCCTGGTTGCCAACGCGACCACCAGCGCCTGACGTACCGATATCAGGGCCGTGATTTCCGCTTGACTGATGTCCACGGTCACGTCGTCAAGAGCTTGATCGCTTAATGGCTTCAAGAGCCGCTTGGCGAGATTCAACCAATTGATTGGGAGGAATTCCGTAGATGCGTTTGAAGGCGCGAGAAAACTGAAACGCATCAGAAAAATCAAGCTCCTCTGCGACCTGTTTGACCAGCAGTCGTTCTTCCAACAGCATTTCTGCGGCCCGATTCATTTTTTTTCGGAGCAAAAAACGATAAGCACCAATGCCTCCAAAGCGACGAAATAGTCGCGACAGGTGGACCGGTGTGATGTCGCATTCCGCCGCAACTTCATCAACGTTCTTCAATCGCAGGAAATGCTTTTCGATATGCTCACGGACACGTTCGTAAGTCTCATAGGCGCGAGGCATCGTGGGCGATTCCGCAAGGCAGCATTGTCGGATCTTGGCAAACAAAAGTTGCAACACATGCCTACAAACTTCCCCTGCGATTTCGCCGTCGATGCGTGCTTCGCGATCGAGCATCTCGAAGAGTGCGACGAGTTCATGCATTCGGGTCGCAAGAAGCGTGCTGCCTGAGAGTAAACCCGTCTGACGAAGAGCGGCCTCGGCTTCATGCCCAGTAAAGTCCACAAAGTACTTACGCATGTGGAATTCGGGCCGGCTGACAATTCGGTGGGGTGTTTGCGGTCCATAGGCAAACATGACTCCCGGCGTCAGTGAGAAGTTGCGATCTCCCAGCCACACTTCGCCACGACCTTCGGTAACCAATTCCATCCCGAAATAGGGAAAACAATCACGGCTGATCACATAATCTGCTCGCGTCCGCTCCACGCCTCCGCAAACGACCGTCAGAGCGTCGTTGGTCGAAGGGTTCAAGTCCAAGTAGTACCGGCGCGCTTGCGAAACTTGATCCGATATGAACGCCGGATCCGACTGATTCAGTTCAGGCTGGGAGTCTGTAGGCATCGTTTGCTCGTTCGATTTTTCTCGGACACGCCAAAGAACCTAAGGCATTTTTCAATGTTAAGAATAGACATGCAAATGTCAATCTTGGCTATGGAACACCAGTTTAATGCGGAGACAATTAGGCGAGTCACTAAACTTGCTTAGGAAATAAAATACATGCTCCCCATCGAGAAATACACGTTTGGCGTGGGCGATCGTTTCGCCCATCAGGCAGTGGCTCAATTGCGAGCCTTTCAATTACTTGCCGACGAGGGTGTCGATGTGACACCTGTATGGAACAAGTCCAACCGTGAGCACACGTTCGTCGGTTCACAGCCACAAAGCGTGTTTGATGCCGCCAAGAGCGCCGTCGAGCAACTCGGCTGGGATAAGTCTTGGCATGTTGATGCCGACCATATTCAGTTGACGACCGTCGAACCGTTTTTGCCGTGCAGCGATTTTTTCACAATCGATGTGGCCGACTCAATTGGCAAACCTGCTTCGCCCGATGACGTCGCAGCATTCGTCGACCGGCACCCAGAACTGGTCGGTTCACTCCAGATCGACGGAATGTCGGCACCGCTTGAGGTGACCAAAGAAGACGTGTTGCGTGTGGCGGAGCAATACCTGTTGGCGGTGAACGAGGCCGGAGCCATCTATCGGCACATTGTTGACACCAAGGGCGACGACAATACCATCGCGGAAATATCGATGGATGAAACCGATGCGCCTCAGACACCACCGGAGCTGCTGGTGATTTTGGCAGCGATCGCAGACGAAGGCGTCCCTGTGCAAACGATCGCACCAAAGTTCACCGGTCGATTCAACAAGGGAGTCGATTACGTCGGCGATCTCAAGCAGTTCGCGAGAGAGTTCAACGATGACGTGTCCGTGATTGCACATGCAGTCAAGACGTATGGTTTGCCGAAGACGTTGAAACTTAGCGTTCACAGTGGCAGCGATAAATTCAGTCTCTATCCGATCATTCGCGAATGCTTGCAGCGCACCGGGGCTGGATTGCATCTGAAAACCGCCGGCACGACATGGCTGGAGGAGATCATCGGGCTGGCCGAAGCGGGCGGTGATGGTCTTAAACTCACCAAAGAGATCTACGCCTATGCTCTTGAGCATGTCGATGAATTCTGTGCTCCTTACGCCAGCGTCATCGATATCGACCACACCAAGCTGCCGGCCGCCGATACAGTCAACCAATGGACTGGGCAACGGATGGCGAGTGCAATTCGCCACATTCAAAGCAACGAACACTTCAACCCGCACATGCGCCAACTTCTGCACGTGTCGTTCAAGGTCGCGGCGAAGCATGGATCACGTTACACCGACCTGCTGAAGTCCAACGCAGCGATCGTGGGCGGCGAGGTGACCAAGAATATCTTCGAGCGGCACTTACGCCCGCTGTTCGTTGGCTAGTGTTTTAACAAGATTTGATTTCAAGGTAGTGGACGAGGCAACGAGTCCTTTTCATGCGGCAACGGACGGGGACTCGTTGCCTCCTGTCAGCTACCCACAAGTCGGCAAACGTAGCCACAAGCTGCCAGCTTGTGAGCTAAACTGACAATCAGCTAACAAGCTGGCAGCTTGTGGCTACGTTAAGAGGTTGAGTTGTGGGTAAACGTCAGCTCGTTGCCTCGTCCACTACAGCCAACTCACACGGCGAATGTCAATGCAAACCAATTCAACGACATCTCAACTCGGGACGACCGCCTTGCAGTTGCCACCAATCATTTTTGGTTCCAGCGCTTTGGGCAACCTGTATCAGGCAATTGGCGACGAGGTAAAGCGAGAAATCGTGTCACAGTGGTTTACCCAATCGACTGGCGTCGTGGTGGCGGACTCGGCGGGTAAGTACGGAGCGGGGCTTGCACTGGAGTGCATGGCTGCGGCGCTGACGCAGCTTGGTATCGATCAGCAGGACATTTTGATCAGCAACAAGCTTGGCTGGCGGAGAGTGCCGCTTGTGGGTTCTGAACCGACATTCGAACCTGGTGCTTGGGTCGACCTAAAGCATGACGCCGTCCAAGACATCAGTTACGACGGTATGCTTCGATGTTGGGAACAGGGCTGTGAGTTGCTCGCACCCTATCAACCACAAATCGTTTCGGTACACGATCCAGACGAGTATCTAGCCTCGGCCGTTGATGAGTCAGACGCTAGCGCGCGATGGGACGATCTTGGTGGAGCCTATCAAGCATTGTTCGAGCTGAAGGACCGTGGCACGGTTTCGGCGATCGGCGTCGGGTCGAAGGACTGGCGCGTGTCGCAGCGGCTTTGCGACACCTACGACCTAGACTGGGTCATGCTCGCAACCAGCCTGACAATCTACGAGCATTCACAAGATCTGTTGGATTTTGTTGAATCGCTTCGCAAGCGGAATATCTCGGTGATCAATTCAGCGGTCTTCAATTCAGGATTCTTGATCGGGGAAGACTTCTTTGACTATCGAAAGATCACGGGTGAATCTGCCGAAGATCAATCGCTATTGAAATGGCGAGCGAAATTTCATGACATCTGTGCCCGGCACCAAGTCTCGCCTGCCGAAGCCTGTGTCGCCTTTGGTATGTCGCCACCTGGTGTGATTGCGACGGCGCTTAATAGCAGCCGCCCCGGACGTATCGCCCAAAATGTTTCGTTGGTTCATGCAAAACCAGCGGATGCGTTTTGGAGCGAATTGAAGAACAGCGGGTTGATCGCTGAAGACTATCCCTACTTGGCCGTGAACGATCATGCTTAAAGGTATCTCACCTCTGCTGTCTCCTGAACTGTTGGCTGAAATCTATCGCATGGGGCATGGCGAGGAACTTGTGCTCGCGGATGCTCATTTTCCTGGCCACCAATTCAACGACCGCGTGTTGCGGGCGGATGGAATTGGAATCGCCGCGTTGCTTGACGCCATCTTGCCACTGATGGAGCTTGATGCGTACGTGGATAACCCGTTGATCATGATGGCAGCCGTCTCGCCCGACACATTGGATGATTCGGTCGAGGCATCTTACCTCGTTTCCATCTCCAAGCATGCTCCTGACGCTCCCGCGATTACGCGACTTGATCGCTTTGCTTTTTATGAACGCGCAAGGATCGCGACAGCGGTGTTAATGACGGGGGAAACCGCCAAGTACGGAAACATCATCATCAAGAAGGGCGTTACACCGATTGTGTAAGCAGCAGCAGCGATGACGACACTCTTGAAAGCAATGCGATGAAAATTGATTCCCATCACCATTTTTGGAATTACGACCCCGCCGATTACGGTTGGATCGATGATTCGATGGACCAACTGCGACGCGATTTTACTCCCGCTAACCTAAAGCAGGAAATCGACAGCGTGGGAATTGATGGCGTGGTATCCGTGCAAGCGAGGCAGTCGTTTGAGGAAACAGAATTTTTGCTCGACTACGGTGATGCAAACGACTTCATTTTGGGCGTTGTGGGCTGGGTGCCGCTTCGACATGCAAACGTCCAAAGCCAGTTGGATGCTGTTTCGGAGCGGCCAAAGCTAAAGGCCCTGCGCCATGTCGTTCAAGATGAACCCGATGACTCGTTCTTGCTCGGGGAAGATTTCAATCGTGGCGTGAAGTTGTTGCGAGACTATGGCCTCGCCTACGACATCTTGATTTTTGAGAAGCATCTTCCCGTCGCGACGAAGTTCATTGATCTCCATCCAGATCAAACCTTCATCCTAGACCATATTGCGAAGCCGCGTATTCGGGAAAAACAACTCGAACCTTGGCGTTCAAACATCATCGACATTGCCAAACGTCCGAATGTCTTTTGCAAGTTCTCTGGTCTTGTTACCGAAGCCGACCACGGCGCGTGGACCGCAAACGATTTGCTGCCCTACTGGGAAACCGTACTGGAAGCGTTCGGCCCCCAGCGGCTGATGTTTGGGTCGGATTGGCCGGTGTGCCTGATCGCGTCCGAATACAAACGCTGGTTCCAGATCGCTAACCGGTTTGCTGCCGAACTTTCACAAGCCGAACAGAGTGCATTTTTTGGCGCAAGCGCAGCAAAAGCGTATGGCGTACAAATACCCAATTGAAAGTACAGATTCAAATGAAGGCGTTACAAATTGACGATCCGGGCAGCACAAGTGTTGTTGAACTCGATCGCCCCACCCCTGCACCGGACGAAGTTTTATTGAAAGTCCAGCGGGTGGGTTTGTGCGGGAGTGACTTAAGCACGTTCCGTGGGCTGAACCCTTTGGTCAGCTATCCCCGAATTCCGGGACACGAGATCGGAGCAACGATCGAGTCAATAGGATCGGACGTACCGGATGAACTGCGGATTGGGCAAAATGTCTTGGTCCTGCCTTACACTGCCTGTGGTACGTGCGCAGCATGTCGAGTGGGGCGCACGAATTGCTGCCAACACAATGAAACGCTCGGCGTTCAACGAAACGGTGCGTTGTCGGAGTTCTTTACTGCACCCTGGCAAAAACTGATCGCATCCTCCACTTTGTCGATCACCGAACTTGCCCTTGTCGAGCCGATCACGGTCGGGTTTCATGCGGTGGCCCGAGGTCGAGTGTTGCGTGATGAAACGGTTGCCGTGTTTGGTTGCGGAGCCATTGGGCTGGGAGTGATCGCGGGTGCGGCGGCGCGCGGAGCAATGGTGATCGCCATTGATGTTGACGATTCGAAGTTGGAATTGGGAAAGAAATGCGGAGCAACGATCGGGATCAACTCACAATCCGAATCGTTGCATGACCGATTACGCCAGCTCACTGACGATCGAGGGCCGGACGTGATCGTGGAGGCCGTTGGGCTGCCGCAAACCTTCCGCAGTGCCGTCGACGAAGTCTGCTTTGCCGGCCGCGTTGTTTACATCGGGTATGCGAAGGCACCGGTGGATTACGAAACAAAGCTCTTTGTCATGAAAGAAATCGACATACTCGGTTCACGCAACGCGCTTCCCGAGGATTTCGCAGCGGTGATCCAACTGCTGGAATCTGGCAAATTCCCGGTCGATGACGTGATCACCGCAACGGTTCCCTTGGCATCGGCACCGGAAATCCTAAAGCGTTGGAGCGACAAGCCAGGCGAGTTTACAAAGATCCACGTTGACCTTTCTTAGGACAACAAACGATCTATTGGCCCAAACCGAAATTAGCTCGAAAGGCGGCGAAGTCGCTCAAGCCGATCATTCCATTTCGGTCAGCGTCCAGATCGCTGCGGAAGTTGTTGTCGGTTGATGCACTACCAAACACCGAACGAAACGCCGCGAAGTCACTTAAGCCTACCGTCCGGTTGCCATCGCCCACGTCGGTGAGTCCAAACAGGCGAAACAAATGATCGATCGGGATGACAGAATCGCTTTGATCAAGCGTCGGGCGATAACTTAGTTCATAGGCTCCGTCAGCCAGCGTTGGTAAGACACTGGGCTGGGTGCCCGTGATGACGAAAGCTCCGCCGGTGAAGGTCAATGTCGATCGAGTCGACACAGCGTCACTGTCATTGACCACTGCAATCCCGGTTACGGCGACGCCGGTGGTTGAATGACGCAGCACGAAATCGCTGGCGACGGGATCCACCATCGAATCAAATTGAATCTCAATCGATGTCAATTCTGAACGAGTCGGTTGACCGGAATTGACCACCCAACCTGAAACGCTAGCGACCGGGCCTACTGTCACCAAGTAGTCTTCGACTTCGCCATCCGCGGCGACCCCCAACGCAGCAAGCTCTCCATCGGAACTGACTCGGACACGCGCGACGGTTTGCCCGGACAACGCTTCCGAAGGAACCGTGTAGTTCAGCGTTTGCACACCGGCACCGACCGCCGCTTTATTAAGGATTCTCTCATCATCGTTGAATGCTCCGTCCTGGTCAAAGTCGATCCAAGCGTCGACATGCGCGCTGGCAGCGTTTTGTAGATCGACATTGATTCCCGCCGCGTTTCCAGCAACGATTCGACCGAACAACACTCCATCATCATCAACCCCTTCTCCGTCGGCAATCGGCGTAGGTTGTCCGTTGGTTTCGCCGTCACGCAGCGATCCTAGACGTGGTCCGATCGCCAAATGCGCTGGACCGTATCGGACGATCGATGTCCGGAAAGATTCCGGCGCATCACCGAAATCGACATATTCGCCAGCGAGTACCGCGTCAGAAAATGTGATTTGCGGAGGATGGGTTAGACCACCAGCCAGGTCGATGGCTTCACGAATTGAAAGGTCGCCGACTGAAAAGTCGTCGTCGTGTTCATCAATTTCAAGATCAACGATGATCGAACCGTTATACATCGCGTTGAGCTCTGCGAGCAGGCGAGTTCCGTTGACCGAGTTGTCGGTGCCACCGACGATGGGAACGAAATCGAGCCACTGGGAATTGGCAAAAAACTCCGTGGACTGTCCGGTTCCGCCAAAACCCTGATTCGCCCAAAAGTAGCTCGGACCTTTGCCACCTTCGCCCGACTTCGCAAAGAAGTGTCCGTTGGATCGTTGAACCGTGTTGTCGTCAAAGCTAAGGTTTTCGATGAAGTAGTTGTCAGTCGTCTGCAGTCCTGAATTGTCGAATATTTTTTGAGTCGTTCCGTTGTCGGCCCATCCCAGCATGAAGCGGCGGTTGGGGTTGTTTAGATCCACGATCAAAGCCTGGTTGCGCACAAAGAAACTGTCATGTGCGGCTTCTTCGACAAAGCCAGCGAAGCGTCCAGCGCCGATCGATATGTTTTCGTAAGCAACATTGGCGTCGGTAAAGGCATCAAAATCAATGGTATCAGCACCCGCGTTGACAACGAAGTTGTGAACCACGGACGAATCTTCTGAACCCAACATCCAGATCGCACGATTGACGGTGTCGCGGATATGGTTGTTGATGAACAAGATATCTTTGGCTCCGTAACGAGCAGTCATGCCTTCCCAAACGTGGGCAATTTCGAACCCGTCGACCACGACGTTTTCAGCGCTACCAGCGATGTAAACCGCCGTCGCGTGACCGGCGGTACTGGCTAGGTCCGGGTTGCTATGCAACAACGCATTGTCGATTCCGATAAGTTGAACGTTGTCTTCACGAACGCGGAAGATTAGGTCGGCGTCGGAACCGGTGTTTTCGAGGGTCAGATTCTGAACGTCCGCGAATTGGCCCCGCTTGTAGATACTGCCTTCGACGTAGATGGTCGTATCGGGGGGAACATCGATCTCGGTTCCGTCAGCCAAAACTCGATCACCAACGATGTGATAGGTCCGACCTGGACCACCGGTGGCGATCGTCAACAACCCGGCGTCGGTATCGATCACATCGGTAACACCGACGGGAACCTTGGAACTGGCAATGGCTGACACGACCGTCGCCAAGATTTCTTGATCCAGAAAATCATCCCGCATCGAACTGCTTTCGATCGCATCAACGGTTCGTTGCTGGACACCGATGGCAAGCAGTTCGGAGGACGTAACAGCAAGAAGCCGCCGACCTTCGAGCGATTCGATCTGAAGTTTGCGATGCGTCAAAGGATTTAAGACTTGTCTTTGGCCGCGCCGCCAGGCGCTTGAAACATCTTGTCGGCCGCCTCTTGGGCGTCGGGGTTGTCTTCTAAGTATTGATCAATCTCGCTCTTGGGCGTCACGACGCCTTCGTTGGATTGATCACACCCCGCTAGGCTTAGGGTGACCACGCCGATGAAAGCCAAGAAGCAAGCAGAGCGAGACATGGGATGTCGATTAGAACTCAGCATCGATCACCTCCTTCGATGCTCGAGTCCCCAAAGATCCCCACAAACCAAACGGGCTCTCGGAACCGCCGGGTAAGTAATTGGTCACAGTCGCTTCGCGGCGAACTTGCCGGCTATTGCTGTTTCCCGCTTCGATGGAATCCGTCACAAACTTAATGGCACCGTCGGTCATTAACACATGGCAACCACCTTGGTGACGACTGCTGGGCGGACAAACGCCTTCGAAGTTGTGGAGGTTGGGACCCATCCCGCTCATGCACACCTCCCGGTTGGGCGGCAGGATTGTGTTCATCCCAGAATAAAAGATTCGACCATAGGCCCATTTGAGTCCACGGCGTTCTTCGGCGGTGCCCTGTTGAGTGCCGCTGCCCCAAAATTGTGGACGCGTTGGGTCGCGAAAACCGTTGCACAACATCGCTCCGTTGTCACCGAACAGGTTGCCGCCCGACTCGGTGGCCACGGTGCGAACATCGTTATCCCCCAAGTCGGTAACGATTTCGCCCATGCAGATTGTGTTGGACAACCCATCCAAGACGTCTCGAAAAGCAGTTTTAAATCGAGGCACAAACACACCTCGCTGTGCAGCACGAGTGTCCTGGGCTAGATCGGTCGTTGAGGACCCATCGTGGTCCAGGGCTCCTGTTGCTCCCTTGTGTGCGGCGTCGCCTAAACAGACTGCATAATTGGTGCGTCCTTGCCCAGGCAAACCAATGCCTGGATCACTGGGGCAACGCAACATTGGCAATTCCGTCATCCAGGGGTCGTAACGAGTGACCCCATGGTTGGCGATCGCCATGTTAGGACAGGGACCCATCGCCGAAAAGCTGAACGTCGTTGATCCCTCAGGGCGGAACGGGTTGCTGATTTGTTCCCACAATGCCTGCTGTTCCATAAATGGCGTCAGGCCTACCGTCGCACTCAGTTCTAATCGGTTGTGGCCGGGATTGAGCAGTGAGACGTTAAAGGCATTGCTGATGTCGGAAGTCGTTCCTCCCAAATGCTGCGGCAAACGGTTGTAGGCAGAGTGGTAATTGTGAATCGCCAATCCGATTTGTTTGAAATTGTTGCTGCAACTCATTCGCCGCGCTGCTTCGCGAGCGGCCTGTACGGCGGGTAACAACAGCCCCACCAACACACCGATGATGGCAATGACCACCAGCAGTTCGACCAATGTAAACCCAAGACGATGACGCCTAACCATGCTTAACTCCAAAATGACGAGATAAGGGAAACCCAAAAAAATAAACTGCTAATAGTCGTTAGTTATTGTCTCCAGAGCACAGTCCGTTGGTAGCGATAATTCGACCGGGTAGAACGGAGGAAACTGCTAAAACAAATCGATGGGGTGGTCAGGTCAAAGGTGCCAGGTAGTTCGTCTAGGAAACCCTATCTTGCTTGCTTGATCTTCAACAACTGCTCGGATTAGTCGGGGCTGTTTGCCAAGTTGTCATTCTTTCGATGGGGATCGCTTCAGAAGCTGCTGGTCATCTTTGCTGAGTCGATCGATTGGTACATCCTTCATCGTGCCGTTGCTGAGTTTCAGTTTGACCCAACCTTGTTGGATGGCGATGGCGGTTGCTGTGATCGTGTGGCGGCCGGTGATGTCGGTCCAATCTCGCTGTTGACCTAGAACCGATGGTGTGTCTTCCGTCTGATCTGTCAACGAAGTTAAGAATTCATCGAGTGAGTCCTCCGGTGCCGGAGATTTTCGTTGCCAACCGCGGATGTAGTCGATCGAATAAGTCGACGGCAGGTCCGCATCGTCGATCTGTCCGAACCAATTGAACATCGACTCGGTATCCACGATCACGTTTAACGAGTTATGCCAATCCGTGTTCTCCATCCGCGCGACGGGCACACCATCGACGAACCAAATGATTTTGTGCTGATCCCACTGCAGGCCGTAGACGTGGTAGTCACTATCCAAATCCCAAGGTGACAACCAGACGGCACCCTGATCCCAGTGCCGTTTTTCTTTCGGCGTCTCAAAGACATGCACGTGCATGTTGTATTTTCGCTCGAAGCCTTTCGCGCCGGCTCCGATTTCGAAGACGTCAATCTCGGTCCAGAATTTGTTTTCGCGGCCCGACAGCCAGAAGGAACTCGATGCCGCCGATGACATCGGTTTCGCACGCACTTCATAGTAACCGTACTTGATCGCTTGCTTGCTGCGAACGTAGGCCGATGTGTAGGTGTGATATTCCTCTTTGTCCGCCATTTCGGGAACTTCGCCCTTACGAAACGTCAGATGCAGTTGCCCATCGGATACTTTCACGTTGCTTTCGTGAAAGAACGCTGGCGGTCGGCCCAGCCAATACGGGCTTCGCGGCATCCATTTGTCCTGGTTCAATTGACTGCCATCGAATTCATCGCTGACGCTCGCCACGGGCACCCAGCCACCAAGATCATTTTGATCCGAAAGTGGCAAGGTGTCGCTGATACGAACCGGTGGGTTGGGCAGGTCGCCGGTACGCGTCCAACCGTTCTGGTAAGCAGTAAGTTGTGCGTTCCATTTCTTTGCTAGGTAAGATCGAATGGCGTGGATCGACGCTTCGTCTTGGAAGTGACGATCGTAGATCAGCACCTCGCAGATCTGGCCTTGAAAACGCTGTGCGCCGTGTGCCGCGCTGCCTGCGATCGAAAGCGTTTGGGCAGAAGCCTGTTGCGGGAACGCTTCACTGACTTGAGTTTTATAGGCGACCGACTTTCCTTTTTTGCCGACCTGCGAAACGACGAAGAATCCAGGCGCGTCGGTGTCGGGAATCCCAGGCCCCGGTGTCGATGAAACCAGACGCTGCCAAGTGTCGCCATCATCAGCGATGTTATCAGCGATGTCATCACCGCCGGATTGCCGGCGGCTGACCACAAAGATCGACAGATTGCCAAGCTCGTTTTTCAGTGCGGATTGTCGAAGAGATGCGTTGCCATCAAATTCGATCGCATCGTTTCCGGCGACAGCGTTCTCGATTCGATGAATCCGGCCATTGCCGTTGACCGTCAATTCGTTTTTAGGATTCGCCTTACACTTCCAAGCCTGCACATTCCCTTGGCCATCCACCGACAATGATGCTGGTTCATCGGCATCCAGCCACAGCAAGAGACCTTGGGTGGGAACCGGTTCAGCACCGCTGGCAACCGAGATTGCTAGGATGCAAACCGCTAAAAGGATAAAATTACGGAGCGACGACATGATATCCAACGAAATGAGTTCGGTTCGACCGAGTCGGACGAGCCAGGGGCAGGCAAGCCAGGGAAGACGAACAAGGGTCGGAGCTAAAAAAAGCCTGGCTCGATTTGTTTCCAAACACGAACCAGGCTCGACTGCAACAAAGGGTTGCTATCGGCGACGGCGACGAACTAACATTCCAATTCCACCTAGGCCAACCAAGGCCATTGAGGAGGGTTCTGGAATGGCGGTGACCGTCACGTTCAGGGAATCAAGGGCAATGCCGCCAACATTGGTTTGGCCTTGCGAAAAGATAACCGTGTTGACAGTGCTCGCACTGTACAAGCCTGCGTTGGTCACAGTGAACGGTGTCAAACTCACGCCGTTGAAGCTTCCCGTTACGTCAAACTGATTCGCAGTGGCAGACTTGGTAATGCTGGTCGTCAAATCGTGAAATGCGGTGTCAATGGTGCCGGCATCGGTTCGGCCAGCATTGGACTGAGTCGCAAGCCGAAAATTAGAGCCCTGTCCACCGAGCAGAACTCCAGCCTCGTTACCGAGAGTCCCCAGGTCGGTGCCGCTAGTCAATCCTAAACTGAAAATGTTGGCATCAAAGCCGGGGTTGTTCCCACCGATCGATTTGACGCTGGCCGTAATTTCGATCGTGTCGCCGACCGCGAATGCCGTGGCAGCATTGTAGCCACGCACAAAGTTGGCAAATTGAACTTCACCGTTGCTACCGACGTTGAACGAATCAAGTTGGACTTGCGCGGTCCAACCATCAATGCCATTGATGTCGGCACCTTCGGTGAATCCGTCGGCAGTGGTGAAATCAGAGTCATACAGAGTCACCATTGCCGCATTGGCGGACGAGCCGATAGCGACGCTAAGCAGCGTTACGCTGGCCAGAATAAGGGAGAGTTTTGAGAAGCTTCGTACCATTGTTGATGCCTTTTACTTGGAGAATTTGTGCGCACAAACGCCTACAAATGGCGTCTCTTACGTACTTCTCCCCCGTTCGCTACATGGTGGCGGTGAAAATACTGATAATTGACGTTTTCTGTAAATTGTTGACAATTTAGCTTTAGTTCATGTGGCAGCCGGGGTTTTACGCCATTTCAGCGAATCCTTGTGCCACGGATTATGCCTGGGAGATTTCAGGGCAAACGGCCCGAGATGCTCCGCGAAGAGCTCTTTTCCAGCGTCAGTCACCCAGACGCAGCACGAATGACCATTGGTAATCACCGGCGGGAATCTGGTAGTGCCGCAGTGGCATCGCTTTGGGGGACCAGGAATCATTGCCGCCGACGCCCATTTGCTGATGATCCAGGTTCAACGTGTGGAAGCCTTGCGGTTTGAGATCATACGTATGCTGGGCGGCTGAAAGATTCTCGATCGACCATGGCCAGATTGAAAATCCGACAGGCGACTCGGCCAAGATCGAAAAATCCGGCGTCTCGCCCGATAATTCAATCCACCTCGTGTCTGTCCGATTACCGCACTCTTGCGGTCGAACATAGCTCTTCGCCAAGTCACCAATCGCCGCCTCGTAGACGCTGACATCGGCTCCCCGATTTCGGTCCACGTAGTTTTCCCACGGCCCCCTGCCGTAGTATCTAACATTGCGGTAGTCACCCGAAACACCCAGCGTCCATCCCAGCCGCACCAATGGCGGCATCGATGGATCGGCGGAAAACTTTGTTTCGACACGGATGTCGCCGGTGCCGCTGACCAAATACCTAATGTCGATCAATACTTGGTCGTTCCACGATTTTGTAACGGATACTTTGACCGTTTGATCGGATTGGATGTTGGCTGCGATCGATTGTACTTGCAGCTTGTCGGCCAGTTCCATCCAGACTTTTTGGTTTTCGTGTGTCTTTCCGCCCAGCCGATCATTGTCGGTCTGGGGACGAAAGAAATTCAATCGCATCGGTGACACAATGATCTCTTCGTCATTGAATTGATATCGATCTAGTCTTCCAGTTTGACGATCGAACTGGGCGAGAAATCGATCACCCGAAACGATGATCTGCTGTTCGGTACTTTCGATGGCCGGCGGTTTCTCTGATCTGAACGAAACCTCGTTGGCCGAGTTGGGCGAACTGATTGGAAGCTGAAGCTGTTGCTTCGCAACCTCAAACCCCGCATCGCACCAGGGGCGTGATCGAGTCTCGTGAAAACTGATTTGCAGCCAGTACTCGGCCCCTGGTTTTGCGCCAGGCTGTTCAAACGGAATCGTCACCGCCTTGCTCTCTCCCGCGGGTACGTCAACACGGTCTAGCATTCCGCTGGAGATTTTGACGCCGTTTTCGGAAAGCCGCCACCGCACGTCGTACTGATTCGCATTGGTAAAATTGAATCGGTTAAACAACCGAATCTTACCGGCTTGCAAATCTTCGGCTTCGACTGCAAACGGTTGGAATACGTACTTGCATTCCCACGTTTGAGGTTTGGGTGAACGGTCCGAAGCGATCACCCCGTTCAAACAAAAATTACTGTCGTTGGGCGTGTCACCAAAATCCCCACCATAGGCCAAGTAGGGCGTGCCATCGGATGTCTTCGCCACCAAACCCTGATCGATCCAATCCCAAATATAGCCACCGATCAAGTTGGGTTTGGAACGAATTAGATCCCAATAATCACCCAGGTTGCCGAGTGAATTACCCATCGCGTGCGCATACTCGCAGACGACAATCGGGCGACGGATCCGCGATGCCTCACTGAGGTTCCGCAATTGATCCACCGAGGGATACATGCGGCTGATCACATCGACATAGGCAGGGTCATCTGGGTTTGCCATCACGTCCCATCGCTGGACTTGTGTCCCACCAGCAGGATCATAATCAGGATCGTTTGGGTCGCCTTGTGCGCCTTCGTAGTGAATAAAACGCGTCGGGTCAAAGTCGCGAATCCAATTTGCCGCAGCAGCATGAATCGGACCTGCGCCACTTTCGTTGCCTAGCGACCAGGAAATGATCGATGGGTGATTCTTGTCACGTTCGACCATCCGAATGATTCGATCATTGATCGCGTAATGCCATGTTGGGCTGTTGACCAATAACCCTCGCACTCCATGCGATTCAACATTGGCCTCATCCATAACATAGATGCCGTACTCGTCACACAGTTCATAAAAGTAGGGATCGTTGGGATAGTGAGAGGTGCGGATCGAGTTGAAGTTGAACTGTTTGATTAAGCGAACATCATCGCGAATGTCTTCTCGCGTCAGTGCCTTGCCGTGGATGTGATCATGGTCATGGCGGTTGACTCCCATCAGCTTGACGCTGCGCCCGTTGACCAGCAACGCACCGCTGGGATCAATTTCGACATGACGAAATCCCACACGACAACTGCGTGACTCCGCTAACGCTCCGCTGGGATCGGTCAGGGAGAAGACGAGAGAATAGAGATAGGGATCTTCGGCAGACCACTTCCTGGGGTTTGCTATCTCCGTTTCAATCAACCCGAACGGCACCGTATCACGTTGGGGATACCATTCGCTTACGATTTGTTTCACTCCGATTGAAAGCGGTTTACTTAATGCCGATTGCCCATCAGCGTCAAGCAAATCGGCTGACAGATTCCAACCATCAACGTTCGCGTTAGGCGGGGCAGTGATTTCAGGACGGATCTGAAGCTTTGCATTTTCCAATGCTTCATCAAATTTGGTTCGCACGAAGAAGTCGTGCAGTGCCATCTTTGGCTCTGCCGTTAACAGGACTTCACGGTGGATACCACTAAGCCGCCACATGTCTTGGTCTTCCAGATAGCTTCCGTCGGACCATCGATAGACTCGGACGGCGACTTGGTTGCGGCCTGGCTTGACCAGGCGGGTTACATCAAATTCCGCCGGCAACCGACTGCCTTGACTGTAGCCGGCCAATTCACCGTTAACCCAAACATAGAACGCAGACGAGACGCCACCGAAATGCAGCACCACTCGCATCTCTTTCCAATCGGTCGGCAATTCAAATTCTCGGCGATACGATCCCACCGGATTGGTTCGATCGATTCGAGGCGGATCGGCTTGAAAGGGGTAGGTCGAATTCGTGTAGATCGGTGTCCCATAGCCTTTGAGTTCCCAATTACTTGGGACCGCAATGCGATCCCAATCGCTGGCATCGAAATCGGGTTTGAAGAACTTCTCGGGCCGTTCGGATGAATCGGGCGTGAAGTGAAACTTCCAATCACCATCGAGCGATAAAACTCGAGCTTGGTTCCGATCGGCTCTGAGCGAGTCGGCGGTCGATGAATAAGAATAGGAAGTTGCTCGTGCGGGCAACTTACCTTTGGCAATCATCGTTTCGTTTTCCCAATCATTGGGAAATATGCCTTGCGAGTTTGCCGTCGATGCAAGCAAGCCGCAGACGCTTAAAAAGATGACGATTGAGAAGACAGGCGAATGATGTTTCAGCATGATTGTTCGAAACTCAGGAGAAACAGTACGTGAAAAAATTAGCCGTGGAGTTTTTCCAAGGCATGACAAGGCAATAAGAAAGAAAGGCTCATCCGGTGGAAGCGTGCGACGGACCCATGCTGGAGGTTTTTAGAGGCATTGCTGCGATGTCCGAAGAACTTGTGCGATACGATGTGGGTGCCGGGCGAAGCGGAGGAAAGCTCTGCAGAGGTGCAACTTTCCGAGGAATAGCCCGGTCTGCGATGCGCCGAAGGTGCGTCCAGCCCACCGTCGGGGTTCCCCTGGCGGTGGGTTTTTCAGTTTGAAGATCGACGACTCCACTGCAACTTCGGACATCGCAGCGATGCCTCCGAAAACCTCGGATCTTGGTCATCAGCTACTGAATTCGCCCAAGAACCCCGATAGAAACTACAGCGATTCGATTTTCAAACCATACGCATACTTGCAGGATGGTTCGCTCGGTAAGGTCACCGTCAATCCGTCCTCGCTACGATCCCATTGCAGTTCGGCATCGCTTCCCAGCAATGAGATTGATTTGATTGCATCGGTGTACCGTGTCGAACTCTTGCCGAGCGTCTTGATCGTTACCTGATTGCTGGCCGGCCATTCCAAAGGGATCGCATAGAGCACGTCGCCTTTTTTAGTAAAGCGAATGTCATGCTCGGTAAACGGTTTATTCTTGTCTTCCGATAAGTGGCCGGTGGCAGTCCCGGTGGGGCCTTCACCGTAGGTTTCCCAAGGTCGCGAACCATAGATCGCTTCGCCGTTGACCTTCAGCCAGCCACCAATTTCCCGCAGGATTTCTTGGTCCTGTTCGGGAATGGTGCCGTCTGGACGCGGGCCGATGTTTAGCAGTAGGCAGCCATTCTTTGCGACGATGTCAATCAAATCATCAACCAATCGATCGGGCGTTTTATACTGCTGGTTTTCGGTGTACCCCCATGAACTTGAACTAACCGCCGTATCGGTTTGCCAGAACGGTTCACGAATCGCGTCCATCTTGCTGCGTTCCAAATCCAAGACAGCGGCTTGTTCAGGAAACGCATTCCATTTGTAATTGATGATCCCCGTTTTGCCACGACTCGCCGATAAGTTGTAGTAGTAAGCGGCAAAGCGACGCAGTTCTTCGACCATCATTTGTTGGTCGTAAGGTTTTTCTTTGTCAACCGCGATCGCGAAGTCAAACCAGACCAAATCAGGGTCGTACTTTTTCACCAACTCAGCGGTTCGCAGCAGCCACTCTTCTCGAAACTGGTCATCGTAGGGCGGGTAGTGGTTTCGATAGTCGACCGTTTCCTTCTCAAACAACGCAGGAATGGCGCGACCGTAGAATTCTTCGTACTGTGGATTTGCGTTGTCGAAGGATTGGTTGCGTGGGTAGAAAGCCCAGTTAAAAGCACGATGGCTACTAACACCAAACTTAATTCCGGTTGCTTTTGACGCCTTGGCAAGCTCACCCACAATGTCACGCTTCGGTCCCATCTCGGTCGCATCCCAGCGGGTATACGAGCAATCGTACATGGGAAAGCCATCATGGTGCTCGGCAACCGGAACGATGTACTTCGCCCCCGCTTCCTTGAAGAGCGCTAGCCAGGATTCCGCGTCAAAGTTCTCGGCCTGAAACATAGGAATGAAATCCTTGTAACCGAATTTGGACTGATCACCCCAAGTCTTCTTGTGGTGACGAAAGACATCACCCTGGGGGCCATCGGCCTCGATATACATGTTCCGCGGATACCACTCGCTTCCGTACGCCGGAACACTGTAGACACCCCAGTGAATGAAGATGCCAAGTTTGGCGTCCTTGTACCACTCGGGAATTCCGTAGCCTTCCAGTGACTTCCAAGTCGCCGTGAACGGCCCCGATGCGGCGACCTGATCAATCTCTTCGATGCTCGGTGGAATCTGGCCCGGTGGTTGCTGAGTCGATGGTTGCTGAGTCGATGGCGACTGAGTCGATGGCGATTGGGTCGATGGTTGCTGGGCGAACCCGACGCAACTGCACAGCAAAGAACTGAATAGGAAAATCGCAGGTCGAAAGAGTGAATTCATGATGGTTCAGCGGATCTTGAGGAAATTGAATGAGTGCAAGTCGATGTCTGAATCTAGCCTCGATACGATCGCAAAGATGGTAATCGCGATTACTGATCTAGTTTGCGAATGGGGACAACGGACTTCCATGTTGGACCGATGCGAATTTCGTCAAACGCGGCCACGGCGGTAAAGCCGCACCAAGTTCGGATTTCCGTGAACGATTGCGGAAGGTCTGTCGGTATTCCCACGGAATCCCAATGCTCCGGTTCAACGACTTGTGGCGGGTCGTCCAGCGAAAACGCCGAAGCGAACACATTGTCTTGCTCCTGATCGCGCAAGCTAACCTTGATCACGACTAGATAGGTTGTCTCGGGTGGCAATGCACGCCCACTGTTGTAGCGATCCTCTCCGGTATAGACGACCAAATTGTCACGCATGTCGATTGCAACTCCCAAGATCTGCTCTGCGTTGTCGCTTCGATAGAACGCTAGCCCCGCACCGGAGTAAGCGTCTCGCCGAAAGACACGTTTGTTCATCAGGAAGCTAAAGAAGACATCTCGATCCTGATCCACAGGGAAATCCTCCTCGATTTCCCGTGCGGACGATGCGGCAAGGCTGTGAACGCTGTAACGATCGCTTCCAGCAGCAAGCCAAGCTGGTGGGGTCAGATGCGAACCTTGACGAATCACCGCCTGCGGAGCCTGATCGGGAAGCTCGTGACGAGACCAACCACGACGGAACCCGAAGCCACCAGGTGTTGGTGGCATTCGTCCAACTGGGTAGTCGAATCCATCGTAGGCAATGGGTTGCTCTGATGATTCAAGGCTTTCGATTGAATTAATTTGTGATCGTAAGTCCTTGAAAATTTCAGGAGTACCAGCCTGGGATAACCCTTCGCGAGCCTTGGCATCGGTAAAAACGGCTGCGTCACCTGGGGTCAACATGGATCGATTCGTAAGTGGGTGTGCATCAGCAGGCAGACAGGTCACTGCCCCCTGCAGAACCTGGACGTCGCTATGCCCTTGCGCATTTACCGAAACGGCAAACTCAGTGCCAATGTCGACGACACTGATGGTCGGCGTACGCAACGCGAAACCAAGTCCCTCCTCATTGGCGGTCGCCAAAACGGTACCACCATCGACCCAGACCGACATGTCGCGATCAAGAGTTAGCACCACGGGAGCTTTGCGGGCGTCAAGGATTAGCTCGACCCCTTCCACGGTGTGCAACCGCCCAAAACCCGATTTCAGCGTTAGCGGCCCTGCGAAGAGATGATCACCGGTTTGTTTGGCAGGTTCCCAAACCGCTTCGTGACCAAACGTGATCGAAGCTAACGCGTTTTTCTGCGAACGATCCGATCCCAGTCCGCTTGGCGGCGTCAGATTTTTGTCGTTGATCACCTCGGAATTGGCAGCTTCAATGTTGGTATCTGAATCAGTGAACCGGTGGAATTGCAAACTGAAGACGATTCCAACTAGTGACGCACAGACGACCAGAAAAACCAGGGAGGCGGTCCAAGGCGATTGATAAGACCCGTGCCGTTTTGCCCGTTCCACTTTTCCCAGTTGCGAATTTTTCAGTTGCGAATTTTTCAGTTGCGCATCTTCTGGTTGCGTCTGTGGCACAACGCTTTGGGTCACATCGGCATTGAATTGCAATTGATTCCATAGGTCGGCTGTCTGATTCGCTTGCAACTCATCCATTAACATCGCATCGAAATGCAGAAACGCTTTGGAAAACCGACGAAGGCTCTCGTGCTCGCGAAGCAGCGCGTTAAGTTCCTCTTTGTCTTCAGAGGTAATGTCACCCGTCAACGCAAGTTCCAGCAACTCTTCAATTCGTTGTTGTTCTTCGGTCATGATCGCTAGAGCCATCGGATGCTATTGTTATTGTTGTCGTTTCTTTTCGATACAGTCACGAAGCGAACGCCGCAGCCGGAGCATGAGACTCTTGATCGCATCAAGGGACCGTCCGGTTGACTCGGAGATTTTGGAGATCGAATTCCCCTGGGCATATCGCATCGTCAGCAATCGTTTGTTTTTTTCACTTAGATTTTGAAGGCATTCGTGCAATTCGCGTTGGCTACCGTGCCAATCGTCGAAAGTCGAGTCTTCGGTTGCAATCATCATCTCAACGACGTCCGAGTGGAACACGATTCGTTCGCGACCTCGATCGCGGAGGAAAGCTAGAATCTCATAGCGGGCGATTCCCATGGCCCACGGCAGAAACGGCAGATCACGGTTGTATTCAGCAGCCTTTTTCCAAATCGTTAAATTGGTCCGCTGCAACACATCATGGCTATTTGTATAGTCCCCCAGCGAAGCCAAAATGTAACCCCGCAATCGACTCTGATGCAAAGTCAACATAGCGACAAAGTTCTCGTCATCTGAACTGCCATCCACTGCTCAATTTTCCCGACGGACCGATAGGAAGCGCTCTTACGATTCCGAGCGCTTTCATCAACGATTCTCTCCAAATTATCGCCATAGGTGGCGAACCAAATTGTCAGGAACCCGAATGAATGCCTTGGAAGGATTCACGATTTTACTGCATCCAGCTTGCCACTGCCGCTTTTCGCCTGCTTCCCAAGCTTGCGAAACGGCGGTGCAGAATTTTTTTGATTGAAGGCGATCGGCTGATCAGAATCCACCGTCGTGGTCTTTGTTAAAGATCCTTCTGTATGGGGATCTTCAGCAAGATCCACTTCCGCACGTAAGAAGCCATCTGCCGATCGCCTACAGCTTTGGCCAGAGCCAATTTCTGTGCAATCCCTGACGAAAGTGCCGATCAGCAGATCGACGTTCACGGATCGGTCGCTACTGAGTTAGTTTCACCAGCTTGTACGAACGAACCCAGTCGTAGTACGTCGTGTTGCGTGAATCATCGGCTAAGTCTTCGTGGGTCGGTGGCGTTTCCCACGAGTAAGTTTCGCATACCAAGTTCATGAACAGGGGATGATCGAATGGAGTCGGGTCTAGCTCGGTCGATGGCGTGATCGTGAAGGCGTATTTTCCATCGGCGTAGAACTTCATGGAATTGGCATCGATCCACCAGCAACCGTAGGTATGGAATTCTTCATTGACGTTGGATTTCAACTTGACGTGATCTCCCTTTTTGGCCGTCTTGGGTTCTGGCTCCGCTGTTTTGTCTTGTTCGGAACCGGCTGCTTGCTTTTCAGCGAGGAAAGTGATGTGCGTGTTGCTGTTCATGCGTGTCTTGAAGCCTTCCCACCGCTGCGCGTCGCCAATCGATTCTTGAATATCCAGCTCCAAACGCAGCGTTCCGCCGGGCACCGGTTTTGGTTTGCCGGCTAGCCAGAACGTTGACGACGTTGAAACACTCGACGCCTTCATCCGGCATTCGTAGTAACCGTACAAAGCCTCCTGAGACTTCGACTGGACTGCACCGCACGCAATCGAGAAGTCTCCTTGGGGTGGATCCAGCACGGTGCTTTTGATCTGCAAATAACCATCACGAACGCTGACATTGGACGGCATGAACTTACCCGGTGGCCGCCCGACCCAGCTTGGATGGTGATCGTGCCACTTGTCCTGGTCTAACTCGGTCCCGTTGAATTCGTCACTGAACGCATCGTTCTTGACCCATTGATAGCCATCAGGTGGTTCCGGCGGGACATCCTGGGGAGCGGTCGATTGACTGTGTGCCGATTCGCAAAACGTTGTGCTGATCGACACGAGCAACAGGAATGCAAATTTTGTGCGGGTAGCGTTGATCATGGATCTGTCGAAGGGTCCGAAGGAGGGCGAAGCAATTCAAGGGATGAGTGCAGGTCACTCGCTGGCGATGGTCGATTGTTTTAATGACGAAATGTCAAAGTAAAGGGATAGCGTAGCAAGCAAAATGAGTATACAATCAAATTGTTAACAATTAGCTATTTCTCGGCGGCGGTCGTTTTTCGAGGTTTTTGTAACACAATAGCGAATTGTTCGGAGACGAGTGACGCATCTTCCTTTGGTGGAAGTGGTGTCTTCTTTATTCCCTGTGTTTCTAAATGAAGGAATGGTTTCATGTTCTCGAAGCGAGAAAAAAGAGCAGGTTTCACTCTTGTGGAGTTGCTGGTGGTCATCGCCATCATCGGCGTATTGGTGGGGCTTCTGTTGCCCGCCGTCCAAGCTGCCCGCGAAGCAGCACGACGCATGAGTTGTAGCAACAACTTCAAGCAGATTGGTTTGGCGATCCACAATTACCACTCGGCGTACAAAATGTTGCCGATTTCGGGCGGCGGAACGACCGACCCAGTAACGACTGCTAACTGGCGACCATCGGAAACCTCCAACAATGGAAAGCTGAGCTGGTTGGTCGGCTTGACTCCGTTCATCGAGCAGCAAGCGATTTGGGAGCAAATTTCCAATCCAATGAATGTCGATGCGCTGGGGAATTCCCCGCCTGGTCCCAGTGGCAACGCCAACGTGCAAGCCCTCCGCAGCGGTGCCAATTTCTCACCGATGGGACCAAGCCCCGACGAGATTCTTTACACGCCATGGGCGACGCAAATCCCAGCGCTTCGTTGTCCAAGCGATCCGGGAACAGGCTTGCCGTCGCTGGGTCGAACCAACTACGCAGCAAGCTACGGCGATTCAGCAGAACGAGCTCATCACGGAGCTTGGTACAATCCTGGTCCGCCCGCCGGTGTGCCGATTGGGACGGTTAATCCCGCTCTTGCCGAGGAGTTCCGATCGGCTGCACGTGGCTTTTTTACCGTCCACGAAAAACGCCGCTTCCGCGATATTCTAGACGGACTTTCTAACACAATCGCTGCTGGCGAAATCGCAACCGACCTTGGCGATTCGGATGCACGCACGATTGCGTTGTCTCGCGGTTGGTCTTTCGTCCGAAACTTCCCGCCCAATGATTGTGATAATTTGACGGATCCTCTTCGCCCTCAGTTTTGGAATCCTGATCCCGCCATCGCGACGCCTGTGGGTTCGGTGGACGGCCGTGGATTTCGATGGGCAGACCATCTGCCAAACTTCTCGGGCTTTTTCACCGCTCAACCACCCAACAGCCCGATTTGTTCTGAGCAGAACGCTGGCCTTTCCGGTTGGTACTCCGCATCCAGTCGTCACCAAGGTGGTGTTCACGTCTTGATGGGTGACGGAGCGATCAAGTTCATCACCGATTCGGTAGAAGCCGGTGACCAGAGCGCAGGGGGAGTCTACAAATGGCGAAATCCTGGCGGCGAGAGTCCCTATGGTTTTTGGGGTGCATTGGGAACCAGAGCGTCCAAGGAAGTCATCGACGAAGAGTTTTAATTGACTTCGGGTTAGTTTTCTTTGCGGTTGCCTGCATCTTTGCAAGCGACCGCATTTTTTTTGTTTGTCAGATTATGACTTGAGGTTTTCGATGAAACGGTTGTTTTTGGTTTGTGTGGTTGGTTCGATGTTGGTCATCGGATGCGGTACGTCGGAACCTGCCAGTGTGATGGAGGGAGCCACCGAAAGCGACGTGGAAGCTTACACTCGCATGGTGGCAGAGTCTCAGGCTGCGACAGGCGAAACGGATAAGTTGCAAGCCAAGAGTGGCCAAAAAGCGGGGAAACCCAAGCAACAATAGAAGAAGGATAGCCATCAGGATGACGCTCCTGGGCCTTCCAACGAATCGATGTGGCAACTCGCCAAAGTCGATCTTCGTTCCAGCTTGCCATTGAAGCGGCGAACCAAGGCTGGTGGAAAGAGGCCAACGCGCTGATTGGACGTGCCCACATCAAGAGCCCCGATGATCCGGAAACTTGGAGCCTTGAAGGTAGCCGCCAACATCGCGTTGTGAAACGATGATTCAGATACTTGCGGTGGAATTCATCCGCGAGGTTGCCTAGTCCAACGGTTGCAAAGAAAAGAACTTAGTCAACGACGCTGAGAAAGCGTTGTTGATGGTAGCAAGATGTCTGGGAATACTGGTCGATGATTGCTGACTGTGCTTTCACAAAAGAGCAATGGGTTGTGAGCAACGGTTTCGGGCTGGTCGCTGTAGCGCTTCGATGCAGCGGTGCCTGGACTTAAATCACCCGATGCCGGACACTCGATTGCCGCCTCGGTGTTCGCAGTGTCAAGTTCGCCATCAGACATGATGAAATCGACGAAGTTGACCCCGTCGGGAACATTGATCCTATTTCGACGGATCAGACTGAGCGTTTCTTCGATCTCTTGCTTGCGTGCAAGTGCGACTGATTCTTTAGTCGTCTCAAGTGATCACTTGAATCGCTTGCCATCATAAAAAATAATAACTCGAAATTTGCTCGTTTTCTGTTTCTCAAGGGAAGCCATCGCGAGGGGCTCCGCTTGCGAGCAAGAGCAGAGCCTAGGGTACGTCCGTCGGCTCTGACGAGCGACGCAGGGTCCAATACAAAAGCAACGAGTTCACCTGTACTTCACTTGCTGGTGAAATCAATGAAAACAGGGTCTCCGTCGAAACGACGAAAACCCCGTAATTTACTAAGTACCGAAGGAGGGACTCGAACCCGTCAACAAATAGCGGGGAAAACGAGGGGCAATCTAAAAACCACCCCAAAATCCACCCCACCGACGATGCGGACACCGCCGAGCTGCTGACGCTGTGGGCATCCCTGGACGCCGCCGCCCGTGCCGACATTCTAGCCGTCGCCCAAGGCTGGGCGGGACGCTTGCATGAGCTCTAGTCGCTCTGTTCTTCGTACTCGGTGTAAGCAGTCCGATCGAATCCCATTTGCCCCCTGAATCGCAGTGATTCAGGGGGGTTTTCTCGTTTCTGCACGTCCGTTCTATGTTACTGGTGAGACCGGCCATTTTCGAGCTGGTCAGATTTGTCTCGCTGGTCCTAAGAATCGGCGTCCCTGCGCTGCACTAAGGCTTAGGCATAGGCCATGCATCTCTACGTATAGCGTTATCTATTCACGTACGCGGTTGCACCAGCGTGGAAACACGACAAACCCCCGTAAAAAACGGGTTCTATCGAATGTGGCCGAAGATTTTGACCGGTCGCTTTCATGTTACTTGTAGAAGCAGATTACTTTTTGCACGCTGCTTTTATGTTCCTAGTAAAAGCCAGACGTTTGAAATCGGCTCTTTGCTTTCCCATTTCTCTCACGACAAAGGAAGATTATGAACACTATCCAACAACGATTGGGGTTCTGCCCCGGACCGTGGAGCGCCGAGCCTCCGAAACCAGGTGCTAGCTCAGATAGCATCCGAATCACCCGAGGGGCGACCGTGGTTGCCTCAGTAGGCCCACCAGGCGATGCAAGCTCAACAGACGTAAGCGTTCGGCGTGGGGATGAATTTTCGGCGTGATAGGTTGGCGGGTTTTCTCGAACCCAGGAGGTCAACATGTTGCCGACTCTCGCCCAAGTTTGGGCCGAGCGACTCGATCGCTATCGAGCCA
>NZ_LWSK01000297.1 GCF_001642955.1 Rubripirellula obstinata | reverse complement strand
TACTCGAATACAGGCGTTGGTTGGTGCCACGCAGTGCATCCGGCACATCGGCGTTGGTCGAGACTTGTAGTTCAGGCGTTGGTTGATGCCCCGCAGGGCAGTCGGCACTTGAGTATTGGTTGAGCGTTGGGGCAAAGCGGTATTGGCCGTGCGTTGGTCGTGCGTAGGTTGTGCCCCGCAGGGCGCGAGGCGGGCAGCAAGTGTCCGCGGCTCAGTCGGATAACGTTACCGATCACCGGGCGGCGGCGATTGATTCTCCATTTGTGAACGGTCTCCACCGCCGCTCCGGTGCATCGGATGGTTATCCGCCGGCGTCCAGACAGAGCAACCAGACGCCAGCATCCGCGCGTTGGCATCAGCGGATATTGCGTGGACATCACCGTTAAATCGGTCGGAGATATCACGCCGAACCGCGTGGATTTCGTCAATGACGGGGTCAGTTTTCGGCTTCTGGATCATCGCCAATAAGCTCCTCGGGAGTGCAGATGATAGGAATGGGGACACCGAGATCGGTGAGTACCCGATGGACACGTGGGAGTATCTTCGCGTTCGCGATGTGCTTGCAATTCCAGGTCAACAGGTACTGTATTCGGTGGTGCGCGACACTTGCGATGTGCAGCGCGTCGACAGCAGCTTTGGGAGGTAATATCGCGCGAGACATGATCTCGTCGGCTATTCGGTCAATTTCAGGATCGCCGGGCAGTCGCGGGATGTCCGCCAACACGCTTAGCCGGTCGGCAGCCAAAGTTGGGTCGCCAGCCGATGCCTCGTCGACTACATATTGCGAAATCACTAGGTCATAGTTGGATCGCTCGGTGTCCCACCATTGGTGGGTCAGCAGTTGATGCGCAGCGGTGACAACCTCTTTTGCGGGTTTTTGCCGCAAGTAGCTGATTACGGAAGTTTCAATGTAAACGGTATCCATGCCATAATTGTAGCATGTCACGCCAAAGGCGGCAGACGGGCGATTTCAGTCGGATAACGGTCGGGATCACCGGGTACGGAGAGAAAAGTCAACCATCACAGAAAATCTCGCAAGCCGTACTCCGGTGCATCCTTTGGTTATCTGACTAACTTCGCGCGCGAAGAGGAGGCTTGGGAGGAACTGAAATTTTGCTTGCAAGCGAGTGCAATTTGTGCGATCAATAAAGCGCACGGATCGGGTCGCGGAGACCGTCTGCGGATT
>NZ_LWSK01000296.1 GCF_001642955.1 Rubripirellula obstinata | reverse complement strand
CGGATCTGCACAACATTGATAACGCCCAATCTTTTTGCTCAGACTCTAACTCATTGATACTCATTTATAAACTCCTTGCAATGTATGTCGTTTCAGCTAAACGGTATCAGCAATGTTTATGTAAAGAAACAGTAAGATAATACTCAACCCGATGTTTGAGTACGGTCATCATCTGACACTACAGACTCTGGCATCGCTGTGAAGACGACGCGAAATTCAGCATTTTCACAAGCGTTATCTTTTACAAAACCGATCTCACTCTCCTTTGATGCGAATGCCAGCGTCAGACATCATATGCAGATACTCACCTGCATCCTGAACCCATTGACCTCCAACCCCGTAATAGCGATGCGTAATGATGTCGATAGTTACTAACGGGTCTTGTTCGATTAACTGCCGCAGAAACTCTTCCAGGTCACCAGTGCAGTGCTTGATAACAGGAGTCTTCCCAGGATGGCGAACAACAAGAAACTGGTTTCCGTCTTCACGGACTTCGTTGCTTTCCAGTTTAGCAATACGCTTACTCCCATCCGAGATAACACCTTCGTAATACTCACGCTGCTCGTTGAGTTTTGATTTTGCTGTTTCAAGCTCAACACGCAGTTTCCCTACTGTTAGCGCAATATCCTCGTTCTCCTGGTCGCGGCGTTTGATGTATTGCTGGTTTCTTTCCCGTTCATCCAGCAGTTCCAGCACAATCGATGGTGTTACCAATTCATGGAAAAGGTCTGCGTCAAATCCCCAGTCGTCATGCATTGCCTGCTCTGCCGCTTCACGCAGTGCCTGAGAGTTAATTTCGCTCACTTCGAACCTCTCTGTTTACTGATAAGTTCCAGATCCTCCTGGCAACTTGCACAAGTCCGACAACCCTGAACGACCAGGCGTCTTCGTTCATCTATCGGATCGCCACACTCACAACAATGAGTGGCAGATATAGCCTGGTGGTTCAGGCGGCGCATTTTTATTGCTGTGTTGCGCTGTAATTCTTCTATTTCTGATCCGGAATCAATGATGTCTGCCATCTTTCATTAATCCCTGAACTGTTGGTTAATACGCTTGAGGGTGAATGCGAATAATAAAAAAGGAGCCTGTAGCTCCCTGATGATTTTGCTTTTCATGTTCATCGTTCCTTAAAGACGCCGTTTAACATGCCGATTGCCAGGCTTAAATGAGTCGGTGTGAATCCCATCAGCGTTACCCCG
>NZ_LWSK01000295.1 GCF_001642955.1 Rubripirellula obstinata | reverse complement strand
TTCTTCAGGTCGTCATCTTCACTCGGACGAAGCAAATCCCAAGGCTGAATAGCCGGGCTACTTGAACCGAGTCCTTGAACATCGGCTCGCAAGCTCGCGATGTCAAAGACTTATTTGTTATCCGTCGTTAGGTTTTGACACAGTGAATAGCGACTGTGACCGAAAAAACGCCACATCGAATTCCGCAAAGAAATTTGTCTGCCCAAGAATGGTCGGGACGTTCGGATTCGCAGTCCAGGCGAAGGCAAGTCGAACGGGATCAAATCCATGTACTCTCGCATGGAGAACCACGCCGTATGCTTCAGCACTAGATAGGTTTCCGGCTAATCTCACTGGGATCAACTGCCGGGACCAATCAAGGCCGAGTGCTAGACCGGCCTCATTAGAAAGAACATTCAATGTCGAACCACTGTCGACAAGTGCCAGGACCTCAGTTGCGTTTCCATCATTTGATAATTCGACAGGAAGGTAGGGCATTAGTGCCGACTTTCCAGCCTTATCACGGTCGACGTATGGAAAGTTTTGGGTGGTCATTTCGGTGTGGAAGTATCATCAAGCATGTTCGACAGCACGCCGGCAGCGGAGTGTGAATCGTAAGGTGACCAAATTTCGGCACTTTCGGGTAACAATTGGCGTTTGGAGCATTGTTCATCTGCTAATTCGTTTGCAAGAATCTGAATCAAACGGAGCCTATCGGTTGCAGGAAGCAGTCGAATGTCGGGAAGGAGTTCAGCGAATGTCATTTTTAGTTCTCCAAGGTGAGCAACTTATTTTAGCTGGGCGTCCCACTCACCGCAATGTGGACAGCCTGGCAATTCTGTGCGTCTGCCAGCAGGCTTTTTCTCGAGACTGTATTCCCAGTCGGATAACGTCCGGGTTCACCGGGCCGGGAAGGAAAAGTCAACCATCAGGAAAAATCGCGCAAGCCCCACTCCGGTGCATCCTTTGGTTCAAGTAAGCCGCTTCGCGGCGGGGCGTGTGGATTGAAAACGTGAGGAACCCTTTGGTAGATCCGAACTCACTGGGAGTTCGGCTTGCGTTCTCTCAGAGGATCCCCCACATGAGCAAGTCTAAGCGATTTAATCCGCCCAAGTCCAACCCAAGTTTCTTCCCGGAGTCGCTACGTAAGCGGCTCTCCGATGATCTGCAGCTTCAGGGCATGGCAGACCGAACCGTCAAGGCGTACGTCCGAGCGGTCAGGCAACTTGCCGAGTT
>NZ_LWSK01000294.1 GCF_001642955.1 Rubripirellula obstinata | reverse complement strand
ACTCAAGTGCCGACTGCCCTGCGGGGCACCAACCGACGCCTGAATTTCAATGCCCGAACAACGCCGGTGTGCCGGATGCACTGCGTGGCACTAACCAACGCCTGTCTTCTAGCACTCGATATACTCCTGCTCGCCGAAACTTGCTTGACCAACGAAACTTTGCTACGATTTGAACTTGGTGATTGTCACCTACGTGGACGAAGTCCGCGCTGACGGACGGCATCGCAATGGTGTGTTGCGGATAACCATTGCATGCACCGGAGTGGCGGCCGCACGCTTTCCTCTCTGCTTGCACGTCAAATCCCGCCACCTCGGTGATGCTTACCGTTATCCGACTGAGATGTGATAGGAACGTCACTCGTTCCGAAGCAGCATATCCATATTTTGCCCACGTCCCAAAACGCGAACCACGTCGATCATGCGATCTTCCACGCGGTAGAACACCGCGTGTCGCTTAAAGTCGCTCACTAACGTTGCACGAATATCGCCTAGCCTTAGCTCTGCCGATTCGTAAATCGCACCAAGTTCAGGATGAACGCAAAGGTTCTCCACTGTCTCCTCAACGCAATCTATGAACCGTTGACCAGCACTAGGATCACCTTGTCCAACATATACCGCATGGCCTTCAATGTCCTGCCACGCAATTGGCCTCCAATAGGGCCTCCGTTCCGTAGTCATCTAACTTGCGTTCTTTCCTGCGACACGAACACGAAGATCAGCCCAATCTTGCTCCGATTTCATCGCTGCCGGACCACTATCCAGGCCCGCAATGAGCTGGTCGTCGATCTGCTTCTGGGCCTCCCCCAGGTCCGTGATAAGCGACGCGATGAAATCGCCGACGTTGTTGAAACCACGCTTTTTCGCAATTCCTTCTGCAAACCCAAGGCTTTCTTCCGGCAACTGTACGGTAATTATCGTCATCTCATGGCTCCTTAATTGGTAAATCACATGGTATCATCAAATCCGTACAATGTCTATCCAAATGATGGTCGTCGTTCTAGTGCCTGGCGGATAACCATTGCATGCACCGGAGTGGCGGCCGCACACTTTCCTCTCTGCTTGCACGTCAAATCCCGCCACCTCGGTGATGCATTCCGTTATCCGACTGAGCCGCGGACATTGGCAACCTTCCTCGCGCCCTGCGGGGCACAACCAACGCACGACCAAAACGGCTTTGCCCCCAACGCTCGACCTACACCGAAGTGCCGACTGCCCT
>NZ_LWSK01000293.1 GCF_001642955.1 Rubripirellula obstinata | reverse complement strand
GAATGTAAGCCGAACTCCCAGTGAGTTCGGATCTACCAAAGGGTTCCTCACGTTTTCAATCCACACGCCCCGCCGCGAAGCGGCTTACTTGAACCATCGGATGCACCGGAGCGGCGGTGGTTGCCTCAATTTTTGCTTGCAAATCGTTCCCCGCCGCCCGGTGATCCGTAACGTTATCCGACTAATGCCGACCTGAAGTGGCTTCCACTTGACAACGAATCATCACCCCTACGCTCCACCTAAGACTACACCGCGAGACGTCGTTGAGACATCGCGACCGAATTCAAAACTGGTTATCCACACTTGCCGTGTCTTGGGCGTCGCGTCACTTGCATCTGCTGCGTTCTTCGTTTGCTGGGGTTTATCGCTTTCTAGTGGCGCTTCCGCATTTGCCCTCGTTCTTCTTGGCCTGATTTCCGCTCCATACTTGATGCTGTGGCTCGCTTGCCGATCTCTTGCGACTTGGTCCGGCGTAACTTTGATTGCTCTGACCCTCGCTGGTTTTTGGTATCTCGGTGTTGATGCATTTGGCTACGTCAACAAGGACGCACAGGGTGGTCTCAATCTCGTGTTTGCTCCGGTCTACCAACTTGGGGCTGGTTTTTGCACAATGTGCATCGCCGTTACACTCGATTGGACCGAAAGAAGAATGGTCGGGTTACTGAGTGCTCGGACACGCTCGGGCGGATAACCATGGCGTGCACACGGAGCGGGGCTTGCGACCGGATTTGAAATGGACAACTTTACTCTCCCCGCCCGGTGACGCTGGTCGTTATCCGAGCGGGTGCGCTGTCGTTCGTGCTTGATTCCGATGCCACCATATAGCCTGACTTGATTCGATGCTGCCCTGCGGGGCACATCCAAAACTCGGACTTGCTGTAATCTTGGTTTTTCAATTCTGCGTCGCATGAAAACAACCACACACAAGCTTTGCGACACCTTAGGCATCCCGAATTCAACGCTCGAACACTTACCACCGTTTCTTGCCTTTTCGCCGAACTGGAAGCTGAACGCTTAGTTTTTACGTGGTGTCACGTGCTGAACTCCGATACAATGATCACTCCAATGGTCAAAAGGTGGATGGCGGCGTCCCGCCGTCGTTTTCCCCTCTCGGGGTTCATGCTGGCGACGTCCCGTCGTTGTTTTCCGCTCGCGCGGCGGATGCCCGTTGGCTGCCGTCAGCTTTCGCTCACTTCGTAACCAATACCGACGGATAACAAATAAGTCTTTGACATCGCGAGCTTGC
>NZ_LWSK01000292.1 GCF_001642955.1 Rubripirellula obstinata | reverse complement strand
CGAGTCATTTGAGTATCTGAAGGCGATCGGTTTCAACACGATCGAGCTCAAGTCCAACGCGACCGCTGCTGAGCTGACGGAAGCCAGGAAACTGGGCATGTGGCTGATCGCCCCACCACCAGCATCCGTCGGAGTCGAACCGATTGGGTTTGAGTACGATCCGGTTTTGGCGTGGTCGGTTGGACGTGAGCTTGGTGCGAAACACACGTCGAGGATTCGCCAGCGGATCCGCGAGATTCGAGAAACGGACTCACGAGAGGGACGTCCCATTTTTGGCCATTCCGTTTCACATTGGTCACAGATTGCTCAACAGGTCGACATTCATTCGATCGGCTTGCAAACCATCGGCAGCAGTCATCTGCTTAGCCAATACAGCGACTGGCTGGCGACGCGATCCAAAGCCATCGGGTCGAGCAAACCGATTTGCGCCGATGTGCAAACCGAGATGAGCCTTGCGGTTTTGACTCAGACAGAAGCCATTTTCGGCCAGGCTCCACCGACTCCGATCGAGTATCAGCAGCTCAAGTCGATCGCGACCGAGGCCATCGTTTCGGGGGCGCGTTGTCTTCGATTCCGTTCGCGAAACCGATTGGATGCTGACGATCCGGAATCCAAATTGCGCTCACTAACGATCGAATACGTAAATCGCTGGCTGGATCAAATTGAACCGTGGGTTAGCGGCGGAGTCGTGCTGGGTAAGCTCCCGGTATCGAACAATCGTGACGTCGAAGTGACTGCTCTGGCGACCGATCGAGCACGATTGCTGCTGGTTCAGCGACCGACCCATCATGAGCAGTTTTGGGCCGGAGACTGCCCTGCCCTGCCCGTTTCGATTGTCGACACAGACACAATCCACACTCATCGAGTCTACCATTTGACGGATTCTGAACTGGCTCCGGTTTCGACCGAGCGGACTCCGGAAGGAACCAGGATCCGCATCGAAAAGGCGCCTTTCATGATGACGTTGGTCATGACGCAGGATTCGAATCTGATCAATCGACTCAACGACAGTTTTGGCGGCAACGGAACTCAATCGATGTTCGAAATGCACTTGTCGATCACTCAACAGTGGCTGGCGATCGAACAACTGCTAAGCGGGCAAATGGAAAGGCTGTCCAAGGATTCCGCCGGAAGCAGCAGAGCTCTCAACGACGCCGTGACGGCGCTCAAAAGTGCGAGACAAATGAGCCAACAGAAAAGCCTGACTCAGGCTGAATCGTTCCTCACAACTGCCGATGTGCGACTGGCGTCCTTCCGTCGTGAACTACAGGCCAATGCTTTGGGC
>NZ_LWSK01000291.1 GCF_001642955.1 Rubripirellula obstinata | reverse complement strand
CATGTCGATTTCGTCGGCTCCCTGCTCAACCGCCATGCGAACATCGGAGAGCTTGATTTCGAGCGACGAATTTCCACTGGGGAAAGCGGTCGCGACCGAAGCGACTTTGATGCCGGAGCCTTTTAGTTCGCTATGCGCCAGCGAGACGTAATTTGGATACACGCAAACCGCAGCGACCGTCGGCAGGCCTTCGACGGCGTCGTGAAGGTGGCGGGCTTTGTAGCAAAGCGGTTTGACTTTGCCTTCGGTGGGTCTGATTGATGAACAGATTGTCGCCGGCGCGACTGCGACTGGAACGCATGGTTCCGGCAGCAACAGCTTGTCCCATTTCATCAAAGCCGTGCGGGTCGCGCACTATGACGCGCGCGGAAACGCCGTGATCACGACAATCGATTCGGGCGACGAACTTCGTGCGGCGCGCTGCTCATTGGGGATGCTGGGCGTGATTGTGGAGATCCAGTTCGGCTGTCGCAAAAAGTACAACATCGAAGAACATGCTCGGGCGCACAGAACGCTCGACAGCGCGATCGCGATGGAAGACTCTCACCCAAAGCAACAATTTTACCTGATGCCGTGGGCTTGGAATTTCTTCGGGCACCATCGCGTCGAGACCAATTCGCCACGAAGCGGACTGGCAACGCTCTATCGACTGTATTGTTTCTGTGTGATCGATGTCGGGCTTCACATCGCGGTGTCACTGCTGTCGCGAACGCTCAAATCGGCTGCCGCAACGCGATTCTTCTTCAAACGAATTCTCCCGTGGACGATCATCAACAACTGGAAAATCGTCGATGATTCGCATGCGATGTTGGTGATGGAGCACGATCTGTTTCGACACATCGAAATCGAAGTCTTTGTGCCGAGAAGCAAACTTCAACAGGCAACGGACTTGTTGACCGATATCGTTTGCGTTTTTGGATCGCAACCCAAGCGAAATGCAGATTCGACAGACTCGCTACTGGATTCCGCCGGCGCGAAAGAGCAGCTTGATTCGATGGCCGGAAGCTACGTGCACCACTATCCGATCTGCTACCGACGAATTTTTCCTGACGACACGATGCTGACGTGTAGCTCGGCGTCGGACACCGCGGAGGTTGACGAAGACTGGTACGCGATCAGTTTCATTAGCTACCAATGTCCTGCCGATCGCGAAGGTTTTTTCAAGTTTGCCAACTTCATTGCGCCGCTGATTGCCGAACTGTTTGGAGGCCGATGTCACTGGGGAAAGTACAATCCGCTCGACCGCGATCAGAACGCGTGTCTCTATGCCGACATGGATCGATTCAAGGAAATCGTTC
>NZ_LWSK01000290.1 GCF_001642955.1 Rubripirellula obstinata | reverse complement strand
CTTCTTCAGGTCGTCATCTTCACTCGGACGAAGCAAATCCCAAGGCTGAATAGCCGGGCTACTTGAACCGAGTCCTTGAACATCGGCTCGCAAGCTCGCGATGTCAAAGACTTATTTGTTATCCGCGTTTCGTGTTCCGTCAAGTCAGTTTCGCAAGACACGATTCAATCGCGCCGCGTTGCCTGCCGAACATATCAGCAAGCTCCTTGATTGTGTGACCAGCTGCATGTTCATCAAGCAGCCGTTGGTCGTCATCGGGAGTCCATCCCCTGTATGCGTTGGGGTAGTCACGCCGAACATCTGAAACCGAGTACGCCCTTGTGTCCGCGTTCATGCGGCCAGCGGCACGAAGGTAGGCCGAATGAAAGTCGTCGAATGCATCAATGGTAACAACGATCCGATGTGTTGAGACGTTGACGCCGGATGCCCAGTTCTGCGTGAGAATCAAACAGGGGTTGCCTTCGCTGTCGGTCTCCACCTGGAATGTCGTGTTGACTGTCGCGTATTGAGGTGTCGAAATAGACTCGGTGTGTTTCATGAGCGTGACTGCATTTCAGTCGGATAACGGTTCGGTTCAGCGGGCGGCGGGGGTAGACTTGCAAGCAAACAAAAACGGTGTCGGCCGCCGCTCCGTTGCAACCGTTGGTTATCCGCGATTGTGGATCGGACACTAGAAACCATGGTCGAAAGTCATTTCTACGTTAACAGCAAGGCGTTCCTGAATCCTCCTAACCTTCAGCACTTCCTTGGAGTTAAGGCCAAGCATGCCCGTGGGCATTTCCACGATTATGGTATCAAGGCGACTCAACGATTCCAAGCGATCGACCAGATCACCATTTAGCTTGTCGAGCGCAACTTCCACAGCAACTACGCACTGTTCTGCGTTGTCACCAGTGAGGAATTCCCAAAAGCCCATGGGCGGGGACTCGGTCGAACCGAAGCGTCGAACAAGAACCTGCGGGACAATCATCGAATCTGGCGATGCGTTGCGTCTGTCCGGAAACGGAGCCATCGCAGGGCCTTGATACTTGAAGTGGACTCGCCCGCTCGCATTCTCGATCGCAATGATCGCAGATCGCTCGGGGTTGTAGTTACGCCAGCCAAAGAAACATGCGGTGCCTAGGACCATTACGAGCAGAGAGCGAATCCGAAATCGAAACATTACTCAGGGCCATCACTTGTTCGGATAACGTCCCGCATCACCGGGCCGGGAGGAAAAAGTTGACCATCAAAAAACGCTTGCAAGCCCGGCTCCGGTGCATGCCATGGTTATCCGCCGTGGTTAATCTACGGCGAAGCGTGCTCTGCC
>NZ_LWSK01000289.1 GCF_001642955.1 Rubripirellula obstinata | reverse complement strand
CCACCAATGATGCCGCCGAACCACCCTCCCGGTTCCCACTGCAGCCTGCCCTTTCCGCGTCGAGCGGATTGGTGTGTGTGTTGATTCATCGGGAGTGTCCAAGGGGTCATTTCAGTCGGATAACGTCCCACATCACCGGGGACGGGCGAACAACTTGCAAGCAGAAGAGAAAACGGACCACCCGTCCTCCGGTGCATGTGTTGGTTATCCGCCGTATTGATGGGCGATGCAAAGGCCGAAGTACACGAAAAACGCCCCAAGAAGGATTGGGCCAATAGTAAACACCCACCGCGTCGTGAAAGCAAGTCGTTCAGCGTCCCCCGTTGTTGTGTCCATGATGACACGGACGTGATGACCAACGGAAAGCATGCCAGTCCCATATTTGGACACGAACCTATGTGCATGACCGTCTATTTCATATTCGATTTCGGCCCGAGTATTTTCCCACTCAGGATCGCTGTGTTCGGCGATGACGATTCCGTTAACCACAACGGAGTTCCGCAACCGCTTACGCCAATCGCGTTCGTGGATAATCGCGAACGAAGCGATGCCAAGGCCGATGGCAACGATCAGGAATGAGACGACAATGATCAGCATTGCGTTGGAATTAGGTCAGTCGGATAACGTCCCGCATCACCGGGTACGGAGGATAAAGTTGACCACTGGGAAAAAGCGTGCAAGCCGTACTCCGGTGCATGCGATGGTTATCCGTCGTCTATGGCGGTCCTTGGGGACGCAGTTACCGCCGTTCCAATACAGCAAATCATAAGCATCGAGTTACCGACAGTCGAGTAGTCGAACCGCATCCCGACAACGGCATTTGCACCCATTTTGGTGGCACGTGCGGCCATTTCGGACATTGCAGTGTTCCGACCGCGAACAAGCAAAGTTTCGTATTCGTCAGAACGTCCGCCGACTATGTCGGTGACAGCAGCGAAGAAGTCACGCAGGACGTTAGCACCATAGATCGTTTCGCCGAAAACCGGACCAAAGTAGTGGTCGATGGCATGTGTAGAGAATGACGGCGTCGTCGTAATAAGCATGTCGATATGCTCTGCATCTCCGTTCGGATCAGATCCGGGTCTCGGCGCGCGGCACGTCCAGCAGATGTTGTAGCCAAGGTCGGTTTCACCGTCGCATGATGGGCATGTCCAAGGCATTGATTCGCGTTCAGGGGTAGTAGAGGATTTCATTCGGATAACGGTATGCATCACCGAGGTGGCGGGATTTGACGTGCAAGCAGAGAGAAAAGTGTGCGGCCGCCACTCCGGTGCATGCAATGGTTCAAGTAAGCCGCTTAGATGCGGGGCGTG
>NZ_LWSK01000288.1 GCF_001642955.1 Rubripirellula obstinata | reverse complement strand
TTCAAGCGACTGCTGGCAAGACAAATCAGCCGACTGGCGCTAGCCGCGGTTTGTTTACGCACCCTGATGCGGTTTGGATTCCACACCGTCAACCGGGGCTAGCGCCGTCGGCTAATCCTTGTCCCAGCAATGATGAGGATGTTGCAAGCAGAGCGAAAACGATGAGAAAACAAACATACTCATGAAAGGCAACCAAAAGGGGATGCGGGACACAGTTCAGAAATTGGCCCCCTCTTTTCCGTCTTCGGGTAACCGCGAACTCACAAAGATACCCGAGTCACATCCGCGACGAGCTTCAGCCACCAATCGCCTTAGAAGGTGTTTTGAAATTGCTCTGAGTTGAAAAAATCGCTACAGCCCCGTTTGCATTTAAACCGTAAACGGAAGGAGCCGTAGCGATGAGTATTGAGTATCCCAGCAGTCTCAGTGATGATCAATGGCGATTGCTTCGTCGTCTGATTCCGCCAGCAAAACTTCGCGGCCGCAAACGAATCGATCGGCGTCAAATTGTCGATGCGATATTGTATTGGTGTCGAACGGGCTGCCAGTGGCGGTTGCTTCCGGACTGCTTTCCGAATTGGAACACGGTTTATGGAGTTTATCGAGCTTGGCGTATTGATGGGACATGGCAACGCATTCACGATCGTCTTCGCGAAAAGGTACGCCGCAAAGAAGGCAGGAAGCCAACGCCAACAGCAGCCATCATTGATTCGCAAAGCATTCGCAGTGCTGAAGGAGGAGAATTACGCGGGTATGACGCGGCGAAACGAATTACCGGACGAAAGCGTCACATCCTGGTGGATACGTTGGGGCTTGTGATGGTCGTTGTTGTCCACTCGGCCGATCTACAAGACTACGAAGGTGCACATCTTGTTCTTGAAAACATCAGACAGAAGTTTCGTCGGCTTCGAGTCATCTTCGCGGACTCGATTTACGGGCGGGCTGATTTGCCGGAGTTCCTGAAGCAATGGTATCGTGTCATCTTGCAAACCGTTAAGCGTCCGGTCGAAGCCGAAGGGTTCGTTGTCTTACCCAAGCGATGGATCGTTGAACGGACTTTCGCATGGCTTGGAAAATTCAGAAGGCTCTCAAAGGACTATGAAAGACTGACTCAAAACAGCGAAACTGTCATACGAATCGCAATGATTCAATTCATGCTAAACAGGCTGGAAAAATAATTTTAAAACACCCTCTCAGATCCGTCGGCAGCAGCAACTTCGTCTGGCAACTGAATCAACATCTGTTCGTCGGCTGGAATTCCGGCCCCGCGAAAATCCAGCATGTAGCGACCGTCCGCAAACGACATGATCGAGT
>NZ_LWSK01000029.1 GCF_001642955.1 Rubripirellula obstinata | reverse complement strand
CAGCCGAAACTCTTGGCGAGTTCCGCTACCCGAAAATTGAGGTGACGCGGAATACTAGCTGTCCCCGTCTGAACCCTGGCGGGCCCAGCTACGAAAGATTTCGCCAAATACGGAACTTGTTTCAGGACAGTGCCCAAGTTGTAGGCCGTGTGGAGCTTTGCGACACACGGCCTACGTTTGCTGGACTCCAAGTGTGCGGGCTGCAAGCCGTCACGTGCGATCGGACGAAGGCGTGATCAGCCCTCTTCGCCACTCTTGTATTGATCCAACCGGCGATACAAAGTTCTTGCACCAATCTTTAGCACCTTGGCGGCTTCTTCGCGGTTGTCGCCGGTTAGCTTTAGCGTTTCTTCGATCGCCCATTTTTCGATCACGGCGAGTGGCTGACCGATCAAATCTGAATTGCCGCCGCCGGTCACAAGGACCGGCGATTCATCGCCACCCGATTGATCATCGATATCGACAAGTTCGGGTGGCAAATCGTCGATGTCCAGCGATTCATCGGTGTCCAGAACGACCATCGTTTCCACAAAGTTACGCAACTGTCGAACGTTACCCGGCCAATCGTAAGCAAAGAAACGCTTGGTGGTTGCTGGCGTAAAATGCGCAACCGGTTTGTCGTGGCGGCGAAGGAATTGCTTGCGGAAATGATCCATCAAGGGAACCACGTCTTCGCGTCGCTCTCGCAGCGCGGGCAACTCGATCGTGACGACTTTCAAACGGTGATAGAGGTCTCTGCGAAACGTTCCCGCGTCGATCAACTCTTCCAACGGTCGGTTGGTGGCCGAGATCAATCGCACGTTGACCTTGGTCGATTTGTTGTCACCAACGCGTGTCACCTTGCTTTCTTCTAACACTCGCAACAATTTGATTTGCGTGCTGGCGGGCATATCGCCAACTTCATCCAAAAACAACGAACCGCCGTTGGCATACTGAAACGCGCCTTCACGATCGGAGACAGCGTCGGTGAAAGAGCCTTTGACGTGACCAAACAGTTCACTTTCGACCAGATTTTCAGCGATCGCGCCTGTGTTCATCGCGACGATGCGTTTGTTGCGACGAGGGCTGTTCTGGTGAATCGCTTGAGCGATGACTTCTTTACCGGTTCCATTTTCGCCCGTGATCAACACCGTTGCATCGGTCGCTGCGATGCGTCGAACGCGATCGACCACGTCCTGCATTTTTTTGCTGGTGTAGATGATCCCCTCAAACCCAAACCGCTCATCAAGACGTTGCAGCAGTTCCGTGTTCTGCTTGCGAAGCGAAACTGCCTCGGCAGCTTTTTCCGCGATCGCTCGCAAACGATTGGGCGTGATCGGTTTTTCAAGGAAGTTGAATGCTCCCTTTTGCATCGCTTCGACTGCGACGGGCACGGTCGCATGGCCGGTCACCATCACGATTTCGCACTCGGGTAATTTCTCTTTCGCCAACGACAAGATTTTCATTCCATCGACATCGTTCATCACCATGTCGGTAATGATGATGTCGTAGTTTTCGCGTTGGATCATGCCCGCTGCTTCGGGACCGCTGGTGGCAACTTCGCAAACGTAGCCGACCTTTTCCAACGACTCGGTCATCGCTCGCGCGTGAGCCGCTTCATTGTCCACGACCAACATTTTCAGGCTGGCGGGATCAAAGGAAAGTTCATCGGGTTTGTTTGGTTCAGCAGGCATGTTTCGCGAGCGTCTCTACTTATTCACAACGGCGTAACGGCTTTGCAGCGATTCGACTTCCATCGGCCCTTCACGCATCGCTTTCATCGCCAACACGGCTGCTTCGGCCGCGGCGATTGTTGTGATGCATGGCACACCGCTTTGCACTGCCGCGGCACGAATCTGGCCTTCGTCCGTGCGAGCACCCTTGCCGCTTGGTGTGTTGATGATCAATTGCACATCGTCATTCTTCAGGTAATCAATCAAGTTGGGATGGCCTTCGGAGAGCTTGCGGATCGCCGTCACCTCGACACCGCCCTCGGTCAGCCGCGCGGCGGTACCCGCGGTTCCCAACAGATCAAAACCGAGTTCACGCAGTTCGCGACCAAGGGCGACCACTTTGTCTTTGTGTCGGGCCGACATGCTCAGGAAAATCTTTCCCGATTCTGGCAGAATACTGCCCGCCGCGATTTGGCTTTTCGCAAACGCGACTGAAAATCGATCGCTGATCCCCATCACTTCGCCGGTGCTGCGCATCTCTGGGCCAAGCACAATGTCCACGCCGGCAAATTTGCGGAATGGAAAGACACTTTCCTTGATCGAAACATGTTTCGGAATGACTTCGGCCGTGACGCCCAGTTCTTTCAACGTCATTCCCGTCATCACCTTGGTCGCGATCGCGGCAACGGGCACGCCGGTTGCCTTGGCCACAAATGGGGCCGTTCGGCTGGCACGCGGATTGACTTCCAGAACGTAGACCTGGAAACCATCGTCTTCGTTCTTAACCGCGAACTGGATATTCATCAGGCCAATGACTTTCAAACGAGCGGCAAGCTTCTTAGTCGCTTCGCGAATTTCGTCCAGCACCGGTTGGGTCAAGCTGTAAGGCGGGATCGCACAAGCGGAATCGCCCGAGTGAACGCCGGCCTCTTCGATGTGTTCCATGATGCCCATCACGACGCAGTCCGTCCCATCGGCGACGGCATCAACATCGACTTCGGTCGCGTCTTCCAAAAAGCGATCGATCAACACCGGTTGTCCATCGGCGACGACAAAGGCTTCGGCAACGTAACGTTCAAATTGCGGTTGGTCGTAACAAATTTCCATCGCCCGTCCGCCGAGCACAAAGCTGGGGCGAACCAACATCGGGAAGCCGATTTTTTTGCCTTCTTCGCGAGCTTCGTCCATGTTGCGTGCGATCCCGCTAGGCGGCTGACGCAGACCCAACTCTTCGATCAATTGTTGGAACAGTTCGCGATCTTCGGCCGCTTCGATCGTATCGACGCTGGTGCCAATGATCGGCACGCCGGCTTCTTGCAACCCACGCGCCAAGTTCAACGGCGTTTGACCACCGAACTGCACAATCACTCCGTCGGGCTTGATCGCGTCACAGATATTCAGCACGTCTTCGATCGTTAGCGGTTCAAAGAACAAAATGTCCGAAGTGTCATAATCGGTGCTGACCGTTTCCGGGTTGCTGTTGACCATCACCGATTCGATACCCAATTCACGCAGCGCGAAACTGGCGTGACAACAGCAGTAATCAAATTCGATCCCTTGCCCAATTCGGTTCGGCCCACCACCCAAGATGATGATTCGTTTTTTGTCCGAAGGCTCGGGCAATTCGGTTTCGTGTTCGTAGGTGCTGTAGTAATAAGGTGTATAAGCCTCGAACTCGGCCGCACAAGTATCGACCGACTTGAACACGGGGCTGATCCCCATTTCAAGCCTGCGAGCACGAACTTTGGTTTCCGTCGTCTCAAAAATCTTGGCGAGTTGGCGATCAGCAAAACCATCGCGTTTAACCGATCGCATCGTGTCGTCGTCGATGGCATCGAGCGAACCAAGTTTGATCAGCCGTTCTTCTTGTTCGACAATTTGTGACAGGTGATCCAGGAACCAGATGTCGATGTGTGACAGGTCGTAAATTTCCTGAATCGACATGCCCGCCTTCATTGCATAGCGAAGAAAGAACACTCGTTCGGCCGTTGGCGTGCTGAGCTTGGCGATGATTTCGTCCATGCTGGGCTGGTCTTCGCCGCCCCACAGGTCTTTGTTGTCGCTGCCGAATCCGAACGCGCCGACTTCCAAACCACGAAGGGCCTTTTGGAACGATTCGCGGAAACTGCGGCCGATCGCCATCGTTTCACCAACGCTCTTCATTTGCGTCATCAACGTCGGGTCGGCTTCGGGGAATTTCTCGAAAGCAAAACGCGGGATCTTGGTGACCACGTAATCAATCGATGGCTCGAAACAGGCCTTGGTCTTTTGAGTGATATCGTTTGGCAGTTCCCACAATCGGTAACCCACCGCCAACTTGGCTGCGATCTTCGCGATCGGAAAACCGGTTGCTTTACTGGCCAGCGCACTACTGCGACTGACCCGCGGATTCATCTCGATCACGATCATGCGACCGGTGTCGGGTTTGATCGCAAACTGAATGTTACTGCCGCCGGTTTCAACGCCGATTTCGCGGATCACGGCTTGGGATGCGTCGCGCATCCGCTGGTATTCTTTGTCGGTCAACGTTTGCGCCGGCGCGACGGTGATCGAGTCGCCAGTGTGAACGCCCATCGCGTCAAAGTTTTCGATGCTGCAAATGATGACGACGTTGTCATCTTTGTCTCGCATCACTTCCATTTCGTATTCTTTCCAACCGATGATCGATTCTTCGACCAACACTTCGGTCACGGGCGACTGGTCCAATCCTTGTTGCACCAAGACGTCGAATTCGTCTTTGTTGTAAGCGATCGCACTTCCGCTGCCGCCCATCGTAAAACTGGGGCGAACGATCGCGGGCAGGCCAACTTCCGTTTGCGCTTTACGAGCCTCTTCCAACGTTCCGACGGTGAAGCCTTTGCAGACGTCCAACCCGATCTTTTCCATGGCAGCTTTGAACTGGTCACGTTCTTCGGCCTTGGCGATGACTTTGGAATCCGCGCCCAGCATTTCAACGCCGTACTTTTCCAGCACTCCGTTGGCGTCCAATTCCATGGCCGCGTTCAAACCGGTTTGTCCGCCCAGGGTTGGCAGCAGTGCGTCGGGACGTTCGGCCGCGATGACTTTTTCTAGCATCGGCCAGGTCAGCGGTTCGATGTAGGTTGCGTCGGCGGTGGCCGGATCGGTCATGATCGTGGCCGGGTTGCTGTTGACCAGCACGACCTCATACCCCTCTTCGCGGAGCGCTTTGCAGGCTTGGGTTCCCGAATAGTCAAATTCACAGGCTTGGCCGATAACGATCGGGCCGCTGCCAATGATCATGATTTTCTTGATGTCGTCGCGAGCTGGCACTGGGATTGGGTCCGGCGGTAATGGCTGGTTTGGGGGATTCAAATTCCAGCAAAGAATAGCGAAATCTGATCGATCGTCGAAGCGGTGGTCTTTTGGGAACCCGCTACGATGTCTCGGAATCTCTTTCCAGCCGCTCGGCTCGCGACGTCATCAGCATTTGCACGGCGTCATAGGCGGCATGTGCCGTGATCGGGACCAGCAAATTCCCGGTCCAGATGACCAGACCGCCAAAATAAAGCCCCATCACGGCGGCCAAAATAATGTACAGCTTGCTGATCGGATGCACTAAACCAAACGCGATCGACGAAACGATCAGGGCCACCCAAGTCGCGGTGCTGCTGCTGGGGACGCCACCGGTCGCAGTCGCCAATGCGTTGTAGATATCGACCAGCCAATACATCAACCAGCCGCGAAACAGCAATTCTTCGCCGATTCCCGCACACAAACTGATGGCGATCATTTCCATCGGGCGAAGACTCAACAACGTTTTCATCATTCCGTCATCGCTAAGCCGTTCCAGCTCGCGGACCGGTTCGCACGGAATCCGCCGAACAATCTCAATCAGAATCAGCATCGGGATCGCGGCCAGCAACCCCAACAGGATTCCGCCGGTGACCGATTGCCCTACCCAGTCGCGTACTGAATCCCAATCCCATGACTCCGCCGCCAAACCTCGCAGCGATTCGATCACGCTGTTGTCGAGCGAAAACTCAGGAATCAGATCGCGTGGATCGGGGCCAAGCCACCAACCAAGTACCAGTGCGATCAATCCAAGTGCGATCTCGAACAGGACAGCGGTCAGAAAAACCTCATCCGGGCTCTGCGAATCTTCTTGAGGTTCTGAATTTTCCATGCGTGGATCTTCGCCCCATTGGACGAAATCGGCAAGTCACCACATTGGTGAAGAATTTGCAGAGTAAAGTTTCGCCGAGCAACAATCTTGCACTATTTGAAAGATTTGATCGCGGCAGAGTTGATCCATCCCCGGGGCGATGGACAATTAACGGCGAGAGATTGCGAATCTGGAAATCCCAAAGATCCGCAGATAATCGTTCCAACCTAATTTCGGCATTCCACTTTTGTCCGGTTCCCAACATCAATGTCTGATTAGCTTCGGCAGCAACTTGGGCAACCGCGACACCGTCTTGGCCGAAGCAGCGTCCATGATCGCGGCCGATGGCTGCGTCAATGATTTCGCTGCCAGCCGTCTGTACGAAACGCCGCCAATCGGTGGCCCCGATGGGCAAGAGCCTTTTTTGAATGCGGTTGCCGCGTTTGAAACCAACGTTGCCGCTGCTAAAATTCTGTCAAAACTGCAATCGGTCGAAGACAAACTGGGGCGGCTTCGCAAGACTCGTTGGGGAGCCCGTTCGATCGACTTGGATGTGGTCCTGCACGGTGAATTGATCGGCGGCAGTCGCGGATTGGTCGTGCCTCATCCTCGCTACACCGCGCGCCGGTTTGTGTTGCGGCCGGCATGCGACGTTGCCGGTCACTATCGCGACCCTCGGTTTGGATGGTCGCTGCAAAAACTTGCCGATCACTTAGACCAAGGCGTCGCGTCAATGGCTTTGGCCGGTGGCACCGAAGCGAATCGCAGTGAATTGTGCGACAGGCTTTCCCATGAATCCGGTTTGACCATCTTTAAGTCACGCCCCATCGCCCAGCCCATGTCAGTGATCGGTAACGCGCCTGCACCGAATCAAACGTCATCATCCGCAAACCGACATCCCACCATTCCACTGAGCACTGACACCGCGTGGGTGTCCGACTTCGTTCCCGACTTGCCCGATACAGAAAGCGAACCGGCAAAACTGCCAAACACGCCAAGACTGATCGCTCGCTTGCAGGCGACCGAACCAGGCAACCGCTGGCCGGCTCCCCATCAAATGTGGCCCGGCGGACGAAACTGGCCGGAATACCGGCTGGAACTCGACGACATGGATTGGGCCGCCAAAGAAGTCGTCTCAGCAATTCAATCGATGCGGTGCTCGTTAGTACCGGTCAGCGAAGACGGAAACTGGTGGCAATGAACGTATCGGCTTTCAAAACTCTGCGTCTCCGCGCCTCTAGCGACTTTGCGTCATCTTCTTCGATGTTCCCTTCTATCTCTATCGGGAAAAAGTAGCCGGGCAACGACTGGCCTGATGAAAATCATTGCAACGCAGCAAATTGGGCAAGCTGCACCATGGCCGGCAACACAAACTGCAGCGCTGCGAAGCATTGTGGCAACGGCACATTTCCCTGATCGCCAGCATGTAGGCCGTAGCGAGCCAAAGCGAGTTACGGCAATGTGCGCAACGCCGTAACTCGCTATGGCTCGCTACGGCCTACTTTCAAGGGTCGCGACAACTTGACAACGACACATTTTCATCAGCCCATGCGATGTAATTCTGCGGATAGAAGTGCGACCTATGTAAGTTGTGAACGCTACGCGGAACTGAATCCTGATTGGACGTCGTCGGGACCGCTTGGTTCGTCGCTTGGGTTGGAGTCCAGTTGGCAGCCAACTTCAATGATCGTCATCGATTCGGACTGTTGAGATTGGCATTAAACGGATTGGCATGGTCGACAGATCTAGACCATCGCCTCGGTCGAGGTGTCTTTCTTGGGAGACTTGGATAGCTTTAGCAATCGCAAACCAATATCGCTGCGCACGAAACCATAGAGCATTAAACCCAATAGCCCGAGGACACTGGCGGCCAGGATCTTGCTGTAATCGACCGCCTCGAACACGGCCGCTTCGCCGGGCGCGGGTGGCACCAGCGGCGGAACGGGTAAACCGTTCTGCTCGGCGATGTCAGCGATTTGTGCGAAGTGAATCACGGGAACGCCTCTCAATATAAACTTCGGCATGATGCCATCGGTTTGCCGGATCTTGTCGGGAGGATCAAGATTGAGGCCAGGACTGAACATTTTTTTGCCGAGCGTACGACCGACCGAAACGGTGCCTGCGCCGACGTTGATGTAGGCTTTGATAGGTTTGCCGTTGGCCTGCGAATCGTACAGATCCATGCGTTCTTTTACAGCGTCCTCGAACGTTTCGGCTTTCAATTTCGTCAACCCGTTTCGTTCAATTCCATAATCAATTGCCTTCAAACCTTCTTCGGAAAGCCCGAGTCCGCGATCTTCAAATCCGCCGATCGACGCGGCAATCGCTCGAGTACTGAACAGACCTTGTTCGACAAGAATGCGTTCCATGTCCAGCCACAACAGGTCGGGCAGGTTCGCGCCCCACTGCGATGCGGCTCCGCTGGTCACGATGATTGGCTTTAGTTCCATCACTTCGGCGGCCGCGTAAACACAGACGTTGATACCGGGGAACGAACCGCTGACCCCGATCGCGACGACATCGCCTTTATCGCAGCCCGCGTCGTGCAGCATTTGCACCGCGACAGCAGCGAAGTTGGGATTGATCGCGGTTCGCTTGGCGGTCACGTCACCGGCAAGACTGGTGACGTCGGACATCGCCAGTCCCAGCATGCCGCTTTGGGTCAGGTCCATCGTTTCATCGATGTCATAACCCAGTTCCATGCGAGCGTCGTAGATGACGTCGTAGGCCTCGGCGGCAAGCTCGGTGGCTGCCATCTTTTCATCGTAGTGTGGCTGTAGTCGTTCGACTTTGACCGATTCAACCACGATCAATCCAACAACGGCGGTGAATGCGATCAAGACTAGGCCGGTGCGCGAGACGGCCTTGGGACGCCAGTAAACTTTCTTCATGATGAGAGCGACATTCCGTAAATGATGATGAGGATCATGCGAATCGCGACGGATGCCGTCATCAAAGCGCACAGGGTTTCCAGCCAGCCTTGCCGGTCCATCCAGATCGCGATCAGCCCGGGCAGGATGTAACCGATGACCATGAAGTTGGCATCGCCGGTGGCCAGGAACGTGATCGAGCTGAGTTCGCCAAAGGGTACGAAGTCCAACAGGATGCGGATCAAGTAACCGACCAGGATCATCAGTACCGTTCGTCGCCGGCCGTAGATGATGATGAACGTTCCCAGTGCGTGAACGACCAGGTAGGTGATGCCTGCGGCAGCAAGCGTGAGTACGACGTCGAAGGGACGGCCAAGATTCAACGCGATGAATCCGGGAACGACCATGCCGCCGGCGGCGAGGCCGAAGAGTTCCGAAAAGATGAGACTGATGACCAGTCCCACGCCAACGGCGACCATCATCTGGTCAGCCATGTCCGTTGGGTTCATGAGGGTTTCCTTGTAAGTGGTTCGCTAAGATTGAATTGAGATTGGAATGGTTTCGTTTACTTGAATTCGCGTCGTCGGCTTCGGTTGGCGAAGTAGCGGACCAAGTCCAGGCCGACGCCAGCGATGTTGGCCATGCCCATGACCAAGCTGTTTCCTTCGGAGAGTTCGACGATCATCTCGAACACTTGGTCGACCGGTTGATCCTCAGCAAACACCAACTTCATCGGATCGATGCCCGCATTGGTGGCCGCGCGGGCAAAGATGTAAGTTCCCGATCCGATCAGCAGATAGCGGTCCGCCTCGGGCCAGTTCTTAATCACGGTTCCGAGTTGATCGCTGCGGTCAGGACGGTCGGCGCGGCAATTGAAAATCGCAATTCGTTTGTCGACGTCGGGATAACGTTCCAACGCCATCTTCCAAATCCTTTCGGTGGATTCAGGGTCGTTAGCCGCGAAACCGTTGACGAAGTTGATTTTGCGATGAAAGAAATCCATCTCGTAGGCCATCATCGCGCCGGGGTCAGGCTTGGCGCTCCACATGCCACGAAGGGCCACGCTTCGATCGACGCCAACATCCTCGCAGACTCGCAGTGCCAATGCAACGTTCTCAGCATGTTCCACGTAACTGAACCCGGCTAGGTCCAAGGGCGTGATTTTTTCAACGTCTTCTTCCGTCGTTGGAATGATCGTCGTACCACGTTCGGCGGTAACTTGGTTGTAAATGTCGATGTGGTCACGTTCGGCGGTAAAGAACTTTCCACCGCGTGGAACCATTCCTGCCAGCGCCCATGCGACATCACGTTCGGTCGGCCCCATCACATCCAAGTGGTCTTCGCGCGCGTTGGTCAGAACGCCGTGGGTTGCGCGGACCAGTTTGTCTTCGCACAACCATTGCAAGTATGGGATCAACGCCATGCACTCCAGCACCAATGCCTCGGATTCAAACTCGACCGCCGTTTTGACAATCCGAATCTGCTCGATCACGTTCGCTCGCGAGGGACGAAACACTGGGTATTCCGTGCCATCGGGTAAGATCATTCGCGGCAGCGTCCCAGTGGTTTTGCAGCATGTTCGAATGCCACCTTCACGCATTCCAGCGGCAATCAAGCGCGCAACGCTGGACTTGCCTCGCGTTCCATTGACATGAATCCGAATCGGGATTTTTTCAAGGCGTCGTCGATGCGTCAGCGATTCGATCAGCCCTCCGGCGATCACAGCGCCGGTGGTTCCAAGAAGAGCAAGTTCTGCGGTCATGCAGTCAGATAAGTTGAAAAGGTAGCAGAAGTCGCCAAGACTTTCGGCAAGGATTGAAAATTCGCGGAGGCCGAAAGTCTTGGCGACTTCCGCTACGGAATTGTGCTAATGAGAAAGCGAAACGTGTGCCAATCACTACTTTTGTTGTGACTTTATTTCTAAAAGCAACTTCATCATTTCTTCGGCGGATCGGTTGGCGATCTCGGCGATGCGAGGTCGATCGGTTTCGTCACCAAACTCGTAGGTGATCGCGTGAATGCCAAGCTCGCGTGCGACCCAGGCTTTGCTGGTCGCGCGGTGGACATTGTGCCCGTCGTCACGCAGCACATCAAAGTTCGGCATCCGCTTGTCGATCGCGGCCAACCAGTCTTTGGTAAAACCGTCCGGGAACAAATCGTTCTTCTTCGGCGCGGTGTAGAACATTTCGTTGTACGTGCTGTGGAAATCCAGGAACAACCAGGGACGACCATTCCCAGTCCTTTGCAACCGAAGCATCGAATCGCGAATCGTTTGGGTTTCTGGCTGCGTAAATTGCAGCCAGTCGCGATTTAAGTCGACACCGTTCGCGTTCGCTCGCCAATATCCGCGTGCGACACCGTCCGGATTTGCGATCGGAACGCATACGGTTTGAAACTTTTCACGAAAGTCCTTTGCCAGTGGCGTGTCGGCACACAAGGCTTCGACAAACAGCATCATTCCGATCGTGCCAGTGACTTCCGGTGGATGCTGACGAGACAGAATGAAGATCGAATCACCGGCGTTTGGATTGCCGATTTTCAGTTCGTAGATTGGCCGCTCGCGAACGGACTTGCCGATCACGGATTGGGTGACAAAAGACTTCTCTGCGAGCGATTCTACCCAGCGTGCGATGTCTTTGTTGCCGACCAACTCTTGCCCGGCAACCCACAAAGCCTGATCGCTGACGGGAAGTCGAAGCGTTATTTCACGGCCGCCCGGATGCCGGGACACGATCAGGTTCTCAGCGGGTTCCCAGTTGATTCGATCTCGACTGATTTTGGGTTCGTAACGGTGCGAACCGCCCTCGTATCGAAGTCGGACCAAGATCTCTTGCGTCTTGCTCGATTCGACTCGGAAGGCGTACCAAGCACTATCGTTAATCGGTTCGATTTCGGGTTTGATGATGATCTCAAAGTCATCTCGCCTGGTTTCAATCAAGCGGTCGATTTTTCCGCCTGGAAAATCAGTCGTGAAGCGTATTGCCTTGTCTTGAGATTCAAACGAGACCGCGGAATCAATCGTTGCATTCGGATCGGCAAGGGCAACCGAACTGGAGGCAACAAAGAGTAAAGAGAGAGTGCTGGAGGTCAGCAGGCGAATCATGTTGGTAAATCTTTTTCCAGGGGTGGAAAATCCGTTTCCGACACAGGGATTCCCCAGCAGAACTTTTGCAGAGTTTCGTGGTGTTTTGGGGAATCGGAATGCCGAGATCCGTGGTGACTTCGGCGAAACCGATGAATCGCACAGGGTGTGCCAATGTGTGAGGGACGGCAATCGCGTAGCGGAACTCGCATACGGCTTGTTGATTTATTGCCTTGCTGACTGATTGTATCGGATGCGGATCGCGCTAGAATTTGGTTTTCACTTCTTTCTTCCGAGGTCGATCCATTGCGTTGGGACCAGCCCGCTCTGTGCAGGGATCAGCAAGTGCTGTTCCCCGAAAAGCTCGATCAAATCATTCCCGCCGACCATCGTGTCCGCCAAATCGACTGGATCCTGCGACAAATCGATTGGTCCGACTGGGAACAACTCTACAAGCCCAACGATGCCGGAAGGCCCCCCATTCATCCTCGCGTCCTGGCTTCGGTCATCCTCTACGGCTTGCTCTGCCGTATCCGGGCCTCGCGTAAGCTCGAAGAAGCACTCAGCGTTCGCAATGATTTTCGCTGGCTCGTCGAAGGTCGCTCGATCGATCACACCACGCTGAGCAGCTTTCGCACCGCCCATCCCAAGCTGCTTAAAGGGATGTTCGTCAAAGTCGGTTTGCTGGCCAAAGAGATGCAGCTTTCCGCCTTCAAGATGTTTGGCTACGACGCCACGCGGGTCCGGGCGAGCAACCGAAGAACCGGAACTCGCTCGCTCGAAGAACTCAAGGAAGCCAAGAAGCAACTCCAAGAACAATTCGAGCAAGAACAGAAGAAAGCCGATCAAGAACAAACCGCCGAAGATCAATTGCACGCTGACGATTCGGGCTCCAAGGGGACGCTCGAGGATCTAAAGAAGAAGTCCGAGCAGATCGATGCCGCTTTGAAGCGATACGAGCAACTTGAACAAGAAGGCAAGACGAAGCCTGCACGTCTTCCGATCACTGACACCGATGCTCGTGTGAGCAAGAATAAGGAAGGCGGCTACGGAATCAACCACACGCCGGCCAACGTGGTCGACCAGGAAAGCGGCTTGGTGGTCGACAGTGACGTGATCGACGGGGTCAACGAAAATGGCAGCATGATCGGTGCGGTCAACCAAGCCCGCGAGAACTTGGAGATCGAAGGCGAAGCGGTGCAGGTTCTCGCCGACGGCTTGATGGACACGCCTGCGAACATCGTTGGCTGTCCTGAAAACGAGATGGAACTGTTCACCCCCGCCGGGCCGAGTAACCCGGCGTTTCGCGATGACCCCAGCGAGCCGGTTGCCGAGGAAGACATCGATCGCCTGCCCACTCGTAAGCGAGATGGCAAGAAGTACTTTGACAAATCCGCTTTCGTTTACGATAGCGAAGCGAACGCGTTTCATTGCCCGCAAGGCAAAGTTCTGGAGCACGCATCAAGCCGGACCGACCATACCGGTCAGCCTCGTGATACGTATCGAGCTTCGGCAAGCGTGTGCAACGGTTGTCCTTTGAGGGATCGCTGTTTTCAGAGCAAGGGCAACAAATCAGGTCGCCGGATCGAGTGCGGTAGCGAAGAGAAAGCGGTGCAAGATCACCGTCAGAAAATGCAAACCGAAGAGGCCAAAGTGGTCTACGCCAAGCGAGCCGCCGCGACGGAGCGTCCGTTCGCGGTGATCAAGCATGTGTTTGGACTGCGTCAGTTTCTGACTCGCGGTTTTGAGCGAGTGCGACAGGAATGGGACTGGGCCAACGTGGCCTTCAACCTGACGATCCTGGAGCGTCATCTCGGATCGGGTTGTGGCTTTCCTTAGCAGCCTGGCCTGAGCATCGTGCCTTCCCCCGTCCGCCTATCCCTCCAACCCGACACGACGACTTAACGAGGCTCCCGCTGCGCGATGAGCGCAGCGGGGGTAAGGGGGAAACCACCCCAAAACCCATCGAAAACGAGATAGTTCAACAAGTCGCCAAGAGTTTCGGCTACGAGGGGGACGCCGAAAGTCTACGCGACTTCCGCTACCTCCTAACCGAAGATTGAGCTGACATGGACTACTAACCCAACAACAAACCGCTTTCGCCACCGGCACCTTCTTCCCATTCACGCCGAATCTCGCGCAGACCATAGGCGCACATTTCAAACTGCTCGCTCATCTGCATCAGCACTTCGCTAGACGGCCGGTCATCGCCGCCTTGGATTGTCGCGGCGATCGCGTAAGCACGTTTGCCCTGTTTGCAATAATCCAAAAACTCATCACAGGATTGACCGCGTTTTGTCTTCCGCAGGCTTTCAGGATACATGCCTGACCAAAATAGAGTGAAATCGCCGATGTGCCGATGAACGCCGCGGCGAGCCAAACCGATCCGACGCTCGGCTTCGCAAAGCATCTGAAAAACCTCCGTCGCTGGCTGTCCGTCAGGCTGGCGGACTCGCTGGGTTTCATCGATTCGCGTGAACCGCAAAAGCAGATCGCTGACGTAGTCCACCATCTGGACATCGGCCACACCAAGTTTCGAGTGAAAGATGCACTCGCTTAGTCCGCGAAAGAAACGATCGATCGTTGACCGTTCTTCTCTGTTTGATTCAGGTTCCATTGTCTAGCTCCTGTGGTTTTTATCACCGTCGCCTCATTCGCCTGAATTCTACAACTAGTAGCCAAATCCTGCCGCGTCAAGAGATATTTGTGGGAGTCTAGGTTTTAGCCGACCAACTCACCAATCGAATCGGCTAAAGCATGGAATCCCGCGATACACTACCGCCAAACCGATTCGATCAAACGTTGCACAAGCGATCGATTATCCGAAATTGTCATCATTCCAATTTGACCGGTTTGCACCTCGGCACTGGTCAACGGATCCAACAGAGCGACACTCTGCATCAGAGGACTGGCGGATCTCATTTCCGCTTCTTCCGGGGATGGCTCCACCGCCAAGGGACCGCCCGCATTCGCACCCAGCGCCGGATGCGGCAGCGACTGGCTGGCACGAGGACGCAGCGGCGGCGGCATCGCGACCAATGACTTCCCGCCTCGCAAACGAATCGTTGATGGATGCTGATGGGAAACCGCTAAATTGTAAGCTTCGACATCACGAGTCGTGACAGCGACCAACAATTCTTTTTCTTGCGGATCGCAAACACAAAGCAATTCAGAACCTTCTTTGACAAAACTGCCCTGCAAACTTTCGATCCCAGCACCCGTCACTAGGCCATCACGCGACGCAGTGATCCTCAGCGACGCAACCTCCGCATTCAGTTCAGCAAGCTGGCGTTGAAAACTAGCCGCGCGTTCTGATTCCGAAGCAGCCATCGCCAAGTCACCAGTCCGACGCAGTTGCACTTCTCGCATTTGCGACGATTGCCACTGGTCAGCCAATTCATCTCGCCGCAACAACAATTCAGGTGCGTCCAATTGGACCAACAACGCACCGCGACTGACACGTTCCCCACGTTGAACAAAAACATCTTGAACAAACGCGTTCGTTGCCGCACGGGCAATCTGTTCGTCGCAAAACCGAACCACGACGGGGACACGACGCGCAAACGGCGATGTGGCCATCGCAAAGTAACTGACTGACGAAACGACAAACAACAAAACCAAACACAACCGAGTTCGATGCGGCGTTACGAAACGATACGCGTCGGCATCGTACTTCCAAACTTTGAACATCCAACGAGTCAGCGGCAACACGGCCCACAAGATCGTGGCAACCAAAGCCAAAAAGACCCCCAACCCCTTAAACCACAATGCGACACCCAACACCAAGCCGCCCATCCAGACGATTTGGAAAATAACACTGGCGATTGCGTGCAGGGTCGCCGCGGGTTGCCGCCAACCGGACAACAAGGCTGAATCTGCCGGAATCTTTACCAGCCATTGGTTGACGAAACCTGCCAATTGATTGCGGCCATGCATCCTAAGATTCGGAATCTCGGTCAAGTCAGACAGAACATAGTAGCCATCGAGCCGAAGTAACGGGTTCGCGTTGACCAACAAAGTCGCCGGTCCGGTGACGAAGAAGATTTGCACCATCAAGTGGGACGCAAATCCCGGTGGAAGAACTAACCAAGCCCAAGCGGCCATCGAAGCGATCGCCAGTTCGATGTAAACACCCGACAGTGCAATCTGAACTCGTTTCCAGCGACTGCGAAGCTTCCAAGCATCGGTTACATCAACGTATGCGAGTGGCGCGAACAGGAAAAACATGATCCCCGCCTTGCCGACATGAACGCCGTGATACTTCGCCGAGGTGGCGTGCCCTAATTCGTGCAACACCTTGGCGACCAACCAAACTCCAAACATCACGACCCACATGCTGGGATCAAACAGCTTGGCAATTTCGTGGAAGAACGATTCGCGATGGCCCAAAACCACGCCCATGCCGCTGACGACCAGCACCAACCACATCACGATGCCAACACGTGAAAAGATAAACCCAAAGTGTCTTGCCAACGGTTCCGCGATCCGATTGCAGGCAACGAGTGGAATGCGTTGACTGATCGCCATCGAAAGAATCCCAGGCAGACGACGCGACCAAGCAGCGGCCGCCGGTACCGCAGCGGGTCCAGTTGGCGGACCAGAACCCTCGATTGGCGACGCGACCTTATTGGTGACAAATCGCGAAACCAATTCGGCAACGTCTTCCGCTTCCCAGTCGATTCCTTCCACGTTCAACTGAGTCGTAATCTCGCCGATGTCACGACTGCCATCAAGCAATTCAGCGATACGAAATTCAACCGGCCCAAGTTGAAAGAACTTTCCCGCCGTCACATGACTGGCGATGACCTGCGTTCGCCCACCGACCGTGCGTTGTTCAAACGTAACGGCGTCGTCCATCGCAACGCGAGGAGCAGACGGTGGTGCAGCATTTGGGTCAGGTGTTTCCATCATTGATTCAACTCACAAATATCGCAATGAGTACTGAGTACTGAGTACTGAGTACTGAGTACTGAGTACTGAGTACTTGGTACTTGGTACTTCGTACTTACTTCCCTCCTAATACCCAATCATCCACAAACAACGTTCCACCGTCCCGCGCACCCACGACCAAATCCATGGCCTCAACGGTCCGTAGGCGACGGCTTTTCCTTGCATCCCCGGACGAAGCTCACCATCAACATTTGGCACTTCGATTCGTCCGATGAACACGTTTCGATCTTCGCGAAGTTCGGCTGCGGGATAGATTTCCTGCAGCAACAAATCCATCGACTCGCCACCGATTGCGTCGATCTTGACTCGCGTGTCCATCCCTTTGGTGATGAACCCGATTTCGTGCTCGGCAATTTCCAACTCAATCGCGACCGAATCCATTGCCGCGACTTCCAACAGCGTCTGTCCCAATTCCAGCGGCGATCCGATATGTCGCCGCAGGTCTCCGCTGACAACGACGCCGTCGATTGGACTGGTAACGCTAAGCCGTCGCAAACGATCAGACACCAAATCAATTTTGCGTTGCAGCTTTTTCTGTTCCAACGACGCTTGTTGTGCATCAGCGATTCGTCGTGATGCTAAAGCAGCGTTATGCTCTTTGACCGCTTGTTGCAACTCAGTTTGAAGCCCTTCCAATTCCAATCTTAACGGACGTCCATCCAGCAGCAGTAGCGACTGGCCAGCGGTGACCTGTTCGCCTGGCTTGACGTTGACATCCAACAATCGAGCTTCAAACGGCATTGCAATGTAACGTCCACTGAGTGTTTCAACGCCTGCCTTCGCAGCGACGCGGTAACGCACCGGCCAAACCGCAATGATGGCAACCAGCAAGACCGCGCCGACGGCCCAAGCCTTGACAGCGGAGCTAGTGCCCGACGCACTGGATCCTAACAAACCGGCCGACAAAGGCAGCCGACGCGCAGGCCGGCTGAACAAGGCCGCAGCCAAGGTGCCAGCGACCGGCTGCATCCATCGAATTGCCGCCGGATCGTCGTGAACCCAAACCTCGCAACGTGACGCACCGCCGATCGCGGGCAGAGTCACGGTTTGAATTTTGGTGTCCGGTTCCAACTGATCGGTATTACGCGAGGCTCTTCCCGACCACTCGCCGGCGACTTGATCGAACAGCGACGAACCCGAACCGATCCAACCCAACCGACAATCAAACAACCACTTCAAGTTGCTGCCACCGATTCCAGCGCGGACCGTGCTGGACGTTCCCGGCGGAGCGATCGCGCGAACGATCCGCTCCATTGCTTCGCGTCGATCTGATGCACCGCAAATCGCTTCGATGATATCTAACGTCGCCTTCGCATCGCTTGGCGATTGACTCGCGATCGCCGGATCCGCGGCGTATTGTTGACGTGCTGGTGAAGCGTCCACCGACGTCGGGATGTCATGTCCCGCCGCTGCCTTTAGCTGAGCGACCGCATCATCCAGCGCAGCGGCGATCGACGTCGAATCGCTAGTCGGCTGGGATGATGTGGGATGGTTCATGAGGTTTGATTTGATGTGTTTCGTCAAGCGTCGGTAATTTCACTTCACCCTTTGGGAAAGGTCAGGCTCTCAGGCCAACCTGCCCCGCTGCGCGGTGGAGGTAAAAGCCGTTTTCAATCCCATTGCTTCCCCTTTAACGCGGCCGATTGCACACCGCGATCTTCCAATATCTGCAGCGTGCAGCGGTCACCCGAAAGCAAACGTCCGTCGGGATTGCTTAACTTGACGCGAACTTGCACCGTGCCACTTTCTCCGTCGATCTTTGGCGTGATGGACCAGATCGATGCGTCGAGTGTTTCAGCAACGCTTCGCAATCGCACTCGCACAGAACTCCCCATCTGCAGTGCCAACGTGTCTTCCACGGGCACATCAAAAATCGCGATCAGTTCGTCGTCAGCCAACAGTTCCACAATCGATGGATTACTCGGCGAAATCGATTCGCCCGGTGACAAAAACACCTCCGAAATCACTCCGTCCATTGGTGCACGAACCGTACGTCGATTCAGCAACACCTCGGCTCGCTGAAATTCGGATTTGCGAAGTTCCAACTGTTCTTCCATGCTGGCAACCCGAGCCTTTGCGATTCGCAGGTCTGCCTCGCCGCGTCGCAGTTCATCAGGTCTGGCCATCTTGTTGGCAAACAGTTCCCGAATCTTTTCAGCACGGACTTGGTTTAGCTCCAGTTCAACTTTTGCAGCATTCATTTCGCCGACCATTTCAATCTGAATGCCAGCCGTTTTCAGAGCGGACACTTGCAGGTCATCTTCCAGCCGTGCGATCACTTGTCCAGCTTTGACGCGCTGCCCCACAACGACATCGATACTCTCGATCCGCCCGGTTTCGTCCGACGCCAACATGACTTCATGCCTGGGCTGAGTGAACCCGTCGTAGATCATCGCCATATCGCCAACGAACGATCCGCCAGTGTTCTGTGCAAAGGCGTTTTGCGAGAAAACCGGCGTAATGGAAACGCCGACGATCAAAGCGATCGCCAAGCGACGCTTGCGGGTAATCTTGACTGGAAGCAGATGGTTCATCATGGCATTGTTTCCTCATTGAGTTCGGGATTCGACTTTGAATCACCGTACATGGCGTCTTCCAACCAATCGGTATCAATCAATTGGTGTACGTCGTCGCGTCTGGGGGCAACCAGTGGCTGCATTGATTCTTGTTGTGGTTTGCTTGGTGGATCTAGGCCTGCTTGATCTAGGCTTGCTTGATCTAGGTTTGGTGGATTTAAGTTTGGTGGATCGATGTAGACAATTTTGGCGTTGCTAGGCTTCGCAAACACAGAGGTATGTTCGTCGGCAAGCGGTTGCGAAACCGATTCTTGCATCGCCGGATTCTGAATCGGCTGGTCTTGCGTCGAATCGTAAAACGAAGTCTCTTGCATTTGATCGATTGCGGACGCATCTTGGACAAACTGAACGCTGTTGTTACTTCGATCTTGGATTGGCGTTGTCCCGGTCTGTTGCAGCAAGGTTCCCATGGCACGTTGCAACTGCACGACTGCGATGACGTATTCAGTTTGAGCGGACACGAGTTCGCGTTCGGCATCGGTTCGGCGTGATTGAGCATCCAACAGCGTTTCCAGCACGACGCCGACCGACGATCCATCACCCGCCAAAGCTTCCCAACGCCCGGTCAGAATTTTTTCTTCCAAGACGGCAGTTTCCAGCAAGCGTTTTTTCGTTTCTTGGCTCTCCATCGCAGCGTTAACCGAAACCAACGCATCCTCGATCTCGGCCTGTGATCGTTGAACGACTTCACGCAATTCCTCGCTGCGCATTTGATAACGATACTGGGCTTCACGATAGCGCGACTTGGCAGCACGACGGCCGTAGGGCAATTCGTATTGCAAACCAGCGGCCATGCCAGGTCCGCCTTGCGTAAATTGGTCAGTCCAGGAATTGAAGACGCGATTGTTGCCATTGAGTCCCGCCAAGTAGGTTTCAAAGACTGCGGAAAGCTGCGGTTCTAATTCCGCACGCGTCACACGGATTGACAGAGCCGCTGCTTCCAATTGCGCGGTCGCCGATCGGATCTCGTTACGGTTTTCGATGCCCGTGCGAACCGCGTCTCGCAATTTCCAGGTCGTCGTCGGCGGACTCGGCAAGTCGCTGGGGATCATCTCCATCGAACTCATCGCCGTGGTCAATGCTTCGCTACCCACCAAGACTGCCAAGCCGACTTGCTGCCTTTTAATTTCCGCACGCAATCGCACTTCGCGATCCACGCGTCGTGCAATGCGTCCGCGAACCTTGGCCAGTTCGATTTCACCGGCATCAAAGTCCATCCGCGCGGTCAAGAACGCTTCGATACTTTTGCCACGTTCAAGCAATTCCAAGGTTTGCAAATAATGACATCGCAATTCGTACAGACGCCAATACGCTGTCACGACTTCCGAAATACGCGTCTCCACTTCGACCCGCATGTCCTGCCAACTGACGCGGCTATCGATCCTGGCCTGAGTCAGCAAGCGTTCGTTATAGAATTGACCGCTTCGCGACATCAAAGGCTGCGTCAGGCTGAGGCTTAATCGCGAATTCCCCTGTTCTTCGGGAAGGAAGAACGTGCTGTTGCTGTTCGCCAAGCCCAACTGTTGGGAAACATCTAACAAACCACCGCGGCGAGTGGTTCGTTGGATGCCGCCGCTGGCCGTCAAGTTTTCTTCGACCAATCGAGGCGGCCCTCCGGTGGTCAACGTGTTTCCCACCGGATCATTGTTTCGATTGACGCGGCTGTCGAACAAAACCCGAGCGTCAAAGACAGCATCTTGTTGCACGATTCGTTCGATCGCCACGCTGGCTTGGCTGGCAACGATCTTGATACGCGGACTGTTGTCCAACGTGTCTAGCAAAACGGTATCCAGACCGAATGCGACCCAAGTCGGCTGATCGAACAACGATTCACTCGCCCGTTGGTCCCACCAGTGAGCTGCAACTCGCTGGCTGTCACCGCGAATGATTTCAATCGGCTGCTGAATGGGATCAGGCTGAATCGGATCAGGCTGAATCGGACCAGGCTGAACTGGATCAGTCAGCGGGCTTTCAATCATCAGTCGATCGTATTGCGGTTGATTCAACTGTACTGGTGCTATCTGCACTGGGTCGATCTGTACTGGGTCGATCTGCACTGGGGCGATCTGCATTGCGTCGATCGGAATCGGTGAAACGGTTAATTCCTGTGCCAAAACTTCCGAAGGGCACAAACCAGTTAGCGCAACGGTAGCGACCAGCATGACAACCCATTGGATTGGAATGCATATTCGACGTTCATTTCGACGCGAATTTAGGGTCACTAGTTTTAAAACAATCAATGTGGGGATGTCTGTCGCAGCCCGGTTTTGGGGCGGCGCGCAGAAACTGCCGTGATTACGATGCCCCGCCTGCCTTCTAATTCGGTCGGTCTCGTCGTATCGATGACACCGTCTGTAATGAACGCACGGTTGAACAATAGGATCGCCGGGCATAACCGTTGCGTCTGCAACCCCCGACGTAATCGTCAAAGTCCAGGCAATCCGAAAACGGTCGCTCCCTTGCCGAATCGCACCCCCAAAGCGTCGATGCTGACCACGGAGAGCTGCGCCAACACTGCGCCCCATCGAAAGTTGCATTTCACGAAGAACCGTGCAACACAAGCTGGGAAACTCGACAACGCCTATCGTTACCGATCCAAGGATGGAACCAACTGTGGCCAAGAAGAACAAACGAACGTTTGATTTCTACCCGCTCGAAGACCGCGTGCTACTTAGCGGCGAGGGCTTGGAGGGACTTGACGGACTTCAAGAAGCCGACGCCGATCTCACCGATGCGTTGCTGGAAGACGCGCTGACCGATGATGCTGCGCAGTTCGCATTTACAAGCACGGTGCCACAAGGCGAATCTGCTAATTCCTCCGATGATGATCCATCGATTGTCGCCCCCATCGATACGCCCACCTTTGATCCTGCTCTACCGATCGAAGTGGTCTTCATTGACGCAGGAGTCGAAGACGCTGACACGCTGCTAAGTGATCTACGCAACGATTCAGCCGACACGCAGTGGCTAATCGTTCGTTTGACATCCGACCGAGACGGCATCGATCAGATCACCGACACGTTGTCAGAACTGCACGGCGTCGATGCGATTCACCTGATCAGTCACGGCGATGGCGAAGGCATCCAACTTGGTAACACGCGATTGGATGTCGATTCAGCGCCGTCGTACGCCGGTGACATCGCCGGATGGGGCCACTCGCTCGATTCCGACGCCGACCTGTTGATCTACGGTTGCGATCTGGCCAGCACCGTCGAAGGCCAAGACCTGATCGAGATGCTGGCGCTAGTGTGCAATTGCGACGTCGCCGCCAGTGACGATGCAACCGGCCACGAAGACCTGGACGGTGACTGGATTCTGGAATACACCGTCGGCGATGTTTCGACGGATGTAGCGTTCGGTTACGTGGCGCAGGCATCGTGGCGGAGCTCGCTGGATATCAACACGGGCTTGGTGGGTCACTACGAGATCGAAACGCCGGGTGCTAACCTCGATTCGGCGGGCAATCAAGACGGCACGCTTGTGAATTCGGCGGCCATCACTAGCTTCGATCCAGCGGTTGGCGATCGCTCGCTAGTGTTGAGCATTGACTCAGGCGGTAACAGCTATTTTGAGATCGCCGACAATGCGGCTCAGGATTTCGGCACCGGTGCGTTTACGGTCAGCGCTTGGTACAGGTGGAACGGCACGCCGACGGGTGATCTGCACTTGGTCGGTGACCACGACGGCGGCGGGACCTCATCCGGGTTTCGGCTGTTCATCAACAGCGGCGGAAACCTAATGTTCGAGCGTGACTCGGGATCGGGCGCATCGACCCTTGGCCTCGGTGCAGCCACACTCGATGGTACCTGGCAGATGGCCACGGTCACCTTGAGTGGCACGACCGTGACCGGTTATCGCAATGGGATCCAAGGTTCGTCGACCGGAGGTTTAGCCCTCAACGTCAACACAGCCAATCCGCTGCGCATCGGTGCGCAATCGGCGACGACGGGCGACTTCGACGGCAACATCGACGACGTGCGGCTCTACACGCGAGCGCTCAGCACATCGGATATTCGGGAACTCTACTCGCAAGCCGATTTGGGTCAGCCCACTGGTTACTCGAATCCCGGCGGCTCAGACAACTCCGCCGAGTTCAACACCAACGTCACGTTCGCGGGCATCGACAACACGAGCGGTCAAGACGGCAACGCCTACGGCAACTACACCGCCCAAACGGCGTCGGTCGAAATCGGGCAAACCAACACACTGTCCGTCACCATCCAAGACGACGGCAACAACTCGATCACCGCCTGGATTGATTGGAATCAAGACGGCGATTTTGATGACGTCGACGAGGAGTTCATCGTCGCTAGCGGTGTCAATGTTGCTGGCCCCCATACCATCGACATCACCACACCTAGTTCGGCGTTGCTGGGCACCACGATCATGCGAATCGGCATGGCCTTCGATGCCGCGCCAGGCCCCGACGGCGGAGTTTCGTTCGGCGAATACGAAGACTACAGCGTCAACGTTGTCGCATCCGACCCACTGCTCGACGACTTGGCCGTACACCTCGAGTTCGAGGACGGTACCGGAACGATCGCCAATGATTCGACCGACAACAACAACGATGGAACGCTTATTAATGGTACGGCGTTCGTTTCGGGAACGGTTGGGGCTGGCGCGGTTGACTTCACACCCGACACCGGCGGGCAGTCACACATTGAAATCGCCAGTAGCGCTACCAGCACAATCGGCAGCGAGGATTTCTCGCTCGCGTTTTGGGTCAACCCCAACAGCACAAGCACCACATCGCGACTGATCCACGACGTTCAGGGCAACGGTTACGATCTCATATTTCTCGGCAACAACATGCGTTTCACGGTCGACGGCACCGGCGGAACACGCATGGTCGCCGCCGCTGTCACGTTGGACACTTGGCAACATGTCACGCTGACCCGCCAATCGACCGGCGTGAGCATTTACATCGACGGCACGCTTGCCAGCAGCACGACCGGAGCCACCGGAGACATCACCAACACAAGCGATTTGATCTTGGGAGCCCAGTCACAATCTGCGCTGGGCATCGAAGCCCAGATGGATGACTTCCGTCTGTACAAACGAGCGCTCACGTCCACCGATGCCGCGGCGCTAACCGCGCTGAAGAACATCACCGACGTCACCGTCACCACGACGCTGGACACCAACAACGGTGACACGTCGAGCTTGGAAGCGTTGATCGCCGACGATGGCGGCGACGGGATCAGTTTGCGCGAAGCGATCATCGCGACCAACAACACCGCCGGTTTGAATTCAATCTTCTTTGACATCGGCACCGGCGTGCAAACGATCACGCTCGGTTCGATCTTGCCCGCGATCACCGACGCGTTGACCATCGACGGCACCTCGCAAGGCGGCTACACCGTCAGCCCGCTGATCTTCTTGAACGACGGCGCGACGATTGCCACCGGTTTGCACCTCGCCGCGGGCAGCGACGGCAGCACAATCCGCGCGATCGGCGTCGGCGGGTTTGGCACGCAAGGCATCTTTGTCGAATCCAGTAACAACACGATTCGTGATAGCTACATCGGTGTCGATTCGACCGGAATCGCCGCGAATGCGAACGCCATGGGCATCGAGTTGTTCGGTGACGGCAACACGATTGTCGACAACGTCGTCTCGGGCAACACCGAATACGGTTTGCATCTGCTGGATTCCAACAACAACACGATCCAAGGCAACTACGTCGGCGTCGATGCGACCGGAAATGCGGCACTCGGCAACTCCGACGACGGAATCCGGATCAACGGATCGTCGAACAACACCATCGGAGGCGACCGCACGGCGGGCCAAGGGAATGTGATTTCCGGCAACCTTGGCGTTGAAACCGACGGGATCGAGATTCTCAACGCGTCCGACAACAACCAGATCTTTGGCAACTTCATCGGCACCAACTTCGATGGCACCGCGGATCTGGGAAACGCTCGCAACGGAATCACCCTTTGGAACGGTCCTGACGGGACCGAGATCGGTGGAATCGGGACCGGCCAAGGCAACATCATTTCCGGCAACGCCGACTTCGCGATCTTTGCCGGTGCTACCACGGCGGACGTGGTAACGAACACCAACGTTGTCGCCAATCTCATCGGACTTGCCGCGAACGGTAACACGATCCTCGCCAACGACTCGGGCGGAATCTACGCGGACCTCGGCGTCAAAGATTTCAGGATCGGTGGTGCCACCGTCGCCCACCGCAACATCATCAGCGGCAACGGCAGCAGCGGAATTTCGGTCTTCAGCGGTGCCAACAACGTCACCATCGAAGGCAACTACATCGGCACCGACGCCACCGGTGAACTCGATCGCGGAAACAACGCCTACGGGATCTCGATCAGCGGTGGCTCGAACATCACGATCCGCGACAACGTGATCAGTTGGAACGACGGCATGGGCATCAACGTCAGCAGTTCGACCAGCGTCACGATCCAAGGCAACCTGATCGGATTGGATGACGACGGTGACACGGCGGCCTTCAACACCGGGTCGGCCATTGAGATTTCCGGATCCTCCAGCGCGATCAAGATCGGTGGCGACCAACCCGGCAATCGCAACGTGATCGCCGGCGACAACGTCACCACCCCCGTCAACCTGATCGGAATCTACGGCGGCACAGGCGTTGTCATCGAAGGCAACTACTTGGGCACCGACATCACCGGCAACACGGTCGTCGGTGGGGGCGGAACCGTGATCGCCGTCAACGGTGCCGATGGCGTCAAGATCGGTGGTGACGAAGCCAATCGGGGCAACGTGATCGGCGGCGGTTTGTACAGCGGCATTCACATTTCCAATGCGACGGGAACGTTCATCCAAGGCAACTCGATCGGTGTCGGTGCCGACGGAACCAGCGACATCGGCAACGGTGCCAGCGGCATTCAACTGCAAACCACAGCACTGAGCACGCTGATCGGTGGTGCCACCGCGCTCGCCGGCAACACCATCACCAACAACCACGGCTCCGGAGTCGCATCGCAATCGTCGACGATCGTGGGCACGACGATTCGCCGCAACAGCATCCACGAAAACAACGGCCACGGCATCGACTTGGGCCAAGACGGACCCATCGCCAACACCACTCAAGTCTTCCCGACAATTACCAGCGTCGAGTCCAACGACGGCACCGCGGTCAAGGTGTCGGGTACCGTTTCGTCGGTCGCCAACACCGACGTCATCATCGACTTGTATTCCAACCCGACCGGCAATGATCCGTGGATGCACGAAGGCGAAACGTGGATCGGCAGCGTCACCGTGACCACCGACGGATCGGGGAACGCCACGTTCGACGCCACCGTCTTCGCCGACGTCGCGGTCTCGGGCGACTACGTCAGCGCGACCGCCACGGCCGCCGACGGCAGCACGTCGGAATTCACCGCGCAAACAGCACCGACACTGGTCGCCAACTTCACGCCCACCGATTTGCAGATCACCTCGGCCGGTGGTGGATTGCAACTCAACGATGACGGCGGCAACGACGCTTACCTGATCGCCGATGACGGCGGCGCGATTCTGGGTGGTTTGACGGCAGTCACGATCGAGGTCGACATCTCGACCTCAAACACACTTGACCAAGGACTCTTTTCCTACGCCTCGCCCGACGGCAGTACCAACGAATTGTTGCTGTATTTCAATGCCGCCGGCAAGTTTTCTGTTCGCGTGGCAAACGTGAACATGGTGTCCGCCGGCGACTATAGCTACCTCCGCGACGGCAATCCCCACACCGTCGGCGTGAACTGGGACAGTGCCACCGGTGACGTCAATTTGTACGTCGATGGCCAATTCCAGGAAACGGTCACCGGGTCATCCCAGGGCACCACCCTCGACGGTAACGGTGTGCTGGTTCTCGGTAACGACCAGGACAGCGTCGGCGGTAGCTTCCAGGCGACTCAGGCTTTTCGTGGCACACTGAACCGCGTCCGCGTGTTTGATGACGTTCGAACAAACGAGCAAATGGCGGCCAGTTACCGCAGCGAATTGCCGCACGACGAAGCCGGCATGATCGCCCAATGGAACTTTGACAATCTGTCGACCGATGGAGTGATCACCGAATCGGTCTCGGGCAACAACCTGACCGTCCGGCACACCAGCGAAACCGGGTTCACGGCCAATGAACCTTCGCTGATTTTGACGCTCGACGAAAACGCACTCGACGGAACCGTCGTCGGCGCGGTTGTCGGGACCGACCTCGAACGCGAAGCTCAAATCGCGTCGTTGTTGGCCGCGGATTCAACCCTGCGTTACAGCGCCGAAACGGGCAAGTTTTATCAACTGCTCAGTTCCGAAGAATCGACCTTCGCCGCTGCCAACACGGCGGCGTCGGGCACTTCGCTGGGCGGCGTCGCCGGACAATTGGTGACGATTCGATCGGCCAACGAAAACGAATTTGTTCGCGAGATTGCCACCAGTGGCAGCATCGCCGTTTGGCTTGGCGCGAGCGATCAAACCGTTGAGGGCGAGTGGCGTTGGCAGGAAGGCGGCAGCGACGCGGACGAATTCTATCGAGGGAACGCGACCAACGGTTACCGAACCGGTGGGTATGAAAACTTCATTGCGTCTGAGCCTCAAAATGGATTTCCCGAAGAAGACTATGCGGTGCTGATACGAAACTTCGGGCAATGGCGTGACACCGGGACATTCGCATCGCACGTGATCGTCGAGTGGAACGCCGACGAAGTACTCGACGTCACCAATGCGTTGACTTACACGATCGACTCACAAACCGTCGCCGGTGCGTTCGAGATCGACGCCGACAGCGGCCAAATTCGCGTGCTCGATGGACTGCTGTTGGATTCCGACACACAGGCGACGCACACGATCACCGTGCAGGTCAGCGACGGCACGAATTCCTACAACGAGAATTTCACAGTCTCGCTAAACGATCTGGTCGAAGACAACAACGCGCCGACGAATCTTTCCAGCGGCATCGAATTGAACACCGATGGTGGCAACGATGCGTATCTGATCGCCAACGATGGCGGCGCGTTTCTTGGCGGGTTGAATCAATTTTCCGTAGAAGTTTCACTGACGAACGCTGGCGGCCGCTTTGATCTATTCTCCTATGCCAACAGTGTCGATCCGAACAACGCAATTCGATTTGGCATCAATGATTCAAATTTATTTCGATTCCATCTCAATGGGATCTTGTACACGGGCACCGTAAATTACGAACATCTACTTTCCGGAGAGCAAGCGAACTTTGCGTTCACTTGGGACAACACCAACGGTGATTGGGCAACCTACATTGATGGACAACTCATCGAGACGGGAACGGGGGCCGGCGTTGGTTGGACGGTTTCAGGCGGCGTCGGTGATGGTTCGCTCGTCTTGGGCAACGACCAAGATTCCGTCGGTGGCGGCTTCAATCCCGATGTTGCCTTCATGGGCACCCTTCACGACGTTCGCATCTGGAACGAAGTCCGCAGCGAAGCCGAAATCGCCCTGAACCATCAGCAGAAGTTCGACAGCGGCAGCTTGCCGAGCGGCCTGATCGCCAACTGGCAGATGAATGGTTTCAATGGCTCCAACGAAGTCGTCGATGTCGTTTCGGCCAACAACCTCAGCATCGGTCACGCGACCGGCACTGGCTTCATCGCCAGCACGCCAACCGACGACCTGCACATCAGCGAAAATGCGATCGCGGGAAGCACCGTCGGGTTTGTTGTGCCGACCGATCCAGATGCGTCACAGGATATCGTGAGTGATGGCTTGTTCACCGAGTCCGCTCCCGCCACAGGCAGTTTTTCCACGATCGCCGCAGGCTCCACGTTTGGTGGTTGGACCGTTGGTGATGACGCTTCGGTTTTCCTGGCCACCGACATGGAGCCGCCGCCCTCGGGTGGTTACGGGATTAGCTTGGATCGAGTGGGATCTTTGGTTTACCAGGATTTGGCGACCGTGGCGGGGAAGCAGTATCAAGTCGTCTTTGACCACGCCGGCGGATTCGGCGACGGTGTGGTTGACCACGTCACCACGCGTGTCTCCGCTGGCGGCGTCTCAGACGATTTCACCTTCGAGAAACCGGACGGGCTTAGCTATGCCAACAAGATGGGCTGGGAGACTCGCTCGCTTCAGTTTACCGCCGATGACGAAACGACGCGTTTGACGTTCGCCAGCACGATCGAGTCGCTGGCCGATAGCGGCTTTATCGCGGGCATCCGCGTGATCGAAATTCCACACGCGGTCAGCACAATCCTGAACAACGACCCGACGCTGGACTACGACGCAGCGACGGGCAAGTTTTATCGTGCGGTCAACATCGCCACCGATTTTGCTTCCGCACAGGCCGATGCGATCGGCAGTCAACTCAACGGAGTGTCGGGGCAACTGCTCACGGTTCGGTCCGCCTACGAAAACGAACTGGCACGCAACTTTGAAGCCAGCGGGAACCAGATCTGGCTGGGCGGTTCGGACGTCGAAACCGAGGGAACGTTTCGTTGGTTCGATGGCGACCAAGCCGGCGACACGTTTTGGACCGGCGGCGTCTCGGGATCCGCTGTCACTGGCCAATATGCAAATTTCCCTTCGACCCAACCAGATAATTTCGTCGGCGTTCAAGACCATGTCATTTTGGTCAAGGGTAACGGCACCTGGGATGACGTTGGCGGTACTGCGACCACACCGACCTACGTCATCGAATGGGACGCTAGCGAAGTGCTTTCCAACTTCACGTTCAACCTGACCGATGACGCGGACGGACGGTTTCGGATCAACCAGTCCACGGGCGAGATCACCGTTGACGATGGTTCGATGATTGACTTTGAAACCGCGACCAGCCACAACGTGTCGATCGAAGTCACCGACGCGGCCGGCAACAGCCGCACGGAATCGTTGTCGATCACGGTCGATAATGAACTGGACGCCAACCAAACGGTTCCGGGTTCGCTGTCGGTCGTCGAAGAAGGCACGCTGACTTTCACCAGCGGCACGGCCACCGAAGTCAGCGTCAGTGATTCGATTGGCGGAATCAATTCGCCGTTGCGAGTCACGTTGTCGGTCAACGACGGCGTGTTGAATTTGTCGCAGACGACGGGGCTGACGATCGTTGCCGGCAGCAACAATAGCGGCAGCCTGGTCATCGACGGCACCGAGTCGGACATCAACGCGGCGCTGAACAACATGACGTTCACACCCGATGTGGATTTCAACGGCAACGTTTCGCTCGAAATGACCACAACGTTCGCTTCGGTAGTCGATCTGGACGGGCAATACACGTTCGACGGTGGCAACGCGAGCGACCAAAGCCCCGGCACGGCGCAAGACGGAACGTTCCAAGGGAACGCGACGACAATCATCGACCCCCAGCGCGGCGAAGTGCTCTCGCTCGACGGCGACCGCGACTTTGTCGAGATCCCGGGCACGTTCGACAACCCAAGTAACGTCACCTTGGCCGCTTGGATCAATCCAACGCTGGCGGGTGACCAAGAAATCATTTCGCTGGGCGACAACATCGCGTTGCGTGTTCGCTCGAGTGGTCAGATTCACGGGATTTACTACGACAACGGCGGGTTCAACCAACTGTTCAGCACCGTCAACGTGCCGACGAGCCAATGGAGCCACGTCGCGATCACGTTTGATGATGCTGCCAACACCGTGCGGCTGTACATCAACGGCGTCGAAGTCCAATCCGCCACCGAAAACGACTCGCTCGTTTACTCTCGTGGAACCAACACCTTCATTGGTGCGCATGGTTTCGGAAGCACCGGTTTCGACTACAACGGCCGCATCGACGACGCTCGCGTCTACACCCGCGCGCTGTCCGCTGCCGAAATCGCCGACCTGACTGGCGACCAAGTACCGCCCACCAGTGAAAGCACCGTCACCGACACCGTGGCGATCACAGTCACCAACGTCAACGATGCTCCGACGATCAGCAGCGGGTTTGAAAGCTATGTCGGTGACTTCGGCGGTTCGACGACCCACACCGAATTAGGCAAAGGGACGGTGATTGCTGACAATCGAATCGAGGTCGACCACAACCAGACCTATGACCTGTCGGCGATCGTTTCGGCGGCCAACATTGATCCGACTGAGACGCACTACCTCGGATTCATCAGCTATGACAGTGACGGCAATGCCATCACCGGCAATCAAGTCGGACTGACGCCTGGATCGGCGCAAACCACGCTGGCGGTGGATTTGCAACCGGGTGATACGGTGATTGAATTGGCCGACGCAAGTGGATGGTACAACGGCAATAGCGACAACGGCCACGCGTTGGCGTGGTACGGGTACACCAACAGCGATGGCTTCACCTACGCCGACTACACCTACACACGCAACATTGAGTTCGATTTGTGGGAATCGGGCGACGTCGACTATGCCACCAACACGATCACGTTGACCAATCCCTGGTCGGGACCGACGCTGCGAGCCGGTGATGCCGTTGGCAATGCTCAGTCGCAAATCGGAACTTACCAATACGTGCTTCTCTCGAATGAAGCCGTGTCCGGAACGCCCACCGAGCTGACGGCCACGATCGGCGGCGGAACATCTGGCGGAAGCAGCACATTGTTTCGGCACGGCACCGCTTCGATCGCGCCCTTGATCCTGGCCAACTTCCGCAGCACCGCGACCGAACTAACGATCAGTGACTTCACCATCACGGCGAATCAGGGCACCACCATCTTCACCGAAGACGGTGGCCCGATCGCGATCAGCGACGCTGACTTTGCCATCACCGACCCCGACGACACGTTTGCCGAATCGGTCACGATCACGCTGACCAATGGACGAATCGGCGACATTTTGAACGTCAACGAAACGGCGATCAATGCGTTGGGAATTTCGGTTAGCGGCATTCCCGCTGGCAACCTGACCGCCGACGGCAGCATCACGCTGACGCTGACCAGCGACACACCCGAATCGGTCACGTTCCAGGATTACCAAGACGCGATTGAGCTGATCACGTTCGAGAACGACAACCAAGATCCCGACACCACCGATCGCACACTGACCTTCGTCGTCAATGATGGCGATGTCGATTCGGCGACCGAAACGCTGGTTGTGAAAGTTCACGCGGTCGACGACGCACCGATTGTGTCGACCACGCCGAGGAACCCGACGTTCACCGAAGGCGCAAACCCGATCGGCGTCTTTATCGGAACCAGCATCAATACCGTGGAATTCGGCGACCGAGTCGGATCGTTTGAGATTTCGATTGCCGGATTGGCCGATGGTGCGCACGAACAGTATCGCATCAACAACGAATTGATCGAACTGGTCGACGGAAATCAAGGCACCACCAACAGCAACGGTTTCGAGTACAGCGTGAGTGTCAACGCGGGTGTCGCAACCCTGACGATTTCGGACGAAGTCGGCTTCGGCGCGGGAACCGCGGCCAACATTATCTCCAACAGTGCCTACCGAAACACCAGCGAAGCACCAACCGAAGGCACTCGCACTGTCACCCTGGAATCCGTCACCGAATTTGAACAAGACGGCGTCAACGACACCACGATCGTCGGCACGCAATCGGTGATCACGATTGTCGCGGTCAACGACGGCCCCGTCGCGTTCGATGATCCGGGTGTGTTCGAGGGCGTGAATTCCCACAACCCGGTCAGCCATTGGAAGTTCGGCGAATCGACCGGCACCAATGCCAACGACATCGGATCGGCCAACAACGATGCCACCTACATCGGCGGAACGCTGGGGAACCCCGGCGCGATCAACGGCAACAGCGACACGGCGGTCTACTTGGATGGCACCGAGTACATTGAAGTCGCGCACAACGCCGACTACCTACTCGACAACGGCACGATTTCGTTGTGGTTCAACAAGAACAGCGGCGTCGGGCGGCAAGATCTGTTCAGCAAAGATGCCAACGGATTGGGCGACGGCGGACACCTGTCGCTGTACCTCAACGCGGCCGACCAACTCGAAGTTCGCTACCAAACCGTTTCGACCAGCCACATCATCACGTCATCGACCAGCGTCGCCCACCAAACCTGGCATCACGCGGCGGTTTCGTTTGGCGCTGGCGGATTGAGCTTGTACCTCGACGGCGTCGAAGTCGGCACCGACCCAGTCACCGGCGGATGGGGAACCACCTCGGGTGGAACCGGCAACGCCGAAGCCATCGCGATCGGTGCCAGTCGGCAAAGTTCAACGCCGGGAACTTGGGACACCGTCACGAACCACTTCATCGGCGACATCGACGAAGTCGCGATCATCGACGGGCAGCTTGATGCGTCGGCCGTGCAAGCGTTGTTTCTCAATGGATCGGCTTCCGCGGGCACGCCCGTTGATCTCGCAGCCGATTCCGATTCAATCGGTTTCTATCGCCTGGGCGAATCCACCGGAACGAACGCCGGCAACGAAGCCGGCGCAAATGACGGCACGTACAGCAACGTGACGCTGGGGCAACCCGGCGCGAGCACCGACGGCAACACCGCGGCCGATTTCAATGGCACCAACAGCCACGTTGATCTGGGCACGTTGGATGTCAACGGCACCGGCATCACGATGTCGGCATGGATCAACGCCGATGATTTCGGATCCACCGATGCGCGGATCATCAGCAAGGCGGATGGAACCGCCGAAGCCCAGCACACCTGGATGCTCAGCACCGACGATGTCGGCGGCGACATGGTTCTACGAATGCGACTTTCCGCGGGCGGCACCACCGACACGTTGCTCGCCAACGACGTCGCGCTGCAAGCGGGCAATTGGTATCACGTCGCCGGGACCTACGATCAAACCAGCGGCCTGATGCGGATGTACGTCAACGGAATTCTGGTTCAACAGCAATCCCACAGCGTCGGCGGCGCGGTCGATCAAGACCCGACCCAAAGCGCCTGGATCGGTGCCAATCCCGATGGGTCCAACTACTTCGACGGAAAGATCGACGAAGTTGCGATCCTGCAGCGTGAACTATCCGTCGAAGAAGTCTACTACCTCGCCACCGGCAGAACCAACTACATCGTCGATGAAGATTCCGCGATCAACATCGACGCGGCCAGCGGCGTGCTGGCCAACGACACCGATGCCGAGAACGATTCGCTAACCGTCACCGAAGTCAACTCGGTCGCCGCAAGCGTCGGCAATCAAATCACGCTTGCATCGGGCGCACGCGTAACGCTCAACGCCGACGGCAGTTTCGACTACGACGCCAGCGGCGCGTTCGACCACTTGGCCCCCGGCGCAACCACCACCGACACGTTCGACTACACCGTCAGCGACGGCAACGGCGGAACTGATATCGGCACCGTCACGGTGACGATCACGGGCGAAAACGACGAGCAAGTCGTCACGACGAACGCCGGGATCACGGTCAATGAAAACTCCGCGACCAATGTGATCACCGCCGCGATGTTGGAAACGACCGACGCCGACAACACCGCCGCCGATTTGACCTACACGATCACCGACACCGTCGACAACGGAACGTTGCGAGTCAGCGGTACGGTTCTGGGCGTCAATGATACGTTCACGCAAGCCGACATCGACGGCGGACTGATCACCTACGACCACGATGGTACCGAAACGGCGTCAGACACCTTTTCGTTCAGCGTTGACGATGCCATTGGCACACCGATCACGGGAACCTTCAACGTCACCGTGAATCCGGTCAACGACAACAGTCCGGTGATCACGTCCAATGGCGGCGGTGCGACGGCAACGTTGACCATCAACGAAACGATCTCGACCGTCACCACCGTGACCGTCAGCGACGCGGACGTTCCGGCGCAAACGATCAACTACACGATCAGCGGAGCCGATTCGGACGATTTCACGATCGACGCCAGCGGAAATCTGTCTTTCGCCGCAGCCCCCGATTTTGAAAATCCGACCGACGCCAACGGCAACAATGTCTACGTGTTCACCGTCACCGTTAGCGACGGAACGAATACCGATTCGCAGTTGTTCAACATCACCGTGATCGACGTTTCAGCCACTTCGCTTGTCGTCACAACCACCGCCGACACCGACGACACGGGACTGGGCGCGAGCTACACGATCGAGCAACTCAATGCGGTCGGTGGCGGAACCGACGGGTTCGTCAGCTTGCGTGAAGCGATCATCGCGGCCAACACCACGACCGGTGCCGATTCGATCACGTTTGGCATTGCCACGTCCGATACCGGGTACACGAGCGTTCCCGCGGGCGAAGATTATTGGACGATCAACGTCGGCGGTGCCCTGCCGACGATCACCGACGCCGTCACCATCGACGGCACTAGCCAAGCGCCCGCGGCCGGTGTTCCCGTCATTGAGTTGACCGGCGACGGCAACAGCCACGGATTGGTGCTCAGCAACCACACCGGAAGTGAAATCCGCGGCCTCGTGCTCAACAATTTCGCCGACGCGTTCAAACTCGACGGCGGTGGCGATCATGTCATCGCGGGCAATTACATCGGAACGAACATCACCGGCGACGCGGCCGCATCGAACGGTAGCGGCGTCAACATCAACGGTTCGACCAACGTGACCGTCGGTGGAATCGGTTTGAATGACGGCAACGTCATCTCGGGGAATACCAGCAACGCAGTTCGAGTTCGTTCTGGTGCGACCGGTTTCTCGCTACTGGGCAACTTGATCGGGCTCAGCGTTGACGGCGAAAACGATATCGCCAACGGATCGACCGGTCTGTTCATCGACGCCGCGAACGCCGTCATCGGCCAAACCGGTGCGGGCAACGTGATCGCAGCGAGCGCGAGCAACTTACTGTACTTGGGCAGTGGTTCCGTCAACGCAACGGTCCAAGACAACATCATCGGTTCCAACGCGTCGGGCACCGAAACCTACAGCACCAGCTTTCATGCGATTCTTTCATACGGCGATAACGTCCTGATCGACGCCAACACCATCACGGGCAAAATCACCGGTATTCGGCAAGACGGCGATGGTGGCGTCATTTCCGCTAACACGATTTCGCAAATCGGATCGACCGGGATCATCGTGACCGGCGATACTCGCATTTCCGCAAACGTGTTTTCCAACATTGGCAGCACCCGCATCAGCGTCGCCGGGTTGGGTGCTAACGACGGTGATCTGATCGACGCCAATGTCAACGACGGCATGGATCACCCGATCCTCACGTCCGTGCAACTCGTTGGCACCACGCTGTCGCTCGACGGCTTTATCGGTGTGACCGCCGGTGACACCGACTTTGCCAACGCACGAGTGGAATTTTTCAATGACACCGACGGCAGCTTCCTCGGGTTCTTGACCACCGACGCGAATGGATTGTTCAGCGGCGACTTGACGGTCAGCGGTTTGACGATCAACGACACCGTTTCAGCAACCGCGACGAGCAACAACGGAACCGGCCTGACGTCGGAATTCGGCGCGTCCACCGAAGTCAACGCGCCCGTCGTGATCGTTAACAACGTCACCACGCCGCTGGACGAAGGATCGACCGGCAACGTCATCACCACCGCGATGTTGCAAGCCACCGACGCGGACAACACCGATGCCGAATTGGTTTACACAATCACGTCGATCCCGACCAACGGCACGCTGCGAATCAGCGGCGTTGCACTGGCGGCCAATGCGACATTCACCCAAGCCGACATCGACGCGGGCCGATTGACCTACGACCACGACGGCAGCGAAACCACGTCGGACACTTTTGATTTCAGCGTCACCGACGGCAACGGTTCGACCCAAACGGGCACCTTCAACGCAACGATCAATCCGATCAACGATGCGCCATCGGGAACCGACGCGACGATCACGATTTTGGAAGATTCCACCTACGTTTTGACGGCTGCTGATTTCGGATACTCCGACATCGAAGGCGATGCGTTTGATCGCGTTTACATCGACACGCTGCCGACTAGCGGGCAACTGTTGTTCAGCGGGTCCACGTTCACTGCGCCCAACTCTATCACCAAAGTCGACCTGGATGCCGGGCTGTTAACGTTTGTGCCGACCAGTGGCAGCAACGGATCCGGCTATGACAGTTTTACGTTCACGGTTGCCGATGACGGCGGTACGGCCAATGGTGGCCTGGACCGCGATCAAACGGCCAACACGATCACGTTCGATGTCACGGTCGCTCATCGCATCGAAGGCAACGTGCTAGAAGACGTCAACGGCGATTCGATTCTTGCCGACGCGGTCGGTGCGGATGGTGCAACGGTCTACTTGTACCAAGACGCCGACGACAACAACGTCATCTCGGCCGGCGATACGTTGTTCGCCACGACGACGACCGATACCGGTGGCTTCTATTCGTTCAGTAGCCTGCTCGATGACACGTACTTTGTCGTCGTCGATTCCAGCACGATCGTGTCGAGCAACGGATTGAATTCAGGATTCACCCAAGCCGACATTCGCGCCGAGCAAACCTACGGCGTCGCCGGTGCGGCCAGCGGGATAGGCTTCCAGCCTGTCGACGGATCCAACTTCGGCGGCCGCGACGCGGGCACCACCGACGACGCCAGTTCACTGCTGACCGCCCAACACGTCACTCGCGTGATCGTCAGCGGCAACGACGTCGGCAACATCGACGCCGGGTTCAGTTTCAACGTCGTCACTGGTGTCAGCGATTCTGGCCAAGGCAGTTTGCGACAATTCGTCGACAACGCCAACGCGATCGCCGGCGGCAACGCGATGCGATTCGTGCCCGGTGTGGCAACCAACACGACCGACGGCAGCGGCAACGATTGGTGGACGATTCAATTGGCATCGAACCTCCGTACCATCGCCGACGCAGGAACCATCCTTGACGGAACCGCGTTTTCATCCGCCGACGGCACGACCGTCTTGGATTCCAACGCGGGACAAATCGGCAGCGGCGGCACCGTCGGCTTGGGTGCCGACGGAGTGCTCGGTACGGGCGATGATGTCACGATCGCCCAGTTCGACCGAACCGAATTGGAAATCGTTGGCGCTTCGACCAGCGGCAACGTGATTGTTTCCACGGCTGATGACGTCGAACTCCGAGACTTGGCCATTCGCAAGCTGGCCAACGCCGCCGTTTCGTCGAACATTGTTTCGATCACCGGTGACAATAACACCGTCGCTGACTCGCTAATCGGCGTTTCCGCTGACGGTACCACTTTCGCGGCGACCGGGACAAACAGCAGCCTGGTCTCCGCCAACACGGCATTGAACCTGACGTTTGCGGGCAACTACATCGGATTCGCTGGCAGCGGCGGAATCTCGGCCGCCAGCATCATCGCATCGAACGGGGCGTCCTTCGTTGGGAACGAATTCGATGGACAGTTCCAATTCGGTTTGTCCGCCTACAGTTCCGACTTCAACGTCTCGGGCAACCTGGTGGACGGCGTCTTGGCTGGTTTCGGCATCGGCACGTTCTACGGACCTCACGACAACATCAGCGTCACCAACAACACAGTTCGCAACACCACCGGCTACGCGGCGATCGCGGCTGGATGGGGATCGTCGGACATGACGATTTCGTCGAACATTGTTCACAACAATACCAACGGAATCGAAATTCGTCACAACGACGCCGAGCCGCTGGACGAACCGGTCAACATTGTCGTTTCAATGAACTCGACGTTCAACAACGCCGACAATGGCATCAACATAGCGGACACCGGAGCCAACGACGGCGTGCTCGACACCGATTCGTCCAACGACGGCATCGACCATCCGATCATCACCAACGCCAACTTAATCGGCACCGACCTGACGCTTTCCGGTTACGTCGGCACGGCACCCGGCGATACCGATTTCGCAAACGCTCGCATCGAATTCTTTGAGTCCGACGGTGGTGGCGAAGGCCAACGCTATCTCGGATTCTTGACGACCGACGCCAACGGCAACTATTCCGGCACCCTGACGGTCACCGGAGTCGTCGACACCGATGCGATCGTCGCCACGGCAACTTTGACCGGCATCGGCACCTCGGAATTCGGCAACGAGTTCGGCGTCAACGTTTCGCCCATCAACAACGTCCCGGCAACCCAGAACGCGACCGAAGACACCGTTCACTCGATCACCGGCCTGAGCGTCGGCGATGCGGACACGAACGTCACGTCGGTGCAGTTGAGCGTTAACAGCGGCACGATCTCGGTCACGCTCGACGGCAGTGCGACGATCACCGCCGGTGCCGACGATTCGACGACGTTGACCGTTTCGGGCACTCAAGCCGAGATCAACGCCACGCTCGCCACGCTTCAATATTTGGGCGACTTGAACTTCGCGGGCACCGACACGTTGTCGATCGTCAGCACCGATGCCGGTGGACTGACCGATTCGGATTCAGTCACCATCAACGTCGCGGCCGTCAACGATGATCCGCGCAACGCCGGTTCGCTGCCGTCGGCCGTCACGGTCACCGAAGACGTGCTCAGCGATGTCGATCTGTCCGCGATCAACCTGCAAGATCCTGACGACGCGGGAAATGATCTGGTCGTCACGCTGACCACGTCGACCGGCGGTGAACTGTTCGCGACGACCGGCGGCGGCGTGATTGTGACCGGCGATGGCACCGGATCACTCACCCTGACCGGATCCCAGAGCAGTCTGAACACGTTCTTGAACACCGCCAGCAACATTCAATACCGCCACAGTGTTTCCCACACCGAAGGCAATGCATCGGACACGATCGCGGTCGTGTTCAACGATCAAGGCAACACCGGCAGCGGCGGCGGAACCGACATTGCCATCGGCAGCGTGGCCGTCGACATTACACCGGTCAATGATTCGCCCAACGCGATCGTTGCCGGCAACGGCCCCAACCTGATCACCAACGGCAGTTTTGAAAGCGGCAGCACCGGATGGATGTTTACCGGAAACGCAGGCGTGTCCACCAATCCCGCGACCGATGGCAATCATGCGGTCGCGTTCGGTGGCGGCAACATGCCCAACAACGCTGTCGTTTCTCAAGCCATTACCACCACGATCGGACAAACCTATACCATTCGCTTCGATCATTGGGCCATTCGTGGAACCCCGGACGGATCCACCCAATCGCTAAACGTTCAAGCGATCGGGTCCGCCACGTTGTTGGATCGAGATGTCGCATCGGTCGTCCACAATATCAGCGGTGGCGTCACCGATTTCGGGAACCACAGCTACACGTTTGTCGCTGATTCAACCTCGACGACAATTCAGTTCACCGACATCTCGACGGAAACGTCCGGCATCGACGGGTACCTTGACGATGTCCGGGTCTACCAATCCGTTCCCGCGCTGACCGTCGCCGAGAACTCGGCAAACGGAACGTTCATCGGCGCGGCGTCTGGCAGCGACCCCGATCGAACCGATCAGTTCGCCTACACGCTGGACAACAATGCGGGCGGACGATTCGTCATCGACGACCGCACCGGCGAGATCACCGTCGCGGATTCGTCCCAACTGAACCACGAAGCCAACACCTCGCATTCGATCACGGTACGCGTCACCGACGATGCCGGTGAATTCACGACTCAAGCGTTCACCGTCAACGTCACCGACGTGAATGAAGCTCCCGTCATCGCGACGCCTTCCCCGCAAACCGCGACCGAAGACGTGACGCTGGCGATCACCGGTGTTTCGATTGCCGATGACGACACCAACGTCACTTCGGTACAGATTTCAGTGAACAACGGCGACCTGAACGTCACGCTGGACGGATCGGCAACGATCTCAAGCGGTGCCAATGACTCTTCCGCGCTGACGATTGCGGGAACGCAAGCCGAGATCAACGCCACGATCGCCTCGATCAACTACACCGGCGACGCTAACTTCAACGGAATCGACACGCTGACGATCACGGCGACCGACGGCGGCAGCTTGACGGACGTCAAAACCGTTTCGATCACCGTGGATCCCTTCAACGACGCGCCAACGCTGACAGGCGGCAGTACCGTAACCCTGGCAGGAACGAACGAAGACACAGTCTCAACGGGCAGCAGCGTTGCGTCGATCTTCGCCAGTGCCGGCGGCAACGACGTCGATGCGTCATCGCTGTCGGGCATCGCCGTCACCGCTTTGACTGGCAACGGAACTTGGCAATACAGCACTGACGGAACCAACTGGACCGATTTTGGTAGCGTGTCGTCGACCAGCGCACTGTTGCTGACCTCGACGTCGCAGGTTCGCTACTCGCCCGACGGGATTGATGGCGAAACAGCAACGTTTGCCTTCATCGGTTGGGATCAAACGACTTCCACCGGTTCCAGCAACGGTTCGCCAAGTTTGGTTGATCCAACGGGCAACCAAGGTGGCACCAATGAGTTCTCGACCGAGTCCGCCACCGCGTCGATGGTCATCACGCCCGTCAACGACGCGGTGATCGCCGTCGCCGACACGGGCGATGCCACCGAAGCTGGCGGCATCGCCAACGCGACCGTCGGCAGCAACGCGACCGGCAACGTTTTGGCCAACGATACCGAAGTCGACCCCGGCGACGTCTTGAACGTGACCGGTGTCGCCGTTGGAGTCCAGGCTTCAGCCGCCGGGAACATTGCCTCTGCCGTCACCGGAACCTACGGTGCGATCACGATCAATGCCGACGGTGACTACACCTACGTCGTCGACGAAACCAATCCGATCGTGCAGGCCCTGCGCACCAGCAGTAACGCGATCACGGACACGTTCACCTACACGGTGACGGACACCGGCGGCGCGACCTCGTCGACTCAGGTCGTCATCACCATCGACGGACAGAACGACGCTCCGGTCGCCGTTGCCGACACCACGATTGCGGTCGAAGCCGGTGGATTGGCCAATGCTGACTCGGGAACCAACCCAACCGGCAGCGTGTTGACCAACGACACTGATGTTGACGCTGGCGACAGCAAGACCGTGACCGGCGTTCTCGCTGGAGTCCAGGCTTCAGCCGCCACCAACGTCGGCACCTCGGTCGCCGGAACCTACGGTGCGATCACGATCAACTCGAACGGGTCATTCAGCTACATCGTCGACAACAGCAACGCGGCGGTCGAAGCGCTGCGCACTTCCAGTGACACGCTCGACGACATCTTCACCTACACGATGACCGACGACGCCGGCCTGGAATCGACGACGCAAATCACCGTCACGATCCAGGGCCAAAACGATGATCCCGGCGCGGTCGATGACGGACTGACGGCGGTTGAATCCGGTGGAGTCTCCAATGCAACGGCTGGTTCCAATGGAACGGGCAACGTGTTGACCAACGACACCGACATCGACGACAGTGACGGTCAAACCATCGTGGGCGTTGACTCGGGCTCTCAATCCATCGCGTCGGGCAATGTCGGCTCCGGCGTTGCGGGAACCTACGGCACGCTGACGATTGACTCAACCGGCAACGCGACTTACGTCGTCAACGAATCCAACGCCGCGGTTCAGTCCCTGCGAACGGTCAGCGATTTTCTGACAGAAACCTTCACTTACACGATGCAAGACGCATCAGGTGCCGATTCCACCGCCGAAGTCACGATCACGATCACCGGCCAGAACGACGCTCCCGTTGCCGTTGCCAACGTCGCGACCGCGATCGAAGCGTCCGGGATGAACAACAACATCTCGGGCACCGATCCGACCGGCAACGTTCTAACCAACGACACCGATGTTGATGCAAACGACAACAAGACCGTTGTTGGCGTCGCTGTTGGAGTCCAGGCTTCAGCCGCCGGGAATGTAGGGTCTGCCGTCACGGGAACCTACGGCAGCATCTCCATTGCCAGCGATGGCAGTTACACGTACACGGTCGACAACGACAACGCGGCGGTCGACGGGTTGCTCGATGGTGAATCGTTGACCGAGACGTTCTCGTACACGATGTCCGACACCACCGGTCTGGAATCGACGACTCAGATTGTGATCACGATTGATGGACGCACCGACTTGCCGGTCGCCGAAGCCGACACCGATACCGCTGTCGAATCCGGTGGAGTCGCCAACGCGACGCCCGGAACCAATCCGTCCGGCAACGTTTTGACCAACGACGCTTCCAACGATGGCAAAGTCGTCATCGGCGTCGATCCAGGCACCACGGGAACCGCTACCGGTGACGTGGGCGTGACCGTGGTCGGCACCTACGGCAGTGTCGTGATTGGTGCCAACGGTGACTTCACCTACACGCTGGACAACACCAACCCAGCCGTCGAAGCGCTGCGAACCTCCGGCAACCAAGTCACCGACGTGTTCACCTACACGATGGAAGACAACGCCAACAACACCTCCACGACGCAGTTAACCATCACGGTCGATGGCCAGAACGACGCGATCATTGCGATCGCCGATGTCGACACCGCCGTCGAATCGGGCGGGCTGAATAACGGCACCGCCGGTAGCGACGCGACTGGTAACCTTGTTGACAATGACACCGACGTGGATTTCGGCGACACCAAAACCGTCGTCGGCGTCCAGCTTGGAACGCACACTTCGACATCGGGAAGTGTCGGTGCCTCGGTCGCCGGTAACTACGGCAGCATTGTGATCAACAACGACGGCAGCTACACGTACACGATCAACGAAACGCTGGCCGCCGTCCAGTCACTGCGAACGGCAACCGAAACGCTGACCGAAACGTATTCCTACACCGTGACCGACACGGCCGGAACCACCAGCACGACTCAGGTCGTCATCACGATCCAAGGTGGCAACGACACGCCCACCGCAGTCGTCGATACCGCCACGGCGTTTGAAGCGGGCGGAATCGCCAACGGCACCGCAGGCACCAACCCGACCGGCAACGTCCTCGACAACGACACCGACGTGGACGCAGACGACACGCAAACGGTCACCGGCGTCGCGGTTGGAATCCAGACTTCAGCCGCCGGGAATGTGGGTTCGACGGTCACAGGTTCGTACGGCAGCATCACGATCGCCAGCGACGGCACCTACACCTACACCGTCGACAACAGCAACGCGACCGTGCAAGCCTTGCGGACCAGCGGCCAGTTCGCCAGCGACACGTTCACTTACACGTTTGAAGACACCGACGGACTGCAGTCCACGACTCAGATCACCGTCACCGTTCGCGGTGCCAACGACGCGATCGTGGCAACCGCCGACACGATGACGGCCACCGAAGCCGGCGGAACCGCCAACGGCGTCGCGGGCACCAACCCGAGCACCAACGTGCTCGCCAACGATACCGACGTGGACGCGGGCGACACGATGAACGTCTCGGGAGTTGCCGCGGGCAACGTCTCGGCGGCAAGCGGCAACGTCGGCACCAGCGTCGCCGGTTTGTACGGCAGCATTCAAATCGCTTCGGACGGGACGGCCACCTACACGGTCGATAACAGCAACACCGCCGTGCAAGAACTGTTGAACTCCGGCGAAACACTGACCGATGTCTTCACCTACACCGCCCAAGACACATCGGGCGCTGAAACGTCAACGCAGGTTACCGTCACCATTCAAGGTGCCAACGATGCCCCCGTCGCGATCGCCGATGCCGGCACCGCCGACGAATCCGGCGGCATCGCCAACGCCACCGCAGGCAACAACGCGACCGGCAATGTGCTGACCAACGACAACCCAGTCGATTCGGGCGACGACCACACCGTCACCGGCGTCGCCGTTGGAGTCCAGGCTTCAGCCGCCGGCAACGTCGGTTCAGGATTGATCGGAACCTTCGGAACGATCACCATCAACTCCGACGGCAGTTACACCTACGTCATCGACGAATCCAACACGGACGTGCAAGCGTTACGCACGTCCAGCCACACGCTCAGCGAAGTGTTCTCGTACACGACCGAAGATACCGCAGGCCTGGCGTCGACATCTCAGATCACGATCACGATTCGCGGAGCCAACGACAATCCGGTTGCCGTCTTTGATACCGTAACGGCAGTCGAAGCCGGCGGCGTCGCCAACGCGACTGCTGGAACCGACCCGACCGGAAATGTCCTCGACAACGACACCGACGTTGACGCTAGCGATTCACGAACCGTCACCGGAAACATCATCGGTTCAGCCACCGGTGCAGTCGGCACATCAGTCGCCGGTTCGTACGGCTCGATCACAATCAACACCGACGGTTCGTTTAGCTACGTCGTCGACAACAGCAACGCGACCGTCGAAGCACTCGGTTCGGCGTCCGACACGATCGACGACGTGTTCACATACACGATCACCGACGCCGCAGGAGCCACTTCGTCGTCTCAAATCACGGTCACGATTCAGGGCCAAAATGATGCTCCGATCGTTGTCGGTCCGAACACAGCCACGGTCGTTGAGTCCGGGTCGCTGGCCTTCAGCGCCGCCGATGCGGGCTTGATCGACACCACCGATTTCGACGGCGACATTCTCACCGTCACGCTCACCGCCAACCACGCCTCAATCGCGATTGCTCAAACGACGGGCCTGACGTTGATCGACGCCGACGGCACCGACGGCACGCTGCAATTCAGTGGAACCGCTGCGAACATCGACGCGGCCTTGGACGGACTCGATTACGATTCCCAAGCCGGCTACAACGGAAACGCTTCGCTGATTGTTTCGGTCGATGACGGATCTCTGACCGATTCAACGTCAATCGCGATCACCGTCACGCCAGGCACAACCACGTTCACATGGGACGGCGGCGGCACAACGAACGATTGGTCCGATGCAGACAATTGGGATCACGACTTGGTTCCCGAAGCCGACGACGTGGTTGTCTTCAACGTCACCAGCGTGAAAGATTCGACCATCGACACGGCGTTCGCGGGCGGCGTCGGCAGCATCATCGTCGATGCGGCCTACACCGGCGATTTGCTGATGCTGCGAAACCTCGACGTCGCCGGCAATGCGGATTGGTCGGGCACCGGAACGTTCGACTTGAATAATCAAACGCTCGATGTTGATGGCAACTTGAACATCGACGGTTTATTCGATGCCCGCAATGCAAGCGTCGCAATCGCGGGTGATTTGACCGCGGGTAACTCGCGAATATTCGCAGGCAATTCCAACTTCACTTTCGACGGTTCGGCCAACCAAACCATCGACAGCGGCTCGACGTTGGGCAACGTCACGTTCGCGTCGGCGGGCGAAGTGACCCTGGCCAGCGATTTGAGCGTTTTCGGAAGTCTCGTTCGCAGTAGCGGAACCGTTGATGCCAGCGGAGTGGAAGTTTCGTTACAAAGTTCGACCGGCAGCGTCATCGACGTGGCGGGCGTAACGTTCAACGACTTCGTCTTCCGAGCCGACGGGGTGACGACGTTGCAAAGCGACGTGGATGTCGATGGTACGTTTACCACCAGCGTCATCACCACCGTCAACGGTGGCCGCTTCTTGCTCGGCGGCGACGTGACGCTTGGACACAACACTGCCACGGGAACAACCGAGTACGTTCTCGATGGAACCGGCAACCAAACGCTTGCCGCAAACGGCACCGGCGGAAGCACCCTGACGGACTTGCGAATCAACAAGGCGTCGGGCGATGCCACGATGACGGGCCGATTGAATTTGCTCGGCGATCTGATTCACGATCAAGGCAACACGATCGCGACGGGATTGAATTTGCATCTCACCGGAACCAACGCCGGCACCATCGACGGCGGCATCGGCGCGATCAACTCGCTGACCATCAACACGTCGGGTGCAAAAACCATCGACGGCGACTTGACCGTCAACGGCGCGACGACGATCACGGCCGCCCAAACAATCAACGGTGGCAAGATCATCCTACTCGGCGATGTCGACACGCTGGACGGCGACTACACCGGCACGACGGTGTTTGAGATCGGCGGCGCGAACGACCAGTCGATTTCCAGCGGCGGCGACACGGGCATCCTCCGCAATCTGGTGATCAACAAAACCGGCGGCACGGCGACACTGACCGAAGACGCGAACTTCCGCGGCGGATTTACCTATCAAGCGGGCTCGTTCGATAGCGGTGCCAACGAGATCGGTTTCGGCGGATCGGGTTTGAACATCGACGCGGGTGCGTTGCAACTGGGTAATGTCGCCTTTACGGCAGACGCAGATGGCGACATCACCGGCGACTTGAACGTCAATCAATTGAATCTGAACAGCATCAACTCGCTCGACGGTGGCGAGATCCAAGTGCGTGGCAACCTGATCGGCATCGACACGACCGTCGACGGAACAACCGCGATTCGCTTGGTCGGCAACGGCGATCAAAACATCAGTGTCGCCGACACGACCGACGGCGATCTGTTCATCGACAAAGCGAGTGGTACGGTGTACCTGAACGCGGACTTGACGCTCGATGGAACGTCGCAACGATTGGTGATCGCAGACGGTTCGTTATGGACCGCCGGACACACCGTTAGCACGACTGCGGGCGTCGTCGTCCAATCCGGTTCCACGTTGACCCACGGTGGAGACATCACGGGTGATTTGACGATCGAATCGGGCGGCAGGTTGCGCACGATCGTCAACGATCCGGCCGGTGACCAGGCAACGCGTCGTGATGTTTCCGGATCACTGACGATCCAAGCGGGAACGACTTGGCAATTGTCGCTGCTCAACAACACCGTCGGCGGCTTCGTCGACAACGTGCTGACCTACGGCACGAAGAACGGCGACTTCGACAATATCCAAACGCTGAACAACAGCGGCGGTTTGGTCGCTTACGTCGAAGACGACCCGGCCAATAACGCAATCGACTTGTTCCTCAACTCCGCCCCCACCGGAACGATCAACGATGTGGCCGTTGACGAAGACGCCGCCGACACGGTGATCGACCTGGACGCCGCATTCAGCGATGCCGAACACGCCGACAGCGAATTGACGTACACGTTGGTCGGTTACAGCGACCCGGCTTTGCTGGATTCCGCCACAATCGACGACGCCGCCGGCACGTTGACGTTGGACTACGCCGCCGATCAGTTTGGCACGTACCAAATGACGGTTCGTGCGACCGATGTTCGCGGCGAGTTCACTGATGTGACGTTTGATGTGACCGTCAACCCGATCAACGACGCGCCGATTGTCACCGGTCCGCCCGCCGCGACGGTCGGTGAAGGACAAACATTGACGTTCGATTCGGCGACCGTTGGCGTGATCGACACGCTGGACATCGACACCACGAATTTGACGGTGACGTTGACCGCCAATCGCGCCGCGCTGACGCTTTCGCAAACCAGCGGACTGACGTTGACCGATGGCGACGGCAGCGACGGGACACTCGCATTCAGCGGTTCGCAAGCGGACATCGACGCGGCACTTGACGGATTGACCTATGCGTCCGTCAGCGGTTTCAACGGCAGCGCGTCGCTGGTAGTTTCGGCCAGCGATGGTTTCCTTTCCGATTCGCACACGGTCGACGTGACCGTCGCGCCGGGCCAAAGCGTGTTCCACTGGATCGGTGGCGGCGGCGACAACTTGTTCAGCAACGCGGCGAACTGGGATTTGGGAATCGTCCCACAAGCCGATGACGTGGTGATCTTTGACGGCAACAGCACGACCAGTGCCGTCGTCGACTCGGCGTTCACCGACGCGGCCGTTTGGGAAATCTTGGCCAAAGCCAGCTTCACGCACACGCTTTCGACCAACATCGACTTTGTCGTTTCCGGCAACGTCGACATCTTTGGCGGATCGTTCAACACCGCCAACGATCAACTCAACATCGGCGGCGATTTCACGCAAACCGGCGGCAGCGTGGTGACGACCGATTCGGCTTGGATTTTGGATGGGGCCGGCGACCAAGCGTTGGATGCGATCAACTCGCTCGATGATTTGACGATCAGCACCGCCGGCACGCTGACGATTGGCAGTGACTTGTCGTTGACCGGCAACCTGACGCACACGTCCGGCAACGTCGATTTCGGAACCCATCAAGTCAACCTCTCGGGCAATGCGAACCAATCCGTTGACGCGGCCGGTTTGACGTTCCACGATTTCCAATTCAACAACGGTAGCGGCGTCACCATTGTCGGCGGCCTAAACATCGACGGCGATCTGTTGATCAGCGATGTGGCCAACATCAGCGGCCAGAATTTGAACATCGCCGGCGATCTGACAATCAACGACACCAATTGGACCGGATCGTCGGTCTTGGTTTTGGACGGCATCACCGACCAAACCGTTAGTGGCGTCAGCGGCTACAACGTCCAGCACCTGGAAATCGACAAGACCGCCGGCATCGCGACGCTCGATGGCGACATGAGCCTTCGTGGCAATTTGCTCAATAACAACGGCACCGTCGACGCATCGACGTTGGATCTAACCATCGTCGGCAGCAACAACGGGATGATTCACGGTTCGATCGGCCCCGTCAACACGCTGACGATCAGCAATACTGGCATCCGAAACTTCTTTGGCGACTTGGAAGTCAACGACCAACTTTCACTCGCCATTGTCGGAACCCTGAACAACGGCAAGATTGTCGCGTTGGGCGACGTCTTGCTTTCGGATACGGATTACGACGGCTCGACGATCATCGAAATCGGCGGTTCGGCCGACCAGACCGTCAGCGCAACGTCGGCATCCTCGTTGCTGCGAAACGCCGTCATCAACAAGACCGGTGGAACGGCGACATTCACGGGCGATCATCGGGTCACCGGTTCACTGACGCACACCGCGGGCGCGACTGATTTCACGGGCGTGACGACTCAGTTCGCAGGCGGCGGTCTGGTGCTGGATACCGACGGCATGACGTTCGACGATGTCGAATTCAGCAGCAATGCCACCGTGTTGTTGCAGAGTGACCTAAACATCGGCGGTGACCTGAACATCATCAGCCTGGCGCAGAACAGCATTGGCAACGTCGGCAATGTTTTTGTCGCCGGCGATTTGACCAGCAGCGACTCGCAGGTGATCGCCGATTTTGACATCACGCTCAACGGCACCGGCAACCAAACGATTTTCGGAAACGACTTCACCAACGCTGACATCATCATCGACAAGGCGTCCGGCATCGCGACGCTGGGCAGCAACCTGGGCGTCGGACTCTCGATCAACCAACTTCGATTGATCGACGGCACCCTGAACATGGCCGGAAACACGATCGGCACCCAAAACGGCGTGATTGTCGATGGCGCCATTTTGCAAGGTGGCGGAGAGATTATCGATGATCTGGAAATCGGCACCAACGCGACCCTTGCCCTGGACGTGACCTCGACGAGTGTCTTTGAAACAATTGTCGTCGGCGGAATGGCAACGCTGGACAGCACCAGTACGTTGCAATTGGACGTCAACGGAATCACCGCAGGCGGCTTGCTTGATGACTTGGTGGCATCAACCAGCCTGACGGGAACATTTGGAACGATCAACATTCTGGGCGACACGATTGGAATCGTTCCCTTCGTCACCTACGACTCGCCGACCGGCAACGTTGATCTCTACTTGAACACCGAAGCGACCGGGACGATTAACGACGTCAACGTCGATGAAGACGCACCGAATACCGTGATCGACTTGGCTGCGGCGTTCAGCGACTTGGAACAAACCGATTCCGAATTGACGTACGCAATCATCGGCAACACCAACCCTTCGTTGTTCAACAGCCTCAACCTAAACAACACCGCCGACACTTTGACGATCGACTATGCCGACAACGTCAATGGTACATCCGACATCACGGTGCGAGTCAGCGATGGCTACGAAACGATTGACGTGACATTCACGGTCACGGTCAACTCGGTCAACGACGCACCCGTTGCTTCGGACGACACCAACGCTGCAATCGAAGATGGATCCGTGATCAGCGGAACCCTTACCGCGACCGACAATGACCCCGGCGACACATTGACCTACACCTTGGTTACCAACACCAACGAAGGAACTGCGACTGTCAATCCAGACGGCTCGTACACCTTTGATCCCGGTGCCGATTTCCAAGATCTGGCCGCCGGCGAGACTCGCGACGTCACCTTCACGTATCGAGCAACCGATGACGGCACTGGAAACCTGTCCGACGATGCCACCGTGACGATCACCGTCACCGGCACCAACGACGGACCGGTCGCTCAAGCAGCAACCGATACCGCAATCGAAGACGGCGCAGTCGTCACTGGTACGCTCAGCGAAACCGACATCGACACCAACGACACGCACACCTATTCGTTGATCACCGACACCGCCGAAGGCAGCGTCACAATCCAGCCCAACGGCGACTACGCCTTTGATCCGGGTGCCGACTTCCAAGACCTGGCCGCCGGTGAGACTCGCGACGTCACCTTTACCTACGAAGTCCAAGACAACAACGGCGCGACCAGTCGAGCTGTCGTGACCATCACTGTCACCGGAATCAACGACACACCCATTGCTCAAGCAGCAACCGACACCGCCATCGAAGACGGCGCAGTCGTCAACGGTACGCTCAGCGAAACCGATGCCGACACCAACGACACGCACACCTATTCGCTGATCACCGACACCGCCGAAGGCAGCGTCACAATCCAACCCAACGGCAACTACGCCTTCGATCCGGGTGCCGACTTCCAAGACCTGGCCGCCGGTGAGACTCGCGACGTCACCTTCACCTACGAAGTCCAAGACAACAACGGTGCGACCAGTCAGGCTGTCGTGACCATCACGGTAACCGGCACCAACGACGGACCGGTCGCTGTTTCAGACACGGCGACTGCGACCGAAGCGGGTGGCGTCAACAACGCGACGTCCGGCGTCAATCCGTCTGGCAGTGTCATCACCAATGACACCGACGCTGATTCCTCGAATTCACAAACCGTCGTCGGTGTAGCTGCCGACGTTCAAACCTCGACTTCAGGAAACGTTGGCAGCGGTGTTGCGGGTCAATACGGAACCCTCACCATCAATTCAGACGGAACGTATTCGTACCTCGTAGACAACAACAACGCCAGCGTTGAAATACTGCGAACATCTTCGGACACTCTTGACGACATCTTTACCTACACGATCGTCGACAACGACGGATCCCAATCGACCGCCCAGGTCACCGTGACGATCCAAGGTGCCAACGACAACCCGCACGACCTATCCGCAACCGGATTGTCAGTTATCGAAAACGCAGGATTCGGCGACGCCGTCGGCTCGGTCACGACCAGCGATATCGATTTGGGTGACGCGTTCACCTACGCCCTTTCCGATTCCGCAGCCGGTCGATTTGCAATTGACAACGCGGGCAACATTACCGTCGCAAACCCTGCCGGATTAGATTTCGAGAACGCGGTTTCCCATTCGATCGAAGTCGAAGTCACTGATTTGGCAGGCGGAACTTATCGCGAAACCTTTACAGTCTCGATAAATGATTTTGACGAGTTCGATGTTGGAACCCCAATCGATGTTGACGCTGGGATTAACCAAGTACTCGAAAACGTTACCGGCGGCACCGTTGGCATCACAACAATGGCGACGGACGACGATGGCACGAACAATACCGTGACGTATTTCTTGGCTGACGACGACAGCGGAAGATTTACCATCGACCAAGCAACCGGCGTCGTCACGACCGCAGTGTTCCTTGACTTTGAAACACAGATGTCCCACTCCATTGTCGTCGAAGCACGATCAAGCGATGGATCATCAAGCCAGCAAGCGTTCACGATCAACGTCCTGGATGCAAACGAAGCTCCTGTGGCGTTCGGCGAAAGCTACTCGCTCAATGCGAACAGCAGCCTGAACCTCGGTAACCCCGGCGTCGTGGGTAACGACATTGACATCGACGGTGATTCGTTGTCCAGCATCATTACAAGCTCGCCGTCCAATGGCACCTTGGTCCAACTCGCCAACGGATCCATTGTTTACACGCCCAACGCTGGCTTCTTTGGCACCGATTCATTCACCTACCAAGCGACCGACGGTTCATTGCAAAGCAACGTGGCCACCGTGACGCTGAACGTCGATGCTGTCCCGCCACCGGTTGAACCCGACCCTGAACCGGAACCAGAACCTGAACCGGAGATTGAAACCGACCCCGAAATGGAAGATCCAGATGGCCAAGAAGGTGCCAATGGACCAGAGCAGAAGGGCGACAACGAAAGCAACTCGAATTCCCAAAACAACAACGACAATATCAACAACCAGGGCATTCAAGCCGTCGGACAACACGGCAGCAGCTTTAATGGTTTCAACAAGTCGTTTTTGAGCGAGTCGCAGAGCCTTGGCGGTCGTTCGGGAACGCTGCACGTGATTGCAGGTTTCGAGTTCAAGTCTGACGAACTGCTTCACGATTACGAAGTTCAAAATCGAATCAGGAACGTCATCGCTTCTCAACCCGTCGATTGGCATCAATGGGAAGAACCACCGGCGGACGAAGAAACGTCGTATGAATTCATCGTCGGATCAGCCGGCTCGGCGGCCGGATTGTTCTCGATCGGTTACGTGCTTTGGGCACTTCGCGGCGGAGCGTTCTTTACCGCCGTGGCATCCAGCATGCCATCGTGGCGAATTGTTGACCCAACCGCGATCTTGTCAGCTAGCAGCGGATCGAACAAGAAAGACGACGAAGTGGATGGCATGTTGGGTTGATCAAATGAGGTCAACATTCAGCAATGCATAAGCGAGATTAACGCGAAGATGCAAGGACGCGAAGACGCGAGGACGCGAGGGAACCTGAACCTCGTTGTGCCTCTTCCTAAACAAGATTCCGCTGCGACCCTGCGACTTTGCGTCTCTGCGTTAGATCCCCTTTCGCCTCAACGTTCAATTCTCGGCCGACTGCGTAACCCTGGGCTGATGAAAATGCGGTGGGTGATATTATTCGCGAACCAGTCGAACATTGCAAATTGCAAAATGAACATTGCAAATTGAAAATTCTTGGGAAGCGGTATTTGCTGGTCAATTTACATTTTTCAGTGTTCATTTTGCAATTTGCAATCAACAC
>NZ_LWSK01000287.1 GCF_001642955.1 Rubripirellula obstinata | reverse complement strand
CCAACGCCGTGCCGATCTATCTCGACAACGCAGCGACCAGCTTTCCCAAACCGGAACCGGTTTACGCTGCGATCGATCGAGCCAACCGCGAATACGCCGTTTCAGCAGGGCGAGGGCGATACCAACGAGCCAACGATCTGCAACGTCTGTTGGCTCAGACTCGAACGGCCATCGCCGACAGGATCAACGCGGAATCTGCAAACGAAGTCGCTTTCGCATTCAGTGGAACCGACGCCCTGTCCACAGCAATCCTCGGATATCTTAAACCGGGAGACCACGCGATCGCGTCTTCGGCTGACCACACTTCGGTGCTCAGACCGCTTTGGAATCTGCAACACCACCACGGAGTCGAACTGACCGTTGTCGGTTGTGACGAACACGGCGTTGTTGATGCTCGCGACATCGAAGTGGCTTGCCAGCCGAACACGAAAATGGTTTGCCTCACACACGCCAGCAACGTCACCGGAGTGCTTCAACCAGTGAAGGAAGCCGGACACATCTGTCGCTCAAAAGAGGTCGCCTTTCTGGTCGACGCGGCCCAAACGATTGGCCATCACCCAATCGACGTGCAACAAATCCAGTGTCAATTTCTGGCGGCTCCCGGACATAAAGCTCTTCTCGGACCGCTGGGGACTGGATTCCTGTACGTCGACGGCACGGTCGCTGACGATTGTTCTCCGCTCCGCTTCGGTGGCACCGGTTCGACTGGCAACGAGATCGAACAGCCGCAAGCGATGCCGCAAAAGTTCGAATCGGGAAACCTCAACGTCCCGGGAATTGCCGGACTGAAGGCGGCTTTAAACTGGCAACCGCCAACTGGCAATTCCGCGGCGGATTCAGAACAGGGCAGCTCGCTTTCGGTCCTCAGCCAACAGCTGGCCGATCGACTTCGGCAAATCGCGGGAGTCATCACTTACGGTCCGGCCGAAGTGCAGACGCCCACGATCTCTTTCAACATTGAAGGACTTGATTGCCAAACGGCTGGCATGCTGCTCGACAGCCAGTTCGAAATCGAGTGCCGTACAGGCTTGCATTGTGCTCCGCTGATCCACGAAAAAATAGGCTCGACTCCGTTCGGAGGAACCGTGCGTTTCAGTCCTGGCATTTTTACGACGCAAGTCGAAATCGATCAGGCAGTGGTTGCCGTGGAGTCAATTGTTCGCGAGTTGGGAGTTAGCTAATGAGTCATTTTCCAAACGAACGAACGTTGATGTGCGAGGTCGGGCGTCGCATGTATGCACGTGAGTTCGTCGCGGCGCATGAAGGCAACCTTTCAATTCGGCTTCCTGATGGAAACGTTTTGTGCACGCCAACGATGCGTTGCAAAGGCTTCCTGGAACCTG
>NZ_LWSK01000286.1 GCF_001642955.1 Rubripirellula obstinata | reverse complement strand
CATCCTTGTTATATCCTCGTGATCGCCATCGGCTGCGATCAAGTACCACTGCAAGGCTTCCGCAGCGTCGCCCTGTCGGTCGTGGCAGTCGCCCAAAAAGAATGCTGCTTCAGGTTCTGCAAACCCATTTTCGATAGCCGTGAGATAGAGCTCGATCGCTTTCTCAGTGTCGCCAGTCATGTGGGCTGCATGCGCGTACCAGAATGAAGCCCACCTGTCGGTTGGGTCTTCTTCAGATTCGATTTTGTAGTACTTCAGCAGCTCCTGTCCGCCAGCACGGATCGGCGGAGGAGGAACGTTCCAGCTTTCGAGGCGAATACCAGACACGCTAACTTTGCCGCGACCTTTTCGAGACCAAGGCTGGCATATCTCGAATGTATCCCAGGCCCCAACGATATCTTTACTGGTCGACCGACAGACAAATCGATCGTTCCAATAGGCTTCGAAGTACCCGGGAGCAATTCGCAAACGCATCTGATTGGGCTCGTTTTTAACTTCCGTCTCGAAGTAGTAAATGGCAGCTCTGGTGTCTCGCCAACCGAACGAAAACTGTCCTATTTCCCGAAAGTGGCCAGACTTCGTTTTCTTGGTCCGATACAAACGATTGAACCCAAACGTAAACGGAGCCCCGTCGAAATTCATCGCGGTTACTGACGGTGTAAAGTGAGTCGCCAATCCCTTGTGTCCGGTGTCGTAAGGAAACTTGAGATCGAATTCGATCACCTTGGATTTACCTTTTGAGTTTACAAGGCTCCGCAGCGACATGTGTTTCAATGAGTCCACTGTGTCAATCGACACCGAGCTGTTTGACTCTCTGGTGAACTGAGACCTGTCATCACAAGCCCAGAAAGAGAGCGATTCGTCGAACGGCATGATCGCGCTCATTCCGAGCGCAAATTCACTTTCAAACTGCAGCTTGTCACGAATGGTTCGAAGCCAGTTGACTGCGTACTCGTTCTCAATTTGTTCCATTAACTCAGAACATTGATCCACGATTTCCGATTTTTGCTCAGCAGTAACTTCTTCCTCGCTCGCAGTCGCAATCTCCTGAATTTTCTGGCACTCTTCCGCCTTCTCACTACAAAGTGCGAATGCCTTGCCGCGAAGCAATCCGTACGAACCAACCCGCATCAGTGCCAACGCTGCAATATCGGCATCGTCGCCGAGCTGTTCGAAACCGTCACATGCCAATTCATGCAATCCACCCCTCGCCGCAGCGATCACCTTAAGTGTCAGCAGATAATTTTCTTCGCGTTTGGCAAGGTTGATTCCCTGGTCCAACGGATGATTGATCATCCCATCGAATGCCTTAACCGCACATTTTGCGACCTCGGGTTTGGCCATGAAAGTTTCCGATAGTCCCTGGTTCACATATCGAAAAACAATGTC
>NZ_LWSK01000285.1 GCF_001642955.1 Rubripirellula obstinata | reverse complement strand
AACTCGGCAAGTTGCCTGACCGCTCGGACGTACGCCTTGACGGTTCGGTCTGCCATGCCCTGAAGCTGCAGATCATCGGAGAGCCGCTTACGTAGCGACTCCGGGAAGAAACTTGGGTTGGACTTGGACGGATTAAATCGCTTAGACTTGCTCATGTGGGGGATCCTCTGAGAGAATGTAAGCCGAACTCCCAGTGAGTTCGGATCTACCAAAGGGTTCCTCACGTTTTCAATCCACACGCCCCGCCGCGAAGCGGCTTACTTGAACCATGGGATGCACCGGAGTGGGACTTGCGGCCGTTTCCTGATGGTTACCTTTTCCCTTCCCACCCGGTGATCCCGGTCGTTATCCGACTGAAAGCTCTCTGTTTACTTGGATTCTTGCCGACTCATGAAATGGCTCACCAATCTTCTGCTCCGAGGGGCCACCAAACGTTGCAGGAAAAAACTGCGTGGTGAAATGGATAGCAGTGCGGAATTGGATCTGATCGCGATCGCATTTGCCTGCGCTTGCTACCCGACTGGCACGTACAAATCCGACGCTTACAATCGAATCCTTGCCGCCATCAGATCGGGAGAATACAACGCGATACCATCTCGCGATGCTAGACTTGTCGTGCACGAATGGACTTACTACAACCGAATGCCCGCTTCTGACGCCTTTTCCGCGGTCTGGACCGTGGGCCTGCACACTTTCGCCGCTCAATTGCTCCCGGTGCTGTATGCCGACGGATAACCAACGGTTGCAACGGAGCGGCGGCCGACGCCGTTTTTGTTTGCTTGCACGCCTTCACCCGCCGCCCGCTGAACCGAACCGTTATCCGACTGAAGACGATCCTTTGGACAACACCTCAACATCTAAGCCGATGATGCAGGACGGTAAATCGCCTTTCGTAGCAACAGTCCTCGGCGTGATTTGCATCGCGAACCTCCTTTACGTCGGGTTGGCGCCTAACCTTGGCGTTAGCGCGAATGGCCCAGCTTGGCTTACGGTCCCTACGATCGCGTGCCTTGCGGCTCTTTTTGCCTTCCTAGCACGGCGACTGGTGAAACGCATTCCGACACGAGCGATGCTAACAGCCCTCGTCTTCACTGCGCTTTCGATTGCTTGTTGTGCCGCAATGATCTATTCTCTTGGTCAACTATTCGGTCCGTGATAGACTCTTCCTCAGTTTTGAATTGCACGACCAGAATAGTCACAAAATGGCGGATAACCATTGCATGCACCGGAGTGGCGGCCGCACACTTTCCTCTCTGCTTGCACGTCAAATCCCGCCACCTCGGTGATGCATACCGTTATCCGACTGAACATACCCTGCTTATTCCCTATGGACACCGTTCATATTTTCGCCTGTGCCAGGCGTTTTATTGACGCTCAACACTTTGCCGACTTCG
>NZ_LWSK01000284.1 GCF_001642955.1 Rubripirellula obstinata | reverse complement strand
TCCTGAGATAGACCGCAACTAAAGCCACCGTCTCCATCGGGCAAACAATCCCCACAAGTATTTGTCGTAGGCGCTGTCCAAGTTTCATCACACCGTTTCTTTTCAAGTACTATACAGAGCGCACTGACTTCGCCATCTTCATCAACACCCCCAACTAGTACTACAGCGCTAGGTTGATATTTGAGAATTAGTTGAAATTTGGGATTCTATATCGTTCATGCACAAGGAGGTGCTTTGATGGATGGTACTTGGATTCGTCAGATGAAACCAGCTTTGACACGTTTTCTGAATCGGTTCTCCGATTGTTTTAGTCGAAAAGATACCCGTGCTCATATGCCAACGTATGTTCAGGGTCAGCTATCAAACCTTGCTCGCAAGAGTGTTGAGCCCATTGCACTGGCTGCCGGAGTTCCCGTTCGCACGCTTCAGGAGTTTCTTGCTCAATACGCATGGAATGAAGACGCCGTGCGAGATCGTCTGCAACAGATGGTGGCAACGGAGCGCGGTAGCAAGCGTGCCATCGGCGTGTTTGACGAAACGAGCGATGTCAAGAAAGGCACCAAGACGCCTGGCGTTCAGCGTCAGTGGTGTGGCAAGGTTGGCAAGACCGATAACTGCATGGTGACGGTTCATCTTGCTTTTGCTCAGGATGACTTTCACTGCTTGCTTGATGGTGAGTTGTTCCTTCCTGAGAGCTGGTCTGAAGATCGCGAGCGTTGTCGCGTTGCCGGGATCCCCGACGAAATGGTGTATCAGCCAAAGTGGAAGATCGCACTGGAGCTTTACGATCGCGCGCTGTCCAACGGTCTGGAGTTTGAGTGGATCACCTTTGACGAAGGCTACGGCTCCAAAGGCCCGTTTTTACGAGCTCTTGATGCCAAAGCACAGTTATTCATCGGCGAGGTTCCGGTTTCAATGACCGGCTGGATCAAGAAACCCGGGCTCCAACATCCTCCCAAAGATCCGTGTCGTGGTCGGCCGCAAAAAGGTGCGCGAGTTGCCAAAGACAATCCCAAAGCTCAGCCGTTTCGCAAACTGCTGGAAGAATCCACGCGGTTCACGAATCAGTCATGGGAGCGTTATCGCGTCAAAGATGGAGATAAAGGTCCCATGGTCTGGGAAGTCAAGCATGCGATGATCTATCGTCCTGACGGCAAGTGTGTTTCGAGCAAGCGTTGGCACTTGTTGGTGGCTCGTAACCCACTCAAGCCGGATGAAATCAAGTACTTTCTCAGCAACGCGCCGGCTGCAACAAGCGTTCAAAAGTTGTTGCTCGTTGCCTTCAGCCGCTGGCATGTCGAACGTTGCTTCCAGGATCAAAAGCAGGACATTGGACTCGACGCCTGGGAGGGCCGGAAGTATCTCGGGCTCAAACGACACATGATTCTGTCGTGCGTAAGCTACCTGTTCTTGACGAAGATGCGAGAAAAGC
>NZ_LWSK01000283.1 GCF_001642955.1 Rubripirellula obstinata | reverse complement strand
CTACGAAGTTGCGGTCGGAACCACCTTGGAGGCGACGACGTTCCGTATCGGCGGCGATCAGTGAAGATGCGTGACCAAGGAAGATCGCCGCCGATACGGTACGTCGTCGCCGGTCGTGCAAGCAAAGGGTAAAGCGTCGCATCGCCAACACGAGCATGAATTGATCGAGGAACCGTCAACGTTGGTTCAGTCATCGTTTGCAGTGAGTGAATCATCGTCCATGTGAAGTCGGCGCGATGGCGTGGAACGAACGGCATGGAATCCATACGTTGGTTGTGCCCCGCAGAGCGCGAGGAAGGCAGCAAAAGTCCGCGGCTCAATCGGATAACGTCTAAGATCACCGGGTGGGGACGGAAAAGTCAACCATCAGAAAGCAGTCGCAAGCCCCACTCCGGTGCATCCTTTGGTTATCCGCGAATGTGAAGTGGTTAGCCTACCAGGCGGGCAAGGAAACCCCGCTTGGGACGCCAAGTGTGCAGGCGATCCGAAACAATTTTGCCGACCGAAGCGGGGCCAGTTGAACGGTCAATGATTTCGGAATGAGCGGTTGAATAAATTGCATGGCCTTTGCGTGGCAGTTGCAAGTGCTCGAATGCAAGTAGCTTAGACTCGGTGCAATCCGTGATAATTGCTTGCGCAAAATATCGAGCCGATACCCGAGGATCCAAAATGATGACGGGGTAACGTTCGTAAATACGGCCCCAATTGTCCGGGATGTCAAACGATGGGCATTGCTCATCAAACGTAAGCTCGAACCCACGTCGTGATCGTTCCATTGCCGCAGTTCGGCGCTCAACCAGCGGGCGCGTGTCTGCAGTCGCGGAGTGGTCGAGCATTCGCAAGATTGCATCTCCGATCAAGTTAGCATCAGAGCGAGGCAAGATTGCCCCATCGCCGAAGGCGGACCCGCCATTCAAAAACGACACGTGAGGCAGGAGGACGACCGTGTCATCACGATAGTGGTGGTGGATGTTAACGCAATTGTGGCGGTTGGGGTCAGTCATTATTGATTCAGTCGGATAACGTCTAGGATCACCGGGTGGGGACGGAAAAGGTAACCATCAGAAAGCAGCCGCAAGCCCCACTCCGGTGCATCCTTTGGTTATCCGCCATTGTGCGTTCTGGCGTTAGTCGTGACGAAAGAGCGAATGGAGGCACATAAAGCATGGTAAGCAAGCTCTACAACGGCAGCAACTGCGATGCCACCAATCAGTGCCCCCGCAGCCAGTCCATCGGGCAGGTCACGCAAGAGTCGGTCAATCCCGTCGCGATAGTTGATTGCCACGAAAGCAAGCGAACAGGCAAGAGAAGTCATGAGAAACGCTAGTCCGTGGCGAGCCACATCTCCGGGCGGCCAACAGATTCGATGCCCAATCGTGCGAGCGTTAATGCCGACAGCCGCAGCGGTGCCCCAGCACATGTTGAGAGGGCATG
>NZ_LWSK01000282.1 GCF_001642955.1 Rubripirellula obstinata | reverse complement strand
TAACTTGTTTAACCGCGTGGGCATCGCCCCGCGCGTCGTGCGGCACCGAACGCGCGGGGCGATGCCCACGCGGCTAAACGAACTAACACGTTTTTTCCGGGACCAAACATCTTCACGACGTTGAATGCTATCCCGTGTAGAATTGCAAACTGCAAAATGAACATTGCAATTTGAAAATTTTGAAACCCTGAAGTTCGCGGGTAATTCTCAGTCGAAGGTGCCGCTTGGACCCGAACGATGCTGCATCACTGATTCGCGAAGCGGTTTACCAGGAAGGTTTTGACCTTTGCGGAATCGCGCCCGCGGTGACGAGTTCGGGCTATCACCAATTGGTTCAATGGATCGATGCAGGTTACGCCGCGGGCATGAATTACTTTGCCGAGCGACGTGATGCTTATCAACATCCGTCTGGTGTGTTGGCGGGCGCGAAATCGATCGTGGTAATGTCGTTTCCGTATCCCAGTGAATCGGAAAATTCGGTCAGCGCTGGCCACGGCAAGATCGCTCGTTACGCTTGGCCTGGCGATGACTACCACGATGTGATTCATCCAAAACTGAAACGCATTTGTCGGCTGATTAAATCATCGTTTCCTGAGTCGAATTGTCGCGGAGTCGTGGACACGGCGCCGATCATGGAACGGGAAATTGCGGAGCTAGCCGGTTTGGGGTGGCGAGGAAAGAACACGCTGCTGCTGAACAAAAAACGCGGCAGCTATTTTCTGCTGGCGTGCGTGTTGGTGGACATTGAATTGCCCGCTGATCAACCGCATCCGTCGGACCACTGCGGCACCTGCACAGCATGCTTGGATGCCTGTCCGACGGACGCGTTTCCAAAGCCGGGTGTGTTGGACGCATCGCGTTGCATCAGCTACCTGACGATTGAACACCGTGATTCGATTGATGTTGAATTGCGTCCAAAGATGGCAGACTGGTTTTTCGGCTGTGACGTTTGCCAGGAAGTTTGTCCTTGGAACCGGAAGCCATCACGGTCGCCAATGGTCAAAGCAAACGAGTTGGCGACCATCGATTTACACGAACTGTTTCAACTGGACGACGAACAATTTCGTGAACGGTTTCGGAAAACGCCGCTATGGCGGACACGTCGTCGCGGCGTATTGAGAAACGCAGCGATCGTCTTGGGAAATCAGGGATCCAGTGAATCGCTGTCGCATTTAAAGATCGGACTAGCCGACGAAGATCCGCTCGTACGCGGCACGAGTGCCTGGGCGATCGGTAAAATCGGCGGTGACCAAGCATCATCGATACTCACCACGCGACTTTCGATCGAGAGTGACGCAGAAGTCATTCAAGAAATCCAACAAGCAAGTTCAGCATTGGGGCGTTGACTGGCCTGATGAAAATGTGTCGTTGTCAACTTGTCACGACCCTTGAAAGTAGGCCGTAGCGAGCCATAGCGAGTTACGGCGTTGCGCACATTGCCGTAACTCGCTAAGGC
>NZ_LWSK01000281.1 GCF_001642955.1 Rubripirellula obstinata | reverse complement strand
ACTTCTTCCTTCTTGGAAACCTTCTTGGCCATTTCCTGCAGTTTCTCAACCGCAGCAGCTACGGCAACGTCGATTCCGCGGCGAATTGCGGTCGGGTTGGAACCCGCGACGATGTTGCGAAGGCCTTCTTTGTAAATAGCGCGAGCCAAAACGGTAGCGGTGGTCGTTCCGTCACCAGCAAGATCAGAAGTTTTCTGAGCAACTTCGACGACGAGCTTGGCGCCCATGTTTTCGAAGCGATCTTCAAGTTCGATCTCTTTGGCAACGGTAACGCCGTCTTTGGTGACTGTGGGTCCACCGAAAGATTTGTTGATGATCACGTTGCGACCGGTCGGGCCCATCGTGACGGCGACAGCGTCAGCCAGTTTGTCGATGCCGCGAAGCATGCGCTGACGAGCGTGGTCGTCGAAAAGCAGTTGCTTAGCCATTTGAGTTTCCTTGTAGTGAGTTTTGATTTGGTAGTCGTAGTGACGGCTTCTAGCCGTCGCATCCTGAATTGCGGCGGCTGGAAGCCGCCACCACGTTGCATGATCACAGGCTGGAAGCCTATGCCACCCTGCTTAGACAACTTTCGCAAGAATGTCGGACTCGCGAAGAATCTTGTACTCGTTGCCATCGACTTCGATTTCGTTTCCGCCGTACTTGCCGAAAATGATTTCGTCGCCGACTGAAACCGAAAGATCGCCACGCTCACCGCTGTCGAGCAGACGGCCAGGACCGACGGCAACGATGGTTCCACGCTGCGGCTTTTCCTGAGCCGAATCCGGGAGCACGATTCCGCCAGCAGTGGTTTCTTCAGCAGTCATTGGCTCAACGACGACGCGATCATCCAGAGGTTTGATTTTTGGCTTGGCCATTTGGAGGTTCCTTGTTTGTTTGATTTATGAGTGTTTGTGCCGCCGTGGATTTGAGAGCGGCTGATTGTTCGAGTTCAAAGAGTACAGTTTTCAGGGTACAGGGCTTCAAATGCTGAACCCTGTTCCCTGTCAACTTTTAAATTGCGGACTACATCATGCCCGGCATTCCCATGCCACCCATGCCGCCCATTCCACCCATGCCCGGCATGCCGCCGCCCATTCCGCCCATGCCACCCATTCCGTGGTCATGATGATGGTCGCCAGCGTCTTCTTCCGGAGGAGCAGGGATTTCAGTCACCAAAGACTCAGTCGTCAGCAGCAGAGCCGCGACGCTGGCTGCGTTTTGCAGAGCCGTCTTGACGACTTTCGCAGGGTCAATAACACCCGCTGCAACGAGATCGCAGTAATCGCCTTTGTCTGCGTTGAAGCCTTCGTTCTTCTTCATGCCACGAACGCGATTGACGACAACGCCGCCGTCGTAACCAGCGTTTTCTGCGATGTAACGCAGTGGGTATTCGAGAATCTTCTGGATGATGCGAACGCCAGCCTCTTCGTCGCCGATCAGTTCGCCGACTTTCTTGAGAGCCTTCTCCGCACGCAGGAG
>NZ_LWSK01000280.1 GCF_001642955.1 Rubripirellula obstinata | reverse complement strand
CCCGTCGGCCGCTTTGATAGCGTCGACGGTTTCCTGGCCTCGTTCAGTTTCCAGTTCGATGATCGCGACGGTAGCACCCTCAGCTGCCAAGCGGGTGGCGATTGCAGCGCCAATTCCCGAACCGCCTCCGGTTACGACGGCAACTTTTTCCTTGAATCGTTCCATTCCTGTTTCCTGATTTTGTTCTTCGGAGAAGCTATTGTGCTCTTGGTAAGGCATGCCGCTCAATGGTAAGCGTCAGCGTCGAACTTTTCCAGAACACGCGCGCTGGTTGCTTCCGTATTCAGTTCCGTCTTTCTACGCGACCAGACGGTCTGGCCTGCTCCCCAAAAGTTGTTCCATGTGATATGAGAGTCTACTGAGCCTTGACCTTGCCCCCGAATTGAGTCCACTTGGAGCGTGAGTTTTTCTTTCCCTCAGGCAGTGTTCGGAGACTGAGGCGTAGCCGAAGTCGGAGAACACTGCCGGACCGCAAACTCGTTGGGAGTCAGCTGACCCAAGCTACTATGCGGTCGATTCTGGTTGTAGTCTTTCCTCCACTGATCAAGTTTCTCCTGAGCATCCTCTAAGGAAAGGAACCAGTTCTCATTCAAGCATTCTTGCCGAACACGCCCATTGAACGACTCTATCACGGCATTATCGGTTGGTTTGCCGGGACGGCTGAAATCAAGCTTAACCTTGTTCCAGTATGCCCACCAATCCAAACTCTGGGAAATGAACTCAGGTCCATTGTCCACCTGAATCACTTCAGGGAATCCGTGAACCTTGCAAACTTTTTCCAGAATCTGAACGACATGGTCGCCCGTCATTCTTTGGCCTGACTCGATCGCGAGGCTAACTCGACTAAAGTTATCGACCAACGTCAGAAGCCGAAAACGACGCCCACAGTACAGCTGATCCGACATGAAGTCCATGCTCCAGCGCTACCGAGTACGAGTTGGAGAAGCTCTTCCTTCACGAATCTGGCAGCTCCGGTTACGGCGAGGCCGCTTGCGACGCATGGCCAGGCCTTCCTCCTTGTAGACCCGGTAGACCAGTTTGTGGTTGACCTTCCAACCCTCTCGTTGCAAGAGAACATGAAGGCGGCGATAGCCGTAGTGAACACGGCTCGTGGCCAAATCACGAAGTTTGATACGAAGATCTGCCCGATCATCTTTAACACTTTTGTATCGGTGGCTGGACTTGGGGAATCCAGTCGCCAACAGTGCGCGACGTTCGCTAACTTCATAGGAAACTTGAAGCTTCTTAACGATCGTCCGCCGACGATCGGGCTTTAGACCTTTCCCTGGACAACGTCCTGAAGCATCTTCTTGTCGAGTCTAAGGTCCGCGACGAGTTGTTTCAGCTTTCGATTCTCTTCCTCAAGTTGCTTCAAACGCCGGACTTCAGCAACGCCCATCCCAGCGAACTTCTTCTTCCACCGATAGTAAGTCTGTTCTGTAATTCCCATCTTGCGAACGATATCCGCAATGG
>NZ_LWSK01000279.1 GCF_001642955.1 Rubripirellula obstinata | reverse complement strand
GATCCCTGCACAGAGCGGGCTGGTCCCAACGCAATGGATCGACCTCGGAAGAAAGAAGTGAAAACCAAATTCTAGCGCGATCCGCATCCGATACAATCAGTCAGCAAGGCAATAAATCAACAAGCCGTTGGCGAGTTCCGCTACCCGAAAATTGAGGTGACGCGGAATACTAGGTCGGTACGAAAAAAAAGCTCCGACTGAATTTTCATTCAGACGGAGCTCTTTGTTTTTTTAGTTCTTTAGAGCCAGCGAAACCGCTGACCGGTGGAACTAGAATCCGCAACCGCAGCTTGGCTCGCAACCGCAGGTGGGTTCAGCGTAACCGCAAGCTGGTGCAGCGATTTCGCAACCGCATGCAGGCTCAAAGTCACATCCGGTGTCGCAGCCGCAGCCACGCTTGCCGAACAATTTGCTGAACAAACCTTTGATCTTGTGTCCGCACTTAGGTGCGTCACAGCAAGGATCGACGACTTCGCAACCGCACGACGTCTCGCAACCGCAAGAAGGTGCAGCCATTTCGCAACCACAAGCTGGCATAGCGATTTCGCAACCGCATGCAGGCTCGATGATTTCGCAGCCACTATCGCAACAAGCGTTGCTCTTGCAGCTAAACAACTTCTTCAGCAGGCCGAACTTCGGCTTGCCACAAGGGCTGTCGCAGCAAGGTTCGGCGATTTCGCAGCCGCAGCTTGGGGCTTCGCAGCCACATGCTGGTTCAACATCGCAACCGGAGTCGCAAGCGTTGTTACCACAAAGATGTCCGAACAGTCCCGCCGAAGCGGTGGTAGTGCTGGTGGCGATCAAAGCAAAAGCCAACAAAGCAGGAATCAATACACGACGCATCGTGATATCTCCATTAAATTTAGGTTTGGGAAGATTGTTGCCACTAAAGAGTCGCAACACGACGAACGGCCATTGGGGTGGGCCATCGAGGAATCGTGTTCGTCGAACGAGTGGTTCAGAAGCGATCGTTCGCCAACGGGGAGGAGGGCGATCAATTCGGCTGAGCTACGTGGCTGGGGAGCGGCTGGGAGGCGGCTTCGCAGGTCGGTCGGCGTGTGGCGGCGTTTCAGTGTCCGCACAATTAAGTGCCCGCACCGGGAGGACTGTGGTGCGTTACAAGTGTCTATCGTCGATCCTTGCTCGCAAATAAACGTGAAGCCTTCAGGAAAGCTAGCAAACCGCGTTTTGGGGTGTTGGTCGGTGTGTTTGCGACGGTTGGATCGGTTATTGTCGCGGTTGGAGCCTGTTTGCCACGCCGTGAAGGGTTTCAAAATCGTTTAACCGCGTGGGCATCGCCCCGCGCGTTGTGCCGGGTGGACGCGCGGGGCGATGCCTGGGCTGACGAAAATGTTTGCGTGGAGGGAAACTGGATGGCTTTGGGGATTTGTGGCTGAACGGCCTCGGTGTTGATTGCAAATTGCAAAATGAACACTGCAAAATGTAAATTGATCAGCAAATAATGCTTCCCAAAAAT
>NZ_LWSK01000278.1 GCF_001642955.1 Rubripirellula obstinata | reverse complement strand
TCTTTTCCCTCAGGTTGGAATATCGTTCCGCCGGGAAGCGCGTCATCGAGCAGTCGAAACAAGCAATACAACGCTTGCCGCCTGTATCCACGATATGTTGCGATAGCCCAAGACCGGCGGACTCCGGTTTCATGTTAAGCAGCTAAAGCTGCACGATAGTTTCTTTCGAATTCTTCGGGCGTCTGGTATCCCAGAGTTTGATGAATTCTCTTCGAGTTGTAAAACGCCTCGATGTATTTGAAGACGCTGATGCGAGCCTCTTCAAGGTTTCCGTAGCGACGATGCTTCGTCCATTCGTGCTTCAGCGACCAGAAGAAGCGCTCCATGACGGCATTGTCGTAACAGCATCCTGTTCGGCTCATCGAGCACTGAATGTTCAGCGTGCGAAGAATTCCCTGAAACGCGTCGCTGGTGTACTGACAGCCTCGGTCGCTGTGATGAAGCAGCGTTCCGGACTCTGGCCGTCTGGATTCAATCGCTTTCCTCAAGGCTTCGGTAACGATCGGTGTCGTCAATCGATCGCTCATCTGCCAACCGACAACTTTGCGGCTGAACAGGTCCAGCACTACTGCGAGGTAAACCCAACCACCGACCGTCGGCAAGTAAGTGATGTCTGCCACCCACTTGCGATTCGGAGCCTCGGCATCAAACTCCTGGGAGAGAAGATTCTCAGCAGGCTTTTTGTCAGGGTCTGACTTGGTCGTCGTTGGTTTGAACTGTCGCGAAACACAGCTTTTAAGCCCCATTTCTCGCATGGCTGTCGCTACCGTGTTGCGACAAGCCGTTTCCAGTTGAGCGTCGTTAGCAAGTTCCTCAGCGATCTTGTAGCTGCCGTAGATCTGCCCTGATTCTTCGTAGACCTGTTTCACAGATTCGCGAATCGCGCGAGAACGAACCGCACGTTTACTCTCGGGCCGATCAATCGAATCGTAGTAGCCGCTCTTGCTGACACCGAAGATTTCACACATCAGCGTGATGGAATACTGGTCGCGATGTTGTTTGATCCACGCGTACTTCACTGCGACTCCTTCGCGAAGTACGCCGTCGCCTTTTTTAGGATTTCACGTTCCAGTTCCGCACGCTTCAGCTGCTTGCGAAGGCGTTTGTTCTCTTCAAGAACCTGTTGCAGCGATGCCTCGGGACCGCAAGGTTCAGGCTCCGGAGCATACTTTCTATGCCAGTTGCGAAGGCTGTTCTCGTTGACATTGACGGCTTCAGCGGCGGCTCGAAACGAGTAGCCCTCACTGACGATCAGATTGACCGCATCACGCTTGAACTCTTCTGAAAAAGTCCGGCGTGTGCGTTTTCCATTGCTTGACATTGCTTCCTCCAAAGCGGATTCTCGTATCTTCCGCCGGAGTCCGCCAGTCTTGGGCTATCGCAAATCCACAGGTTTTTCAGTTCTGTTAACTCGGACAAATGATCTAGCGCTGCATTTGAAAATTCGCCAGAGATCAATAGTTGTTGCAAGCCTTCCATTTTGTCGATTCCCTTAAGGTC
>NZ_LWSK01000028.1 GCF_001642955.1 Rubripirellula obstinata | reverse complement strand
AATCATGATAACATTAGACATAGGTTCGGTACCTTTTTGTGGAAGTTGGTAAAGCTATTCAAACTCCCAAAGAGTGTGCCGAACTTTTTCTCGTTAACCAAGCCCGCTCATAGTTTCTCCGCGAAAGTAGCGGATTCGCTACTTTCGCGGAGCGAAAGGCGACTATAAAAAGTCGCACGTTCCTTAGCTTGTCTTGCCGCCGGGCAAGGTGATCGCTGGGGCGTTGGGATCTGTTTCGTTTCATCGTCGGTAGTTTTTAGCGATTGGCGCGGAGATTCTGCTGCAGCGTCAGTCTTTTCTGAAACGGTTTGTGAGATCGCTTGCTTCTGCTAAATCGCAGACCTCGAAAGTCCTATTAATTTCGGCGCAAATCGTCACAACTAAAGTGACGATAGCGACCATCGTTGTGCCGACCGAGCACACATCGCGTTGATGAACGCTGTGCAATTGTAAAACCTTGCGGGTTGGGAAGATAAGGTTGGCAGCGACTTGGAACACTACGTGTCATTGAGTGGACGTCCGAAATCCCAGCTAGGAAGCAACCGCAACTCACTAATAGGCGCACATGAGTTTGCGATCAGCTTCGAGTACAACCTACATGCGCCCAATTGAGAGAACTTGAAAGATGAAAAAAATAGGGCGAAGACTCATCAAGGTTGCAGCCGTACTTTTGGCAACCACTAGCATCAGCGCCGCTTCGGCTGGCGATCTCTTTTGCGACAACGCATGTGCGGACCAGTGTGACAGCATTGATCTTTGCGAGTCCAGTTGCTTCGATTCAGAGTGTTGCGATTCAAATTTCTGCGACCCCAGTTGCTGCGATTCTGGCTGCTGCGATCTCGGATGTTTGGACTCGATCACGGCTTCGTTGAGAAAAGTTATTCAGCCGAGCGATCGGTGCTTTGATGATTTCATCAGCCCGATGATCGACTTCGTACACTTCGAAGATCCTCGCAACCTAACCGAGCTGCGTCCGATCTTTGTGACCCATCAAGTTCCTGACACCCTTGGCCCTGGCAACATCCCCGCCGGTGGTAGCTTGCAGTTGTTTGCAATGCAGTTTCGTCTTGCTCTTACCGATCGGCTAAGCCTGATTGGTGTCAAAGACGGTTACGTGATCGATAACAGTGAAGGGGCTCTCGACGGTCTGATCGCATCGGGCTGGGCGGACATTACCGCAGGCCTGAAATACAATCTTCTTCGCAACACGCAAACAGGAACTCTACTCAGTGGTGGGTTCACCTACGAAATCCCAATGGGCAGCGAGCAAACTCTGCAGTCCATCGGCGACGGCCAGTTCAATTTCTTTGTGACTGGTGGTCAACGATTAGCCAACGGCAACGCTCACATCCTCAGCTCCTTTGGTTGGCAACTTCCCGTGGATCAGGAAGTCCAGACGACGACAGTTCGCTGGAACAATCACTTTGACGTGAAGGTCACTGACACCGTTTACTTGTTCACCGAAAACTCCTGGACTCACTGGGTCAAGGATGCAGACGTTGGGTCGGCCTTCGGTGTTGGCGGTCAAGATCTTTTGAACTTGGGTGCAACTGACGTGGAAGGCAACAACTTGGTCACGCACAATGTTGGCACCAGGTACAAGCCCAGCCGACGCTTTGAAGCTGGTGTGGCTTACGAATTTCCGCTGACGGAGTTCAAAGATATTATCGAAGACCGCGTCACCCTGGATATGATCTTCCGCTACTAAGACGCTTAGCATCGCGTGAACAACTGGCGTAGTGGATCTTTCGTAGCTGGGCCCGCCAGGGTTCAGTCGGGTACAGCTCTGGATGGACTGAACCCTGGCGGGTCCAGCTACGGGAAACCGGGAAGTTATTTCGGGACAGCTCCTTCTTGTTCCCGCGATCATTAGCTAACGAAAAAACGCAGCACGGTTCTGGAAACTAACGTTTTCAGAACCGTGCTGCGTTTCTATTTCACTGCTGTTCGATCTGAACGATCACTCTACCTGAACGATCAATCGATCAAAGATTCTATTGTGGCACCGCGGGCGACGAGGGTTGCGGTGCTACGATCGGAGGATTTTCGTCATCGTCGTCGGCTAAGGCTGCGACCAAAGCAAGGCCAGCGATTCCGCCAAGAGCGCCACCTCCACCACCACCGAAGGGAATACCGCCTCCGCCACCACCGGCTGAGTAACCTCCGCCGGGAGCGAATCCGCCTGCGGGTGGACCAAATGGGCCGCCCGTGAATCCATTCAGTCCTGACACGGGAGCATCAACGCCCGAGGGTACCGCTTCGGTACGAAGAAGCGGATAACGTTCTTCCACTTCTTCGATCACTTGTTCGGTCATCGTTGGCGGAATCAGCACGACGGGAAGCTGTTCGTCACCCTGCAAAACAGAGACAAACGTTTGCTGGAATACGCCGTTTGACTTCGCGAGTTCCGACGTTTGCTTGGCCTCGAAAGCAAACGCTGCAAAACCGGCTCGTCCCGATGCCACGACACCGTGAACGCCACCTCGCAAGCCCTTGATTTGGAAACTTCCACCGGGGCCTGCCACAGTCGATCCAACTTGTTGACCCGCGTAGAAAATTGTGACCTGAGTTCCTTGCGTTGGGATCTCTTTGATCAGACTAATCACGCGACCGGACAAAACTCCGTCGGGGCCCAACGTCACGCTGTAGTTAAACGAACCGCCGACGCCCACGCTTGCAGGTGGTGCGTATTCAGAATTGACGTAAGGACGAATGCGATCGATCGAAGGGCGTAGGTTTTCCGGATCGATTTGAAGCATCGTCAATTGCTTCACTGGTGTGGGAGCCGCTAGGCCTGAATCCAGTGCGTCGCCATCTTCTTGCTTCTCGTCAAAGTAAAACAAAGTCGAACCATGCGATCCCTCGCCCGACGCAACAACCGCGTGAGGTCCAGGTTGAGCATTTTCAATCGTGACCTTACCGTCGATGTCAGGTTTGACTCGAGTCGTCTTTCCGTCGGGTCGAATGACCGACACCATGACATCGTCAAGGTCAGTCGCAGCCGAAGTTGCCGCCAACAAATCAAGCTGCAATTGCACTTCGCGGGTCGCAGTGAAGTAAGCCGTGTTGTCTTCAGGCAACTCGTCGATTTCGTCCTGCAAGAGGGTGCCGACAAGCTGCTGACCGACAGCCGCATTGCTGCTTTGATCGGCTTGGGCAACTGAACTGTTGCTAGAGCCGCAAATAGCAACGGCACAGATTCCAGACAGAATCACGAGGGGAGAGGGCAAGCTAATTTTCATGGTTGGATTCCCGTTGGTTCGGCCAACGTTGGCGAAGTGTTGAGGTGCATTGCCGGCGAGGCGACCCACCCGATTAGTCCAAGATTAACCGAGGCCATGATTCAGTCAACGATTTGAAAGCAAATGATTCAGAAAAACGGCTCATTTCTGGCTTCCGGCACCGTTTTGGTGTTCAGAAGAGCACTCGCGTGCTTCGTCGAGTTTTGGGGCCGCGGCAGCCGTAGAACGGAATTCATTCCGTTAAATGAAACCAACGTAAGAAGATACAACGGAACGAATTCCGTTCTACGTCGATTCGTCGATTCGCAGGCAACTCGATTAGTCCTGGTAATGAACTTTTCCTGAACCGGCAACGATCTTCCCGATCGGAAATGCTTCCACCCCAGACGAATCAAGAGTGGTCAGAACTTCCGCTGCATCGTCATCGCTGACGACGGCGATCATTCCGACACCCATGTTGAAGACACGACGCATCTCTGATTCGGCGATCTCGCCAGTCTGCTGCAGCCAATCGAAAATCGCGGGCCGTTGCCATGAAGACGCATCAATCATTGCATCGACGCCAGAGGGCAAAATGCGATCGAGGTTTTCTTCAATTCCACCACCGGTGATGTGCGCGAGTCCGTGCAAGACATTTTCACTGCTGCCCGGCTGACCATGCTGTGTTTGACCAGATTGGCCTAACACCTTGCGGATCGCCTTGGTGTAGATGCGAGTCGGTGTTAAACAAACTTCGCTGAGTGATTGACCGCCAAGCCCTTGCGGTGTATCGCCCCAGTTCAAACCGGCATCGCTAATGACTTTGCGAACCAGTGAATAACCGTTGCTGTGCAGTCCATCGGACGCCAAGCCTAACACCACATCGCCTTCGCTGATTCTCTTGCCATCGATCAATTTTTTTCGATCGACCACGCCAACAGCGAACCCGGCCAAGTCATATTTTTCATCGTCGTAACAATCCGGCATGATCGCCGTTTCGCCACCCAACAGAGCCATGTCAGCTTCAACGCAACCATCGCTGATGCCGCGAACAATTTGCTCCAACCGCGAAGGATCGTCTTTGCCCATCGCCACGTAATCGAGAAAGAACAAAGGTTCGGCACCCGTACACAACAAGTCGTTGACACACATGCCAACCAAGTCGATGCCGACGGTTGCGTGATGCCCGGTTTGCTGAGCGATGATCAACTTGGTTCCGACGCCATCGGTGCCACTGACCATCACAGGGTCTTCGTAATTCCTGGAAAACAACTTGCCTGCAAAGTCCAATGAAAACAGACCAGCAAACCCGCCGTCGCTTGGAATCACTCTTGGCGAGAACGTTCGGTGCATTAACCCCGGCAAGCGGCTCATTGATTCGGCGTAAACGTCCAAATCAACGCCAGCATCTTTGTAAGTCGCAGCCATTACTTAGGTACCTTTGCAGTTCGCAAGAACAGTTCTTCGAGTTGAGCCTTATCGACACCGCCTGGCGCTTCGGTCATCAGGTCCGCAGCCTTTTGCGTCTTGGGGAACGCGATCACTTCGCGAATGTTGTCTAGCCCGGCAAACAACATCACCCAGCGGTCAATGCCCAATGCAATCCCACCGTGTGGCGGAGCACCATACTTCAGTGCGTTGAGCAAGAAACCAAAGCGGTCCTCGGCCGTTTCCGCATCGATTCCTAGCAGGTCAAAGACGACGGATTGCGTCGCTGGATCATGGATTCGGATCGTTCCACCGCCTGCTTCGCTGCCATTGATAACTAGGTCATACGCCTGAGCACGGCATTTTGATGGATCGTCTTTTAGCAATTCCAAATCGCTGGCAAGCGGTGCGGTGAAGGGGTGGTGCATCGCGTTCCAGCTACCCGTTTCCTCGTCTTTGTCAAACATTGGAAACTCAGTCACCCAACTGCAATTAAGTGCTTCGGGGTCGATCAATCCAAGTTCGCTTGCAAGTCGGCGGCGAAGGCCGGAAAGTCCCTTGCAAGTGGTTTCCCAAGTGTCGGCCAAAAACATCAGAAGGTCACCGGGCTCGCCAGCCATCAGCGTCTTTATTTCTTCCAAGTGCTCAGGCTCAAGATTCTTGCTAATCGGACTCCAAAGCGTCCCATCATCTTCGACTCGGAACCAAGCCAAACCTTTTGCACCAAAATCATTCTTCACGTATTCCGTCAGCTCATCGATCTGGCGACGCGAATACTTCGTCGCTGCATTCTTGACCGGAATGCCTCGCACGAAATTGCCAGCGTCGGCGGTACCACGGAAGACTCGGAATTCGGTCTTCGCGGCGACGGAAGTGATGTCAACAATTTCCATGTCAAAACGCAAGTCCGGTGCGTCGTGACCGAATCGACGCATCGCTTCTTCGTAAGTGATTCGCGGCAGCGGCAGTTGAACTTCCTTGCCAAGAATTTCCTTCGCCGTCTTCGCCACCAAACCATCGATCAACCCAATGACATCGTCGCTATCGACGAACGACATTTCCAGGTCCAGTTGCGTGAATTCGGGTTGCCGATCAGCTCGCAAATCCTCGTCACGGAAACAACGAGCGACTTGGATGTAGCGATCGAATCCAGCCACCATCAAAATCTGTTTGTAAAGCTGCGGCGACTGCGGCAGTGCGTAGAACTTGCTGGGGTGAACGCGGCTGGGAACCAGGTAATCACGAGCACCTTCGGGAGTGCTTCGGCCCAAAATTGGTGTTTCAACATCGATGAAATCGTGCTCGGCAAAGTAGTCTCGCATCGCTTTGACGATGCTGCTGCGAAGCACCATCGCTCGCAACATTTCAGGCCGACGCAAATCAAGGAACCGATACTTCAACCGCAAATCTTCGCCGGGAAGATCGCTTTGGCTGGGCGTGAACGGCGGCGTTTCGCAAGTGTTCAGGATTTCAAAGTGGACGGACCGGACTTCGATGTCACCGGTGGGAAGCTTTTTGTTGGTTTTGCCTTCCAAGCGATCGGCGACGTTGCCGCGAATTAGAATCACGCTCTCGGTGGAAACGCGGCCAGCCTGATCGATCATTGCCGCATCGGCTTCGGGCGGCCCGACGACAACCTGAGTCAGCCCATAACGGTCGCGAAGATCGATGAAAACAGCTCCGCCGTGATCTCGCTTGCTTTCGACCCAGCCGCACAGCGTGACTTCAGTTCCGACGTCGGTTTTGCGGAGTTGACCGCAGGTATGGGTGCGTAGCACGAATGATTTAGGGGGCTAAACGATGAATGAGATGAATCTGAGAAGGGGAACCCCCTTTTCAAGGCATCAAATTCTAGCCAACGAACTTCAACCCAACGAGGGGCGGGCAACGAAGCCGCGATCGGTGCCAGCTTGGGGTGCCAGCCACGCTCGATCGTCGTGACATTTTGTTTAACCGCGTGGGCATCGCCCCGCGCGTTCGGTGCCGCACGACGCGCGGGGCGAAAAGTAGCATGGCGGCCCCCCGCCGTGGACTCACCCCGCGCGCTGTGGTGCCGCACGACGCGCGGGGCGATGCCCACGCGGCTAAACGAACTAATCCGTTTTTTCGGGGACCAAAACTCTTCACGGCGTTGGGTGTCAGCCCCAAGCGACAGCGAAATTTTGTTAGGCCCAGGATGTAGGCCGGCAACGAGCCGCTTCGGCGCTGTTCCGGCATGCGGTGTTGGTAGACAGCTTCGGCGCGGATTGCCGGAACTGCGTCGAAGACTCCTTGTTCCGGCATGCGCCGTTACACCACTTCGATCCTGTTGACAATTCGCATGCCTTGTGCCGACGGTCGCACGGATTCTTGTGCAAGCTGTTTCAAGTAAAAACTTTCCACACGCCCTTGCAACAGCACCGACTTGTCTAGAACGACGACCTCGATGACCCTTAATTTTTGGCAACCCGAATTTGCCAATGCTTCGGTAAATCCCAGCTTTTTTCTTCGGAACGACTCAGCCGTCCGCGTTTGGACCCAGCGTTTGTGCTGAACGGTGATCGAGTTTGCCGCAATTCGGTACATTCGACGGTGATCGTCAATTCTGTGCATTGCTAATCGCATCAATCGATCCTCGGCTGTTCGGAAGAAGGGGGTTACTTAAGATTCTCCGGTGACTCAAAACTCTGCGTTGATTGTCCCACTGTTTGACCGCTTTCGGATAACAAATGTCCCCATCGGTCGCATTGCTGATATCCGGTTTCTCGATCGCTCGTCTCTAAGTTGGCAAAACCTTGATGATTCGCAGGCAGCTTGTGCGAAAGCGCCGAAACATAACTGGTTCGGGTTTCCACATCATCAAACATCACGGGCCGATTTCGTTGCAAGTCTTGCATCGATTCAAGATGATGACGTTGCAAAAATACGATCAAGCCATCGATCATTGTTCGTACAATGTCGGGACCGGACCGATAGAGTTCCGAGGTCAACATGGCGACGTCCGCTCCCGCCAACAAAACTTTTGCAACGCCTTCGCAAGTTGATATGCCGCCGCTCGCAGCGATCGACATTGCAGGACATTGCAAGTGCAATCGCATGATCGGTTCAATCAATTGATTCGAAGTTTGAGGCGGACTTAGATTCCATTGAGTGCATAACCCCAGGTTATCTAAACAGATGTCTACATCGGGACTTCGCCCGTGCAAAACCATTCCCGAAACGCCAGAACAGCAACGCCTTGCCAGGTGCGGCAGACTGACACCGCCGCGATCGAACTTGACGAACAGAGGAACCGAAATCGATTGGCTGAAAGCCTCCATCGCCTCCACTAGCGAGTCTTCGATTTCACCCGAGCCAAAGAATTCGCGATCGTGACCAGGCTGAAGATTGATCTCAATGCCGGCGGCCCCAGCTTCTTGCAACTCACTGGCGTACTCAACACAGCATTCCGATGCACCACCATTGATACTCGCAATCACGGGAATCATTAGTTGGTTACTACTGCGATTGACGAGCGCCAAATAGGTCTTGGCGTCGATTGAATCGACAAACATCCTGCGGCGTTGCTCGCGAAAGAAACACCGATCGTCACGTTCATCATCAATCCAATTTGAAACTTGTTCCTCAAAGATCGATGGCAAAACGATCGCGCCCGCTCCCGCCGATTCAAGACTCAACCGAGTCTGGTCGTCCATCGTCATCGGGCATGCCCCAACCACGATGGGTGAATGCAGAAACAGGCCGCCGTAATTGACGGACAAATCAAGACTCATCGGATTATCCGGTGAAAGAGGAGAAGCGTTGGTTTTATAAGAGGGCGATGCTGGCTTCATTCACCCATTCGTGAATGAAGCCGCAATCACCTTTGCTTCTAGAAGTCGAGTCCGAGTTGCTGATTGACGACGCGGTGCAATTTCAGGGCCAATTATAACGGCAAATCACCAAGGTCTTATCACAGCAACAAGTTACGAACATTAGCTTCGCCAGCTGAGCTCAATGGCGCGTGCATCGGTGTCCAGATTTGGGACCGTTTTGTCTCAGACTGTGCATGTTTTGTGCAAGCATCTGTAAGCCGCGAAGCAATCATGCCAAGTGCACCAAAATTGATGCACTTGCCTGATCAGCAACGTCACCTATCAGCAACATCACCTATCAGCCGTCGCGACCGGCGATGTCGCTGCTTATCGCGGCAGATCTTGCCGGCAAAGGTTTCACGGCACCATTCTTCTTGGGCGACTTGGTGTAGTCGCTTTGGTAGTAGCCGTAGTAGCCGCCTTGGACGTTGAACTTCTGGCCGGAGCCGAAGGCGTTGAGCACGCAGCCGACGAAGTTGCCGCCTGAGGCTGCGATTCGTCGCATCGTGTTGATCACTTCGTCGCGACGAACGTTGGCAACGCGGACCACCAAGACTCCGCCGTCAAGACGTGACATGACTACGATTGGATCGGAGACCGCAAGTACGGGCGGCAAGTCAACAATCACCAGGTCGTACTGTTCTTTCGCCTGACTCAGAATCTCGTCAAGTTTCTCGGACTGCAGAAGTTCGGCGGCCATCTTGGGTGATGAGCCAGCGGTGATGACGGAAACATTTTCCGCGTCGGTTTCCTTAATCACATCGGCGAACTCGGCACGACCTTCTAGCACATCGCACAAACCGGCACCTTTAGCGACGCTAAAGTATCGGTGAGCACTGGGGCGACGAAGGTCGGCGTCGATGACCAGGACTCGCAGTCCAATCTGCGAGAACGAGACTGCGAAGTTTGAACATACGGTCGATTTACCATCGCCTTGCATGGGGCTGGTGAAACCAATCGTCCGCAGTTTGCCTGACCGCACTTCAGGTAACAGCACGGTCCGGCCCAATCGGAAAGCTTCCGCGTTGGGCGAATTTTCGACTGCGATCAATCCAGAGATTCCATCGCGGATCGAGTTCAGTTTGCCGACCATTCCAAGGTTTGGAAGGCCGATTGCTTCATCCAATTCAGCAGCCGATCGGAAACGACGATCTCGGAATTCATTGGCGACGGCAAAGAACAATCCGCCGAAAGTACCGAGCATCAATCCACCCAAACCACAAATCGGAAGCTTCGGCCAGGACTTTTCGCCCAGGCGTGGCACTTCCAAGAATTCGTAGAGATAACCGCTTAGTCCGCTGGCAGTGTCCAAGTCGCGAAGTTGCTGAACGACACCATCAAAGAGTGCTTCTTGGCGTTCAATTTTCTTTCGCAGGACCATGTCGTTAAGTTCGTACTCGATCAAATCCTTGGCTTTGGTTTCAGCGTCCGCGGCTAAGAAATTTAGCTCTTTGCGCTGTTCGCCCAGGGTTGCGAGGTCATGGTTCAAGAACCCAACATAAGCCTTCAATAACCCTGTTGCCGTCAGCGTGCTTTCGCCAAACATCGAAGCGGATTCGGCAAGGTTTTCATTGCTTTGCAGGAACTCCTTGACGCCTTCGATTTGTCCTTGAATGTCTTGCACCTTTGGGTGACCTGGTCCAAAGACCGCAGTCAGCCGTTGCTTTTCGCTGTTGAGTTGCAGCAGGTGCGTGATTTCAGCACGAGCTCCTTCCATCTTCGCAGGCATCGCCGATTTAAACTCGGCGGTGTTGCTGGCACTCATTTGCAGCCCAGCAAAGACGCCCAAGCGTTCAAGACTTTCGCTATCGATCAGAGCCAGTTTGTCGAGTTGATCAACAGCACTAGTGTTCGTTTCGTCAATTTCGTTTAGCGTGACTTCCACTCGCTTCAAACGAGTCTTGATCGACGATTCTTGGATGTCGATGTCAAGCAATTGCTCTTGGAGAGAACGGAATCGATCCTGGTAGATATTACTACTGCCTTCGCCTTGAAAAAACAGCGGCGCGTTCTGGCGAGCGGTCAGGTATTCTTGCTCCGCTGCAACAAGCTCTGTTTCCACCTCGTTCTTGGCTTGGTTGACCATTTGGTTGGCTTGGCCAACGACCTGTTCAACCTGACTGATGATGAATTCTTCGTAGCGTTTTAGAATAGCTGTTAAGACTAGCTGTGTATCTTCAGCGTCGGTGTGATCAAACAATACCTTCAAGCTGCGAGCAGTCTTTGCGGATCCGTCACCGCCTTTGACGATCGACAAATGCTCGATGACGTAATCAACCGAGTCTATCTTTTCGTTCAGGTGCGGCAGGATTGAATCCAGCTCAAGGAGACCGTTGGCCTCCAACGCTTCCCCGACAATCAATCGGCTTTGCAGCAGTTCGATGTGGTTCGCCAGGATGTCTTCATCGACGACGTTCGTCGCATTGCCCTCGGAACCCAAGCCAGCCGACCGTTCATTGATCAGTACTTTGGCCTGCGACGAATACCAAACCTCTGCGGTGAGTGCATACGCAATGCCGGCGGCCAAGCCCGCGAGCGACAAGGCAGCAATCAACCAACGCTGACGTCCAAGGATGGCGAAGACGTCAAGCGAGTCCTGCTCTTCCTCCACGCTGGGTCGAGCGTTTTGCCGGACTCGGGATGCTGAAATTTCGTTTGTGTTAGCCATTGAATTTGTTCGGGAAATTTACTGGGTACGCAGGAAGAGTTCAGATATAGGTTAATCAGGTGAATAATCTTCGCTTCAAAATTTGCCATCAAGAAACGTAAGCGACATCATGCAAGAGTCCAGCGGTACCACCAATGGAAATCCTGTAAGGATCAAAGGCTCCCCGCCAATCCGGCGATAGCATCGGAAAAACCGTTGTAATGGTAACGCACCCCCGCCGCAAAAATGAATTGACCAGCATTCGGCGGTCATGTGGCGATCCGTACCTGCTTTTGTCGCCTTGTCACGTTAATTAGACATTTGATGGCAGCAAGAATGCGAGACAAAATTCGACTTTGTCGAAAATTGCAGTGCAAATCCTGCCTTTTTTGCGTCCCCCCCTGATCGCAGAACCGCAATTTATCACCAGGGTTGCCACCGGAATCTGGCGACGCCGTGAATGCAGATTGGCGTGGAAGGGCTCGCGAGGTATACTTCGTCGCAGTGAGATGCTGAGCCATTTGGAGAGCCATTTGGATCAGTTGAACACGATCGAAGACGGGGGTGACCTGGATTCGACCGGATGATGAGAAGCGCTGACCTGCGTGTCGTGGTTGATCAGTTGGCCACGTAAAAAGCTGATCAAAATTTTTTAGTTGATAACGAAAGTTTCCAACTGGCAGCCTAATTACAGGCAGCCCGGGTTGATGGGGGCCACCAAAGTCGCCTGAATACCCGTCACAATTTTGGTTCGCTCACCGTCCTACGCGAGACGCGGTGAGTTAAAAAAGATTCGGTGTTAGCGGAACTGGGAGCCTGTCAGGCAGCGCCCAGCGAAGCGAAAAGGTTCTCCAAGCCAGCAATGGACTGAGTGAACTACAAATAGTCTGACTACACATCGTAGACGGTCACGTGGACGCATCGCGGGACGCGGGTTCAATTCCCGCCGCCTCCATCAATCGCCGCTTGCTGCCGCCCGCTAACGGGCGGTGACAAGCGGTGTCAGAAACGCCGCTTCTCGCGGCGTTTTTTTGTGCCTATCCGCTCGCCGGTTGTGCTTCCCAGTGTCACTCAATGAGTGTCACCCAATGAGTGTCACCCAATGAGTGTCACCCAATGAGTGTCACCCGATGACTGCTCGCGATTACTACAGACGCCCATTTTCCAGACAATTCTCCTGACACTTTTGGGATGGCGGAGCAGGCAGGGTAGCCAGGGCCTGGGCTGCGCAACTGAGTGCCTGATTGGGTTGAAATTGGTATTGGTGATTGTGGCGAGATTGGTTCTGTTATTTGCACTTTTTCCCGATCAAGGAGGTGCCCGTCATGCCAGCCAAAGAAATTGAGTTTAAGTCGCCTCAGTACAAGTTGCTTCACTGTGCTCGTGTTGGCCGCCAGAAATGGAAAGCCAAATGCATCGACGTCAAGCAGTCGCTCAAAGCGACCAAGCAGAACCTCGCCAACGCTCGCGATAGCCGAAAGAGATGGCGAGACGAGGCACGGCAACTACGCCAAGAGGTCACCCGACTCCAACAGCAACTCGAAGAATTAAAAAGATCAGACTGAACCACCAGAACCACCACCGAGTCCCGCTGCGGAGCACCTTCTTCCGGCACTGCCGCGCCACCGATTTTCCGTCAGCATCATCGAACTAACCTTGAACTGGGTGTTCGATGCGGTCGTCAGCTACCGGGCCTGCCCGAAAATCCTCACCACGCTTCAGCGAGTTTGTCCATCGCTCTGCCAAGCACCCGTGGCCAACACGGTTCAAAATTGGGTTCTGCGAATCGGGCTGCATGAACTGACTCGCCCCAAGGAGCAAGCCGACGACTGGGTGCTGCTGATTGATCACACCATTCAACTGGGCAACCAAAAATGTCTGGTGATCGTGGGAATTCGATTGTCGCACTGGAAGGCACTCGCGCGACCGATCCGGCTGAGTGACTTGTCGATGATCTTGATCGAGGTCGTCGACACGTCCAATGGCACCGTCGTTGCCGAGCAACTCGCTCGCGCCAGAGCATTGGTCGGGGGCGTGGTGGGAATCGTTTCGGATCAAGGTTCCGATTTGACTGGGGGAATCGCGCTGCTTGAGCAAAACTCGTTGCCCGAGAAGCCCAACGCGATCGGCTTGACCGACATGTCGCATCGAGCGGCGACGGCGCTGAAGCACGTGCTCGAAAAAGACCCGAATTGGAAATCGTTTCTCGCTCACTGCGGCACCACTCAGCCCAAAGCCAAGCAGACCGAATTGGGCTCGCTGCTGCCACCGAAGCTGAAAGTCAAAGCACGCTACATGAATCTGCAAACGCTTCTGGGCTGGAGTGAGCGGATGTTGGCTTTGTTGGATCAGCCTGCCGAGCAGCGTCCGAATGCTCAGCGACTGGGACGCTTGGACGAGAAGTTCGGTTGGCTGCTTGAGTATCGTCAGTCGATTGCTCGTTGGAGCCGATTGATGTCGATGGTCAACACGACGCTGGACCATGCTCGTCGTGAAGGCTTTGCCGCCGGTGGAGCGGAGCGTTTAGCTGGGCGTCTGGCAAACGAGGCAATCGACGATCAGACAAAGCGTTTTCGTGATGAAGTCGTCGAAGCGATGCGATCGAACATCGCCAAGCTTCCCCCGGGAGTTTCCCTGCCGGCGAGCAGCGAGATTCTCGAATCGTTGATTGGGAAGGGGAAGCAGCTTGGCGGTCAGCATTGCCGTGAGGGTTTCACACGGAATGTCCTCTCGATGGCTGCCACGGTTGCCTCACGCGACGAAGCGACGATTCGAGAGAGCTTCCGCAATGTCACGACCAAAAAACTGTCCACTTGGGTCGACAAGCAACTTGGAACGACCCTGACCGCTTTCCGCCGCCAAGTCCTGCCACGTTCGATAGGAAGCGATCCGGCCTAAATAACAAAAGCCCCATCAGATCCCAGTTGCGCAGCCCAGGCGATGCCCAACGCGGCTAAACGAAACAATGGTTTTTTGCCGGATAAAATCTCTTCACGGCGGGGGACTCCACGCGGCCTACAGAATCAAGTTCGTGGTTGCTATAGTTTGCGGCATGCTAACGACTCAAACTGCTGAAGTAATCTTTCTAGGAACCGGGACCAGCGTCGGGGTTCCGGTGATCGGTTGTGAATGTCCCGTCTGTCAAAGTGATGATGCACGCGACAACCGAACGCGATGTTCGATCGTGGTTGAGATACCTGCGACCGACAAATCCGAGGGCGGAACGCTCTTGATTGACACGCCGCCCGACTTGCGAATGCAGTTGCTGCGCGAGAAAATTCCGCTGGTCCATTCGATCTTGTTCACTCACGAACACGCGGACCACATTTTTGGCTTGGACGATGTGCGGCTATTCCCGTTTCGTCTCGGTGCTCCGGTGCCGCTGTTTTGCGAAGCCAAAGTTGAAGAACGAATTCGGCATTCCTTTGACTACGCATTCATGAATCGCAAGCCAACTCACCCAGGAGCAACACCGCAGCTCGTGTTTCACTCCATCGATTGTGAGAATGATTTCGAGGTGCTTGGCACCACCGTCACTCCGATCCGTTTAAAACATGGTCCGCACTTTGAGGTGCTAGGATTCCGGATCGGAGATTTCGCGTATTGCACCGACACGAACGAGGTACCAGATTCATCGCTCGCTAAACTGCAAGGAGTCAAAACGCTTGTGCTCGGAGCGCTAAGGCATGAAACCCATCCGACTCATTTCAACGTCGAAGAAGCGATCGAGCTGGGCCGCAAAGTGGGCGCGGAGAAGACGCTGTTGACTCATTGCGGGCACAATCTGGGTTACGCCGAAACCATGGCCGACCTGCCCGACGGTGTCGAATTGGCTTACGACGGGCTGCGATTAAACGCGACGATTTAGGCTGGGTTTTGCAGACTGTTCTCCGCCGCTTTCCACCGAGGTTTTGTCAAAACCGCGGAGGAAAAAGGCGTTTACAGTAGACGATGGACTGCTATGGCAGTCGTCGATTGATTTTGTTCACATCCAGGTGAGGCGCGGTGCCAACCGAATCTGGCAGACGCGCTTCCCAGGGCCGGCAGTTACGCTGCAATGCGCCATGGTAAAGCGGTTCGCTGGTTCGTTGCAGTTCGATTTCGGATCTTTCGTCAACAATACAATCTTCGGCAATGTGGCACGTTAGAGCAACAATAATCTCGGTGCGTTCGCGAGTGACGCGTCGTCGTTGGAACAGTTTGCCCGCGTACTTGATGTCACCAAGCCAAGGAAGTTTTTGAATCAGTGTTGTGTCTTCTTCGCGAATCAGACCACCGATCACCAACCCTTGATGATTGTCCAACAGCACCGATGTTTCGACCTCGCGAGTGCTCTTTCCGGGAACGCTTCCCGTTTCGCCGCTAAAATCTGGATCGCTTACTTCGGGTTTGACAAACAGCAAAATTCGATTGTCGCGGCTGATCGTCGGAGTAACCTCAAGAACGACACCCGTGTCAAGAAACTCGACCGATTCGACAACCGCAGCCTGTGTGGCGGTGGCGACGGTGTAACCGGTCTGCTCGCCAACCTGGATCCGTGCGTTTTGACCATTGATCACTTGGACGCGTGGTGATGCCAGCGTTTTGGAATCGTTGGTGGTTTCCAGGAAATCAATCAACGCGTCAATTTTTGATCCGCTAACGCGAGCGAAGAATAACGGATTGGTTTCATTGATCACGGGTGGCGTTGAAATGTCACCAGCGCCGATCGAAAAGTCACCGCCCAGGATCGATCCAAAGTCCACGCCGTGTCTTAAGTTGTCATCCAAGGTGACTTCCAAGATGTTTGCTTCGATCATCACTTGCCGCGGTGCGCGATCTGCTTGGAAGATGTATTTTTGTACTTGCAAGATTGCGGTGGGAATATCCAGGACAACGATCGTTTCCTGTGATCGTAGATTGTCGTTCGCGTCGACTTTGGTGATGAACGCGCTTCCGACGGGCGACAACAATCCTTGAACCGTGGGTTCAAGGATTTCTGCTCGAGCGAAATCGAGTTCAAACACTCGCAATTCGCGTGCGTCGGATGGCAACTTGGTGTCTGGGTAAACGTAGATCAATGTGCCTTCGCGTTGCAGGTTCAAGTTGCACATTTTCACAATGCCATCGAGCGTTTGCTCGGGTGACAAACCTTCGACGTTGGCCGTCACGGTGCCTTTGACTTCGGGTGCAACCAGAATGTTCATCCCGTAACCGCGAGCCAGCATTTCGATCACGCCTCGCACGTCGGCTTTGTCGACGTTTAGCGAAACGCCGTTGTTTTCCGGTTTCGCTGTGCCCATTAGATTGCCAGCGAGCAGTTCGCCAGCGTCGATGGGCCATTTTGCAGCAACGTGTTCAACCGGAGAATTTCCGTTGGGCTGTTTCTCTTCAGTAGATGCGGCCGGTGTGGTTTCTTCTACGCTGGCAACCGTGGTGCGGATGTTGGTGGCGATGACCGGAGCATTGATGGTTGGACTGTCGGTTGGTTCGTCTTGCTGAGGAACGATGACCGGTTTTGCGGCGGCGCGAATGATGTGGGCGTCGGCGACGGTGACGGTTTCAAGTTGATCGTTCGACTGAACCTTAGGAGTCGCCTTGAACGCGGCTACTGCGTTCTCCTTGGTTTTGATCGGCCGAGTCGCGGAGGTGTTGTTGGATGGGACATCGACGTGTACCGGAGACATCCATTCTTGAAAACTGTGAACGACTTGCTGGACCAACTGGGGGAGTTCATCGTATTCGATCTCAGCAGATTCGGCCGCGGGAACACCTGCATCGACAATTTGGTTTTGATCGTTTGGCTTTGCGATCGTTGCTGGAATCACGGTCACGGGATTCTTGGTGACTGAATCGGTTGCGACCGAATCGGTTGTGACTGGATTGTGTTGCGATATCTTTTTGGCAATTTCCTGGCGCGTCGCGACAGTTCGCCGTTTCGATACGGTTTCTTTTTTTGCAGTTGCGATGACAGCTTGGAAAGCTGGACGCAGTTCACTTTCGCGTTGAATGCGATCAAATTCTTCGATGCCAGCGTAGGCGATTGCAAATTCCGTTTCTTGTTGTTGCCACTGGTCCATCATTGATGGAACAACGATCGTTGAATTCACCAAGTCTGGTTCAGCCCCATCGGCGGTCACTTCAAAGACCAGCGACCCAACAATCCAAGCAATCGCAATCCAGACCACGGCAAACAAGTGTTGGTGATCAGTGAATTGCTGATGGCCGGGCCGATTAGATGAGCCCGTCGCAAGATCATGTTGTTCAATAAGTTCAGTCTTCATAGAACGCTCAGGCAAACAGCCAATCGGACAGTGTCGTACCAGAGGAATCGGTCGATTGGGTGGGGCCTGATAAGCCGCAAGTTCCGAAGTAACCGGAGGTAGGGGTCGGGAGGGCCAATGTTCGGAATTACACTACCAAACCCAAGTATCGGCAAAGAAGACGTAACCGGTACGGATTACCAGACGCAAAACAAAACGTCACGCTGATCGCCAGCAGGTAGCAGCCAGTAGGTAGGCCGGAACAAGCCGCTTCGGCGCAGTTCCGGCAATCCAGCGATGTTCATTGCCATTGCCGGAACTGCGTTAAGCTTGTTCGGTCCTACAAGAGCTAGTTTCCAAAAGCACGGCGGAATGCCGCGAAGTCGGACAAGCCGACGCTGCCGTTTCGATCGTAGTCCACTTCGTCGGCATAGTCCGCGTCGCCGTCGCTTTTACCGAACGTCGATCGGAACCTTGCAAAGTCAGTCAGCCCGACGTCGCCGCTGGCATCGTAGTCGCCATACTTAGCATAGAAACCGTCAACGATTTCCATCTCGGTTCCCATCGCTGATCCATCCTCGCTAAAGATCATGTCGCCACGAATCCGAAGGCGGTAAGCGCCGTCTTTCAGCGAACCATATTCGTTGACGAATTCAGACGAACCTACCGTGAAACCAAGTTCCACCACCGTCTTTCCTGCAGTATTCATAGATGAGGTCATGTTGACAGGGATTAGCGTGACTACTTCGCCTTCGATTCGTTCCACCTCAATGGCACCTTGGCTGATCGTTGCGACGCCATCGAGTTCTATTTGAACTTTTTCGATGACGGATTGGCTGGCCGGTGGCGTTGCGCCCGCGGGAGTGTTACCGAACTGCACCGATTCAAGTTCCAACTGCTCAGCAACTTGAATCCGAACCGTTGCAACATCCCATGAACCATCGCCACCGATAACGCGATAAGTAAAGGTGTCGGTTCCATGGAAATCGTCATCAGGGGTGTACGTGAACGTTCCATCGGAACCCAGGTTTGTGACCGTTCCATGGCTAGGCGTTGGTGCAAATCCGGGCGAAATGTCAACTGAAATGGGGCCCATCGATTGCATCACGTCATTGCCAAGCAGCCCCGGTGTTGTAACGACCAAAGGGGTGTCTTCAACGGTGTCAAAGAAGTCATCAACTGCGATTGTCGTGCCTTGAGCTACTTCGTTGTCCAGGATCTCAACTTTTTCTTGCAACACGAATGCGTTGGCTTGAAACTCAGTGTCTTCGGTGACCACGCTATGTGAGATAAACGCGCTGTGGTTTCCCTCCGAAAGCGAATCATCAACGGCGGTCACTTTGACTCGCTGCGGCACGTTCCAATTGCTCGCCGTAAAAATAAGAGACGATGTTCCGGTAACGTTGTTTTCAGCAACAATCTGCCCAGAAGTATGATTTAGATCAATCGAAACAATCTGAGTTGGCGGATGGGTCAAGACAATATCGTAATAGTCGGCTGCGCCATCTTCGCTGACGACCGTCTCGCCCCCGGTCGGAAGAATCATGACACCAGGAAGATCGTTATCGATCACGCCTACTGAAACTCTTGGCATGCCCACGCCATCGTAATTGGGGTCCGCACTGCTGCTTAAGTTACGAATAAACGCACGTCGGTAATTCTCTACTGCAGAATCATCTAAACCTCTGACGCGTACTGTTTGCGTTTGGTCCCAGTTGCTGGTCGTGAAGGTGATGAATTGATTTGCTGGGTTTGCACTATCAAATGCAGCGACCTGTCCATTGTTGCCTTCAAACGTCACCGTGACGTCAGCGGTCGGTTGAGTATTGAGCGAGATTTCATAGGTATCATCATGCCCGACAATTTCGCCGACGATCGTGCTGCCTGCACTCTCGATGACCGTCGCACCGAAACCGACAGGATCAACTTCGGTCAAGAACGCCGGATTGAGATCGAAATGGACCTTTCCTTGTCCCGTTGTTTCGTAGCCTCGGAAATCCAAGTGCGATTGAAGCAAGTAACCCGCGTTACCCGGCACGCCAAAGTTTTCGATCCAACCGCTGGTCATGTTGTCGAACCCGAACACACCGTCAATTCCTTCGTAGATATCCAGAATCAACCACTGCAAGTCTGTCCAAACAAGGTCGGGCCCTTGGTCGGTCGGGATGTGAACTTCATCGATTAAGAAGACCGGCGTGTTGGTCAATCCGCCAACACCGGTTACCTGTTCATTGCGCGCGAATGCGGCGTCTAGTTCGTTAAGCTCGCCGTCTTGATTGGAATCCAAACCCAAATCAAACGCCATTCGTGAACTCAAGATGCTGACTTGCGCACCCGTGTCAAACAACAAATTGCCCGACGTCACCAGATCATTGTTCTTCAATTCGCCGGTTAGGAAGGGAACGTCAGCCCACATCGGCGCGTCAAGTTCGGGATTTCCTGCTCGGTCCAAACCGTCTTGAGGATCAAAAGAGATACGATTGTCAACGCTGACGGTGTAACGCACTGCCGCGTTCTCACCCGTCGGATCATTGGCGGGTTGCCAGGGATCGGGCAACGTGTCGGTAAAGTCAGTTTCCATCAGGAAGTTAAAATCGCTGAGGTCCAACCAGGGCGTGAAGTCCAGCGTGGTCACTCGCTCAGTCATCAGCGGCATTCCCGCGATGCCGTAAGGGCCGGCAATGCTAACGTCGCGCGTCGGATCGCTGATGATTCTCGCATCGGTCAAACGAAGTCGCTCATTGGTCTTCGTTCCAGCAAAGTCGAACGTGTAAGATTCGCTGATATCGAATTCCTGAAAACCACCCACACCGATTTCAAAAAACTTACCGTCTGTTTCGTATACAGGCTCAGCATTCTCCATATCCTCAACGGCAGTTTGAAACGCCAGCGTCGTATTGGCCCCGGTGTCCAACAACCATAGATTGACCGTGTTGGGGCCCACAATGTTGGTCGAATTGGGTTCTTGAGTTGGGTCAAGATCGCCCGTCAAGAACTGAACCGTCACACGAGGTTGATCCCAGGCAACGTTGTCCGATGGGCCGACATCGACAAAAGGTTTTCCGCCAATCGAACTCGCTGAAAGCGGCAGCCGCGGTTCAAGCGATTCCATGCGGGAAACACGGTTAAGCCCTCGGTGGAGACGTTTTCTCTTGGAACCTTGGCGTGAACGCTTTCTTGAAGGAATACGCAATGGATACCGCCTAGCAGATTGAAAAGTACGAAGAGAAGAAGAGAGCTGCCGCAATCGCCAACAGCTATCTTCGGCCCGAACAACGGAATCCCGCTGTGGAACGTGCCGTAATGTAACGCACTTAGGACGCGTGTAAGGAAAGAAATACGCGCATTGAAATTTAAATAGGCTCGCAGGCCACTCTCTGGAGTGGGTGAATTATTCCTGGGACTCGTCCGCAGGACTCTCGAAACTCTGCTGCACCGATCGGTAGTTCTCCATCATCGATTCGAGCTGTTTTTGCAGTCGATCTAGGTCGCGACCGTTGTCGATCGATTCTTCCATGATCGGCCGCAGCCATTCCTGCATCAGATGGAATTGGCCTTTGACCAAGTCGGCCAGCACGCGAGGAACTTTGTGCTGGACCAGGACTTTTTGATCGGGCGGATTGGTGGCTTGCTGCTTCGCGATTGCGGCCAACTGATCGCTGGTTGATTGCAATGCCGATCGAACCGTATCGATGCGGGCATCCATGCGGTCTTCGGATGATGTGTCGGTGACCGAGACCGCTTTGCTGATCACTTGGCGAATCGATTCCAGGCCGTCTCGCATCGATGCCAACTGACGCATCAATTGGCCGGCCTGGTCGTCGCTGTCCAAGCCCGACATGCGAACGCTTTCCAGATACGCATATTTGATCGCGTCCCAGCGTTCCTTTTCCTCAGCCGACAAAATGCCCACCAACTCTTTGAACTTCAACACGTTAGCTTCGTTGTCAGTCGTCAACGTTTGAGCGTCCTGTTCATAGGCACTGACGATCAACGATTGCAATTCGGACTCGTTCATCACCGCGGCGACCTTCTCGGCCATCCGGTTCATGTTTCGATAACTACCCTGTAACTTAAACGGCGGTTCAGTGCGATAGGCGTCGGCTTGAGCGGCCGAGCGGATGTAGGCACGATTGACCTTCAGCACCACGTCGCGAACGCGAAGTAGTTTCCGCATCACTTCAAACATCTCGCGAACTTGATCGAGCGACAGGTTGCTTTCCAGTTCGATGCCTTCGATCGAATCTCGCATCGCAGCTTGAATAATCGCCCGCGCGTCTTCGGGCGGACAAGTCGATAACGGCGCGAGCGTCGGGTTGCTGGTAAGACTGTTTTCCAGGTAGCTGATCTCGAACGCTTCGGCCGAGTCGCCGATGATCTCGCCAAGATTGTAAACGTCGGCGCGGTTGGAAAGCATGTCGGGAACTTGGAAGCGTTCGCCACTTTCGGTGTACGGGTTGCCCGCCATGACGACGGCGACACGTCGGCCTCGCAAATCGTAAGTCCGCGTCTTTCCGTTTCGCACGCCTTCGATCTTTCGAGTCGCATCGCATAGCGAAATGAACTTCTGCAAAAATTCAGGGTGCGTGTGTTGAATGTCATCCAAGTACAGCATCACGTTATCGCCCATTTCGAGCGCCAAGTTCAAACGCTGGACCTCTTCACGCGCAGCCGCGTTGGGTGCTTCGTCGGGATCGAGCGACGTGACGCCGTGACCGATCGCCGGGCCGTTGATCTTCATGAACACGATGCCAAGACGGTTGGCGACGTATTCCATCAACGTTGTCTTGCCGTAACCCGGCGGAGAAATCAGCAACAACAATCCCATCCGGTCGGTGCGTTTGCCTTCGCCCGCCGCACCCATTTGCTTGGCCAAGTTGTCACCGATCAGCGGCAAGTAAACTTCATCGAGCAATCGGTTGCGAACAAAACTCGTCAACACTCGCGGCTTGAACTCTTCCAGCCGCATTTCAGTCCGAGCCTGATCGACGATGCGAGCCTTGGCATCATGCAACGCCCGAAACCGCGGCACCACGTCGGCCAAGTAACCGCGAACCCGCGAAAGCATTTCGTGATAGTTGATCATCATGCTGCCGGATTGGATTCGCGAATGATTCCCCGCCAACTTCTCCAACGTCGCCGAAACCGAAGACTTGACGACGTGGAAATTATTCGCAGTCGATGCGATTCGCCACGCAAGTTCGTCGCGGTACGACTGGGCCGGATCCGAAGTATCTTCGCCAGCGTGCTTTTGGAAGAACGCATCGGCCCAGTTTCGTGCGAGCACGAATTGCCGAACGGGTGACGATTCCTTTTTGATCGCTGCATCCAGCAACTTGCTGCGGTCCGATTCAGGCAGCGATTCACAAAACTGCTGATACAACGTCGCCGCTCGGCCGCTGAGTGTTGCGTAGCGATGCGGTGCAATCAGTTCATCAAACAAGTAATCGCTGACGGTCGCGGGAGTGACCTCACGCGGAAACAATCCGTCAAAGCCTTCCCAGTCATCCGTCGCCAGTGATTCCAGGCGATTGCGAAACTCTTTGGCCGGTTCCGCATGGGGGAAAGCGGAGGCGAGTTTCGCAAAGCCGCCAATCCAATCCGTCATCTGCTTGCGAACTTTGGTGTCCAGAATCGAATCGAACCATAACCGGGCGGCGGCGCGGACCGATGGGGCATGCCGCAATAGGCCAATCTCACCATCCATTTGAATCAGCGTTTGATAAATCAAATTTGCATCGTGATCGTGAACCCCTTTGGCGTAACCTTCGTCAAACCGTCCATCGATCGTGGGCGATTCACCACGCTGAAATGCATCGACCGCTAGAAATTCGGACCGGTAAAGATCAGCGTTCTCGCTAACCCATTCCTGGTCCCACAAATCCTTTGCCGCGATCAACGCTTCGTCGTGAAGCGGTTCAAAGAACTGGGTGCCCGTCAAATGCAGACACATTTCGCCGCCGCGTAGCACCGTGGTCAGATCAAGCGGTTGAGTGTTGACGGCGAATTTTTGGTTTCCCAAACGAATGATGTCGCCGCCGTCTTCGTACAGATCTTGCCGGTCACGCAGTTGGCGGTTGGCGTCTTCGCGAATCGTTTTCAGCCGCCCCTGCAAATCTTCCACGCGAACGGCATCATCGAGGTCATCCAAGTCTTCAATGATGCTGCGAACCTTTTCGACCATCAAATCGCCGGCAAAGTAGGCGGCGATATCATCGGGCGATTCCATCTTGCTGACGCGAGAGTCAATGCCCTTCAAGATTCGCGTGGCCGCCGACGCAAGTGACTCGGCGCGTCGATTACGTTTTTCTATCAGGCCGACTTTGCGAGATTCAAACGCAGCGTAAACATCCTCGCGGCGCTCGGTCAGTTGTGCGACAAATTCATCGAACTCCGCAAACCGACCTTCCAACTCTTCCAGCGAAACCATCACCTTGGTCAGGTAGCTGTCGCATTTTTCCGGTGTGTCGGACACGTCCAGATAGCCCGCGACGGTTTGTTCGAGCAGTTTTAATTGTGAAGCAAACTCTGCTTTGCCTTCGACGCTGACCAACGCCTGCGTGTGAGCCTTTAGCTTGCTGCGAACTCGGTTGACGGACGCAAACACGTCGGAAATCGAATCGATGATCTCGGTACGCTTGGTGGCATCGTCGATTCGCAGATTGCTGACGGTTTCGGTCAGCAATTCCAACTGGCTGCCAGCTTCGTCAATTGACTCTTCCAGCTTTTTCGCTTCGGCGACCGTCGCGACGTCATCCACTTCCTGATCCGCCTGGGCGACCCGATCGATGTAGGGCGACAATGATCCTGGCGTCAGCAGGAAATCCACGCAGCGGCGACTCAATCGTTCAGATTTTTCAACCGTTTGGTCTTCGAGTGACTGAACCAGTTCTTCATCGACGTAACGAAGCTCTTTCAGCCCCAGCGCATGACCGCGACTCTTACGAAGCGACGCGAGGGCACCGACGAAGTCGTCGATTGATTCAAACCGACCTCGTTCAATCGACTTTACCAGTTCGCCAATTTCGGTTTGCACTTCTTTGGTGCGAGATTGAGTTTCGTTGCGAACTCGAACCACTTTCTCAAACTCATCGACCGCAGCACCCGCGGCTTCACGAATCTTTTCGATCGGTTCGGACAACGTTTCCGTTTCCGGTTTCGCGATCCAGAAATACGAATCCAAGATGTCGGATGATTTCTTGGCCAGATCAACGTACAGATCTTCGTAGGCGTCGTCTTTGTCGATCAGTTGCAGCAGTTCACTGCACTGGGCCATGCCGCCGACGATTTCCTTGTTACCGATTTTGAACAGCAACGAATCGGTTTGATTTTCCGGAACGTAGCCTTCACCGGCGAATGGAGTTTGCCAAATTTGAATGGCATGATGCTTGGACGGTTCTTCTTGCGAGCGGAAACAGACCATTTCGCCCTGCGGAAAAAACGTCTGGCCGTGACACACCAGCGGCGTATCGACGGTTTGCCGAATCAGGTTGTAACGAAGTTGAACGTAGGTTCCGGTCGACGAGTTGTAGAAAAGATACAGATAGTCTTCGCCGTTGGGGGCGGCGATCGTGCGCTGGTAACGCATCTCGGTCAGGCCGTGATCAAACCGTTTAAATTCGCCGGTTTGCAAGTAGTATCCGCCGGGAAAGATCAACCCATGATCGCCGGGCAGCATCACGCAGGCGTGTTCGATCTCGTCCAGCCGCATCGCCGTGGCGAGCTTGGCGTTGTAAATCAGGTAGCGTGTTTTTTCTTCTTGATACGGCCGCACCTTCATCAACACCAAGTTGCCCAGGATCGCGTAATGGATCTCGGCATCGTCAAGCGTTTGGTCGGCGTCATCAACATCTTCGGCGTAGATGCCAGCACCAGAACCGGTGTTGTTTTCGACTTTGATCGTCAAGTCGCCGCCGACGGCTTCGACGAACACAATGTCGTCAATCGAAATGTGTGGGTGAGCGCCGTAGTGGTGCTGGTCACGCGTCGTGCGAGTCCAACGGAATTCATGCTGAGGCGGATAGCGAACTTCATGCTCACTGCGGTTGTCCAGGTATTCCAGTTTGTCTTCACCGACTCGCCATTTGAACGACTTGATGTCGCGAGCCGTCTTGCCGACCTGAAACACCATGTGCAGCATCGGGCCGTTTCGGAAGAAGCGAATGAAACGCGTGTCTTTGTAAAACCGATACAGGTCGTGGAAGTCACTGACAAAGCGATCGTCGCCAATCAGGTCCAACGGAACTTCATGGAACTGAAGATCCGTCATCGTGTAGGCGCTGAACACATCGGCAAGTTCGATCTCGGTTTTTAGTCCGAATTGAACGTTGTAACCAAAGATAAATTGATCACCGATCGCAACCAGGTCGCGCGGCGTGCAGTTGTGTTCCGTGTTGACTCGTTCGGTCGCCAACAACGTCGTTTGAATGTTGCCAAAAACTTCGGCACGAGATTCATTAAGCTTGCCCAGACGGGTGCGCAAATCCGACGCAGCGTCCCGCAACCGATTGCGAAGCACTTCGTAAGTTCCAGCGGCAAGCTTTTGATCAGTCACAGCGGATGGGTGGTGAGAGGGGGTGGAAAGGTTTTAACCACGGATGGCTTTCGCGGGACCACGGATGTGGCGCGTAGGGGCATACTCATCCGTGGTCCCGCGAAAGCCATCCGTGGTTAATTTCTTACGAAGTTTTGCCGTTATCAACCGTCCGATCAGCCAGCAACCGCGACGCTTTTTGATCGGCGACGTTGGCGGTACCTGCCATGCTTAGCAGGCCGGTCAACTGCGTCCGAACGTCGTCGGTTTTTGCCATGCCCATCAGCTTGGCGATCAGTGCCGCGATCGACAGGTCTTTTACGCCGTCGGTGTCCAGGTTGAACTGTTTGATCAGGCCAGCGAGTTGTTCACGGAAGTAATCCGCGTTGCCGTCAAAGAACGTGTCCTTGATGTCGGTTGCCACCTTGCTGTTGTAGACAAAGCGGTCGATCGCCTTGCCGCCCTTCACGGCGGACGTGATCTGATCAAAGAACTCTCCATCGCCACCGACAATGTCAATGCGAGCCGATTTCAGAGCGTCGCCAACCACGCCGGCTTGTGATTCGGCGATGCCGCGTTGAGCGTCGATGGCAGCGATTTCGACTTGCTTTTCCTTGTCAAGGTTCAGCTTGAATTCTTCGTGTTCCTTGCCGACACTGTCGAGTTGTTTCATCGCGTCTGCCTTCTCGGTAATCCCGATCGCTTCGGCGCGATACTTTTCCAGTTCCACGTTGGCTTCGGCCAAACCCTGCTTCTCGATCGCGGTCGCTTTGGCCTCGATCACGGTGGCCTCGGCTAAACCTGGTGCGGCCGATGCGGCGGCGTCTGCTTCGGCCAGCATTTTGGCGGCAGCCGTGTCCTTTTCGGCGGCGTCGCGTCGAGCTTCCGAATCGATGCGAACTTTCTCGGCCATCAATTCGCTGGATTCCTTTTCAGCCTGAGCCTGCTGGGTCAGTCGAATTAATTCTTCCTTCGCCTTCATTTCGGCAGCGGTGACTTGCACCTGCTTCAAACGATCGGCCTTGGCAAAGTCTTCAGTGTCCTTGATTCGTTCCTGTTCTTCCACCACAGCACGTTCGACGGCAACCCTTTCGCGGATGACTTCTTGAATGTTGCGTTTTTCAGTTTCGATCGCTTTTTCTTTTTCGACTTCCGCCACACCGACGACACGCAATCGTTCGGTCATTTCCAAATCGCGGTCACGATTGACGCGTTCCAGTTCGACGGCATCGGTTTTTTCCTTGTTCCGCATCGCGACCAGGATTTGACGATTCTTATTTTCTTCTGCTACGCCAACTTCTTCTTCGGTGATGATGCGAGCCCGTTCGGATTCCAGCTTTTGTTCTTCCTGGACCTTGGCGGCGCTGGCGTTTTCGCGAGCCGTGATTTCAGAAATCTCTCGCTTCTGCTTCTCGACCGCTTCGACGCGTTGTCGTTCGAGTGCCAGGATGGTTTCCTCTGCTTCAACGTCTTGCTTTTTGAGCGTCTTTTCTTTGTCACGCGTGAACTGGTTTTCCTTGACCTTTTCGGTCGAGGTCAGTTCGGTGATCTTTTTGATACCCTCGGCGTCCAGGATGTTGGTCGGCGACAGCAGGTTTAGCGGCGTTTGTTCCAGATAGTCAATCGCTGCGTCATCAAGCCGGTAACCATTCAAATCGGTACCGATAACTTTTAGGATTTCGTCTTTGAACTTGTCACGTTGATCGTAAAGATCAACAAATTCAAACTGCTTGCCGACGGTTTTGAGTGCTTCGCTGAACTTGGCGTCAAACAGTTCTCGCATCGTTTCCAGTTCGCTGCAGCGTTTTGCACCGATCGACTGGGCAACAACCTTCATTTCGTCTTTGGAACTGTCAACGCGAATGAAGAAGGCGACCTTGATGTCGGCGCGGATGTTGTCGCGACAGATCAGCCCTTCGCTTCCCTGGCGGCTGATTTCAAAACTCTTCAGCGTCAGGTCCATGAACTCATAGCGATGGAACAAAGGAACGACGAACGTGCCTTCGGCCGTGTAGACATCCAGTCCGCTGATGCCGGATTTGATGATTGCCTTATCGGGGCCAACCACGATGTAGCACTTTTTAAACATGATCAGCGTTGCGATGAACGCCAAGACCGCGATCCCGACGACGATGCCCCAAAACATGGGCGCGTTGAATGCGGCGACTAGATAAAGAGGGGTCACGATGAGGACTCCGAGGGAAGTGAAGTGACTTGGTAGATTCGTGTTTCGCGGTCAAAGCCGGTGATCAAGACTTCCGTGCCCTTCTTTAAGTGCGGGCCGTCGGTGCGAATGTTCAACAGCAACGGTGCTGCTTGCGTGCGAAACTTGGCTTGGCCAAATTCCGGCGTGGCTTCCAACGTGCTGACTTCGCAGGTTGCACCAACCAATCCAGTCGATTCGTACGACGGGCCGGCGATGAAGTATTGGATCAATGGCTGCGTGATCGCCTTGGTGGCGACCGTTGCAATGACAATGTTTCGGATCGATAGCAGGATGCTGGGCAGCCAGGTGGGGTCGTATCGTTTTTCATCAAAGGCATGCCACAACACGTAGCTGATCGCCCAATAAGAAAGCGTAAAGACTCCCGCCCAAATGATGACCGGAACTCGGCCAAAATTGGTCGCCCGGATCGATGCGGCTCCGATGCCCTGCCAGAAATCCCAGTCGGTTGGAATGGCATCGGCCGAAATGTCACCGGGGACGTCCATATCCAAGCTGACATCGGCGTCCAGATCGATCTCGGGAACGTCCAATCCAAAATCGATCAAGCCGAACATTGCCATGGCCGTGTAGATGATCAACATGCCAACCAAGATGGACGCAGGCCACAGGGGCCCGACGAACATTTGTTCAACGATGAAGTTCAGGGACTCGTTCACTGCATTCGCACTTAGATGAGAGGAGCGTGGATAAGAGGAGCGATTTTAGGAAAGCGGGTGGTGTTAGCTTAATCCCTGGGCACCGGGCGAACTGAAACAGGGCGCGGAAAAAGAAAATAACCACGGATGGCTTTCGCGGGACCACGGATGTGGCGCGTAGGGGCATACGCATCCGTGGTCCCGCGAAAGCCATCCGTGGTTAAATTCCGATGTCCTCGTTCCACAACTCCGCATGCTGGTCAATGAACGCTCTCATCAGCTCAATGCACGTCGGATCACTCACGACTTCCAGCGAAACACCTCGGCTGCGAACGTATTCTTCTGGGCCAGAAAAGGTCTGGTTTTCACCGACCACAATGCGGGGAATTTTGTACAGCAGCGCCGCGCCGCTACACATGTCGCAGGGTGATAGCGTCGAATAGAGCGTGGCGGCGGCGTAGTCGGCGGCGGTCAAGCGGCCTGCATTTTCCAAGGCATCCATTTCGGCGTGCAGGACGGGGCTGCCGTTTTGGACGCGGCGGTTGTGACCGCGGCCAACGATCTGGTCAGCGATCACCAGCACTGAACCGATCGGAATTCCGCCTTCGTCGCGGCCCAGAATTGCTTGGTCGATCGCAGCTTGCAAAAATGGGTCCATGTCATCTTTTCCGGTTGATAGCGGGATAAGCTTCGGTGTTCTATGTTAACAGACATGCTTGGACGACTCGTCACACGACTCTTGATTATACCGATTCGGTTTTACCAACGTGGCATCAGTCCGATGTTGCCGCCAACGTGCCGATTCACGCCGACGTGTAGCCAGTACGCAGTCGATTCGCTTGCCAAGCACGGGCCAATCGTTGGTCTGTATCGAACCGTCAAACGAATCCTCAAATGTCATCCCTGGCACCCCGGCGGTTACGACCCACCCTGATTCAATTCACACACATTTTCATGCACCAACATTCGATTCACTCGGTTTCTTTAGACGACTTGCCAGCGATCGCAGCTTCGATGGTGCAGCGGTTTCCTGCGCGGCTTGTGATCGGGTTGGTGGGGACTTTGGGTGCTGGGAAAACCACGCTGGTGCAAGCGATTGCCGTGGCCGCCGGGATCGATGTTGCGAACGTGACCAGTCCCACGTTCACGTTGCTGCAGTCGCATCAAGGCCCGCATTTCAAACTGCATCACTTGGATGCGTATCGATTGGCCGATGAAAACGAGTTCTACGATCTGGGCGTGGACGAATTGTTTGAAGAGCAGGCTTGGACGATCGTGGAATGGGCCGACCGAGTCGCAGAATTGATGCCGGAGGAAACGCTATGGATTGAGATCGAATTGACTGAGGCAGCCGATTGCCGAGAAGTGGTTTTTCGGACAACCAATCCAGCGGTGGCAGAAATGACGCATAAGTAGTAGTTGTACCACCTCCTTCTTGCCTGGCCCTGCTTGTCGTAGAGGATCTGGTTGGCAATGCTTGGAAAATGCCCAAGAATAGCGCCCCGATCGGACCCTGATCGTGCATAACCTTTGTCGGAACGTTATCTTTTCCGGTGGCAGCCATTTCCTCCAACCAAAGTCGCCATTTCCGTGCCTGAAAACGAAGAAACACTGTACGTCGCCAGTCCATCGATGTTCCGTAACCATCCAATTGGTTTTGCGTTGTCGGTCATTTTGTGCCCGGCCGTGATTGGTATTGTGATTTTTGTTATTTGGTATCTGCGTGCCCGCAGCACCGAATTGACGGTCACAAATTTGCGGACGCGATTACATCAAGGATGGCTGTCGCGAAGCATCACCGAAGTTTGGCATCGTGACATCCGCAACGTTCAATTGACGCAGACGTTTGCCCAGCGGGTTCTCGGCACCGGCCGAATCGGAATCAGCAGCAGCGGGCAAGCCGGCATCGAAATCGACGTCAGCGGCCTTCGCGATCCGGACGATATCAAAAAACTGATCGACAAGTATCGAGCCGCGGCAAAGAAGTAACGGACGGCTGCTGCGCAAACACGCAAAGTTGGCACCAAGTCGCTTAGTTTCACGCCGGAACTGCCATTCACCTCGAAGGGGAATTTTCTGTATACCGGGGATGTTTTGCTGTTCCGCACACCTCCCTGCACCTCCCTGCACTAAGTTGTCCACTGATGAATCGCGTTTTAGGCTGGATGATTGCCCTGACCATGTTTGCTGTTCGGTTGACATGCATTCGCCGCGTCCACAACGATCGCCGCCAAGAAGTGCTCGATAGCGGGCAATCGTACATTTACGGACAACTGCACGCGCACCAGATTGCTGCCGGGATGTTCGGTGAAGCTGGAACGGTTGCCATGGTTTCGCGATCCGCCGATGGCGATATCGTCGCCCCGATGTTGAAAATCTTTCGTAAACAATTGGTCCGTGGCAGCAGCGGACGAGCGTCCAAGGGTGGTGCAAGTGCGCTGCAGCAAATGATTCGCAAGGTCCGCGATGGGCATCGCGGCGTGATTGCGGTCGATGGCCCCAAGGGGCCGCGTGGGACCGTTCAAAAAGGCATCGGTTTGGCAGCCAAAAAGTCTGGCATGCCCGTGATGCCCGTGATCTTGGTTCCCAACCGCCGGATCATTTTGTCGCGAGCCTGGGACCGACTGCAAATTCCGATGCCGTTTTCATGTGTCAATGTCTACTTTGGTGACCCCATCCATGTCGGCGAAGATGACGATTTGGCCGCGTTTGCACAGAAATTGGCCGCCGTGCTGCATGATTTGGAAGCTCAGCATGATCCGACCGAACGATCGCCGCGAGTGATTGTTGAAACGGACAGCGGCGATCGCTCATCCGACCGCACATCCGACCGGCCCATGGCAGCCTGAATAAATCACCAGTCACGCTATACTGCGTGGCATGAATTCAAACGCCACACCTTCGCCGTCCAAATCGCCAGGCACACCACCGGCTTCTTCGCCCATCGAACTGCTTTCACCCGCGGGTGATTGGCGGTGCGCCACTGCGGCAATCGAAAACGGGGCTGACGCAATCTACTTCGGTCTCGATTGCGGCTTCAACGCTCGTCATCGTGCGACCAACTTCGGCTTGGCCGATCTGCCGCAACTGGGGCAAATGCTTCGCCGGCGCGGCGTTCGCGGTTACGCAACGATGAACACGTTGGTGTTCCCATCGGAAATGCCGCCGCTGGTCGAAACAGTCAAACGAATTGCCGAAGCAGGAATCGACGCGGTCCTGGTCCAAGACTTTGGCGTCGCAAGAATCGTTCGCGAAGTCTGCCCTGAATTGGAAATCCACGCGTCGACTCAGATGAGTTTGACCAGTGCGGAAACGATCGCCGTGGCCGAGCGGTTGGGTTTGTCGCGAGTCGTGTTGGCGCGTGAGTTGTCGATCGCTGAAATACGCAAGATCGCGTCGGCGACCGACATGCCGTTGGAAGTTTTCATTCACGGGGCCTTGTGCGTCGCGTATTCAGGCCAATGCTTGACCAGCGAATCGCTTGGCGGTCGCAGTGCCAATCGCGGACAATGTGCCCAGGCGTGTCGCCTGCCTTACGAGTTGATTGTTGACAACGAAGATCGCCCACTCGATGACGTCAAGTATTTGCTTAGCCCACAAGACCTAGCCGGTTACGCCGCGATCCCTGACTTGATCGACACCGGCGTTGCGTCAATCAAGATCGAAGGCCGCTTGAAAACTCCTGAATACGTCGCCAACATCACGCGGCACTACCGATCCGCGATTGATGAAGCGGTTGCCAAGGGAACGGTCACGGTGAGCGAGCAATCCAAACGCGAAATGGAACTGTCTTTCTCGCGAGGTTTTTCACCCGGCTGGCTTGAAGGGAACGATCACAAACGCTTGGTTCCCGGATTGCAGAATTCCAAACGCGGCATCGAGCTGGGCCGGATTCTTGATTTCGATAAAGATCGAATCGAATTACACGTCGCAGCACCGCTGGCGTTGGGCGACGGCTTGGCAATCGAAACGGGGCAGGACAGTCAAAACGAGGCTCAAAAGACAGGCGGTCGAATTTACGAACTGATCGATTCCAGTGGCGTGTCTTGCAAGAACGTACCGGCCGGTGTCACCGTCTGGGTTGGCTTCGGACGCGACGAAATCAATTGGTCTCTGGTCGATGTGGATCAAGTCGTCTTCAAAAACGATGACCCAAAATTGAATCGACGACTTCGACAAACCTATGAAGTCGTCGATCCAACTGCCCGGCAAACGATCGACATGACAGTGACCGCAAACGTGGGACAACCGCTGCAGGTCGTGGCAAAGCTTGGACGTGGAATCGAAGTATCCGCCAGCGGTGACACGCCGCTGGATGCTGCCAACAAACGTCCGATCGAAGAATCGATCCTTCGCGAAAAACTAGGCCGCCTTGGTGGTACTCCATTTGAACTGGGGCAATTGATTGCCCACGTCGATGGCGGCCCGATGGTGCCGATGAAGATGCTGAACGACGTCCGCCGCGAACTGGTCGGGCAATTGGAAAGCAAGTTAAGCGAACCACCCAAACGCTCCATCAACGTCCTGGCAGGCGAATCGCTGTTACAGCCGATTGCGTCGGAGCAAGCCGCGGAATCTGTTTCGCCGCAGTTGTCTGTTTTGTGTCGAACCGAAGAACAAATCGAGGCTGCTTGCAAGGCCGGTGCCGACTATGTGTACGTCGATTTGCACGACGTTCGCCGCTACGCTGCGGCGGTCCAGATCGCTCGTGGGCACGGCGTTCCGATCGCCATCGGAACCGTGCGAATGCAAAAACCCGGTGAAATGGGTTTGTTGAAGGTGCTGCACCGTCATCGCCCCGACGCCATTCTGGCTCGTAATCTTGCTGCGATGGAGTACTTTCGCGAATCAGACTTTGATGTCTTCGCCGACTTTTCATTAAACGTTGCCAACCATCGGTCTGCCCAATGGATTCGCGATTCCGGTGCGTCTCGAATCACCGCATCCTACGATTTGAACCGTGATCAATTGATGGATCTAATCGATTCGCTTCCGTCGTCTTGGATGGAAGTGGTTATTCATCAACACATGCCAATGTTCCACATGGAGCACTGTGTTTTTTGCAGCGTGATGTCACCGGGAACCAACAAAACCAATTGCGGCAGACCATGCGACGATCACATTGTCCAACTACGTGACCGAGTTGGCGCGGAACATCCGCTGCAAGCTGATGTCGCGTGCCGAAATACGCTCTACAACGCGACGGCGCAAAGCGGTGCCGAGATTACGTCGGACCTGGTCAGCGCCGGTGTGCGATGGTTCCGCGTTGAATTGTTGGAAGAGAAAGCCAGTGACGCAAAGCGAACCATTGAACTGTATCAACGGCTGATCGCTGGTCAGATCGGCGGCCACGAAGTTTGGAAACAACTGGATGCAAGTAATCGAGTCGGTGTGACTCGCGGCACGTTGGAAACCAAACGCAATCCGCTAGCGATTTTGTAGGGGAATCTCTTTCAGCGTTTCTGGTTGCGTCAGTTGATAAGTCTCGTCGTATAAATCTAACTGCCGCGATTTCCACACGGCTCCCTCCAGGTGTACTGGGTACGGCAGTCGAACATCCCACTGTCCCAGGTCTTTCATCATTCGCTGGATGCGATCGATGTTTTCAGACGCGACATCGTTTTGCTCTGAGATGTCTTCATCAAGATTGAATAGCATCGGCATCCGATCTGGCACCCGGACCAGCTTCCATGGACCACGACGCATCGCAGCGCTGATCGTAAACTTCCACAGCAACGTTTCATGAGGCGGCGAATCGACTTTTCCAGTGAGGTAAGGAAGCAGATCGACACCGTCAAACTTTGCGTTTGCGTCAATCGTTCCGCCCGCGGCAACGACGAACGTGGGGGCAAAGTCAAGCGAAGTAACGCTGTGCGAATACTTGGTTCCCGGCTTGATCTTGGCGGGAAAGTGAATGACGTAGGGAACATGCATCCCGCCTTCGAGCAGGATTCCTTTTTGACCATTCAGCGGCGCGTTGCATGATGCGTTCGCATTGACGGGACCACCATTGTCGCTGATAAAAACGGTCATCGTGTTTTCTGCAATGCCAGCTTCTTGGAGTGCTGTTTGAATCTTACCGACGTTGACATCCAAGCGATGCACCATCGCGCAGTAAGCTCGTCGCTTTTTCCCTTTGATGTGCTGATACAGCTTTAAGTCGGCTTCAGTCGCTTGCATCGGGGCGTGGGGGGCGTTGAATGAGGCAAACAGAAAGAATGGCTTTTCGCGATGACGCTCGATAAAACTGACTGACTCGTCACCAATGTCATCAGTGATGTAGGTAATCGCTTTTGGCTCTGCGTAATTGCACTCGATCGGCGAATCGTATCCAGTTCCCACGGGCGTGGGGAAATAGTAATGCCCGCCACCGGTGAATCCCCAGAATTCGTCGAAACCTCTTTTGAGCGGATGAAATTGCGGCAGCTTACCGAGATGCCATTTGCCAATCAGCCCGGTCTTGTATCCCAGTTCGCCCAATCGATCAGCGATCGTTCGCTCACCAACGGGCAGCCCGCAAAGCTGCGGATCCATCCCAGGCTGGGGAAGCCCCAAATTGTTGTCGTACCCAAAACTGACTTGATTGCGACCTGTCAACAAACCGGCTCGCGATGGACTGCAAACCGGCGAACTGACATACCCGTTTTCACAAACCGCACCGCCACTGGCAAGAAGATCCAGGTTTGGCGTCTTGATTTGCGTGCTGCCATGAAACCCAACGTCTGCAAAACCAAGATCATCAGCGACGATTAAGACGACGTTCGGTGGATTTTGCAAATCGCCGTTGCCAGCGATGACGTTTTGAACGATCGCAAAATCAAGGAAAACCTGCCAAAAGCAACTCAGAACCAAAATGAAAATGAATTGACGTTCGCGTTGAATTGCCATCGGTTACCTATGTGCCAAAAAGCGGGGATTGGGTCTAATAGTTTAACAGCCCTGCGACCAACTCAACTGCGACCAACTCGATGAAGGAAAATTGACTTGCAGACCAGTTTCACGGAAGAGAATCGATGCGGCATTCAGCTTGACCCAGACGCCCTTTTTCCGCTATTTCCAAGGGCGAAATGACGACGGAAGAGCCTATTGCCGTGCGTCGTCCTGCCCGTTGGACGGAGCCGATGGATGCGTCGATGACCGACGCGGACGTTAAGTGGCTGCGCAGTCGGCAACCGTTCGCCAGCATGGATGAGTCGGCGTTCCCGCGGGGTGCTCCGATCGAAGGCATTATTCGCGGCGACACTCGCCTGCATCGATGCGAACCTGGCGAAGTGATTGTTCGAGAAGGCGATTATGGCAACAGTGCGTTCTTGGTGCTGTCAGGGGAAACAAGCGTCCTGGTGGATTCATTGGATCCCAAGTTGTTGGGGCGACCGCCGGTTGAGAAGAAATCCTGGATCGATGCACTGGGTGAATACTTAGGCCAATCGTATTTGGGGCGATCCAAGTTGGTCGAAGCAAGGCGTCCCGATCAGGTGACCACTGACCTTCCTGCCAACGATGAACACGACAATCAAAATAATCCCGCGTCAATTCGACAAGTGGACGATCGCCCCGCAGTTTTCCTTCAAGATTTTGGCGGCGTTCTAAAAGGCAGCAACACGATTACGATCGGGCCGGGCGAACTGTTTGGCGAAGTTGCCGCGATGTACCGGTCACCGCGAACGGCGACCGTGATCGCCAAGACGGAAACCACACTGCTAGAAATTCGTTGGCAAGGGCTTCGTATCCTCCGTCGTGATCCATGCTTCGCCGACACGCTGGACAAACACTATCGCGAAAATTGGTTGACCGTTCATCTCCGTGAACTCCCACTGCTGCGCCATCTTCCCGAAGCCGGATTGGAACGCGTCGCGAAAGCGACCCAAATGCGTTCTTACGGACGGATGGAATGGAATGCCGATTACAAGAAAAGTCGAACGCTCCCCGTCGAACAGCAAATTGCATCGGAGCCGCTGGTAGCGTCCGAGGGCGCCATGCCAACGGACCTGATTATCGTTCGCAGCGGCTTTGCAAGGTTGTCTCAGGCCTACGGTGCATCGGAGCGAACGACCGCGTATTTGGGAAAAGGCCATCTATTTGGACTCGAAGAAGTGGCAACGAATTCGGCCAGGACCGACAACTCTGCGCCGCGAACTTTAAAGCATTCTCTTCGTGCCGTCGGGTTCCTGGACACGCTGCAAATCCCGGTCGAAGTGTTTGCGACCGAGATCCTTCCGTTCGTTCGTCGCAGTGAATTGCCCGAACAGGTTGCCGCTTTATTGCAAAACCAAGATGCAGATCGAAGCGGGAAAGAAGATCGACGCAAATCGAATCGAGACAAAGCGGTCGCTAAATCGGACTGGAATGACTTGCCGACTTCGGGTGGCCAGCGATTCCAACCAACCGGTCTGCTGGAATTTGTTGTTCAAAATCGACTGAACAATGGTCAACAGGCGATGGTGATCGATCTGCACCGCTGCACGCGATGCGATGATTGCGTGAGGGCTTGCGCGGCGACTCACGACGGCAATCCCCGTTTCACTCGCCAGGGAATCTCGCACGAACGGTTGCAATTCACCCAGGCGTGCATGCAATGCGATGATCCGGTTTGCATGATTGGATGCCCCACCGGTGCAATCACGCGCAATGACGAAACCGGCGTTGTTGGAATCCACGAATCGATCTGCGTTGGTTGCGGTGTGTGTGCGTCGTCTTGCCCGTACGAAAACATCAACATGGTCCAGGTCCAGGACCATGCCGGTCGGCCTTACACTGACATTGCGACGCAGAAACCGATTCAAAAAGCGACCAAGTGTGACATGTGCCAGGATTCGCCTAGCGGCCCCGCGTGCGCCGCTGCCTGCCCTCACGATGCGCTGGTCCGCATCGACTTGACTCAATCGAAACCGCTCCGTGATTGGCTCGACCAACGGGGGGCGACATGAGTTCTCGTTTGATTGCGATGCCTGAACAGATTTCGTTCGCGAATCGCCGTTTGATTGGTGTTGCGGTGACAGCAATTGCAATCATGTTGTCGCTTGCGTTAGTTTGGCTGATTGACATTCGCCTGGGTCATGCGTCGGTATTCAGCGGTTCGGTTTTGTTGGCGTGCCTGTTGGGGCTGATGCTGATTGGCGTTCGTCGCCGGCTGCCTATCTTGCCGCTTGGTAAAGTCAGCACCTGGACTCAAGTGCATTTGTACGTCGGTTTTTTCAGCAGCGCGATCTACTGGATGCATGTTCCAGCGATTGTCGGTGATGGTGTGCTGGAATGCAGTTTGTCGATTGTGTTTTTGGTGGTGACGATCAGCGGCTATTACGGACTCTACGCAAGCCGAACGCTTCCCAAACGCTTGACGGCGGTGGAGGGCCAGCATCGATTTGACCGAATCCAGTGGCACCGCGACCAGATTTCATCGAGCGCTCGCGAACTACTAGACGGACTTAGCGAAGCTTCCGCAGTCCGTGTGCTGGGGAATTTCTACACCAAGTATCTGTTCCCATTCTTTGAAACTCGACCCTCGTTGACTTATTTGATGGTGCCCAATGGAATCCGTCGCCGACGTCTAACCAACGGGCTGAAAGAACTTGATCGATACTTGGAAGACGAGGGCCGCGCATCGGCGGGGAAATTGATTGCGTTGGTCAGGCATCGCGACGATTTGGATTATCAATTGGCGATTCAATTGAGGCTTCGGGTTTGGTTGGTCGTTCATGGGACGATGTCGACGGTGTTGCTTGTCGCAAGTATTGTTCACGCATTCGTTGCACTTCGGCATCTAGGTTGATCCAACATGCGGCGTGACGACATCGAATTGGCAAACGCCAACGGACGCGACCGACCAGGCGATCCGTGGATTTGTTCGCGCAGCGGACAATCCGATGCGTGCCAATTTGGGCCTGACCGATCCGGGCGTTGCCCGCTAGCGGATCAGTGCCGCCCACGTCGGACTTGGGCTGGCCGCAAACGCCGGTTTTCAGTCGCGTTTTTGCTGGTCGTGGCTGCCGTTGTCGGTGTGCTGAGTTGGTTGCCACCGGACGAAGACGGATCGTTTGGCGGTTCGAACACCGTGATCGGTCAATCGATCAAGCCGGGCGAATTGACGACTCATCATGCTCAGATTCTGGCGACCACCAACGAAGTCGATCGATGCATCGCATGCCATCCGTCACAACAGTCTTCTGTTCTGACTTCACTGGTTTCGTGGGTTCCTTTTTTCGGCGCAGGTGCCCACGACGATCTGACGCAGACGGATCTGTGTCTGCAATGTCATCAAAATCAGTTCGCACCGGGCACGGCGATGCTCGCGCACAATTTGCCAGCGGAACAACGAGATCAAATCCGCTTGGCATCCACCGGCGATCGGTCACGTGATTGGCATGATTGGTTGCCGTCGCCGTCGATCGATCAGGAAAGCCTCGACTGCAACGCTTGCCACCGCGAACACCAGGGGCCGAATCACAGTTTGACTGCGTTGTCGGATGCTCAGTGTCAGACTTGTCACCAAGACCGATTCGGCGCGTTCGCGACGTCCCATCCTGAATTTGTCGATTGGCCCTACGGACGCGGTGGCTCGATTTCATTCAATCATCAATCTCACCAAAACAAACATTTCCCTAAATCGAAACTGCAGACACAGGATGGCGAATCAGTTCCGTCGTTCCAATGTGCCGCCTGCCACCAACCAACTGCCGACGGACGAATCACTCGGGCGGTCGATTACCAGGCAGCATGTTCTGCGTGCCACGATCAGTCTCTGCAAACCGAAGTGGCCGAAGGCATTGAGTTAGTTTCGATTCCAACCTTGCCCGATGAAGTGGTTGCTGGCTTGCCGTCGTGGCCGCAATCCGCGACCGGATTTTTTGATGGCAAGCTTTCGCCGCTGGCGCAACTTTTAATCCGAAGTGAAAGTGGTTCGCCGAGTTCAATTAACACGATTCCGGATCAGGATTTTTCGCGAATCGATCCAAACAGCCGAAAAGAAATCGAGGCATCAAAACAAATCGCCTCGCAATTGTATGGCTTGCTGACGGACCTGTCGCTGCGAGGACAAACAGGGATGCTGGAACGATTGTCGGCGAACGCTTCACAGCGAAATCGTTGGACGCCGGTCGTGCAATCGTTCTCGCCGCAATTGATCGACGGCGCGATGAGTCGTTGGTTTGATCAGCCGGTTGAATTGGCGGTTAAGGCGAACCGCCAAAAGAAAGACCGATCAGTTTTCCAAACGGTTCAGTACACGGATGCGTTAGATGATGAACTGCTTGGGCACGATCTAGCAGACGGCGACTTACTCGGCGGGGATCTGTTAGAAGAAGATTTGCTCTCAGGCGACGATCCGCTAAAGCCAATCGAATCTGCGAACCCATCAAAGACCAACCAACGTTTCGACGCAGAGAAAATGTTGGTCGCTGGTGGTTGGTACCGCGATGACATTCGTTTGGCGATCCGCTATCGAGCGGGCGGCCACGCCGATCCAGTTTTGAAGGCAACGATCGAAGCCGCGGCCAGCCTGCCGAACACGGATCTTGCTCGCCAGGGCTTATTCCAAAACGCGGCTGTCTCCGCGTGCTTGCGATGTCATGTTTCAGCATCCGAAACACCCGGCGCGTGGAAAACAAATGATCTAGCTGGCGATTCAGGTCAGTTCACCACCTTCTCGCATGGACCGCACTTGAACATCGCGTCGCTAACCGATTGCGTGGGATGTCACCGCGTCAAAGATGGTTTCGTTGCCGAATCCGCTGCCACGCAATCCCATTGGACACATCACCCGATAAACGATTTCGATCCAATTTTAAAGCAAGACTGCGCCACCTGTCACACCAAAGCAGCAGCCGGCGATTCCTGTGTCTTATGCCACCAATATCACATTGATGGTCGGTAGGCCGGATCAATCGCAGCGCAGTTCCGGAAATTGCATTGGATGGCGTTGGATCGGACGGCGTTGGATTGCCGGAACTGCGCCAAGCTTGTTCCGGCCTACGTTGTTACATCGCACCAAAAGTATTCGCTAAGCCGGAAATTCTTCGATCAGTCGGACCAACGTTTGCACCATCACACCCGTGGCCCCAGCATCGCGGTGCGGTTTGGCTGAATCGACGAATGCGGGGCCGGCGATATCGATGTGAACCCATGGGACGTCGCCAACGAACTGTTCCAAGAACTTCGCTGCCGTGATCGCCCCGCCCCATCGGGCTTCGCCGACGTTCTTGATGTCGGCAACCTTGCTCTTGATCTTTTCGTCATACAGTTCAAACATCGGCAACTGCCAAACCGGTTCATCTTCCTTCTTGGCCGCTGCGATTAGCTGATGACAAAGGTCGTCGTTATTGGTCATCAACCCAGCAACTTCGTTACCAAGAGCGACCATGCAAGCGCCGGTAAGCGTTGCCAAGTCGATCATCGCACGCGGTTCGTGTTGAATCGCGACATCCAAAGTGTCCGCCAAGACGACGCGACCTTCGGCGTCCGTGTTTAGAATTTCCACCGTCTTGCCGCTGCGAGTTTCGATCACGTCACCCAATCGGTAACACGTACTCGAAACCATATTCTCGGCCAAGCCGCAAAAACCGATCACGTTCTGTTTTAGCTTTAGTTGAGCGATCGCTCGCATCACGCCAAAGACGGTTGCTGCACCGCCCATGTCGCACTTCATCGCTTCCATCCCGGCACTTGGCTTCAGCGAAAGTCCGCCACTGTCAAACGTGACTCCTTTCCCGACGATCGCGATCGGTGCTTCGCTGCCGCCGCCGTTGTATCGCATCATCACCAATCGTGGCGGCTTGGACGAACCCGCGCCAACAGCCAAGATCGCGCGACAACCTTCGGCCAGCAATTTCTTTTCGTCCCAGACCTCAACCTCGATGCCAACTTCTTTGGCCAATTCGATCGCGGCATCCGCAAAGGTTTCTGGATAGATCTTGTCCGCCGGTTCATTGATCAGATGGCGAGTCACGTTGATCGATTTGCCGATGTCTGAACCCCGTTCAAAGGTCGCAGCATCAATCCCGCTGAACAGAATTTGCTCGGGCATTTTTGCCGCGGGATCGGATTGATAGATAGCCTGACCCTCCATCCCAAAAATCGCTCCGCTAACAACACGATCACGAGCGTCTGACTTGGCACATTCCGCAAGCGTGATCAAGACCTTACCGCGATTACGGTCCGACAATTTCCGAACCGCGGTGCTGGCCAGATCAAACGCTGCTCCCCGGCCGAGTTCCTCGTCACCGGTTCCAATGACCAAGATCATCGTTGGCAATGAAGCGTCCGCCGCGACCGGTTTTGGCGATGCAATCAAAGAAACCTCGCCAAGTTTTCCACGCAACTGTTCGGCTTTGACTAGTCCAGTGATCCAGCCGCCGGTCGCTTCGTCGATTTGCTTCAGCGTTGGCGACAGGCTTCCATCGGCTGAGAGCCCAACGACAACCGTGTCGATGGATGAATCAAGCGGTGAGTCAGTGATTGCGAGGTTTGTCATGGTTTGTCAGAAGTCATTTCGAGGAAAACGGCAGTGCCGTCAATGGAGCATCAGTTTCACTTTTCGACGCCGTTAGTCTAAAGCCAGATTCCCGGTTATCCTAGCCACCGAAACTTGTCTCACCGACAGCCTGACCGATTGCTCTCTGACCAGGAAAACCACCGCTCGTGAAGCACCGCTGCACAGCCGATGTCGTCAACGATCTACGACGCGACAACCGACTGATTGAAATTGACGATGAAATCGATCCGAACTTAGAAGCGGCTGAAATCCAGCGCCGCGTCTATGCGTCTGGCGGGCCGGCGTTGTTGTTCAACAATCTGAAAGGATGTCAGTTTCCGGCCGCGTCGAACCTGTTCGCCTCCTTGGACCAAGCTCGTTATCTGTTTCGGCACACGCTGGAAAACGTTCGTCGCTTGGTCGAGATCAAAGTCGATCCAGCGGCTCTGCCCAAGCGTCCATTTCGGTACGCGGGCGTTCCGTTTACAGCGCTGCACATGCTGCCGCGAAAAACTCGGTCCGGCGCGGTTCAGGCGAACGAATGTCGGATCAGCGATCTGCCGCCGATCAAGTGTTGGCCCGACGATGGCGGAGCGTTTGTGACGCTGCCACAAGTGCTGAGCGAAGACCCGACCGCGGTTGGGAACTTGATGCGAGTCAACCTGGGGATGTATCGCATTCAATTGACGGGCAACGAATACGACATCGATCAAGAGATCGGCTTGCACTACCAGATCCATCGCGGCATCGGCGTTCATCATCAAGAAGCGATGGCACGGGGCGAACGGTTGCGAGTCGCGATCACGGTCGGCGGATCGCCAGCGATGTCGTTGGCCGCTGTCATGCCGCTGCCCGAAGGATTAACCGAGTTGACGTTCGGTGGCGCGTTGGCTGGTCGAAGGATTGCAATGATCAAATCGAAGAAGGGTTCACCGCAACCGCATGCGCCGGTCTACGCCGACGCCGACTTTGCGATCATCGGAACCATCGATGCCGATTCGATGAAACCCGAAGGCCCGTTTGGCGACCATTTGGGCTACTACAGTTTGAAGCATGATTTCCCGGTCATGAAGGTCGAAAAAGTTTGGCATCGTGACGGTGCGATCTGGCCGTTTACGGTCGTCGGACGACCACCACAGGAAGATACAACGTTCGGTCAATTGATCCATGAACTGACCGACCCGATCATTCCATCGGTCATCCCGGGTGTCAAAGCGGTTCACGCTGTCGATGCAGCAGGCGTCCATCCGCTGCTGTTGGCGATCGGCAGCGAACGCTACATGCCTCATTTGAAAACCACTGAACCACAAGAACTATTGACGCAAGCCAACGCGATCCTGGGCAACGGACAACTATCGCTGGCGAAGTATCTATTCATCACCGACGATCCAGATGACCAGCTAAAGATTCACGACATCGAAGCTTTTCTGCATCGTGTCTTGCAGCGAATCGATTGTCGCCGCGACTTGCATTTCCATACCCGAACGACCGTCGACACGTTGGACTACAGCGGGACTGGTTTTAACAGCGGTTCCAAGGTCGTCATCGCTGCGGCCGGGCAACCGATCCGTGAATTGCCAACCGAAATTCCGACCTCTTTGAATTTGCCGAGTGATTTTGCAAATCCAAAGATTGTGATGCCAGGTGTTTTGGTGGTCAAGTCGCCAAAGTGTCGAACGGAAGAAGATCGCCGGCACTTGCAGCAATTCGCAAACAGCTTTGGAACCGAATCCCCGATCAATCAGTTTCCAATCGTGACGTTGGTTGACGACAGCGAGTTCGCGGCACGCAACTTAAACAATTGGTTGTGGAGTACGTTTACGAGAAGCAATCCTGCGATCGACATTGACGGCATCGGTTCGGCCATCATTGAAAAGCACTGGGGCTGCGCAGGATCAATGGTCATCGACGCGCGAGTCAAACCGCACCACGCACCGCCGTTGATCGAAGACCCACAAGTGATCGCAAAGGTCGATGCTAGGGCGGCGCGTGGCGGGCCGCTGGCGAAGTATTTGTGATCCTCTGGCCTTTAGGCCTCGGGCGTTTCCGCTTGGCCCGGCCGCTTACGCGCCTGCGGCTCACTTTTCATTTTCAAAATGTGAAAATCCCCGGACGCCAACGTGATCACGTAGACTTTTCAGCCTGATAGAGTAGTTGCATGACAACACTTCAAGAAAACTACCACACCGACAATCCGGTTGCATTGATCACCGGCAGCGGCGCACCACGCGTTGGTCGAGCGATCGCGCAGCACCTCGCTTCGTTGAACTGTCACATCGCACTGCATGCCAACACTTCGGTTGATGAAGCCAACGCGGCCGCGAAAGACATTGAATCGGACTATGGAGTTAAAACCATCGTCACCACCGGTTCGTTGGAAGACGAGAACGTGCCAGATCGGTTGGTTGCTGAAACGGTTCAAGCGTTTGGCCGCATCGACATCTTGGTCAACAGTGCCGCAATCTGGAGTCCCACTTCGTTTGAAGAAATCACTGCGAGCGAGATTCAGCGGTACTTCAATATCAACACGTTGGCGTCGTTCCTGTGTGCTCGCGCGGCAGGCGTTCAGATGGCGAAACAGACCTGCGGCGGATCGATCGTCAACATTGGTGACTGGGCGACGGTTCGGCCTTATCTGGAACACGCCGCGTATTTCCCCAGCAAAGGCTCGATCGAGGTGATGACCCGATCGCTTGCCGTGGAACTTGCGCAATACAACGAGTCAATTCGCGTCAATTGTATTCAGCCCGGTCCCGTGATGTTGGCGGACGACGTCAGCGATTCTAAAGCAAAAACGATCGCGTCAAGCACTTTGGTCGGACGTGTCGGCAAAGCCGAGAACGTCGCACATGCGGTTCAGTTTTTATGCGAAAACGATTTCGTCAACGGAATCTGTTTGCCGGTCGACGGAGGCCGCAGCATCTTCGCGCCCGACGGCATGCAGGTCGGGATGAACACGGGATAGAGGAAACGACAATAGTCTTCAATCAACGTAGGCCGGAACAAGCGGTAGCGCAGTTCCGGCAATTGCATTGGTCGTTTTATGAATCAGTGTTGGATTGCCGGAACTGCGCCGAAGCGGCTTGTTCCGGCCTACGACAATTCATCCTACGAAGACTAACCGATGCAAACTGGATTTCCGCCAGTCGCAAAGTCGCGGTAGAGTTGTTCGGCCGACGACGCGTTGGTCGCGACCTTGATCAAGCCTGGTTGTGAACCCACTGTAATGCGTCCGATATCTTTTCGGCCCAGTGCATCTGCTCCGTTTTGGGTCGCCATTGCGATCACCGAAGATGGCTGCAAGTCCGTGCGATGATTCAGCAAGAACTGGACTTCTCCCCAAAGGTTCAAGTCTGGATTGCTGGCTCGTGAATCGGTTCCTAATGCAACCTTGATGCCAGACTTCGCCATCTGTGCGACAGGATGACGATCAAATCCAAAGTGTCGATGGGTGCGTGGGCAGAAGACCACACTCAAGTTGGCAAACTGCGACAACGTATCAATTTCTGATTGCCGAAGATCGTTGCAATGCACAAGCAAACCGCGATGACATGCGGATAGTTGGTTGATCAATTCAACAAACGGTGACTTCTTTGAAGTCGTAGCTTGCGGGAAAAGCGATTCATCGAACACGCCTAGACGTTTTAATGATTCAGCCATTGGACCGGTTCCGTTGATCAGTAATTCGCGTTCGCTCGGCGATTCCGCAACGTGCATCGCAAGCGGTCGCCGGTGCTTGGCTGACCACCTAACACAGCGGTCGATCGTGTCGGGCAAGGTCGAATAGGGCGCGTGAGGACTGATCGCGGCGTGCTCCATTAATTGCGTTGGTCCTGAATTCGATCCATCGCAAATCGCGTGCGATTCTGCCGCGGCGAATCTTTCAGCGGACCGCTGGGCACTTAGCCCAATGACTTCGCAAAAGTGAATCGTCTCCAACGGGAAATCCAAAACCGACGGATCGATGTCTGGATACTCGATAGGCGGCGTCGTGATCTCACCGAGCAAGCGAACGCCAGCTTTTGCCGATTCGAGTATCCCCTTCCGAATTGCGGAAACACGTTGTGCCACCGTCGTTGCACCGCGAGCGGCGATGACCTGGCCAATCCAGTCCGCTAACTGGATTCCTGGCTGTCCAACCGGTTGATCAAACATGGAAAATTCAAGGTGCGTGTGAGCGTTGATCAACCCAGGTAAGATCGCGACATCACCAAAATCGGTTGCCTCGGTACCGGGCGATCCGCTTCCGATTTCAACGACGGTTTCGCCCTGTCGTCGAATCCAACCACGTTCGATCGGCTCGCCTTGAACGGGGACAATCCATCGAGCGGTCAGAACTTCTCTGCGCGTTGATGTTTTACTCATTCGCCGACCGTCGATGGCAACATGAACAATAAAACATGACGATCTACTTGCACGGCAGTCTCGCTAGAAAAGCTCTTGCCGATGTAGGGGATTTTCCCAAGCATGGGCGTTGGCGACTGCTGCGTTGTGGTAAGTGTTGCAGTGATAAAAGGATCGATAAGCAAACACTGGTTGGCTGATAAGGTTGCCGAGACATTGACCGATTGCGTTTGCTGGACGGGAACTTGAATCACGGGTGTCTGATCTAGAGCTGTCTTTTCCGAACTCTGCGGCAACTTGATTTGTTTAACGCTGGTGATCGCCGAAGAATTGATTTGGGCCGTAAACCGCATCGATTCTTTTTCCGATACGGCCAGCATGCGAATCTTCATGCCTTCTTCAAACGTTTCGACTGTGCCGCTTGCGGTGGACGCGTCAAAGCCGATGACATAGGGACGTTCGACCACGTCATTCATCTCAGCGACATTTCCGTTGATCAACATCATCGCGGGCGATCGCTTGATCGACGTTGGATCGGCTTGACCTATCTGGGAAAGGATTTGGTCGGAAACGGACCGATCAACGACTGCCATTGCGCAGGTCGTTGGCGAGCGAATCGCAACGGTGCTTTGGATCGCGTTGCCGATCGTCGCAATTTTCATCGTCGACGAACTCTCGCCAGTAAGTTCGATAGGCGGCAACGGATCGACTGAAGTTTGAATCGAGAAACCTGGGGCTCCGACATTCCGGTAAATCGAGTTTCTGGTTTCCTCATCGACCATCAGCTTGATGGTGGTGACATGAATTTGAATCCCGTGGTTGTGCGATGCGGTGACGACGCTCGCGTTGGATCGATGATTCAAATGCACCGATGACTTTGCGTGTACCTGATCGACACTGTTTGGATTCGTGATCGTCAATTGGCCTTGGGCTGTCACAGACATGCTGACCAAAATGAAGACCAATCGAATCGCTGAGACCATCCAAGGCGACCATGACGTTGCGGAGCGACAGAGGGTTTCAGCGGGCTTTTGCGTACGATTCATTCCCGTTTCGTAACAAAACCGGCATCCTGGCGTCAATCGGCCCGGGATGGAGGCATTAGAACGAGCCATCGCGGCAAACATGTTAAGTTCTGGTACCGAGTTTTCTGATCAGAATTCGCGAAACCTAGCATCATTCCGTTGGTTTCATCGCTGGAACGTTTAGTTGTTCACTTCTCTATCACATTCGTGGAAAGAATCGAAAATGAAATTCACATCTTCGCTCGTTGCTCTGATCGGCGTCACTTTGGCTATCGCCGCGTTTTGCCCTCCTTCTAGTGCCCAAGACGAAAGAGGCCGCAGAGAAAACGGACGTCGTGGAGGTGGCGGCTTTGGTGGTGGTGGTTTTGGTGGTGGTGGCTTTGGTGGTCCGGGGGGCGGCCCCGGCGGTGGTGATCCGATCAGCGGATTGCTTCGTAGCAAAGAAGTCCGTGAAGAACTGAAGATCACCGACGAACAGATGGAGGCGATCAAGAAACTGTCGGAAGCTAGTCGTCCCAAGCGACCCGAAGGCCTCAATTTCCGCGAAATGAGTGAAGATGATCGATCCGCTTTCTTTAAGAAGATGCAGAAAGAGCAAGCTGAACGAATTGCTGAGATGAAAGAGCAACTTGAGGAGGTGCTGTTGCCGCAGCAGATCGAACGAGCCGAACAGATTGCACTTCAAGTCCAGGGCGCTCGAGCACTCAGTCAATCTGATGTCGCTGAGAAGCTTGGGATCACAGAACAGCAACAGCAGGAGCTAAAGGAAGTGCGAGATTCGCTACAAGATGGCATGCGGGAAAAAATGCGTGAGATGTTTTCCGGTGGCGACCGCAACGGCATGCGAGAAAAGATGATGGAGATTCGCAAGGAGATGGAAGAAAAAGTTTTGGGAGTTCTGACATCAGATCAGAAAGCAAAGTTTGAAGAAATGAAAGGCGACCCATTCGAGATGCCTGAAAGAATGGGCAGAGGCGGCGGACGTGGCGGCCAAGAGGGGCGCCGCGGCGGCAAACGCAACCGCCCAGAAAGCGAATAACAGAGCCCGACGTAGCACAGAACTTGTTCCGTTTTCTGCGAACCACGCCCGCCATGCAACGGAATCGATTCCGTTCTACATTCCAGTTTTTACAAGCCGAGGATCACTGATTCTCGGCTTGTTTCGTTTACGTTATCCTTGTTCTTTATGAGCAACGTTAAACAACTTGACCACGTCGCCTTGCATGTCGCTGATGTAGAAATCAGCGTCGTCTTTTATCGCGACGTGATGGGCTTTCCACCACTCGATCGCCCCGCGTTCAATTTTCCGGGTGCCTGGTTTCGACTTGGGATCACCCAAGAACTGCATCTGATCGGCGATCGATCTGATCCCGTTCATTCTCATCACCGCGGCGGACATTTCGCGATCGCGGTGGATTCGCTAGACGAATGGGAAGCCCGTTTCGATGCCGCCGGTGCAAAGTGGTTGCCTCGCAAAATCCGACCCGACGGAGCGATGCAGACATTTGTTAGCGACCCCGACGGCAACTGGATCGAGCTGTGTGTTCATGTGTAAATCAGCAGCGACGATTGGTGGGGTTGGTTTGTTCGGGGAAATGGGTGGCGTTTTCAAGTGATACTCCGGTGCAAAGAAATGGTTGCATGAGCCAATCATTGGCACGCCCGTTGCATTATGGGGTTAACCAGATTGATCACCGCCAAAGTGACAGCCTGGTTTAGATCAGATTGGCGGCGGTTGATTGGCCAATAACGTTTTGAACACAGGAGATCTATACGATGAACAATCAAACACGCACCTTCGCAAATCAAGCACTTGATGCCGTGGGGCATGACTTGGAAGGACTCTTTGACCAACTTTTCTCACCCGCCAATGGAGCAAAACGACGTAGTTGGGCACCACCGGTTTCGGTTTGGGAAGAGGAAGGTTTGTTCGGCGTTGACATCGAATTGCCTGGCGTTTCGATGGACGATGTTGAAGTCACGTTCGACAAAGGACAATTGAAGATCGAAGCCAAACGGGAACGCCCTGATCACGAAGGCCGTAGCTATCGGCATGACGAGCGAGTCTGGGGCGAAATGTCTCGGTCGATCAAGGTGCCCGACACCGTCGATTCCGAAACGATCCAGGCAAGTTATTCTCAGGGGCAACTACAAGTTCGCCTGCAAAAACGCCCGGAAGTGCTGCCGCGAAAGATCGAAGTCAAAGTCGATTAGAAACCAGCGACAATGATTGCATCATGGCAGCGAGCGGCAGGTGCCGTTTGCTGCCATGTCTGGTTTGCGTTAAACGCTATCCCGGACCGCCAGCACGTCTTAACACCAACAGCGACAGTTCAGGTCGGCAATTGATTCTCAACAAGTGAGTGCCGCATAACCCGCGGCTAACGTGCATCGTCGTTGGCGGTTTGAAGAAGTCACCCGATGCGAAACGACTGCCGTGGTAACTGGGGCTTAGCAGCGGTCCCGCCAGTGGCAATCTTCCTTGGCCGCCGTGCGTGTGGCCGGCCAACATCAATTGGACGTCGTGGCGTCGTGCCCAACCGATTTGATCGGGACTATGGCTGACCAAAAACCGAAACTCTTCTTCACCCTTTTGCTGGATCACCGGTCGTTCATACCATGGATGTTCGTTGCCGATCATCAACGTCGGCACACCTCGAAGATTAGTTCGTAAACTACGGCTTCCCAAGTCCGTCCAACCGGCTCGATCCATCGCTTCGCGAGTTTGCCAAGAATCAACCACCCGCGTGTCATGATTTCCCAACACGTAATAGCAACCGTCGGTCGCCTCGGCTGCGCCAAAAATGTCGCCCAACCAGTCGATGCAGGATTGCTTGTCGATAATGTCGCCCGTGATCGCCATCAGGTCCGGCCCCCACGCGGTCGCTCGTTGGACCGCATAGCGAGCAAAGTCGGGATGCACGTCGCCGGTCAAATGAATGTCTGACAACTGGGCTATTTTGTAGCCATCCAAAGCCAGCGGCAAACCGACCACGGGCAATTCAATCGTGTCGATTGAAAGTTCAAACAATTGATTTAGCGGCAGGCGCGATTCAATCTTGCATTTCTTTGTTAGAGCCAATGGCACATTGCAAACGCGGTCCACGGAAACCACTTCACTTTTCTTTTTGACCTTCACCCATTCCAAACCAAAGATCGGACGAAAGATCAACCACGGAATGCCAAGCACGACGTAGGCAGCCAGGCAAACGATTCCATATCCGATCAAAGCCAAAGGCAACGACGCATCACCGTCACCGCGAATGACAGCCACCTGGCCCATCCATCGATCGGACAGTGCTTGTTGATTCAACCACCACACAATCGGTGGCAACAAAATCGTGTACAGAAACATCACCTTCACGATTCGCTTGACGGTCCGCCGAGCCATCCCGACGCCGTTGATGCGGTTGTACAGCGACAGCATCAAACCAAAGTGCCCGAAGAACACCGCGATCAAGACGATCCGCCAAATCGTTACGGAGATCACAGCGATTGAGAATCCGTTTGGGTGTCATCAAGCGAAGGCAGAGCCTTGGGACGCATCCAGGTTTGGTACTGCCAACGATTCGCCTGATCCGCTTCTGCATCCTGACCGGCAAAGACAGCGACGGCGGCCGTTGGCATTTGAATCGACTGATCGGCCAAGTGACTGGTGATCGAAGAGATGCCAGGATTGTGTGCGATGACCAGCAAGCGAGATGTGGACTGAAGTGCTTCGCCGATCAAATTGAAAATCGTTTCGGGACTCGAAAGATACAGGCTCTCGCAGACGGTCAACTTGGGTCGGTTTTCCCAAAGCGGCAACATCAAATCAGCCGTCTGCATCGTTCGCGTTGCAGACGAACAAAGAATCACATCGGGAACCGAATCAATCGAATGCAGCCACCTGGCCATCCGTGGTGCGTCACCTTTGCCGCGTCGATTCAGCGGTCGATCGTGATCCGAAAGAGAACGGTCGTCCCAGTCGCTCTTGGCGTGACGCATCAGCAATAGTCTGGATGAACTCAATGTTGTCTCTTATTTCCGTGGGGTGTGCCGATTTTGCCTCACAGATTCTATACTTCATGGCACGCCTGTCATCATGCGACCGGCATACCCCAACCTTTTAAATGCAAGAGAACACGATGCGAGATCGATTATTCACAAATTTGACGTTCTTTTGCCTCTTCATCGCGATCGGCTTGGTGACTGATTCCAAGCATTCCGCGGCCGACGAATGGCGCGGGTGGATGGGGAATGATCGCGATGGAGTCTATCGCGAAACGGGCGTAATCGATCAGATCCCAGAGGACGGCTTGGAAATCAAATGGAGAACGCCCGTGGAAGGCGGCTACGCGGGACCAGCGGTTTCCGATGGAAAAGTTTTCGTCTTCGATTACGTCAAAGCGTCAGGCTCGGCTTTCAATCATCCCACATCTCGGGTCAGCCTTTCGGGCAACGAACGGTTAATGGCGTTGGACCAGCAAACAGGTGAACCGATTTGGGAACACACTTACGAATGCGTTTACAACATTTCTTACCCCGCCGGCCCGCGTTGCACGCCCACGATTGACGAAGATCGCGTCTACATCCTCGGCAGCCAAGGCGATCTACGATGCCTGGATATCAACGACGGAAGTTTGATCTGGAAGAAAAGCTTGACCGCCGACTTTTCAGCGGAAGTTCCGTTGTGGGGTTTTTCTGCACACCCTTTGATCGAAGGCGACTTGCTTTACACGATGGTTGGTGGCGACGGACAAGCGGTCGTCGCGATGGACAAGATGACGGGTGAAGTGAAGTGGAAAGCAATCGACGACACAGCGGGATACTGTCCACCGTCAATCGTCGACTTCGGTGGCAAGCGACAATTAATGGTCTATCACCCGACCGCAGTTACCAGCTTGGACCCGACCGACGGAAGTCAGCATTGGACGATCCCAATCAAACCCAGTTACGAGATGTCCATCAATCGCCCCATGGTCGATGGAAACAAAATGTACGTCAGCGGAATTCAATACGCAGCCGTGTTGATCGAACTTAGCGGTACTGCGAACGACGAATCTAGCGATGATTCCATTACTGCAAAAGAAGTATGGCGAAGCGAAAACAATGAAGCCGTTCACTGTGCAAACTCAACACCGATGTTTGTCGACGGCATCATCTACGGAGCCGATTGCAACAAGGGTTCACTGATCGCGGTCGACGCGAACGACGGTACTCGTTTGTGGAAAACCTTTGAAGCAACCCGACCCGACGAAAAGCGTTTCATCAAGCACGGAACCTGTTTCTTGACTCGAATGGGAGAGACCGATCGCTATTTGATATTCACGGAACTGGGTGACCTGCAAATCGCCAAGCTCACGCGTGACCAATACGAAAACTTGGGCAGCTTTCACGTACTCGAACCGACCGGCGAAGCGTTCGGCCGCGATGTCGTTTGGAGTCACCCCGCGTACGCCGACCGAACCGCCTACATCCGCAACGACAAAGAGATCGTCGCGGTCAGTTTGGCTAAATAGAACCATTGAAAGCTCGACTTAAAACAATGAATCATTGATTGAATCGAGTTTAGGTTTGTATTCAGCTTCCCTCCGCGCAAGCTCGGCAGCCAATTCCGCTCGTTCCGATTCATCGGCGAGCGATGTTTGAAGTACGAGAAATTACACCATCCAAACGCCCGCCTGCCAAAGAGCGAAGGCCTAGCGTAAAAACCATGTTAGGCGATGTGCTGACATCACGCCAAAGCATCCATCACGCCGAACGCAGCGTTAAACGATCATCCAGCGTGAAGAATGAACCACAGAGGCACAGAGAACCACAGAGTCGATGTTGGACGCGAACAAATTCTCTGTGACCCTCTGTGTCTCCGTGGTTCAATCCAGTCAGCACCATCGGGCTCAGCTACGGTAAAACCGAAAAGTTATTTCGGGACAGTAAAAGTAGGCCGTAGCGAGTGGAGCGAGTTACGGCAGGGCCTCAGTCGCGTACAGCCAATCATGGACTGACCCCCGTCGTGCCCAGCTACGGCAAACCGAAAAGTTATTTCGGGACAGTTCCAAAAGTAGGCCGTAGCGAGTGGAGCGAGTTACGGCAGGGCTCCAGTCGCGTACAGCCAATCATGGACTGACCCCTGTCGTGCCCAGCTACGGCAAACCGAAAAGTTATTTCGGGACAGTTCCAAAAGTAGGCCGTAGCGAGTGGAGCGAGTTACGGCAGGGCTTCAGTCGCGTACAGCCAATCATGGACTGACCCCTGTCGTGCCCAGCTACGGTAAAACCGAAAAGTTATTTCGGGACAGTTCCAAAAGTAGGCCGTAGCGAGTGGAGCGAGTTACGGCAGGGCCTCAGTCGCGTACAGCCCAATCATGGACTGACCCCTGTCGTGCCCAGCTACGGTAAAACCGAGAAGTTATTCCGGGACAGTTCCAAAAGTAGGCCGTAGCGAGTGGAGCGAGTTACGGCAGGGCCTCAGTCGCGTACAGCCAATCATGGACTGACCCCCGTCGTGCCCAGCTACGGTGAAACCGAAAAGTTATTTCGGGACAGTTCCAAAAGCCAGCATCGCCTAACGGAAGGTTTTTACGACACCGCCGTTGCGATGCCATTCAAGTTCGAACGACCAAAGATTCTACCAATGAAGCGAGGCTTAAGGAGCGAGCGGGGAATAAGTGTCGGCTTTCGCCGGGGACGTCGTATTAATTACTGCCGGATTGGTGTCGTCACTCCTCCCGAGGGAAGTCGAACAAAGAAATGCAAATTGTCGTTGATCGATCCGCGATCATAACGCTGGTGAATAGTCCCGGAGGGCCGGAAGCTCTCTGCCGGGGATGTAAATCCCCGGTTGGCAGCTTTATATCTCACCA
>NZ_LWSK01000277.1 GCF_001642955.1 Rubripirellula obstinata | reverse complement strand
TCCGCAAAACACCATCGCGATAGGGTCCGCCCGGGCGGACTTCGTCCCCGTGGGTGACCATCACCGTGTTAAGATCGTAGCAAAGAGTGGTCGGACAAGCAAGTTTCGGTGGGCAGCGTTAAATCGAGCAACCGAAGACAGGCGTTGGTTGTGCCACGCAGTGCATCCGGCACGTCGGCATTGATTGAGCATTGAATTTCAGGCGTTGGTTGATGCCCCGCAGGGCAGTCGGCACTTCAGTGTTGGTGAAGCGTTGGGGGCAACGGTTTTGGTCGAGCGTTAGAAATGCCCCACAGAGCGCGAGGAAGACAACAAGTGTCCGCGGCTCAGTCGGATAACGGTAAGCATCACCGAGGTGGCGGGATTTGACGTGCAAGCAGAGAGGAAAGTGTGCGGCCGCCACTCCGGTGCATGCAATGGTTATCCGCAAGACACCATCGCGATATGGTCCGTCAGTGCGGACTTCGTCCCCGCGGGTGACGATCACCGTTTTGAAAGCGTAGCAAAGTGTGGTCGGCAAGGCAAGTTTCGGTGGGCAGCGTCAAATCGAGTATCTAAGGACAGGCGTTGGTTTATGCCACGCAGTGCATCCGGCACGTCAGCATTTGTTGAGCATTTGAATTCGGGCGTCGGTTGATGCCCCGCAGGGCAGTCTGGGCTTGAGTATTGATCGAGCGTTGGGGGCAAAGCCGTTTTGGTCGAGCATGGGTTGTGCCCCGCAGGGCGCGAGGCGGGCAGCAAATGTCCGCGGCTCAGTCGGATAACGGTATGCATCACCGAGGTGGCGGGATTTGACGTGCAAGCAGAGAGGAAAGTGTGCGGCCGCCACTCCGGTGCATGCAATGGTTATCCGCGATCATTGGTTCCAGAGTAAATGTCAAACCAAAGGGGAAGGCCGAGTTTCGAGAGTTTGTCAAAATCACCAGGCGAGAAAGATGGTCCGCCCTGGCCAATTGCCGAAACCCAGAAACAAGTTATGTCGCAGTTGGCGCCACGAGAAACGAGTTCGCGAATCTGAGGATGGCATGCAGAAAGTTGGTCGCAAAGCCAGTTCAAGTGCCTGCGGCAGTCCAGTGAATCGACGGAATCTTTTGAGCGAAGGAACCAAGCGTTCGTGTCACGTAATCGTGTAGACCGAGATGATATTCGGTCACCAACGAGGTAAGAACTAGTGCATTGCATCGAAAGTAGTTGCGAGATAGCCGATGGATCATCGGTCTTGGAAAAAATCCTGACCGTTGCGTGGGTATCGCGGCAGGATGGATATGCGTCGTCGAATTCCATTGGCTTTGGTCGGATAACGTCTAGGATCACCGGGTGGGGACGGAAAAGGTAACCATCAGGAAGCAGCCGCAAGCCCCACTCCGGTGCATCCTTTGGTTCAAGTAAGCCGCTTCGCGGCGGGGCGTGTGGATTGAAAACGTGAGGAACCCTTTGGTAGATCCGAACTCACTGGGAGTTCGGCTTGCGTTCTCTCA
>NZ_LWSK01000276.1 GCF_001642955.1 Rubripirellula obstinata | reverse complement strand
ACACCTACCAATGTCCGTCATAATCGCGGATAACCATTGCATGCACCGGAGTGGCGGCCGCACGCTTTTTTCTCTGCTTGCACGTCAAATCCCGCCACCTCGGTGATGCATACCGTTATCCGACTGAGTCGCGGACACTTGCTGCCCGCCTCACGCCCTGCGGGGCACAACCAACGCATCGAATCCATCTCGCTTTGCCCCGACGCTCGCCCAAGACTCGAGTGCCGACTGCCCTGCGGGGCACCAACCGACGCCTGAATTTCAATGCCCGAACAACGCCGGTGTCACGGATGCACTGCGTGGCATCAACCAACGCCTGTCCATGGATACTCGATTTACTGCTCATCGCCGAAACTTGCTTGAACGTCCGCTCTTTGTTACGATTCCAACACGGTGGCTGTCACCCACGGGGACGAAGTCAGCGCTGACGGACCCTATCGCGATGGTGTTTTGCGGATAACCATTGCATGCACCGGAGTGGCGGCCGCACACTTTCCTCTCTGCTTGCACGTCAATCGCCGCCACCTCGGTGATGCATACCGTTATCCGACTGAAATGAAACGATTTTCCGTTTCCCTGATGCTGCTCTGATTCGTTGGCTGCAAACCACGCCCCTTGAACATGGAGACTGAACATTTGGAACCAAAACTCACCGCTAGCCATGTGACGAAAGATACCCTGCGAGTCGGCAGTAAGACGATGGTCGAATCCGCCTCGCCGATCGGGCGTTTTCAATGCGTTTTTGAAGACGACACCGAGACTGGCTACTTCTACGCCCTCGACATGGACCGTGCTGGTAACCCCATCGTGGACGCATTGCACATTTACAACGTCAAAGATGTCACTGACCGCGATACGCCATCCACCTTGCATATCCTTTGGTCGCCGGACGCTAATCGTGCGGCAATTTTCATTAACTCGTATCCGCACGCCATCTTTGATTTCTCCGGTGGCGTGGGATGCTGCCGTACTGGGTTCCCCGAGCCTGCGTCTGGTTCTGGTTCGCATGATTGGGACGAATCGTTACTCGCCCCGTTTTTCGCTTCTGATACCCAAGACGGCGGATAACCATGGGATGCACCGGAGCGGGGCTTGCGCGTTTTCACAAATGGAACATCAACCGTCCCCGCCCGGTGATGCCGGACGTTATCCGACTGAGCCGCGGACACTTACCGGCCGCCTCACGCCCTGCGGCGCACAACCAATGCACAACCAACGCACGACCAAAACCGCTTGGCCCCAATGCCCGACCAATACTCAAGTGCCGACTGCCCTGCGGGGATCAACCGACGCCCGATTTCCAATGTTCATCAATGCTGAAGTGCCGGATGCACTGCGTGGCACAACCAACGCCTGTCTTTGGTTGCTCGACTTAACGCTGCCCACCGAAACTTGCTTGACCGACCACTCTTTGCTACGATTTGAACTTGGTGATTGTCACCCACGTGGACGAAGTCCGCGCTGACGGACGGCATCGCAATGGTGTGTTGCGGATAACCATTGCATGCACCGGAGTGGCGGCCGC
>NZ_LWSK01000275.1 GCF_001642955.1 Rubripirellula obstinata | reverse complement strand
CTTGCACGTCAAATCCCGCCACCTCGGTGATGCATACCGTTATCCGACTGAACTGCGGACACTTACTGCCCGCCTCGCGCCCTGCGGGGCATAACCTACGCGTACAGCATAACCGCCAACACCGCTTTGCCCCGACGCTCGATGAAACCGAAGTGCCGACTGCCCTGCGGGGCATCAACCAACGCCTGAATTCCAATGCTCAATTAATGCCGACGTGCCGGATGCACTGCGTGGCACCAACCAACGCCTGTCTTCGGTTGCTCGATTTAACGCTGCCCAACGAAACTTGCTTGATCGACCGCTCTTTGATACGATCTACGCACGGTGATGGTCTTCCACGTGGGCGAAGTCCGCGCCGACGGACCGCATCCTAACTGTGTATTGCGGATAACCATTGCATGCACCGGAGTGGCGGCCGCACGCTTTTCTCTCTGCTTGCACGTCAAATCCCGCCACCTCGGTGATGCTTGCCGTTATCCGACTGGGCTGAGCAATTCACACTGCAAACATCATTGACACCGCGACGCAAGCTTGGCGGCACATTGTTGGCAAAACAATTCACCAGATCGAGTTGACTACTTGTACCGACTTTGGCGACCCTGCAGAGATGGTCATTACACTGGAAACCAACGCGTCACGCTACTACGTCAGTTGGGTTCAAGAAGACGGCGTCAATGACGATCGCCTTTTCTACTGGCTATCCCTGCGCAAAACGTCTCACTTTAATATCGGGTCGCTCGAAGCGGCGACGACCAAAGGAACAGAAGCACTTTCAATTCCCAGCTTTCAGGTTCATTCAGTGCAGCTATTCGGCGAACGCCGCACCGACACAGTGTACGCAAGCCTCTTACAGACAAACGCCTTTGCGATCGGCATTGCCTTGATTCGATGGCTACCGAACAAGAACCGGTTTTCACGATTCGGGACCAATGACCTTGCTCAACTTGACGGCGACGTTCTACTATCCTGCGTGGAAGCTCAAGAGCTTGAACTAGTTGCTGACCTGTAATGACTTGGACGGAAACACGAATCGTGTGAATTCACATCGGCGGATAACCATGACATGCACCGGAGTGGCGGTGGTTAGTTCTTTCGTTTGCTTGCAAGTCTTTCGCCGCCACCCGGTGATGTCTACCGTTATCCGACTGAGAAGCGGACACTTGCCGCCCGCCTCACGCCCTGCGGGGCACAACCAACGCATGAAATACGACCGCCAACACTGCTTTGCCCCCAAACCTCGACCAATACTCAAGTCCAGACTGCCCTGCGGGGCATCAACCGACGCCCGAATCCCAATGCTCAATCAATGCTGACGTGCCGGATGCACTGCGTGGCATCAACCAACGCCTGTCCTTGGACACTCGATTTGCCGCTCCTCGCCGAAACTTGCTTGACCAACGAAACTTTGCTACGATTTGAAACTGGTGATTGTCACCCACAGGGACGAAGTGCGCGCTAACGGCCACATCGTAATGGTGTTTTGCGGATAACAAATAAGTCTTTGACATCGCGAGCTTGCGAGCCGATGTTCAAG
>NZ_LWSK01000274.1 GCF_001642955.1 Rubripirellula obstinata | reverse complement strand
CAATAATGATAACATTAGACATAGGTTCGGTACCTTTTTGTGGAAGTTGGTAAAGCTATTCAAACTCCCAAAGAGTGTGCCGAACTTTTTCTCGTTAACCAAGCCCGCTCATAGTTTCTCCGCGAAAACAGCGATCACGGACGCTACTTTCGCGGAGCGAAAGGCGACTATTTTTGACACTTCTCGGTGAACGTGTCCTCTTTTCATGCCGCTCCATCCTTACGAAACCGAACAGGATCCCTTGTTGTTGATATGGTTCCAGGGCATCTTTGCCAACATCATTCCCATGCCGCAGGTGTCAGTGATGCCGGCGAACATCAAGCCAGCGCCGATGAATCCAGAGATCCCGACGAAAGATGGATGGACGAAGTAGCCCAGAACCGCGCCAAGCAACGCTAGAAAACCGGCCAAGATTCGGACTTGTCGTTCCAGAGACATGGCTTTCTTTCCTCGCACGACCGGCAAGCCCGCTTGCTGCCACGCCGTTGTCCCGCCTTCGACGCTGACCACATTGCTAACACCCGCGGCAACCAGCGACTTGCATGCCTGAGCCGATCGATTGCCACCTTTGCAAATCACATAAATTGAATCGGCGGCCGAATTCTTGTGTTGTTCGCTCCATTGGTTGAACGCCGTCGAATTCAGTGGAACGTTCTTGGCACCTTCGGCGTGAACTTCGCGAAATTCAACCGGCGTACGGACGTCGATCAGTTCGATCGTAGCTTGTTCGCGATTTTTGGCTAACTGCCCAACATCAATGGTTTTCATCTCAAGACGCTCCGTACTTTTTAAGAAAAATGAGTACTGTCAAAAACGTGGTTAAATCGTAGCATCGCAACAAAACGATATATCAAGCTAAAAAAACTCACCATCATTACTTCTTCTTCGAGCTACCTGTCAGGAACCGTGACTCGATGCATGCCATCAAGTTTTTCAGGTGCGGTTCGGCGACTTGATAGTAAACCCTTCGCCCCTCGCGCTCGCTTGTCAGAAAACCACAGCGTTGCAGTAGCCGCAAATGCTCCGACCCGACATTATCTGGGATGCCACAATCCGCGGCCAATTCACCAACGGTGTATCGCCCGTGCAGCAACAACTGAACGATCCGCAGCCGCGCAGGATGGGCTAGCGTTTTCAGGCACTCCGCTGCATCGACGAAATCATCAACCGAACCGGTCGGCTTGGTAGGCTTCTTCGCAGCAGGCTTTTTTTTGGTCGCAGGCATGGTTATTCCGTAACGGGTTAACCATCATAGTATCGCAATGTCACGAGATGACAATAGTGCAATTCCGAAGCGTCGGCCGGTTCCCTACGGCTTCCGGGCAATTGGCCAGTAGGAACCGGCCAACGCCGTGAAGAGATTTGGTCCCGGAAAACTTGTGTTAGTTCGTTTGGCCGCGTGGGCATCGCCCCGCGCCGTGAAGAGTTTTGGTCCCGGAAAACACGGGTTAGTTCGTTTAACCGCGTGGGCATCGCCCCGCGCGTTTCGCCCCGCATGGA
>NZ_LWSK01000273.1 GCF_001642955.1 Rubripirellula obstinata | reverse complement strand
GCGCTGACCGATCGTATCGCATTGGTGTGTTGCGGATAACCATTGCATGCACCGGAGTGGCGGCCGCACACTTTTCTCTCTGCTTGCACGTCAAATCCCGCCACCTCGGTGATGCATACCGTTATCCGACTGAAATTCGCTCGACTAGAACCATGCTGCCATGCCAACGCCACCCGTAGTCGCTCGATACGGAACCGGACCAAAAGCGATGACCATCGGACTCGCGGTTGCCGCCTCCGGTTTGGCCGTCGGTGTTTACCGAACCGAGGGTGCCGCCGACGCCGCGATATTGCTCACGCTATTCTTGCCGCCGCTTGCTTTGCTCGCTGTCGAATTTTGGTTCATCCGCATTGAAATATCGGGCGACAACATCCGCTGTTCTTCACCGTACCGTCCGTCACGCTCGATTCCGATCACGGATGTTACTCACATCGACTTCGCATCACTGCCTCAGTGGTTTCGCATCCACACCAACGACCACGGGACCGTTCGGCTTCACGGATACCTGGCCGGACTGTACGATGTCCTGAACCACCTAGAATCTGCCGGACACCCTTTCCCCAGAGTCAAGCATGTTCGCTCTCCACTCGATTCCATATAACGCAATGCGGCGGATAACCAAAGGATGCACCGGAGTGGGGCTTGCGGCTGCTTTCTGATGGTTACCTTTTCCGTCCCCACCCGGTGATCCTAGACGTTATCCGACTAAGCCTCAACCGAAACTCCTATCTCAACTGCACAGCAGGACCGGCCTATGAGTGATTGCACCTCGCTTCCGCGAAATCAAACTCTGCCAAGACTGCCTGCGTTCGGCTTGTGCTTAGTTCACGCCACCGCTTTGCTAGCGTTGTACTTTGTTCCTGCTTTCATTTGCCCAACGGTCGTCGAGCACTACAAGCAAATCGGATTTGCCGAGACCCCCTTATTCGCACGGGCTCACCTGATTTCAGATTTCCTTTGTGGCTACACTTGGTTTTTTGTCGGTTTTGCCTCTGTGTATCTATATGTAATCTATCGGCACAAACGCGTCGCGTCTCGATGGCTTCCCGCTGTCTCAAACATCGCGTTGCTTGCTTTTGTCTTGCTCGGAACGGCCTACACTGCTTGGCTTATTAACCCGATGGTATTTGGTGGCCCCGTTGCCTCACACGCTGATCCGCTGGACATGCCTGGTCCTGTGATTGCCAAATCTGACGGATAACCATGACATGCACCGGAGTGTCGGTGGTCCGCTTTTCCGTCTGCTTGCACGTCAATCGCCGACACCCGGTGATGTCCACCGTTATCCAACTGAGCCGCGGACATTTGCTGCCCGCCTCGCGCCCTGCGGGGCACAACCAGCGCACGATCAATACCGCTTTGCCCCCAACGCTTGACGAAACCGAAGCGCCGACTGCCCTGCGGGTCATCAACCGACGCCCGAATCCCAATACTCAATCAATGCTGACGTGCCGGATGCACTGCGTGGCATCAACCAACGCCTGTCTTCGGTTGCTCGATTTAACCCTACCTGCCGAAACTTGCTTGACCGACCTTTCCTTGCTACAATCTACGCGCGG
>NZ_LWSK01000272.1 GCF_001642955.1 Rubripirellula obstinata | reverse complement strand
GGTCCATCGCGGAATTTTGTGGGTCCTGTAAAATTCTCCGAGAAGGAGAACGCAAATGCAAGACACGGAACTTTATCAACAGATCCTTGGCATTGAGACGCCTTGGGAAGTATCGAACGTTGATCTGAACATGGAACTTGGTGAGATCGTCGTTAGTGTGCGTCACGCACAAGGCACGAAGTTCTGCTGCCCTCAGTGCGATCAGAAATTGAGCTGCTATGACCATTCTCCATCGCGTCGCTGGCGTCACTTGGACAGCTGCCAATTCAAGACGATGCTGGAAGCTTCGATCCCCCGAGTGGATTGTCCCGAACACGGCGTGAAACTGGTTCAAGTTCCCTGGTCCAGTCCCAACAGTCGCTTCACGTTGATGTTCGAGGCCTTTGCGATCCGCTTGCTCAAGGCAACACAAACGATCGAAGGCGCTCGCACGATTCTGCGAACTGGCTGGGAAGCGACCTGGACGATTCTTGAGCGAGCCGTCGAGCGTGGGCAAGCTCGAAAGCAATCCAGTCCACTGCCTCACATTGGCATCGACGAGAAGTCTTTCAAGAAAGGGCAGAACTACATTACTCTGATTTACGACCTCGACAACAGTACGGTTGAAGCGATCTCCGAAGGCCACAACAAAGAGGCCGCCAACGAATGCTTTTCTCAACTTTTACCGGGTCAAATCGAAACCGTCGAAGCCATCGCGATGGACATGAGCTCTGCTTTTGTGAACGCTGCAAAGTCCAACATTCCCCTGGCAGAAACAAAGATTGTGCACGACCGTTTTCATGTGATGAAGCTGGTCAACGAAGCGGTAGACAAGGTTCGCAAGCAAGAGAACAAGCGTCTCCGCAGCGAAGGTGACGACACGCTAACAGGGACTCGTTACCTGTTTCTGAAGAACTATGACAACCTCAAGGAATCAAGCCAGCAGCGTCTTGATGCGTTGTTTTCTTTCAAACTCGAAACTGGCAAGGCATGGACTTACAAAGAGATGCTTCGCGATCTTTGGCATCACGACACCGCCAAGGAGGCGAAAGAGTTTTTCAGGTGGTGGTACCGCAAGGTGATTCACACTCGGCTGGAGCCAATGAAGAAGGTCGCACGCACGATCAAAACTCGCATCGACAACGTCGTCAGCTACTGCACCTTCAGTGGAATATCAAACGGAGTTGCCGAAGGAATCAACAGCAAGATTCAATCGATCAAGCGACGAGTTGGCGGCTACAGAAACAGGCAAAACTACAAAACAGCGATCTTCTTTTACTGCGGTGGACTCGACCTCGACCCATAGAGATCCGCGGTGGACCTTTTTATACAACCGCTTGGCCTATCTTCGACGCGGCGCCTAGTCGACTTTCGGCTCAAACAAAGGGGATGTCCGGGAATCAGCACCGACTGCTGAACCGGGTTTTCTCCAGACGCCTGATTCGATCGTTTGGCATGTCCAACGATCGTCTTTCTTTGCAAGTGTCCGGAACGCGCACAATTGATCACAGTTTCGACCGCTTGATTGTAATCAATGCGCACGCCGGGGTTCGTGCCAAGACCTCCAAGCGAACCCCTGAACCAATTTCCTCCCTACCCTGGACCA
>NZ_LWSK01000271.1 GCF_001642955.1 Rubripirellula obstinata | reverse complement strand
GGCAGCTTGCGGCCTGATGCGCTCACCAGTGCTCCTTGGTAGGCAAGGTTCCACTCTTCCAGCGTGTTGAAGTCTTTGTACAGAAGGTCGTAACGAAATGTCGTCCACACGCCGCTGAAGCTGAGGCGACGAGGTTTGACATTGATCAGTTTAGCCGCTTGTTTGCGAAACTGAGTCACTAGGTTGTAAGCGATCACTGATCCCAGCAACTCTTTCTTGACCGTGTCGACGCTCTTGGCACGAATGTTCTCGGAGTCCATCGTGACCTTCAGGTCTCGGATATCGAATTCAATATCATACCGCCGCCGATACAACTCCCCGACCGATACCCCATCAGTCTCAACATTGGTAACCAATTCAAGCGTTTGCTCATTCTCCAAATCGACTTGATGAATGAATGCCTCGACGGCTGCGTCGGCCGGAAGCGCAGGATGTTTCTTTCGTTCTTTAGCGGTCGGTTTCCAGATCAGGTGATAGGTTCGGCAACCTTCCGTTTCTTCGATCAGAGTGGCCTTCTTGATGTACGCTTTGTAACGCTGTTTGGTCAACCTGAAGACGAACGGCTTTGCTCGCAACTGGCAATGGAAAGCGACTGAAAAGATGCCGAAACCGCTATCCGCCAACACGATCGAGTTCTCGGGAAGTCGGTCAATGATCTTCTCAGCTTGTTTCGGTTCGCTGGAGTTTTTGGAGCCGTACATCGGATCGACCTGGGGAACCAACGCGCAGCCGGTCTGCATTTCGTGAGCAACCATCAAACAAGCCACTGGCCATACCGACTCGCCGTGCTTGTTCATTGCGGGCGGGAAAGCCTTTTTTAGTTCCTGTGTTGGCGGCAGCGTGATGGTCGTTCCATCGAGGATGAAGACGCGCTGGTCTAGGAAAGCTGGTTCCGCCCGACGAGCCAGGTGATCGCATACTCGATGTGAGAATTCCTCGATCACTTCAATTGGCAGATTCTGCCGAGCCTTGTTGTAAGCGGAGTTATTTTCAGACAGCTTGCCTTCGGTGACTCGTCGATTCTCGGGCAGAATGTCACTGTGGTTATTGATGAGGTCTTTGACAACTTGCTCAAGCGTCAGTCCACCTCCTAGTCGCTGCATCACCAGCAACCAGAGCGTGGGTGCCTGCGTGTAGACCCTTTTGGCGTGAGAAGGTTCCTGTCCTTCAAAGGCAGCTTGAAGCTGAGGTAAGCCAATCAAATCGGCAAGCAAAGTCTTTGCACGACAGAACGGAGAATCAGGATCGGATTCGTTTGTTGGTGCTACCATCACGGTTTCTACGCCAAAGTGACATTGGAAAAGAAACCAATTTCACTGCGCGAATTCCGTGCCAAAGAGCTGTCGATTCCAGCCGTCCCCCCCGGAAAAACCAAAGTAGGTGGCATTGGGGTGGCACCCCCGGCAGAGATTGTGTCGGCACTCCGTGCCTGGCCGGAGCAACAAGCGAGGCAACCAATCTAACGCCGTAACGGATATTTTGTAGCCGAACTCGCCTGAGTTTGGATGTTTTGCCGAATCCACCAAAGTCTGGCGACTTCGGCTACGCCGTGGCGCCGACGTTTTTCATTAGCAGTTCGGCGATTTGCACGGCGTTGGTGGCGGCTCCCTTTC
>NZ_LWSK01000270.1 GCF_001642955.1 Rubripirellula obstinata | reverse complement strand
GTCTCCAATCAGTGTCATGGGCATTTCAGTCGGATAACGGTATGCATCACCGAGGTGGCGGGATTTGACGTGCAAGCAGAGAGAAAAGTGTGCGGCCGCCACTCCGGTGCATGCAATGGTTATCCGTTGAAATGAAACAACGGTTGCTGGACAGGTTCGGCGTCGACTTTCTGGGTCCAGCCGATTAATTATACCTGTTAGCATATCCAAATCTCTGGTTCAGAGGCGTCGGGTAGGTAGCGTTCGATCGCACGTTCTAGGATCTCGCGGTCCGAGTAGAGCAACTTTATCTTTGTGTTAAGCACAAATCGCAGTTTTTCGATCAATTGCGATTGAGTATGAGGATAGCAAGTTGCAAGAGTCAATTCGAAACTAGTTTGAGATACAGGTAGTATGCAATCGTGTCGCGCCAAGGCACCGGAAATGATGTTGACGATTTCAGGGGGAAGATACAGGCATTCGATGTCGACGGACTGGCCGACAGGCGAAGAACAGGAGGGGCAAGGCTGACCAAGCGGGGACATGCTAGAGACAACTACAACTCGGTCGCAAGAGCAGCACTGGACGGAAATTGTAGGAACTAGCGACATGGAAACCGGACTGCCAAACTATCGGTCGGATAACGGTATGCATCACCGAGGTGGCGGGATTTGACGTGCAAGCAGAAAGAAAAGTGTGCGGCCGCCACTCCGGTGCATGCAATGGTTATCCGCGACACACCAGTGTGATACGATCGGTCAGCGCGGACTTCGTCCCCGTGGGTGACATTCACCAAGTTTAGATCGTAGCAAAGTTTCGTTTGTCTAGCAAGTTTCGGCGAGCAGCAGTAAATCGAGTGTTCAAGGACAGGCGTTGGTTGATGCCACGCAGTGCATCCGGCACGTCAGCGGCATTCGAGCATTGGAATTCAGGCGTTGGTTGATGCCCCGCAGGGCAGTCGGCACGTCGATTTCGTCGAGCGTTGGGGGCAAAGCGGATTTGGTCGAGCATGGGTTGTGCCCCGCAGGGCGCGAGGCGGGCAGCAAATGTCCGCGGCTCAGTCGGATAACGGTACGCATCACCGGGCCGGGAGAGAAAAGTTAACCATCAGGAAACGCTCGCAAGCCCGGCTCCGGTGCATGCGATGGTTATCCGCCGTCTTGATGAGGCATGAGCGTCAAAGTAGATGTCAAGGATCGACGCCTTTAGTGCCGGCGGTAACAGAGTCGCCTGCTGGGGCGTTGTGCATCGCTTCACCCTGCGTTTTGAGTTCGGCGGCGACCGCAGTTCGCTGAGCTTGGTTAGTCTTTTGTTGTGTTGTTGCGTCATTGCATCCGAGGCAGGACGCAAGTAGCAGCGACAGGAGCGCGGTAGCTTTAGTCATCAGTGTGGGGCTCAAGATGGAGAAAAAGGAAGGGCTTCGGCGAGACATTCGCCGTCATGTTTGTTGATTCGTTGCGGCAGCGTCGATCTTGGCTCGCGATTCAATTCCTGGGTGCGGTTCCCCAGTCGGATAACGTCTAGGATCACCGGGTGGGGACGGAAAAGGTAACCATCAGAAAGCAGCCGCAAGCCCCACTCCGGTGCATCCTTTGGTTATCCGCCGCATTGCGTTATATGGAATCGAGTGGAGA
>NZ_LWSK01000269.1 GCF_001642955.1 Rubripirellula obstinata | reverse complement strand
CACCTTCGGATCTTCACCTGTGCGGTGGATCCGGAATTAAACGAGCAGTCGTTCATCGTGCCGGGATTAGGCGATGCCGGAGATCGGATTTTTGATACGCCGCAAGGTTGATAACCGGCGGGCCTTAGGTGGCAGAGTTTCACCCTCCCCCGGGAGGGTCGCGAGGAACGAGCGGGGAGGGTGCGTTGGATTTGCAAGTCGCCAGAAGCGTTTGCCGCAGCCGAAAAACCCTCCCCTCGCTGACGCTCGACCCTCCCAGGGGGGGCTCTTCGTCGGTTTTAGTGGCTGAAATCGGGCTCCATCTTTAGGGCCCCACAATAAAACAAGATGCGGGTGCGGTAGTTCTCGAAGTTGCGAAAGCCGCGGGCCGCCGACTTGATGGCCTGCACTCGACCGTTGAAGGCCTCACTTTTGGCATTGGTGATGGAGTACTCGAAATAGGCCAGCAAGCCGGCGAGGTGTTTCTTGAGCATTCTCGCAACCTTCTTGATCGGATCGAGTTTGCTACGAATGGCCCATGCGTACCAACGGTCAAAGAACTTCTTCGCCCAAGCGCCGCTGCGGTATGTCCAGAAGTCACGAAACATTTCCTTGATTCCCCACGCACGTGCCGTCTTGATCGCGACTTGCCGAATGTCTTCGATTTGCTTTTGCGTGGCATCATCAAGAGTCTCCTCGTTGTAGAGCCAAAGTTGACGCGTACCCGTCAGGTCATTAATGCCTTCGCTTCGGAGCAGTTTGTTCTCTCGGCGTCGAACCAGATCGACCGCTTCGCCGAGGTATTGGCTGATGTGGAAATGGTCGTGAACGATCTTCGCCTGGGGAACTTGTTTGACAATGCTGTTTCGAAAAGCTTGCCAGAAGTCCACGGCGACTGCCCGAATGCCCGATTTTTGCTCATCGGTGAGACTGTCAAAGAGTTTGTCACAAGATGTCTCGCTGCGGTCTTTGACGACTTCCAGCACTCGCGATCCTTCCAGGTCAACCATCAGCGACACGTAGTCCTGACCTTTGCCAAAGCTCTTTTCATCAATGCCCAGGGTTTCAATCGGATCGGTATCACGACGCTGTAGTCCTCGCTCAACCCCGCGTTGCATGAGCTCGTGAGCGGTCTTCCAAGAGAGCTTCAGTAACTTGGTCGCCGCCGAAACGCTGCTAGCCGCCTGAAGGACTTTGATCGCAAAAGCTTCAAACATCAGCGTGAATCGAGAGTGCTTCCCTGCCCAGGGTACGGCAATCGTTTTCACACCGCACCGATCGCATTTTGAACGAGGAATTGCCGCTTCGATAATGGTCTCGAACTGCATCGTGTCCAAGTGCCTCCACTGACGCGTTGGCGCGGTATCCGCACGAGAGCATTCGTCCTGGCACTCGGGGCAGCAGAGCTTGCCGCCAGAGTGACGTAATTGGATGACGACACTATTGGCTTCCATCTGAAGGTCAACGTTCTGGACCTGCCACTGGTCATCAAGTCCCAGCAGCAAACGATAGTGGGCATGTAGTTCATTCATGCTGCCATGATAGAAAATCCAAGACAGCTGGGACATTAGCCACTAAATTTGACGAAGAGCCCCCCCTGGGAGGGTCGCGAGGAACGAGCGGGGAGGGCGAGTTGGATTTGCAGGTCGTTAGAGGCGTTTCCCGCAGCCGCAAAACCCTCCCCTCGCTAAGGCTCGACCCTCCCGGAGG
>NZ_LWSK01000268.1 GCF_001642955.1 Rubripirellula obstinata | reverse complement strand
GGCAGTCGGCACTTCGGTTTCGTCGAGCGTTGCGGGCAAAGCGGATTTGGTCGAGCATCGGTTATGCCCCGCAGGGCGCGAGGCGGGCAGCAAGTGTCCGCGGCTCAGTCGGATAACGGCAAGCATCACCGAGGTGGCGGGATTTGACGTGCAAGCAGAGAGAAGAGTGTGCGGCCGCCACTCCGGTGCATGCAATGGTTATCCGTGAAACCCGCTTTTTCCAATCGCCTCACGTTCCGATATGCGTTCAGGTGAGTTGAATCGCAAAATGCGGCATGTTACTTCGCCGATCGGCGTGAAAGGAAGGATTTGAAAATCGTCGACATGGAAGTGGTCCGCCCAATCATCAACCCGTGGATTGAAGAAGCGTACTAATTCACCAGTAAACTCAGCAATTGAACCAATATCTGTTCCCTTGAACCGATTGCAGCACGCACAGGTGAACGCAAGGTTAGATTCAACCGTTTCGCCCCCATGTTTTTCGGCGATGATATGGTCGATCTGGCATCCAAAAAAGGTGTCGGAATCTTTGATCTTGCAGTACTCGCACCGCCCGCCTGATCGCTCAAAGACCAGGGATCGAAGGCCCACCGAAATGTAGGACGTCATGTGCCCACAATCTTGCGAGCTTTCGCCTTGGCCAACCGCATGATGTGCTCAACTTCAATGTAGTGGTCGAGCTCCGTCCGCTCATCCGAAGACAATTCGGATCGTTTTTCACGCGAGATTAGCTCGGCAACGCGGTTTTTTGCCTCAGCAGAAGCTGTAAAGCACGCGACGGCCTCTGGCGTTGTGCCGGACGCGATAAAATCAACGATTTCGGTGTATGCTTTGATCATCTCGGTAGTTTAGCAGCTACAAGCGTCCCCGGAAACACCTTGAATCATGCTCAGTCGGATAACGGTTCGGTTCAGCGGGTGGCGGGAGTGCCCATGCAAGCAAACGGAAACGCCGACCACCGCCACTCCGTTGCAACCGTTGGTTATCCGGAGTTTGGATACGAGTCGGACCGCCAGTAAGCATGAGACGCGCGAGCGGAAAACAACGACGGAACGTCACCAAGGCTGGTGCTTGTCAGTCAGGGATAGGTGTTGGAAATTTCATATTGAACGTGCCATTAGCGTTAACTCGACGCCATCTATTCGCGTCAGCGATAGCTTGGTGATCGGGAGAGACAGTGGTCCAGGATATCGGCGATCGGGACACGTAGCCATACGCCCAGAAGATTAAGTGGTGTTTCGCAGTGATCAATTTCGTGCGATCTGAGGACGTTGCGTACGATTGCTTTACAAAAAACGGAGCAACGGGTTCCGGATTGTACATGACAGCACTGTCGGGCACAGGGTAGAATACCCTCGCGTTGATTACGTCCTGGCGGGCCGATTCTTGCGTCGCCCCATCGACCGATATGTACAACGTCAATGCAATTGTAAGTGCGTGCATGATTCAGGGGTTTCGGTTCAAGCGGATTGTCTAGTTGACGTGGGCAACGAAACGCCGAGTCGGATAACGGTAGACATCACCGGGTGGCGGCGAACGACTTGCAAGCAAACGAGAAAACTAACCACCGCCACTCCGGTGCATGTCATGGTTATCTGACTAACTTCGCGCGCGAAGAGGAGGCTTGGGAGGAACTGAAATTTTGCTTGCAAGCGAGTGCAATTTGTGCGATCAATAAAGCGCACGGATCGGGTCGCGGAGACCGTCTGCGGA
>NZ_LWSK01000027.1 GCF_001642955.1 Rubripirellula obstinata | reverse complement strand
TGAAACCGAGCCAGAGAATTGATGTGGGGCAGCCATCCGGGTGCTCGCGCACCCGGCAGGGAGCTGCCGGCCCTCCGGGCCTAAGACGCAGTAACTGATGCGACGTCCCAAGCGAAAGGCGACTATAAAAAGTCGTACGTTCTTAGAGTTTCATCCAAAGGGCGGGCTGCTGCAAGGTAAAGAGCCGCGTTGTTGCAGGCACACTTTTCGCCATGTCTAATGATTCGTTTGGTTTTGATTACGATCTATTTTTGATCACCATTCCAGCAACCTGGCAAGAATTCGAGAGATGACATTGAAGACTCCTTTTATCCATGACAACTTCATGTTGTTCGGCGACGAAGCAGAGCGACTTTATCACGACTACGCGGCGAAAATGCCGATCATCGATTATCACTGCCACCTGCCGCCCGAGGAAGTCGCTCAAGACAAAACCTGGGACAACCTTACTCAAGTGTGGCTCAACGGCGACCATTACAAATGGCGTCAAATGCGGACCAACGGCATCGCTGAAAAATACTGCACCGGTGACGCCACGGACCGCGAGAAGTTCGATAAGTTTGCCGAGGTGATGCCGTACTTGCTTCGCAATCCGCTTTACCATTGGTGCCATCTTGAACTGGCACGCTATTTCGACATCGACGATTGCGTGCTGTCGCCTGAAACCGCCGACGACATTTGGAACCGTGCTCAGGCAAAATTGACGTCCGGCATTTCGGCTCAACAGCTTATTCGCGACAGCAACGTCAAGCTGATCTGCACCACAGACGATCCCGCCGATAGCCTTGAACATCACCTTTCATTTCAGCGGTCCGGTTGCGACATCCGCATGTTGCCGGCTTGGCGACCGGACAAGGCGATGGCGGTTGAGAACGCTGCGACCTTCAACGCGTATCTGCAAACACTTTCGGCTGCCGCGGGGATCGAAATCAATAGCTACGCCGCGTTGATCGAAGCACTTCGTAAGCGGCATGACTTTTTCCACGAATGCGGATGCCGCTTGTCAGACCACGGGCTCAGCTATTCGTACTTCTTGCCGACAAGCGATAGCACCGTCGCGGCGATCTTTGACAAGGTGCGGTCCGGCAAACAAGTCACCGCCGAAGAAGACGAGCAGTTCAAGACAGCGATGATGCTGGAATTTGGACGAATGGATTCTGAAAAAGGATGGGCTCAGCAGTTGCATCTTGGGCCTCTGCGTAGCGTCAACAAACGCATGCTCGGTGAGGTCGGCCCGGACACTGGATTCGATTCGATTGGCGATTGGTCTTATGCAGAAAAACTTGGTGGATTCCTGAACGCATTGAACGATGAACACGCGTTGCCCAAAACGATTCTGTACAACCTGAACCCTCGCGACAACGAAGTCTTGGCCACGATGATCGGTAACTTTCAAGAAGGACCGGTCGTGGGCAAAATGCAAATGGGATCGGGATGGTGGTTCATGGATCAGAAAGACGGCATGGAACGCCAGATCGAAGCGTTGTCGCAAATGGGGTCGCTTAGCCGTTTTGTTGGAATGCTGACGGACAGCCGATCTTTTCTCAGCTACACGCGGCACGAATACTTCCGTCGCATCCTCTGTAATCTCTTGGGCAGCGATATGGCCATGGGCTTTGTGCCCCATGACTTTGATCTTGTCGGCGGCATGGTCGAAAACATCGCGTACAACAACGCGGTGGAGTATTTTAATTTCGACAGCTAGCCGGCCAGCCGGGGGCCGGAATCCAACGCCGTGAAGAGTTTTGGCCTCGGAAAAAACGCGTATTAGTTCGTTTAACCGCGTGGGCATCGCCCCGCGCGTTTCGCCCCGCATGGACGCGCGGGGCGATGCCCACGCGGTTAAACGGTTTAGAAACCCTTCACGGCGTTGGCCGGAATCGCCGGGCAATGCTCGAACTGGCTCAATTTCAGGAAGGCAAAGCCTGCCGGACACGGAATTTGTTCGGTCTCGGTAGAATCTGCCAGGGGGACGCCAAGCGTTGGACAACCGTTTATCATAGAGCTGTCCACCAAATTCCTGCACTCGAACAGCCCGATCATGAGCTTAGCACCCACCCACGATCCAGCCCAACAAAACACGTCGTCCGATAACGCCAGCGGCCGTGCGGAGTCGTCCAGTATTTTGGACTTTGCCGACGATTTCATTCACCGACACCTGGGGCCCTGCGACGACGAAACCTCGCAAATGCTCGCCTCGCTGGGGTTTTCCAGCCTGGAAGAATTGACTCGTGCGACGGTGCCAGCGGAGATTCGGATCGACCAGGAAATGGACATTCCCAGCTCTCGTGGCGAGCGAGAATTCCTGTCGGCTCTGAAAACGATCGCGTCGAAGAACAAGGTCTACCGAAACTGCATCGGGATGGGGTACACCCACACCGTGACGCCGCCCGTGATCCTGCGAAACGTGCTCGAAAATCCGGGCTGGTACACGCAGTACACGCCCTACCAAGCCGAGATCGCACAGGGTCGGTTGGAAGCGCTGCTGAACTTCCAAACCATGGTCGCCGACCTGACCGGTTTGCCGCTCGCCGGTGCCAGTTTGTTGGACGAGGCGACCGCGGCGGCCGAAGCGATGGGCATGTGCGTTTCAATCGCCAACCATAAAAAGACCGGCTTCTACGCTTCCGACCAATGTCACCCGCAAACACTCTCGCTGCTGGAAACTCGCGCCCGCGGTTTGGGTATCGATTTGAAGATTGGCCCGATCGAAGAAATTGATTTCGATCATGGCACCGGCGGACTTTGCGGAGTCCTGGTTCAGTATCCCGCCACCGATGGTCAGGTGTTTGACTACACCGATCTGGCTCGCAAAGCCTCCGCCGCCGGATGCTTGACCGTCGCCGCCGCTGACCTGCTTTCGCTGACGCTTTTGAAGTCACCAGGAACCTGGGGAGCCGACATTTGCGTGGGCAGTGCCCAGCGATTCGGCGTGCCAATGGGACTGGGCGGACCTCACGCAGCTTTCATTTCCACCAATGACCAGTACGCCCGCAAGCTGCCCGGACGACTGATCGGCGTGTCGAAGGATTCAGCAGGCAACCGAGCACTGCGAATGGCGATTCAAACTCGCGAGCAACACATTCGACGTGACAAAGCGACCAGCAACATCTGCACCGCGCAGGCTCTGCTGGCCATCATCAGTTCTTTCTATGCCGTTTACCACGGCCCGAAAGGTCTGCGCCAAATCGCCGAGCGAACTGCGGGTTACACCGGAGCGTTAGCTCAGGGCCTGCGGAATCTCGGCCACACCATCCTTGGCGATGATCGATCCGACGGAAACATCGTCTTCGATACGATTCGCATTCGTCTTGGCAAAGGCCGGATTCATGCAGCCCGGCAAGTTGCCGATGCCGCACGCGAACGCGGCATCAACCTTCGCGAATATGACGACGGAACGCTTGGCGTCACGCTGGACGAAACCGCCGACCGAGCGTTGGTGGCCGATCTGTTGGCCGCGTTCAATTTTGGGCACTACACCAGCCTGGATATCGACGCGTTGTTAGAAGAATGCCGGGCCGAAGGGCGATTGGATCTTGGTGAATTCGCACGCCAGGACGAATACCTGACTCACCCGGTATTCAACACGCATCACAGCGAAACTCAACTGCTGCGTTACATCTTCCAACTGATGGGACGCGATCTGTCGCTGGCCCACACCATGATCCCGCTGGGGTCATGCACGATGAAGTTGAACGCGACCAGCGAAATGATCCCGGTCACCTGGCCCGAATTTTCAGAAATCCACCCGTTCGCTCCCGATACCCAGTGGCGTGGTTACACCCACATGTTCCGCGAACTGGAACGATGGCTCTGCGAAGTCACGGGACTTTCCGCCGTCAGCCTGCAACCCAACGCTGGTGCCCAAGGCGAGTACACCGGGTTGCTGGTCATCCGAGCTTATCACGAGCAAATGGCGGCCAAGGCGGGAACCGAAAACAAGCGAACGATTTGCCTGATCCCGACATCGGCTCACGGTACCAATCCGGCATCGGCCGTGATGGCCGGCATGAAGGTCGTCGGGATCAAGTGCGATGACCGCGGCGACATCGACCTGGATGACCTGAGAGCAAAAGCGGAGAAGCATTCCGATGAACTTTCCGCGTTGATGATCACCTACCCATCCACTCATGGCGTGTTCGAGGCCACGGTCAAGGAAGTTTGCGAACTGATCCACAGCCACGGCGGCCAGGTCTACATGGACGGTGCGAACATGAACGCGCAAGTCGGACTGACCAGTCCTGGCAAGTGTGGCGCAGACGTATGCCACTTGAACCTGCACAAAACGTTCTGCATCCCGCACGGCGGCGGCGGTCCTGGCATGGGCCCAATCGCGGTGGCGAAACAGTTGGTGCCGTTCTTGCCCACGCACCCGGTCCAACGACCCGACACGGCAGGCGAGTACGCGATCGGCCCAGTTTCGGCGGCACCCTACGGCAGTCCAAGTATTCTGACGATCAGCTACGTTTACATCGCGATGATGGGCGCGGCAGGACTAAGGAAAGCGACGCAGGTGGCAATCCTGAATGCGAACTACATGGCAAAACGACTCAGTGACCATTACGACATTCTGTACACCGACATGGGTGGGCATGTGGCGCACGAGTTCATTGTTGATTGTCGCAGTTTTGAAAAGACCGCTGGCATCAAGATCGAAGACATCGCCAAGCGGTTAATGGATTACGGATTCCACGGCCCAACGATGTCATGGCCCGTTCCAGGAACCTTGATGATCGAGCCGACCGAAAGTGAATCGAAGGACGAGCTAGACCGGTTCTGTGACGCGATGATTTCAATCCGAGCCGAAATTGATGCGGTGGCCGACGGATCGATGGATCGCGAAGACAATCCGCTGAAAAATTCACCACACACGGTGTACGAAATCAGCCGCGACGATTGGGACCATCCTTATTCACGTGACCAAGCCGCCTGGCCCGCACCATGGCTACGTCAAGCCAAGTTCTGGCCCACCGTCGGACGCATCGACAACACCTACGGCGACCGAAACCTAGTGTGCTCGTGCCCGCCGATGGAAGAGTATTGATGTTTGTGGCGTAGCGGCGTAGCAAAGTAGGCCGGAACAAGCGCAGCGAAGTTCCGGCAATTGCACTCTGCGTTGCCGGATTGCCGAAACTGCGCGCGAGGCTTGTTCTGGCCTAATTTGGTTTCGGGAAAAACCTGGGCAATCCAAAACTTCGGTCTCGCAGTTCTGCATTTGCATTGAGTGACAAACTCACGTCACCTGCGTTTCGCAGCGTGATGTCAACCAGGCTTTCACATCGACCGGTTTTGCGAACAGCAGATGTGGCTCGCCCGTAAAGTCGAACCCCAACGGTGATCCCATCGTGTTGGTGCGTTCTTTGTACGTCGCCGGCGCGAGCGTCCACGGTGGATGGTCGATCTCGCCGCGAAAAATTCGGCCGCGTCGGTTGGCACTGTAGAGACAATATCGAGCCGTCAGCCAATGCTCGAGCGAGCCGGGTTGCGCTTCAAAGAAATCGCCCGCCGCGGCGTACTTCGCTTCGTAATCCGCTGATGGTTCGCCGCGATGCGTCCGCCGACTTCGGTAGTCGATCGTGCCATCGTCGTCGCGGTCGATCGACATTGCTGCGTCCATGTACGGCAAATTGAACGTCGCCCGGGCGACTCGCACGGCAACACGACTGGCCGCGTCCAATGAGAAAAACCAGACGCCCGGTTTTCCATCGACGGTGACGTACGTTCGCACGTTCAGTTCCAAAAAACGACTCAAGGCAGGAATCGGCGGGCACCACCTGGGTGCGATGTTCGACATCAAGAACGGCACCACGCCCACCCACGCTTTGCCTTCGCGAGTGTCCAGCGTCACCCCACCTGGCAACAACGAAGCGACCGCATCGGGTTCGATCGGCCAGTGAGCAAACAACAACTCCGACCAAGTCATCCGCATCACCCAAGGCTGGTTCGGCAACGGCCACGTTCGGTCAGTTCGTGCGTTCATGCAAATCCGTTAGCGCCGATTCGAGTTCCGCAAACTGAAATTCAAACCCTTCGTCGATCAATCGCTTCGGCAACACGTAGCGACCGTAGAGCACCAATTCCGGATCGGTTCGCATCAACAGCGGCGCACCGATACGGACCATCCACTCGGTCGCCGGCAAGCCGATCGGCATTCCGATGACTTTGCGAAGCGTCCGCATGAAGTCCACCTGCGACTTCGGGCTCGGCGAAGAAACGATGTACGGGCCTGACATCAAACGTTCTGGCATCGAGTCATCGACAATCGCTCGAGCAAAAATCGCATTCAAGTCGTCTTCGTGAATCCAAGACATCCCCTGGGAACCCTTCCCGACACGTCCGCCCAAGCCCAGCTTTGCGATCAAACCCAACGTCGCGAGCGCTCCGCCGCCACCACCGCGATCGCGACCGACCACAAAACTGGTTCGCATCACGACGCCACGTTGCTGCGGCAACTTGCTCTCCTCAAACGCCGCCTCCCAAGCCCGAGCAACTGTCGGAGCAAGCCCCAAACCTTCGGCCGATTCCTCGGTGCAAACCGCCGACGGCGGATCGCCATACAGGTGAGCCGTACTCATCTGCACCCAAACCGGCGGCGGGTTCGCCACGCTCCGCATCGCCTCGCCCAACACCCGAGTCGACTCGACCCGCGACCGCAAAATCTCATCACAGTGATCCGGCGTCTTGATGCAGTTCACCGTCCGCCCCGCCAAGTTCACGACCGCATCCGCGCCGTCAAGCGAATCCACCCAGTCGCCCGTTTTATCAGGTTCCAACGTCCGACCATCCCAAACCCGGTGCGTCCAATCGCCCGTCGCCTTCGGCTTCGAACGAGAAACAATCGTCACCTCCGCACCGCGTTCACCAAACGCCGCCGCCATCGACAACCCCAGAAACCCGCTACCGCCCGCAATGACGATTCGTTTACCGGCGAGCTGTTGGTCCGCGTTCATTTCTTACCTTTCGTGTTTCTCTTGCTAACCGCATTCCCCGCGATCAGTTGACAGCCGTTCTTCACGTTCGGCTCGATGTTTCGCAAGAATCACCCCACGCATTCTTCAATGCGCTATCCAGCCAAGGCTCGCTACTCAACTTGATCCAAATCGGCATCGGGTTCGGCCCCGCCGATTTCACCCGGCGTTAAGTGTGGGGAAGCGTCGATCGTATCGGCGTCCATCAAGGTGGCGACCCGTTGCAGCGTCGACAGAATCTGCAACTGTTCCCAGGAATGCAATTCGGACAAAGCTGATCGAAACCGTTCCTGGAGCAATGACGGAGAATGATCCAGTAGCGACTCGCCGTCAGGTGTGACGTGAATCAAGACACTGCGCCGGTCCTTGTCGCTCCGCGAACGCCCGACCAAACCGCGTCGTTCCAATCGCTGCACAATCCCCGTGACCGTAGCGTGGCTGAGGTGGACTTGTCGCGCGACGTTGCTGGGGGCAATCGGGCCGTGGCAAGCGATTTCCTTAAGCACCACCAGTTGAGGCCCCGTCAAACCATGGCCACCGACCAATTGCCGGGAATGAAGGTCAACCGCACGAATGATCTGTCGAATCGCGGCGACAACTTGGTCTTCCTGGCTGAGCGGGGTACTGGGCGGGATCTTGGTTGGCGGGTCGTTCGGTTCGTTCATGTTTTCTGCGGAGCACGCGATCGGGAATTGGCTGGCCAGCATGGACCATTTTCCATCCGACTGGTAGCTCCTCGACCAATATGATACGCTGCCGACACTTGATCGAGAAGCTTTGAACGCAAAGCATAAAAGCGGCTTCCCGACCATCAGCTTCGACAATGGAAATCTACCCGCAAGAAACGGTGAAAGATGAGTATTTCAACCGAGACCTCGCTGCTGGAGTATCGCCAGCAAAGCTATGGCGATGACCCGACCGCTGTCCGCGACACCGATAAGTACACAGATGAATACGTTCGCGGATTTGTGGAAAAGTGGGACGACCTGATCGATTGGGATCAGCGGAGTGAAACCGAAGGCTCGTTTTTTATCGAAGAACTCCGCAAGCGAGGCGTGAAGCGGGTTCTGGACGTGGCCACCGGGACCGGATTCCACTCCGTGCGGTTGATCGAAGCCGGGTTTGAGGTCGTCAGCGCCGACGGCAGCCCCTACATGCTGGCCAAAGCCTTTGAAAATGCACGCCGACGCGGCCACGTGCTGCGAACGATCCAGGCGGATTGGCGATGGCTCAATCGAGATGTGATCGGCCGTTTCGACGCCGTGATCTGCCTGGGGAATTCCTTTACTCACCTCTTCAATGAACGTGATCGGCGAAAGGCACTCGCCGAGTTCTATTCCGCGCTCAAGCACAACGGTGTGCTGATTCTGGATCAGCGAAACTACGATGCGATCCTCGATCATGGTTTCGACTCTAAGCATAAATTCTACTACTGTGGCGAGCAGATTTCGGCCCTACCCGAGCACGTTGACGACGGTCTGGCCCGGTTCTGCTATTCGTTTCCGGATGGATCGAAATACCACCTCAATATGTTTCCGCTGCGTAAGCATTACGCCTGCGAACTGATGCAACAGGTCGGTTTTCAACGCGTTGACACCTTTGGCGATTTTCAAGAGACCTATCACGAACCGGATCCGGATTTCTTCATCCACGTGGCAGAGAAGTGTTACGACTCGCTCGTGCCCGAAGCGCTGCAAGCCAAGCCGGATGGCGGGCACGTGGATGCTGCTGAAAACGTTGCTGAACACACTGACGAATCAAACACCGACCAATCAAACACCGACCAATCCTGCCGAAAGGACGCTCGATGAGTTTGTCCGCTTATGACACCGCGACCGAAACGGCCCGACGCTACTACAACAGCAGCGACGCGGACACGTTCTACGCCGAAATATGGGGTGGCGAGGACATTCATATCGGTATCTATCAATCACCTGATGAACCGATCAGCCGCGCCAGCCATCGCACGGTGGAACATTTAACCCAACGACTTAGCGGGATCAATGAATCGTCGGTCATCCTTGACATCGGCAGCGGTTACGGCGGCGCGGCACGGCACCTCGCTCGCCATTTCGGGTGCCGCGTGATCGGTCTGAATCTTTCAGAAACTGAAAACGCGCGGCATCGCCAATTGAACCAGCAAGCCGGTTTGGAGGACCGAATTGAGGTCATCGACGGCGCTTTCGAATCGATCCCGCTGGACGATGATCACGTTGATGTGGTGTGGTCGCAGGACGCGATTTTGCACAGCGGTGATCGCGAGCGGGTTTTGCGGGAAGTGAACCGCGTTCTGCGCAGCGGCGGCCAGTTTGTGTTTACTGATCCGATGCGAGCGGATGATTGCCCCGCCGAATCGCTCACCGCGATCCTGCAGCGCATTCATTTATCAGACTTGGGCTCGACACAGTTTTACCAGCGTGCGGCCGAGCAACTGGGGTGGCAAGACCGCGGCTTCGAAGCCATGCCGGAGCAGTTAATCAATCATTACTCACGGGTGCTGGAAATGACCGACGCGAGTTCGGTTGCCCTGGCGGAAAAAGTTTCGGCGTCTTACCTCGAGCGAATGAAGGTTGGACTGCGACACTGGATCGATGGCGGTCGAGCCGGTCGTTTGAACTGGGGCGTTTTCTTGTTCCAAAAGTCGTAGCGGCGTGGGAATGTCCCGCAACTGCAGTCGATCCGGCGGCCCGATCGTTCACTGGGGCAAGCACTTCCATTTCCACCGGGTGGTCTTCCCGCTGGCCAGCGCGCTGATCGTGGCCCTGGTGGTGATCAGCCTCAGTTTGCCCCGCGCGACCGCCATGGAAACCTTTGCCGGCGTGCGCGACTGGATCGGTGATGCTTTCGGTTGGCTGTATTTGTTTTTGTTGAACGGGTTGTTGGCGTTGGCAGCGTATTTGGCACTGGGGCCTTACGGTAGCATCCGATTGGGCGAAGAGGATGATCGGCCCGAATTCGGAAGGCTGTCTTGGTTCGCGATGCTGTTCAGCGCCGGCATGGGAATCGGACTGCTTTTTTGGAGCGTTGCGGAACCGATTGAGCATCTGGTCAATCCACCGCCGGGACGATCTGCCGGGGTCCAGCCGGCCCGTTTGGCGATGGCGACAACGATCTTTCACTGGGCATTGCACCCCTGGGCGCTCTACGCGATCGTCGGCTTGTCGCTAGCCTATTTCAGTTTTCGCAAGCAGTTACCGCTGAGTTTCCGATCGCTGTTGCATCCGCTTTTGGGCGATCGAGTGAACGGTTGGGTCGGACATTGGGTGGACACGTTGGCGATCGTGGCGACTCTGTTGGGCGTGGCGACCTCGCTCGGCATCGGCGCGCAGCAGGTCAACGCGGGACTCGCTTTTTTGTTCGGCATGCCGCTTGGGATCGGCGTTCAAGTTGCGTTGATCGGCGGGATCACCGGTGTCGCGACGATTTCGGTCATGCTCGGGCTGGGGACGGGAATCCGTCGCCTCAGCGAACTGAACATCGGCTTGGCAATGCTGTTGATGCTGATGGTCATTGCTGCGGCGGGATTGTCGTCGTACATGCGCGGGGTCAGCGACAACATCGGTGCCTATCTTCAGTATCTGCCGAGCAGTTCGTTTCGAGCCGGTGCGTTCTCGCGCGAAGGAAGCCGGTGGCTCAATTCATGGACGGTCTTCTATTGGGCTTGGTGGATTTCCTGGTCACCCTTTGTCGGCATGTTCATCGCGCGGGTTTCTCGCGGACGGACGATCCGCGAATTCGTCATCGGTGTGTTGTTGATGCCAACCGCGGTGGGCATTTTGTGGTTGACGGCGTTCGGAAACACCACCCTTGATGAACATCGTCGCCATGTGCAAACGATCGAAGACGGCCAAAACGATGCAAGCAGATTGCCCGTTTATCACGTCGCCGTGCTCGACGAGTCTGGGAGCGTCAAACGAAATGATGAAGGCCAGTTATTGAGCCAACAAAAATCCCTCACCACCGTGCAGTACATGGACGCCACGATCATCAGTCAGGACGGGGATTCGATCCTACCGACGTTGCCGACCGCTTTGTTCGCGATGTTGTCCGGGTTGTTCACGTCGTCGTGGGTTGGCCCGCTGGCGATCGGGATTGCCACCACATGCGTGATGCTCTTTTTCGTCACCTCGTCCGATTCGGCGTCGATGGTGATCGACATCATCGCGTCGGGCGGCAATCCCAACCCTCCTCTGGGCACACGTTTGTTTTGGGCGATCACGGAGGGTGTCGTCGCGGCAACGCTGTTGGTCGCCGGCGGATTGAGTGCTTTGCAGGCGGCGTCGATCACCGCCGCTCTGCCGATGACCTTCATCGTCATCCTCGCATGCATCGGTTTGCTTCGCGAATTGCGAAACGAAGCAAAGAGCCAGCAGGCTAGCTGAGCGACGGGCCGCGAAGACGCTGAGTTCTGCCGTGCCTCGCACCAAGCTCGTGAACCGAATACGACTGGTTTAAACAACGCACCGCCTGGAAATGCCTAGTCGCATCGAAAGCTACCTAGCCAAACGGGCCGTCGGGCTAACAAAGTCGTGCCACTGCATCCCATCCGGCAACCGCGGCGAAGAAGCAAATTCCAAGTGCAAGATGCGCCGATGACGTTTCGTTCCCGGCGTCGATGAACCACTGCTGTGACTGATCAGCGGACGCATCGCCAACACATCGCCGGCTGCCGCATGAACATCAACAGCCGCGTCAATTCCCACGCCTTCGCTGTCACTCGAAACATGCGAACCAGGAATCACTCGGAGCGGTCCGTTTTCCTCGGTCACTTCATCAAGATGAATCCGAAGCGTCAACATCTGACGCAGCACCTCGTCGCAAGCGATCACATGAGGCACACCAGCCTTCACCGTCGGCCTTGAAAACGAACTCGATGCGATCGAGTTGTCTTTCACCGCGATCGAAGTGTCCTTGTGCCAAGCCAATGCCCAAGTCCGATCCGGTGGCTTGTCGAAGAACAACGCTCGCACCAAACCAACCTCATCCCCAAGCTGCTCACGAAGAAACCGCAACATCGCATCGCTTTGCCAAACCGTCGAAACATCAGGAACCGTTTCGATCAAATTCCGAGCCGCGTAAACATGCCCGCGGCTCGATCGAGCACGTACGTTGTCGGAATCATCTTCAAAGACATCACGACACACGTCCAACAGATGCGAAACCGTGCCCGCGTCCACCGCGTTCCGCAACAAACAGAACCCGTCTCGCTCCAAATCACCCTCAACCATCACGCCCGCCTCGCGAAATCATACGCTCCCCCGCCGAACAAAACGCCGCGTTGACAAGTTCCAATCCGGCAAATTCAATGCCTCGCCTTGCCGCAGGAACGGACATCCGCTCGTCACACAAATAGATCACTTTTACCGTCGAAGCCCGCCACTGGTTCTTGCTGCACACAAACAGCATGTTCATTCTTTGTACAAGCAGATCCTATATGGGCAGTTGCTCTTGCGAGCACGATGATATCGTCGGCAACTCCGGCGCGAGAACTACCGAGGCAAAAGATACTTGGATTCCATGTTCGCTGAACTTCTCGACCAGACGATTTATCAAAGGCCATGAATCGGGCATGATTTGCCCCTCACTCCTTCTTCCACTCGCATTTCCACGAGCACGTTTCCAGTAGGCTTCCGTCGCCAGGCAAATGCAGTTGATTTCGCTCATCTCCTTTGGCAGTTCATTTCCTAGTGCCAAAGATTGCCAGCATTTTTGAAACGGGCTATTCGGTAAGTTCCAGACCTTCCGGACCGCAATGCTGTAGGCAGCCGATTGCACGATCATCTTCAAAACATTCTCTCCGGTGTCTTGCTTCAATTCGATAGGCACCGGCATTCCGTTCGGCGAAGCCCCTATTAGGTCAATCTCGCCCCATCCTTGCTGGTTATCTTGATTAAACAAGGGAACTTGATATCCAACGATTCGAGGACAAGTCGGCAGAAACGGCGACGCCTCGGAAGATTTATGCTCATGGTATTTAGACCAAAGTGCTCTCTCGATCTTGATTTCAAATTGAGTTTTTGAAGTGATACCACCCACGTCGTCTCGCTCAATTGGGTAATCCTTGCGCGGTTGTACTTTCGCTTCGGTGTTTTCGATGAACTCCTCCAAGTTTGGAAAAAGCTGTTCAATCGCTCCATTGATTCGGGTGATTGTCATCGTGTGTTTTGGGATTTCGTGCAGACCCAAATGAAGGTCAATTGTTTCTCTGTCGCTTGTCATGAAAGCAGCTTTGATCGGGGAAGGGTTTGGCTGGTATCGCCGACCTTGAGTTTATCAAAGTTTCGTCACCATGAGGAAACAGAGGCAATCATTCGGCGAACCACCTGCCCTGACCCAACCGTGTCAGTCCCGACTGCTACAATGCTCCGATGGGAAAGAAGAAAACGACGGTGCCGGCGAACATTCCGGGGCGGCGGGATGCGGATCGGCGGGTGCGGCAGAGCGAGCGAATTGCTCGGGTTTTGCAGATTTTGAATTTGATCCAGTCGCGGGGAAGATGGAATGTGACGGCGATCGCTCAGGAGATTGGGTGCTCCACGCGGACGGTTCATCGCGATCTGAACGTGTTGGAATTTTGTGGCGTTCCGTTCTATTTCAGCGAAGAAGAACAGTGCTATCGGGTTCGGTCGGATTATCGGTTTCCAACGTTGATGTTGACCGACGAAGAAGCTCTTGGGCAGGCGGTTGCGACCGCGATTAGCCGGGCACCAGGACTCGACATTGGGTTGGGGGCGACTCCGACGACAACCCGTTTGGCATCGGCATCGAAGGATGAAACCAAACAAGTCATTGCCGATGCGATGAGTTTGGTGGATGTCTTCGACTTGAAACTGGCGGATCACAGTCGGCACGGGGAAATTCTGAAGACGATCCAGCTTGCTTTGCTGGGGGCGAACCAAGTGACGGGCGTCTACGAGTCGCCGTACGAGGATTCGCCGGTCAAGCTGACCATTCATCCCTACCGGCTTTGTCTGCTGAAACAGGCTTGGTACGTCATTGGTCACATCGAGGGTGAATCGCAGCCGAAGACTTTTCGTGCCGCGCGTTTTAAGAGTCTGCGGCAGATGGGTGCGGTTGCCGAGCGTCCCAACGACTTTGATCTTCGCGAATATTTCGGCAATGCTTGGTCGGTGTACCGTGGCGAGCAAAGCTATGACGTTGAACTGCGTTTCGACGCGTCGGTCGCCCGCACGATTGTTGAGACTCAGTGGCACCACACCCAGCAGACGACCGACCACCGTGATGGCTGCGTCACGCTGAAGTTCACGGTGGACGGCTTGGATGAAATCGAGCGTTGGGTTCTGGGATGGGCTGGCAGCGTCAAAATTATCGAGCCGAAAGAGCTTCGCTTGTCGGTGATCGAAAAGCTTCGCAAAGCAATCTCAGATAATTCCGACACAAACGCTACCGTGGACTGCTAAATCTTCGTAGCTGACACAGGAATCGAGTGTGCGAGTTCGATTACCGTTCCTAGCCGAATACGCCAACGGCGTTAGACAACATAGCCCAGGGTTAAGGTTTTGCGAGCGTAGCGAAGCAAACCGCAACCCTGGGTTGATGATGGTCACACATTCCGCTCCCGGTCTGCTCGCTTTTGGCGGCGAAGCCGCCAAAAGCGAGCGGACCGGGAGATGGTACTGACGTTCCGCCACCCAGGGTTGCAGCGTCAAATCGCCAAAGCGATTGACGGCTTTAACCCTGGGCTATGTTGTCTAACGCCGTTGGCGTACTGGATGAAAACCCGTGCAAGTAAAACGCGAGGAAACCCCAGAAATTTCGCAGTCCACTCTTGACCCATCCGTGTCGGCGTCGTCCTTCAAAACTTGGCTTTCCACAACCCTGTTTTGAAGGAACGTTGATATGCCCCAGCAATCGCCTTTGATGCCCGACGAAGAGTGCTTCACGTACCGCCTATTGTTTGAAACGCTGAACTTCGATGCAGACATCAAGAAGTCTGCCGAACCAAAGTTTTGGGAATTGGGATTGGCCAACGGTGCGATCGAGAATTTCAACCGAGTTCTGACGATCTGCCAAGACAAATATTTGGAAAGATTGTATGCCAGCAGCGAGCCTCCCACGGTTGGGTTCTGCCCATGGGCCAGCCAGGAAGCGTTTCGGAAACGTGATGGCGAACTGACAGACTGGATTCGCCGGAACGATTCAGAACCTGCGGACATCACATGCTTCATTCGCAAACAGGCAGAATCATGACGCGAAAAGATCCATGGAATTCTCGTCGATCCGATCGGCCGGATATCTCGCAATCGTTGGAAGCGGGGCTGCAACGTGGATTCGCGGGTGCGGCCTGGCTGCTTGTCGTCGTTGTCCTCTTCAACGTCTGTGGCTTGATCGGAGCAGTCGCGTCGCTGCTTGATCGAATGATCCAAGGCGAGGACTATGTTCCCTATATCGGTGCGTGGACGGCCGCTGTTTTGTTCGTCGTTGCCGGTTTCGGATCGACTTCGTTATTAAACCCGAAAGATCGGTCTGGAGGAATCTTTGCAATGAGCGTTTTTACACTGGTCATTCTCGCCGCGTTGATAGATATCCTGCACGGCTCGATGTCGGGCTGACCCAACTGCGTCAGTGTCGCCTGGTATTCTTAGTGTGAGACTCCCGGAGGCAGGCAGTTCCCGCTTTGGGAAGCTTGTTGGTGCAATCCCGCCGGCTGGCTGCCTCGTTCGCAAACTGTTTTCCATTCAGACCGCAAGCGACAAGCAGATCAGACCGGCACGACTTGGGGTGACGGCCAACATCAAGCTTGAAGACAACGCATGGTCCTCCGGGAGTCTCTTTTCAATTCCACGTACTGGCGAGAATCAATCCTAAAATGCAAGTCACGATCCATCGCGGAAGCCAAGAAGTCGGCGGGACTTGCATCGAAGTGCAATCCGGCACGACTCGCATCGTTCTCGATGTCGGCATGCCATTGTTCGACAAGAATCGAAATCCCTTCGATACGTCCACGGTACGCCAAAAGACAGCGGCCCAACTCGAAACCAGCGGAATTGCTCCGAGTGTTTCGGGGTTGTTCTCCGGCGACGACCAGCCTGATGCGATCTTGCTCTCGCACGCGCACCTCGATCACGTTGGCCTGCTGAAGTACACCGTTCCGACGATTCCGGTGTACGCCAGCAAGGGAACCAGCAAGATGATGCTGGTGGGAGAGGTGTTTGCCAACCAGACAGAGATCCCCAGGGACCGGTTTCGTGAACTGCGATCCGGAAAGCGGCAAACGATTGGTGACTTCACCATCACGCCGTTTTCGGTCGATCACTCCATCCATGGTTGCTTGGCATTTTTGATCGAAGCCGATGGCAAGCGATTGTTCTACACGGGCGATTTGCGTTTGCACGGTAACCGACCGCAGGATCACGAAGCGATGATCGACGCCTTGGGTGGATCGAGTTTGGACGCGTTGATTGTTGAAGGGACACATTTTGGTTTCGATGACGGAAGCGAGACCACGGAAACGGAATTGCAAACGCAAATCGCTTGGCATACCGAAGACACGCTCGGGCTGGTGTTGGCGGCTTTCTCGCCACAGCACATCGACCGTCTGCGAGCATTCATTCATGCGGCCAAGGAAACGAAGCGAACCTTTGTTGCTGACCTATACACCGCGTTCGCACTTCACATGGTCAGTCGCGACGCCAAACTCGAGAACCCACTGCGTCACGGTTGTGGACGAGTTTACTACCCACTCTCGCAACGAAGGAAAATTGAGCGGCGAGGAAACACAAAGGTGACCAACATGTTTCGCGATCTCGAGATTCAGATGGATGAAATCTTGGAAACGCCGGGCGATTTTGTGATGGTTTTTCGTGAGAGCATGCTCGAAGACTTCGACGGTCGCTTTCCCAATGATTCGCTTTGCATCTATTCCAAATGGAAGGGATACAGCGAAAGCAAGTCATGGAAGCAGATCGGAACCTCACTGGCGGCCACGGGCGGACAGATCGTTCATGCGCACACCAGCGGCCATGCTTTGTCATCGGACATTGTCGAGTTCACTCAAGCGATCGACGCCAAAGCGATCATCCCTAATCACACATTCGATCCGCAGCGGTTCCGCGACTACTTCGAGAACGTGGTCACCGCAACGGACGGCCAGCTGATCTACCTCTAACGCACGGAAGTACCAATCGCATGACGCTTGAGCAATCAGAAACCACCGCCGCGGGCCGCACCATTGCGATCGGTGACATTCACAGTCACGCCGACGCCTTGCGACGATTGATTGACGAGATTCAGCCGCAAGTGGAAGACACCATCATTCCGCTGGGCGACTACGTGAACCGCGGGCCTGATGCCTGCGGCGTGATCCAAACGTTGATTGAACTTGGCGAACACTGCCGTGTCTTTTCGATCCTCGGCAACCACGATGAGATGATGCTCGAATCGCGGCACAACGAACATTCGCTGGACCGGTTCCGATACGAAGGCGGCGATCAAACACTCGCTTCCTATGACTACGATGCTTGGTTCCACGGCAGCAACCTTTCCTACGTGCCTGATGAACACTGGGATTTCCTAAACCGATGCTTGCCGTTCTTTGAAACTGAGCACCACATTTTCACGCACGCATGTTACGACCCATTCATCGCGATGAATCAGCAACCTTCCCGATTGCTCCGCTGGACGAGCATCGACGACGAACCGCCGGCGCCTCACATGTCCGGCAAGCTTGTCATCATCGGACACTCGGCTAGGCAGTCCGTTAGGCATTGGGGACACGTGATGTGCATCGACACCGCTTGCGGTTTTGAAGGACGCCTGACGGCCCACGAACCCGCGACCGGTATGACTTGGTGGGTGAACGAGTCAGATTCAAAATCCAAGTAGCGGCATAAACGCTGTCGTGCTCAGATTCCCAACGCCCGGCGAACGGTGACGCGATCGCAAGAAAGCATCTGCTCATGGTCGTCGAAAAAGAATTTTGGCTTCACATCGCCCAGGCAGAACGCATCCGCCACGCTTGCTTCCAAATCAAGACCGACCGGATGGTCATTCCCATGGGCCACCCCCCAACGCCCGTCGCCCATTTTCACGACACGTCCCCGTGGCAAGCCGTACGGACAATTCTCGATCGCTGGAATTATCTCGTTCGGTTCGACCGGAAATCGCCCGGCAAGAATGAAAGCCAAGTCTCGCCAAACATCGACATGACCAGCTTCGCCGTCTTCGTAAAACGCATTTGGCCACACCGACAAGCACCAATCGCCGTCTGGGGTCGGAATCCAGTAGTAAGCTCCTGCAAACGGCAACTCTCGCCGCCTCGCCAAGTCATGACGATAACGCTGGTGCGCCGTCAACAACGAAGCAAGCGTGCGAGAGTCGATTTGGTCACGAAAAGAACATCGCCATTTTTCTTTGAGCATCGTTATCCGATTCAAGAGACTACTCACGAATACCACAGACATCTGACAAGCTTGGGTCATCGCTGATCGAGAAATAGGAAATCACGCTTCTCGTGGTCCCCGAATTTCAGCTTGGTTCGACCAGGCATCTCGACCGCTCATTCTTTCCAAGCCCCAAACGCGGCGAAGCAATTGTTTTTGTGCAACAGTTCAACGTGATCGAATCCGACTCGGCGGAGTAGTTCGAGTTGGTAGGTTGCGCTGCGGGGTGAATCCTCGCGATCGATGTAGTCGAACACCTTTTGACGGTACTCGCCACCGCCAAGCCCTTCGAGATAATCGCCGTAACGTGACCACATCAATTCGTGAACCGGCACGGTCTCTTGCACGACCAAATCCGTAATCCAAACCGACCCGCCGGGCTTGAGCAGCGACCAAATCTTCCCGAACGCCGCTTGCCAATCCTCGTCGTCTCGCAAGTGATGCAGCACTGCGGCGGCCAGGATCACGTCGTAACTTTCGGTCGGCAAATCGGCTTCACGAAAATCGCTCTGCCAAAGTCGGGCCGTTTCAATCCCGACTTGTCCGACACGCTCTTTGGCCCGGTCGAGCATCGGCTGGCTCAAGTCCAGCAAGTCACTCGCAAACGGTTTGCCGTAAACTTCTCGCAGTTTCAACGTGTTGTTGCCAGCACCGCAGCCGATGTCGAGCACGCGACTGATTTCAGGAGTCAATCGCACGGCGGCTTCGGTGATCAATTGCATCGACAGCGGCGCGTCGATCGTCGCGGACTGTCCGGTCTCCAAGTTGCTAAACCGTTCCACTTCGGCGTCAAAGCGAGTTTCGATGTCGGTGACCGTCGACTTGTCGGAGAAATCTTTGGTCCGCAAGGTAATCGCCGATGCCCGATCGCGACGTGCCTTCCGTTCATCGCTTGGCAGTCGCCCGAGTCTGCGAAGTTCTTCAACGTCTTCGGCCGACGCCGGGCCAGTTGACGATTCATTCCCACCCAACTCACCACGTTCCAACCGTTCGATCTCCGCCGGGTCCGTCACCTCGGAGTCTTCATAGAACTTTCTGTAGCGATACCGACTCATTTCCAGTGGCGTGCGATAACTCGAACTCCCTGGCGGGACACTCGCACAACCGGTCTCTTGACTTCGCGGGTCCGATGCGTGCGGCTTGTAGAAATACGACCCGTCGGACTGGAAGCACCAATGATCGCCATCGTGACCTTGGGCACCCTGGCATCGTTCACGAATCAAAATCGACTGCGAACACTGAACCGCCCAAACCCGTTTCCACCACCGCCCCCGACCATCGGTAGAAAACAACACCTGCGGCTGCGAGTCATCCCAATCATCGCGAATACCCAATTCAGAAAGCTCTCGTTTGGAAAGTTCATCACTCATCGTCGTTGGCTCCGTGCCCACATCGTCAAAGAAGGAAAATTCATCAGCAAAACAGCGACCCACCGTTACCGAACCTAAGAGCCTATAGATTCGCCCAAGGTTCATCTTACCGTCCCGTGAAAAACGACTTCGTTGAGGCTACCAAGCAAATTTGGCAAACGTCTCGAACTCTATTTCTCTGCCCGCCGAATTTCGTTAACTGGGGTGCCCATGTTAACCCAGAGACTTCGAGAGATTCGGTCGTCCTGGCGGGCCTAGACGGCGGGAAAGGCATGGTTTGGTACAGTGCCCGAACCGTCCAAGACGCAAGCGAAAAACCCACCCGCGTGCAAAAGTCCCGCAAATTGCGGGATCAAACGCAAAAAGGCCGATGCGGGTGCATCGGCCTTTGGCGTTAAATGGTGGGCAGCAGCATTTCGCTACTGTCCACAAAGGCTCCCCCAGCAGGAGACGAATCAACGCGGGTTTTCCCTGGAAAAAATGGACTCTTGCGGCATAGGCGAAGCGGAATGCGAAGCACTCACCACCGATTCCAACCTACGCGGCTTAGTGCAGCGTTGGTCCACTCTGGACAACGTCACCAAAGGAATCATCGAAACGATCATTCAGAATCGGCCTTCGACGCCATGATTGCCGCTTGATAGAATGGTTGTGAACCTTAGTGTCCCAGGAGAACGAAGAATGAGCCAATCCCTTTCACCCGAAAACGAAGCTTACGTCGATGGGCAGGTCGCTGGTGGCCTGTTCGCTTCACGCGACGAAGTGATCGACGCGGGCGTTGCCTTGCTCCGCAAACGCGAAGCGTTGGTTCAACGACTGCAAGAAAGTCGGCGACAACTCGACAACGGCGAATTTGTTGACTTCGACGATGACTCACTTTCCGCACATTTTGAAAAGCTGAAAGCGAAAGCGGCAGCCCGGTCTCAGTCGTGAACCGTTATCGTCTGGCGATCGCCGCTGTCGCTGATCTGGACGAGATCGCCGACGGCCCGAGCAACGCGGTTGCGATTCTCGAAGCATTGCGTAGCACGTTTCAAGTTCTAGCCGATCATCCGAATGTCGGCACACTCCGCGAAGACTTGCTGCCCGGTATTCGCGTCTTCTCGCCGCCACGACCGGCAAACGACTACGTCGTTCTCTTTTACCCGATGCCCGGCGGCATCGAAGTCGCCAACGTGATCCACGGTTCACGAGATTGGATCACGATGTTTTCCAGTGGCGGACGCGGATCGAACGAGTAGTCACGCCGAATCAAAACCCCGACGCCGAAGGCGATCGGTGTTTCTTCGGCGGCAGGATGCCGCCGCACACCGGGCACGATGCCCGCACGCTGGATGACTGACTGGACTCCCGGCGGCGCAGCCGACGGCAGCGACGGCATGGATGCCGTCGCCCACAATGGGCAGGACGCCCGCACGCTGGTAGCTGCCGGCAGGCACGCCGATCATGGAGGGTCGGCGGAGAATGGGCGACTGTTACTTCGGTGACAGCGGCATGGATGCCGCCGGAACGCAGGCCATGGAAGCGGACCAACACGAACAATGTTTGAACCGCCAATCAACTTGACCGAAGCGAACACGGTTTGAATCACCAGACCGCGAGCGGTGGCCGGAGTGCAGGCCGAGCGAAGCGAGCCGGCCGCCCGTGCCCGAGGGCATCGGGATCGGCAGGGAAGCGACCGACCGAAGCGAAAGAGTTTGCACCACGATTGATTCTCCAACGCGAAACGGTTTGCACGACGAACGATGGGAGCGTTGCCGATCCCGACGGCGGACCAACGGGGAACGGTCTGAACCACCAATGAACTGAATCGAAGCGAACCAACATTGAATCGCCAGCCCGCCAGCCGCCGAGGGCACCAGGGCAGGATGCCCGCAAGGAAACGGCGAAGCCATGGATGGCGCAGCACCGCTCGTGAAAGTGCGGGGGCAGTTCGCACCACGGCCCCACCCGACCGAAGCGATTGACGTTTGAATCTCGCTTGCGGACAGTCTGGCGTCGGCGGCAGGGATGCCGCCGAAAGATGGGCCAAGGATGGCCCGAGCGCAGCGGATGGTGGTCATCGCGTAGCCGTAGCGGATGTCGTCGCCGGAGTGAGGAACGAACGCAGGCGGCGGCAGTAGCGGAGGCGAAGTGATGACGTCCATCCGCGAAGCGGGAAAACAACAGACGTAGGCGGAGACGTTCTGATGTTGTCAGCGCAGTGAGGAACCAGCGGAGGCCACGTGTCGCGGCGGAGGAGCAGGACCGAAGCGAATGAGCGCAGCGGCGTGAATCATCCGCAGGCGCTTCAAGCGAGGAACGAGCCGCCGGAGGATGATTGTCGCCGCAAGCGGAGTCTCCATCGCCGGTAGCGTGTTCCAACACCAACACGGCTGCACGTTAGCTCCAACCCAAACGACGAGAGTTGCTTAGCTTCTTATTTGAAGCTCTCTTTAGCCAGGCGAAGACGGACGCCAAGTTGCCGCAACATCTCAGGCGGATTCACGCACTGAACATCGAACGCGTCGGCGACGTCCGGAAGTTTGACCTTTGCTTTCGAGTCAGGGGCTGAGACTTCAAAGGTTGCAATCACGTAGTCGTTGACCGATGCGTAAGCAATCAGCCACGGGTCAGCACCGCGAATGAATCGGTTGCGGGCGGTCAAATGATATTGGTCGTTCTGGCGAACCCACTCGATGACTTCAGTGAACTTTCGTTGAATCTTGACATCACGTTCCTCTTTGAACAAAGTGGCCGGCGTCTGGCTTTTTACCCAATCCGCTAACTCATCCTTCCCGCTGATCAGCTCTCGACGCACCTGTTTGATCGACGCGACTCTCTTTAAGTCGTGCGCCCTCAAGATCGCCTCCCAGAAGCCAGGGCAAAAGTCGGGAGAATAGAAATCGTGGTGCGATCGAATGAACGCATCAGCGTCGAGCAGAAAGCCGGGCAAGTCTATTCGCTCCCGCCTTGAAGCAGATTCTTCGAGTAACGATCAAAGGTTTTTCCACGCATTCGAGTAAGAGAGTACGCGTCCGTGTAAGACAGTCGCCCTTCACGAACAGCGGTGACAACGGCTCGACCGAACCGCCCTCCCAAACGAGTGTTTTGGTTCAAATAGAAGTTGCCGCCGGAACTCTTTTTCTTCGCTGGAAGACGCTCCATGTAATCGTTGTAGAAGCGGAAGAACACTCGTTGATTGACGAGCCCCAATTCTAAAGCACGCCGCCCGATGACGATCGGGCTGACATTGAACTCCCTGGACAAGCTGCCAAACGCATCTTCTAGCGGCTGGTCACGCCACAAGCTTGTAAACCGTTCCGCCGGAACAAGTAGTTCAGCAGCAATCTTATTACACTTGATTTCGAGTTCGTCCGTGGGATCAAACAAATTGTCTTCGTCAAAAATTGCACCTTGGCCCAACCACACGTGAGCGATCTCGTGGGCAACGGTGAACAACTGGGCGGCTTTCACATCGGCCCCGTTGACAAATACCAGCGGGGCAAAGTCGTCAATCAAAACAAACCCTTGGAATTCATCAGGGGCAAGGCTTCGGGTTGGGTCGTTGCCAACAACGCCATTGATAAAGATTAGAATACCTGCCTCTTCGATCAGACCTCGCAACCGTCGAAGGGCGTCCTCGCTACCAGAAAGGCCTCGCGTCCAATCCGTGTCCCACTTTAGATAGCGTCGGATAGATTGAACGATATCCGGAACGTCATCTTGCACCGTAAACTGACCAACGAAAGGCAATTTTTCAACGCCGTTCTCAAGCAGGTATTCTCGCATCCAAACTTGGCGATCCTCCATCTCGAAGATCGTCTCAATCAAATCTGGGCTGGGCCGACGCACTCCTTCGTCGTCGCGAGTCCGGTAGTCCGGCACCGGCAGCGTTTCTTCGGGGGGCTCTGTAAGGAACAAGTACGCAAATGGAACGCGAGCTTTCTTCGCAAAATCTTCTAGCTTGCGATACGTTGGTTGCATATTGCCCGCGATCCAGTCACCAACGGGCTGGCGAAAGTCATCCGCAAGTAGTCCCGATCTTTCGACCGCCCACTCAAGGATTCTCGGTTCGACTTCCACGTAGTTTGGCATTCAGGCTTCGGAAAATTCTGGCGATTGGTTTACGGCTATCAGTCTATTTTCGTCGAGTCGGGGGTTGAAGTCAAAGTTCAGGTCAATTTCGCGGATTGGCGGGATTGCATCGACTGTAACTTAACGCGGCAAATCGGTATCCGTCGATGAGGACAATTGGTCGCTTTCCTTCAGCGACAGATTCCCGAATTGCGGCTTTCGAGAAATGTCCAGTCGTAACCACCGCACCACTCGCGAACGGTGCCAAGCTGCCACGCAGGTTCGCAACGTCGGGACGACCGACCGCGTGAAGCCAACGTTTAGCTTGAATTTGCAGTTGCATGTCGCCCAGCGGCCACATCGCCTCGCCAGCAAAAGCCGTCACATCAATTCCGCCATCGTTTGAATATTTCGTTACGCAGACGTCCCGAAAGCCGCTCGCGGCGACAACATCACGCACTGTTCGCTCGAACGCTTCAGGATGAAGTTCGAGCAAACGCTTTCGCTCTGTTTCGACGATTGCAGGGTCCATCGAGCCATCTTCGTGGGAATCAATCTCGCGATCATCGTCGTCGGTTGGTTCTGACAACACGGACTCACCAACTACCCGATCGTCTGACGGGTCAACAGGAACGTCGATCGCATGAACACGCAGGTCAAATTGCCACACGGATCGCAGGTCGCCCCGAACATCAATCTGTTTACTCGGGAAATAGCGCAAGAACTGTAGCAGTCCCATGAACTTCCATTGCCTTGGATTGCCACGGCTCTCACGCCGCGATGTCATGCGTGAAAAACAATAGATCGGAAAGCGATGTTCGACCTGCTGCGGTATCCGTTGATTGACGCCGCTCAACGCTTGATCGCCTTCTTTGCCCGCAGCCGTGTAGACGAGAACATCACCTTCGATACGGTCCGAGTACGGATTCTCGCTAGTCGATTGCCGCGAGTGTGATTGGGTCATCACAACCAACCGATGCGGTAGCTTGTCTTCACCGAGCGAAACGCGAATCCCGCCCGAGTTGCCAACCGATAGTTGGGTGTAGATTTCTTCGTTGGAATAGAGCTCGCCGACACGAAAGACAAACGACTCCATATTACTCGTCGCCGCCAAGCAAAGATGCCTCGGCCATGCCTATCGCTTCGGCCAGTTCGTTAGTGTCACTCTTTAATAGGTCGCGATACGATTCGCCAAAAACATCAGGCTCAACGAGATGTTCAATCGCTTCCTCGCAAGACAACAATGCGTCTACCCTCGATCGCATTGTTTCACATTCGCTTCGCAAACGTTCGATCACTTCTTTATCGGTCATCTGATCCCCACGCTCCGTTCGGCTAGTTTCCTGTGACTCCTTCGTCTCGCACTCCCAAACGACCAAATACCGCCAACCCAACCGGGTCAGCTTTCGTTTCGTTTGGGAGTCACGACGTTTGTTGCCCTCGAGTTTGTCCGTCCAGAATTGAACGCGGGTTTTCGGCGTTCGGCACTGGGGGCAACCTCGATGGCGGTGCCAGAAACACCCGTGAACGAAGATCACCTTGCGGCGACTCGGGAACACCAAGTCGGGGCGACCGGGCAAGCCTCGGCCGTGCAATCGGTAACGATATCCGAGCGAAAACGTGACGCGGCGAACGATCTATTCCGGTTTGGTATCTTTGGACCGAACCAGCGACATTTGCCGACTGCGTTCGGCCTTGGATAGCGAGTCAGCCAAGAGCGATCACACGAACAACGGGGTAACTAGGCATACACTTTAGCGTACGCATGTACGCTATGGCAGGTGCCAGCGACCGCCACTAATTGCTGCGGTTTGCCTGTTTTCGCCGTGTCGATGGTTTTCGCGATCGTTTTGGCGATCGTCGCCGAGATGCGGGTCGGTTCGCCGGGCAGCCGTCGCTCTCGAAACCACGCAGTTTGCGTAACGCTCGGAAGATAAAGAACAACCACGGGAACACGATCGCCACTGCGCCACCGGCGAAGCCGAGCCATTTGCCCAGCAGCCACCATGCGAAGCGGTCTTTGGCGTTGTCGATGCGGTCGCGGATTAGGCGGCGATTCCAGCGTCTGGGATTGTTCCAAGGGTGGAAATCGTCGTCGGTACGGTCGGCGTCATCGCCTTCGTTGTCGGTAAATCCCCCAGCGATCTAAGAACGCTCGCAATCGATCGCCGCGAAGCAAGCCCGAACGCTGCTCTTGCAACTTGCGATCAACGAACACCATGAACGTCGGCGTTGAATCGACTTGGTATCCTTTCTCGTTGACGTAGTCGATGTCGGCTCCGGAAAGAGGGAAAAGGCTAGTTTTCAAAATGAAAACTCGTACTGCTTGCAAAACCGAAGAATTACCCCGTTCCCCTTTTCCTGGTCCAAGACGCAACCGAAAAAAACACCCGCGAGCGAAAGCCCCGTAAAACACGGGTCGAAACGCAAAAAAGCCGATGCGGGTGCATCGGCCTTTGGCGTTAACTGGTGGGCAGCAGCATTTCGCTACTGTCCACGAAGGCTCCCCCGGCAGGACTCGAACCTGCTCGGTGTTTCCCAACGAAAAGGGGATGGCAAGAGTATACCCGAAGCAGAATGCGAAGCAATCTCAAATTGCTCCACTTTGCGCATCGTTCTGCAATCGTGGTCCACTCTGGACGACGTGACCAAAGGGATCATCAAAACGATCGTTCAGAATCGGGCTTCGACGCGATGATTGCTGCTTGATAGAATGAAGGTCGCCCAAGTGTCCCAGGAGAAATCGCAAATGAGCCAATCACTTTCCCCCGAAAACGAAGCCTACGTCGATGGACAGGTCGCCGGCGGCGTGTTCGCGTCACGTGACGAAGCGATCGACGCGGGCGTTGGTTTGCTCCGCAAACGCGAAGCGTTGGTTCAGCGATTGAAAGAGAGCCGACGACAACTCGATGATGGACAGTTCACGGAGTACGACGACGACGCATTGGCTGCTCGTTTCGATGAATTGAAAGCGAAGGCGGCGACTCGGTCGCAGTCGTGAGCCGCTATCGTCTGTCCGACGACGCCAACGCGAATCTTGACGAGATCGCCGATTGCCCGAGCAACGCCGTTGCGATTCTCGAAGCGTTGCATAGCACGTTTCAAGTGCTTGCCGATCACCCGAACGTCGGCACGCTCCGCGAAGACCTGCTGCCCGGCATTCGCGTGTTCTCGCCACCGCGACCGGCGAACGACTATGTCATTTTCTTCTACCCGATGCCTGGCGGCATCGAAGTCGCCAACGTGATCCACGGGTCACGAGATTGGATCACGATGTTTTCTGACGGCGTACCAAAATCGAGTAGATAGTTTGTTGGAGCCGCGGTTGAGCACGCCGAATAGAGACGAAGGCCTCGAATTGCCCGATCGCGTAGCTTTTGATGGTCGATCTTGGAAAGTCACCCTGTACGACAACGGGAAACATAGCTACCTGGTTCTGTCCGGCGATCGGGTTCGGTACCTCGCAACGGAAGTTGATAGCCAATTTGGTATATTCCAGGTCGAAAACTCCAACGGACGGTGCGTCGGCCGTCTTATGAAGCACGGCGAAACATTCTTGCAATGCTGAATTTAGTCTGCGATCACAAAGCTGAGGTCGCCGAAGGCGATCGGTTTTTCTTCGGCGGCAGGATGCCGCCGCACACCGGGCACGATGCCCGCCACGCTGGACGACTGACTGGACTCGCGGCGGCGAAGCCGACGGCAGCGACGGCATGGATGCCGTCGCCCACATTGGGCACGATGCCCGCACGCTGGTAGCTGCCGGCAGGCACGCCGATCATGGAGGGTCGGCGGAGAATGGGCGGTCGGGGCATGGATGCCGCCGGAACGCAGGCCATGGAAGCGGACCAACACGAACAATGTTTGAACCGCCAATCAACTTGACCGAAGCGAACACGGTTTGAATCACCAGACCGCGAGCGGTGGCCGGAGTGCAGGCCGAGCGAAGCGAGCCGGCCGCCCGTGCCCGAGGGCATCGGGATCGGCAGGGAAGCGACCGACCGAAGCGAAAGAGTTTGCACCTCGATTGATTCTCCAACACGAACAAGGTTTGCACGACGAACGATGGGAGCGTTGCCGATCCCGACGGCGGACCAACGGGGAACGGTCTGAACCACCAATGAACTGAATCGAAGCGAACCAACATTGAATCGCCAGCCCGCCAGCCGCCGAGGGCACCAGGGCAGGATGCCCGCAAGGAAACGGCGAAGCCATGGATGGCGCAGCACCGCTCGTGAAAGTGCGGGGGCAGTTCGCACCACGGCCCCACCCGACCGAAGCGATTGACGTTTGAATCTCGCTTGCGGACAGCCTGGCGTCGGCGGCAAGGATGCCGCCGAAAGATGGGCCAAGGATGGCCCGAGCGCAGCGGATGGTGGTCATCGCGTAGCCGTAGCGGATGTCGTCGCCGGAGTGAGGAACGAACGCAGGCGGCGGCAGTAGCGGAGGCGAAGTGATGACGTCCATCCGCGAAGCGGGAAAACAACAGACGTAGGCGGAGACGTTCTGATGTTGTCGGCGCAGTGAGGTACGAACGGAGACGGCGACATCAGTACGTCGTAGCCGGAGTTCCTACTTGGTAGAGAACGGCTGAACCACCGAAACGCTCTCCACCGGGAAACCGTTTGACCAACGCTTGCGACCGCTCTGGGCCGTGTTGCGAACTGGGCCGCAAGGCCCGGTCACGACCGGCCCCGCCGGTCACGGTTCGACCGGGTAGTGAAGTTCAACGGCGTCGTAGATCGCGTCGATGTAGCGGATGTGTGCCCATTGGACCCAGAACGGCGGAGTGTAGTCGTAATCGACGAGCCAGAGCCATTCGACGGGAACGCGGTGGAGCCGCGTGTAGCGGATGAACCCACCGGACATCATTCGCATCGCGAAAGCGATGTACAACACGGCGAGCAGCAGGACCGAGTAAACGTGCGAAAGCACGGCGACAACCAAGTCCCGACAGGGACGACGACGGCGAACGAAGACGGGGATGTCGGAATCGTGAATGTGCATAGCGAAGAGAGGGAGTGAAGGTCGGGAGCGAAAGGTCGAACATCGGCCCCCCGCACTTGTGCGATGGGGGGGCCGATGTTTGACCCGAGCGGACGACCGGAACGGACGAACGCAGCGGTGGCATCGCGTTCGACGTTGACCCTCGAAAGAAGTTGGCTACCCGCTTGCGGACAGCCTCAACCGGGCTTCAAAGCCCGGTGGCACGGACGATGCTCCAAGGCATCGTCACGCTGGATGTACTCCAACCCAAACAGCATTGCCCCGCCGTGAAAGCGCTTGATCGGAACAGAGACTTGCTCGATCGTTTCGGCGGCACTGGTAGCGTCGCCTTTTGCAAGACGGTCGACGCTAGACTGATCGAAAGCGATTCAGTGGCTACTTGTACTCGGTAAATCCATCGAGCAAGTCTTGGCACGACTTCGGTTCGTACTTCTCAAAGCTCTCCTGGTCGACAAACACGAAGTCATACTTCGCACCATTGGCGACCTGGTTCACATCATCGCACCACTGTTTCAGTCGAGCCATCTTCGGTGGAACATCCAAATCTTCTTGCCCCTTTGTCTCCACAATCAAAATACGTCCGTCTTTCAATCGAACGATGAAATCGGGGTAGTAGTTTGAAATGTTCCCGTCTGCGTTGACATAGTCCAACTTGAAGTGGACCGCAAAATAGTTCTTTGCGTAGGAAACCACGTCATCGCAATCTTCCAAGAACGCTGCGAACTGCAATTCCAAGTGGCTATCGCCAACAATTCGGTTGAACACCGATTTCTTTGGCAGCATGTACGCTTGGTCCTTCGTCACGAAAGGCCGTGTTTCGCGAAGTTTGATCGTGCTGCGGATTTCAGCGTCGCCTGATTCGGTGATCGTCAACTCGTTCACCGCATTCTTCATCGCGTTGATGACCGTTTTCGTGGCTGCCAATTCCGACAAATTGCGAAGCGTATTTGGGTCTTCCAAATCAACCGTCTTCCCAAACAATTCATCGCGGACAAACGCCTTCACTTTCGCGTACAGCACTTCGTAGCCGCTGACCAAACGCAATTCACGCATCACCGTTTGGGTAAAGTAGCCGATCACGCTACGCCAATCCGCGATCCCCGCCGTATCCAAGATCGTCGTGTGAGTGATCTCGTCGGTCGTGATGTCCTTGAACACGATTTCGCGTTGTTCTTCCTCGGAGAAACTCTTGTACTCGACCGGCTTGTTGCCCAGTCCGCTGGTCTTCATATCTGCCAGGTTCTTGTATTCGCGGCGGAGTCGCGGCGTCAGCACGGGAATCTCGATATCTAGTGCATCGACGTCCTTCTTTTCATTCTCGTTGTCGACTTCTACCACCAACGGCGTCTTGGGCTTCGTGCCTTCGCCCATCGCCTTGCGTTCCAGCTCAACGCCCTCGGCCTGGATGCCTTCGACGAACTCCATGAACGCGTTGGTGCCGATCACGCTGACGTATTCCTCGGTGTCGCCGGGATACATCTTTCGCAAACCGCGACCGAGCGTTTGTTCGGGCAAGATATTGCTTTTCGCCGAATAGGCCCGCAGGCCCACGATCGTTGTCACGTTGCGAACGTCCCAGCCCTCTTTCAGCATCAACACCGAAACGATCGCCTTGCACGGATTCAGCGGATCATCGACGTTGTTGGCGATCTTGCGAAGTTCCTCGAGCTCTTCTTTCTTTTTGCCGCTGGTCGCCTCGGAAATCTCACCGTTGCTTTTCGTGTGAATCGTCAACACCGCGTCATCGCTGGCCAAGTCCGGATAGTTCGCCGACAAGTAATCCGCCACCTCGTCGCAGTTCTTCGTATCGTCGACCATCACGAACAGGATCGCTTTCTTGCCCAGCTTTTCGTGTTCCTCGTAAGCCGATCGCCACTCGATCACGCCCAGGTCCAGATAGTCCGCGTATTTCTCGGTGAAACGCGAAGACTGTTTTTCCGACAACCGCGTCCGACTGGCCGCGTCGGGCAACACCGGATGCTTCACCACGTTCTGCGAAATCGCCTCGACCAACGGATAGTCCGAAATCGTTTGAACAAAAATCGCACCGTTGTTGTGTTTGGGTGTCGCCGTCACGTCAACTTGCAGCGCAAGCCGCCCGTCCTTTTGCACCAGTCGGTTATGGATGTCCTCGATCGACTTGAACCACGCCAACTTGTTGTCGTGGATGTGATGAGCTTCGTCGTTCAGCACCATCAATTCGTCGATGTCGCGAACGATCACGCCAAGGTCGACTTTGGAATCCGTCGTCTCGCCCGTCGGCCGCTTCCCCAGGAAATAATCCATCGTGTCGTCGTCATCGGGCGACGGGTCGGGTGTATTGTTGTCGTAAACGCGGTGAATGTTCGTCAAGAAAATGTTGCCCGTCGACTGCGTGACTCGCACCTCGTCCTGCAAGTGCAACGTCAACTGGAAATCATCTCGCCAATAGTGGCCATCGAACCCGTTGTCGGGCAACACCGGGTCTTCGTGAAAGATCCTCAGACCTTGGAAATCTTTATAGATGCGGTCCAGCACAATAATGTTGGGAGCGATCACCAGGAAGTTTCGCGACATTTGCGAGTCTTCTTCGTACAGTCGATGGAAATAGCTCCACGCCAGCGCCAGACTCATCACCTTGGTCTTGCCGGCACCGGTCGCCATCTTCACCACCAACCGCCGCCACGTTTCATCGAACATGCCGCCCGAGACAATGCCGCTGCTATCGAAACGCATCAGGTCGTGTTTGTCTTGAAAACCAACTACGTCCATCAGGTAAACGATCGTTTCGATCGCTTCCCGCTGGGCAAAGTAATACTCGAACGCGGCCGTTGTGCCGTCGGCTTGCGGCAACAGGTGTTCGGTCTTGAACCACCAACGCAGCAGCGACGCACTGGTCGCCGACGCCCCGACGTAATCGCTATCGCGAAACTCTTGCACCTTGCGACGCAGCATCGCCACCAACGGCGGCATCAGTTTATCGCTGGTCGTTTCCCGCATCGCTTCGTCAGCGGGAAACCAACGAATCTCGGGGGCCAAGATCGCATGGGGCGACGAGGGGAATTCTGGATGCAGAGCCATTACTTGCCTCCCTTCTTTGCGGTGGTCTTTTTCGACGCGGCCTTCTTCTTGCCGCCTTTCTTTGACGACGCCGGCACGTCCACGTCGACGATCGTCATGGTGTCGTTGCCGAAGATGTCGACCACCTTCACGGCGACTTTGCGGCGACCGGGTTTACAGGAATGGAAAACGCTTTTCAGTTCCAGGCTGCGGTCCTTGCGAGTCCGGAAACTCTGCCACTCGTTTTCAAACACATACTCGCCCGTCCATTCCTCGGTCGATTCACCCGTTTCGGGCGACTGGATACGGATGATCTCGCGTTTGCTCTCGTAGTCGAAATCGACCGACCAGTAATCAATCCAGTCGGTCCAAGTCTTCGTCAGCACTTCGCGGCTCATCACTCCTTTTTTGTCCTTGATGACTTTCACGATCTGGCCACGATCCACGACGATCTTGCTGCCCGCCTTCTTTTTACTGCCCAGCGATTCTTCCGCCGCCGCGATCGACTCTTGCGAATAGAACACCGAAAAGTCCGTCAATTCGACGCCGATGGATTCTTCTTTCAGGTGCGGTCGGACTTCGATGAACGCCACGTCGTGAAAGACGACTTGGTTCTTTTCGATCGCCCGTTTGTCGAACACTTCGGCGGGGATGTATTTGGGAGCGATGTCGATGCCCTTGCCGCGAGCCTCGTCGAGCACGTTGGGGAACAAGCCCATTTCAAACTCGAAGCCCAGGATGTCGACTTTGGTGATTTGCTTCTTGCGACATTCCAAGATGATCTCTTCGACAAACAACCGGGTCACCGGCAAGTTGACCGGTCCGATCGCCACCAGTCGCCCCGACTTCTTGCCGTGAAAGGTGGCGAAACCGTCGGTCTTTTCCGCCTTGTAGGCGTTCAAGATCAATTCCAGGAACGCGGCTTCTTTGGCCTCGAGTTGCTGCTGTTTCTCTTCCTCGCGAAGGTTCGGGTTCACGCCGACAAAGTGTTGCCGTTCGTACTTGCCCAGGTTCAGGATTTCAAAAGCCCGGTAGTCTTGTCCGGCTTCTTTGAGTTCACGCTGAACGCCGATCATACGTTTGCGGGTGGTGTGGATCGCGAATTTGCCAAGGTCACTGACGATCCACTTGCGGCCAAGTTTTTCGGCGACGGCGGCGGTGGTTCCGGAGCCGCAAAAGACATCGACGACCAAATCTCCGTGGTTGGAAGACGCGTTGATTACCCGTTCAAGTAGAGACTCAGGCTTCTGTGTATCATAGCCAGTGTCTTCCTTTGCTTGGGAGTTGACTGGAGAGATACGTGTCCAGATCGAACCAACTGGAACGCCTTGTCCCTCGTCAAGAAAGCGTCGAAGTTGAGGTCGACCTCCCTTTTTCTTCGGCAACTCAATCCTCCCCTCGCCATGCAATCGCTCCATGGTGGAGAATTCATAACGCCAACCCATTGCCGGAGGCTGGTGCCCCCTCCACTCATAAGTCATGTTTGGTCGTGCATGCGGGCTCGTTAGATTGTCTAGCCGGTAACGTCTTCCGTCCTCTGTTTTGTGCGTGTACTTCGAGGCTAAATACTTTTCTTCGTAAGGATTGTATTGTGGGTTCCAAATGAATTTTGCAGATTTAGATTGCCAGATGATGTTGTCGTGAATTATCCCCCAACGCTTACTATCTCCATGTGCTGTAACCCTCTTCCAAGTGATGGCTGCATTTGCTCCTGAGTTACCAAACACCTCTCGTATTGCAGCTTCAACTAGATGCGAAACTTGAGGTCCCATATGAACGTAGATACTTCCGTCTTGGGCGAGTAAGTCTCGGAGCAAAACCAGCCTTTCATGAAGCATTGATATAAATGAATCAGCCCCCTTCCCCCAAGTATCGCGATACGCAATCTCCTCCAAGATACTGGGACGCTTGGTCAGCGTTTCACCATCACCCACCTCAATATCCATCGAAAAGTCCGCCCCGACATCAAACGGCGGATCAATGTAGATCAGTTTGATGCCGCCTTGCTTTTCGATCTCTTCTCGCATGGGGCCGTTTTTGAGCGACGAGAGGATCAGTTTGTTGTCGCCCCAGATCAGCTTGTTGGTCCAGCCTTTGAGTTGCCGGCCTCGCTCGTCCAAACTGAAGAACGTCGGTTGATAGGTCGCCTTGTCTTCGGCCACCGCGTCGGCTTCGGTTTCCGCTCGCGGTTCATCGACTTGTTCGATCGTCTGAAACGGCAGCACGACATTGCAAACCTCGTTGGTCTTGCCGTTCCAAACCAACTCGACTTCGCGTTTGTCCTCGAACAACAAAAACCGATACTTGTCCGGCAACGGCCGACCGGCATCCAAATGCCGAATCACATCCTGCTTTTCCGCATCGCTCAACTGCATCTTGCCGCCGCTGTGCGTTGCGCCGTCACCCGTCTTCTTGACCATAGCCCATTCCCGTTATCAGCCGCCGGGCGTTTGCCCACGGTTCTGTGTTCGTGTCGTCGTAACCGGACGCTAACGCGTGGCGGCAGATTGGGGGTATCCCGCGAAATCAGCCGCCGGACGCCGGCCCGAGGTTTGTGAGGCTCGAGTTTATCAAGCCCGTATCACGACGGGGAAGGCGACGGCATCTGGCCGCAATCAGAGGGATCGTTCCGTGGATCGCCTACCGATCATTCCACAATTGGATGCGTTGGCCTTTTTCCAAGAAATCGCGAGTGGTCAGGCTCGACGGATTTTCTTTTAGTCCATCAAGTGAATGGTGCATTCGCCCTTTCCAGTATTCGATGCAATGCCGCACGCCCCATTCATTAGTGGCATTCCGTTTGGTTTCGTGAATCAACCGCTGAACCAGCATCGACAAGTAGTTTTGAAGATTGTCGAGCAGCGGGACAATGTGTGGGACTTCGCGTCCCTCGTGAACCAGTAGGTTTCGTGCCCGGTAGATTCGGGCAACTTGCCATTCCAGGCGTTGTTTCGACGTTTCCAATCTGGATCGTAGTTGCTTTGGATCATGGAAGATCTTCCAAGTGTCGTACAACCGAAAACGCAACAGCGGATGGTCGGCGAATCTCAGCAGGTCGGCAATCTTGGGGTCGCGACATTTGGACGTGAGCGCAACGAGCATGTCGTCTGAAAAGATGACTCCGTTTTCTGTTTCCCGAAACCCTGATCCATACTGGGTACTGCCAATGGTGTTGCCGAAACGCTGGGTAAGGATGGTCATGTAACGTGTCGTTCGATGAACATGCCGCGAAATAACTAGCGGAACAATTAGCTCGCTAACCCGTTCCATCGTTGTTTCGCCTTCGTGTGAACCCGCCAGCGTTTCGACGGACGACCAAAGATTGACGAACCGAGTTCGCGTGTCGCTGCTGCCCGACGCAAGGGCAAGTTGCTTGACGGCAGCGAGTATGCGTCGATCCACTTTGGTTTTTGAAACGAGTTCAATCGCGTGTTTGATGTCTCGCTTCGCGTTGGTTCGGGGGTAGAGCCGACGAAATGCCTGTTCGCTTTGTACGAAGACTTTGTCCTGCCCGCTCGAAGAAACAAACGCTGTTGGATGCAATCGCAACTCGGGAGGGTTTTGATACAAACTGGCAATGCCGATCGCAAGTTCCAGACGTTCGCGTGCATCGGCAACTGCATGGCGGATGGACTTCGCATCAACATCAACGCGAACGTGAAGCGGTTTCGAGTCGTAATTCGACAACGCAGCGGTGTAATCATCGGGCAGGTCTCTTACGGACACGACCTTGTGACCGCACTTGCGGACAGTCGAGTGCATCCCTGCAACCTCACCAAGAATTGTGAGCGTGCAGGAGTATTCTTTCTCTGATTCCCGCGTCAGAGCAATCATTTGACGAAGGACGTCAACCGGGCATCTGTTGGCCGATTTGTCCAACGGCTCCCAAACGTCGTCGTCCTCTTTGCCGTGCTGAAACGCGAACGTCGCCAAACGACGGAGATTCTCGATTGCATCTTGCTTTCGATTTGGCAATTCGCTGACGGTACTGAGCAACAGCGATTCAAACGCTCGCCAGTAGGATCGGCTTTGGCCGGCGAGAATTCCACCACCCGCAATGATCGCTTCGGGTGTCTTCGCTTTGGCAAGCGACATCGCACGCGATTTGTACGTCGGTATCTGTGAAAGAATCGCGTCTTCGGACTTGATGGCCGCATTGAGTTCAGCTTTCAGCTTCTCGACGTGTGCGACATTGCGGGGTTCATTCTGCCAAAGTCCCCCCATGTCGATGAGTTCTTCAACAAGCGAGGGCACATTGTGCAGTCTGGGCTGGAAAGAATCGGGCGTGAAGCCAAAGAAAAGCTCATGCCAAGCGGCTAGAAGAAAGACCGAGCCGGGATCGTTCGCGTCGTCAGGATTGTCGGGAAGCCACATGGCGTTTCAGCATAAAAAAAGCACCTGCCGTCGGGACAGGTGCTTTCGTATGGTCAGGGCCGAGGGTTTGGAAGTGCACGCACAATCCGCCCCGAAGGCCCTTTGCTAGATTGGTAAGTACGCCTGAATCATATCGGACGAATGGGGTTCAGTCAACAGGATTTTCCTCCCGCAAACAGTGCTCGTCGCCACAAACGATTTCCAGGAAATGACTTACGGCCCGTTCCCCCGCCGGTTGGTCTGTTGGGACTTTCGCGGTCCTCGCGGAGAACGGCGTCGGGTTCGTGCTTTGTTCGCGGGGCAGCCGCCGCCATCGTCGCTACGCAGTTTGCGTAACGCTCGATAGATAAAGAACAGCCACGGGAACACGATCGCTACTCCGCCAGCGGCGAAGCCGAGCCATTTGCCCAGCAGCCACCATGCGAAGCGGTCTTTGGCGTTGTCGATGCGGTCGCGGATCGGGCCGCGTTCCCAGCGGCCTGGGTTCGTCCACGGGTTGAAGTCGTCGTTGTCGTGGGCTTCAGTGTCGGGCTGGGTGTGGTCTTTGCCGAAACCCCAACGGTCCAGAAACGATCGCAACGCATCGCCGCGAAGCAGTCCGGCGGATTGGCTTTCCAGCTTGCCATCGACGAACACCATCAGCGTCGGTGTCGTGCGGACGCGGTAGCCTTTGGCGTTCGCCTTTTCGATGTCCACCGTTTCGTAGCGAACGTCGTCGGGCATCGAACGCTTTTGCAGTTCGCACGGTTGGCAACCGGCGGCGGTCACGAGGACCAAACGCACGCGGGATTGCCAGAGCGGAATCGCATCGTCGGGCAAGTCGGCTTCGATGTCGTCGTGGGACACCTCGCCGCGAACAAACGAACGCACCCGAGCGGCGTTCATGGCGAGTCCGTGGCCATCGCCGGTTCGCCATGCGACCAAGCCGACGACGCGAGAGCCATCGGCGTCGAACAACGGCGAACCAGATCGACCGGGCAGTGCTTCGGGCTTGTAGTAGATCAAGCCGCGAGTTTGCCTAACGATGTGACCGCGTTGCAGGCTGACGGCGGCCCCTCCTTGGGCACCCACCGTCAGCACGGTCGCAGCATCCTTGCTGGCGACACCTGCAAGCGGCACAACGGGCATCGGACCGGGAAACGAAGTTCGCGGCAGTTCGACAATCGCCAAGTCAATCGAAGTGTTGGGGGCGATGTGCGAACGAACGACACGACCAACGATCGGATCGGACCGATAACCCGAGTGTTCAAATTCCAACTTCACGCGGTTGCCGGTTTTGCCGACGACGTGAGCGTTTGTGAGCACGCGGTAGTTGTCCGCGTCGGCATCGAAGATGACTCCACTGCCTCGGGCGTTGCCGGCGAAAATCCGACACGACGCACGCAACGCGATGTCGGTCGAGCTTTCGGGCGGAACCGCAAAAATGACGGCGGGAAGAATCAACAACAGGGCGACAGCAGTAGCAACGCGACACATCAAACGTCCTCCGTGAACGAACAAGCAAACAGGGTTTCCTCCTGCAAGAGTCGCACGTTTTGACGCCGTTTCAATGGTCGAGTTCACGCCCGTTTTGGGTCGCTCGCGACTGTGAAAGACTGCCGACGAACCGGGTTGAACTGAGCCGCCAAACTATTTCGAGAAAAAGTTTCTGCCGGCTGTGACCTAACTTGTCACCGATGTCCACGACCATGGAACTTTCCCGAAAAGATTTTTCGGGATGACCCCAGTGGAACGGAGTAGACAGGAGAAGCACTGGGTGGCAACGGAAGGCGAAGCGAACCTCGTCACTTTGCTGGCATTGCTGGACAGCCCCCGGCGGTCTGGTAGGATTGCTGGCGTTGGTGGACGGGTGAACACCGGGGCGGATTCCCGGTTTTTCGCGTCGCCAAACGAAAGAAGCCCCGCAGGATTGGTGTCCCGCGGGGCTTCAAGTTCGGACGGTCCCGGACACGTCTGAAACGCATCACAGTGCCGCCGTGTGGTAACGCCATTGTGACGTTTCGGCTCCATTCGTCAACGCTTTGCGGCGTCGGCGATGGGCAAGACGTGGAAACGGGCTGCCGGTTTTTCCGTTTCCGTTGTCTTGGTCACCTACAGGGGGGAATCCCATGGCCGAAGCTATCTCCGTTCCGTTGCAACACGGAACCATCGACTGCATCAGTCGAACCGAAGCCGCCAAACGTCTTGGCATCAGCGTCCGCACGCTCGATCGGCGGACCGTCCCGCACGGCCCCATTCGGCCGATCAGGTTTGGTCGTCGCGTTCTGTTTCCCATCGCGGAACTCGATCGCTACGTCGTCGGTGAACTCGCCGCCTCCACCGATGGGGGCAAGCGATGAACCAGCGAATCAACAACACGGTTCCGAGCGTTGCGGAATTGAAATCACTCGCGGCCGGTCGGTGGTTTGACATTCTGATCGCCGCCGGCATCGACGCCGACAAGCTCAACGGCAAAGGGCATCCGTGCCCGAAGTGTGGTGGACGTGATCGCTTCGCCGCGTTCCCGAACATCAATGGACGCGGAGCGGTTCATTGTCGCCACTGCTTCACGAAGGGTTCCAGTCCGTCGCCCGGCGATGGCTTGGCAACGCTGCAATGGATTCTCGGTTTGGACTTTCGGGCAACGCTGGGATGGTTGGCCGATTGGCTTGGCGTGAAAAGCGAAAGCCAATCGAAGCCGCGACCGATCGCACGCCGAACCGTGACCAGTGAACGCGGAACGAACGCCGAACCGCTTGAACCGTCGATCGACTTCGACGATTTGGCAAAACAGTTCTTCTGCGAAATGAGCCGCGAACGTCGAGAGTCGTTGGCCAAGAAACTGCAAGTCGAACCGCGAACGCTGGTTCGTTTGCGAGTCGGCTACAGCGAAGCGGACCAAGCGACGACGTGGCCGATGGTCGATTCGGGCGGTCGCTGCATCGGATTGCGGCTTCGGGGACACGATGGCGACAAATGGAGCTATCGCGGTGGACGCGGCGGGCTGTTCGTTCCCGACGGAATCGCAACGAAGATTCCCCGGCTGTTCATCTGCGAAGGGCCGAGCGATGCCGCCGCGATGTTGTCGATCGGTTTGCCCGCGATCGGTCGCCCCAGTTGCCAAGGGGCGATGCCCGCGACGGTGAACTTCGTTCGTCGCATCGGATGCCACGATGTCGCCATCGTTGCTGACCATGACGAAGCAGGACGCAACGGAGCGACACGGTTGGCACGGTTGCTGGTCACCGTCGCGAACACGGTTCGCATCATCACACCCGGCAACCCCGGTGACGACGCCCGCAAGTTCATCGCCGGCGGCGGCACGCCCGGTCACTTCGATCAACTGTTGCACGAAGCCGACGCTCTGATGCTGGCCGTCCGCCGCAGCGTCCCAAACTCCACGGAAAGGAACTAGGAAACGATCATGGAAGAACAACAAGAAATCGTCGAACCGCTTTCGCTCGCCATCGAACGCCACGGACGCGGTGACACCGTGACCGTGATCGCAACGCTGGGCGACGAAGAAGTGCACCGCGACAAACTCGATCTGAACCGAGCATCGGATCGGTCGAAGTTTGGCCGAGCGATTCACGCGAAGCTACCACGCTTCACGCCGCTGGAAATCGACACGCAGCTATTGAAGTTGCTCGCCGACATCGAACGGCAACGCGAACGCGAACAAGCCGACGCACCGGAGCAATCGCGGGGCGACGAACTGAACGCGATGGAATTGACGCGGCCGGAACTCATCATCCGCCGCGACTTTTCGGGCATCGTCGTTCCGCGTCTGCTGGGCAGTCGCAACGGAACCGATTGCGTCTGGACGTTGTACGCCAAGTCCGGCGGCAAACGATCGGCCAGCGAATTGGAAACCTCGGTGGTCTGCGGCGACCAAGCGTTGCACGTTCACCCGATGCCGCCGCTGCCATCGGTCGCCGATGTGACCGAGCTTTGCCGATGGTCGATGGAATCTCGCAACGCATGGACGGCGGGTAAACTGACGCCGACGACGGCGGAAGTCTTGAACGCCGTAATGGATCGCATCGACCGCTACGTCGAATTGCCAAGCGACGGTGAAAGCGGCTGCGTTGGATACAACGCCACGCTGTCGTTGTGGGTCATGTTGTCGTATTGCTATCCGTTGTTCCCGGCGGTGCCGTACTTGTATCTGGCCGGTCCCGCCGGTTCCGGCAAGACGCGAACGATGGACTTGATCGGCCGCATGGTCTTTCGCCCGATGTTCAGTTCCAACACCACTGCCGCGAACGTGTTTCGGTCGCTGCACGCTCGCGGTGGAACGCTGCTGCTGGACGAAGCCGAACGCTTGAAAGACGACCGATCGCCGGAAGTTTCCGAAATCACGTCGATCTTGCTGTCGGGCTATCGACGCGGCGGACGAGCCAACCGGCTGGAACCATCAGGCGATTCGTTCCGATCGGTTTCGTTCGATGTTTATGCACCGAAGCTGCTGGCTTGCATCCGTGGGCTTCCGCCCGCTCTGTCGTCGCGTTGCATCACGGTGCGTTTGTCGCGAGCCTCCACTGGCAGCCCGCGAGCCGGTCGGTCGCTTGATGATTCCCCTGAAGACGAACAACGCATCCGCGATTTACTGCACGCTTGGATGTTGGAACGTTCGGCGACGTTACTGGTCACGCCGTCGCCCGCATCAACGCTGGCGAATCGTGACGCCGAACGCTGGGAACCATTATTTCGCATCGCCGCTCTTTGCGATGACGCGGAATTGTTGGACTTCGTGATCGGACACGCCGCCGGGCAACTCGAACACGAAGTCGAAGACGCCACACCGGAAGCCGACCCCGCGTTGTTGTCCGCGTTGCATGAACTGGCCGGATCGAAACCACGCTTCACACCAGGCGACGTTTTCGAGTCCGCCAAGGACATCGACCCCGACGCCTTCGAGGACGGTTGGAATCCACGCCGAGTTTCGGCGGTGCTTCGTCGCTACGGTTTCCGCGTTCAGCGATCCAATGGCAAACGCTGGTATCGGCTCAACGCAAGCGAAGTCGCCGATGTCGCGAAGCGATACGGCTACGAACTTTCCGCCAATTCATCATTGGAAGGTTTCTAGTCATGGTCGCCGAAAACAAACACCGGCACTGCCGAGACATCGGCACTACAGGCACTACCGGCACTGATCGCGGCGATTCTGCCGCTCCAGTCACTCCCAGACACGAACGACACGTCAAAACAGTGCCGCAAGTGCCGGTAGTGCCGGTCCCCAGGGGAGTGCCGGTGATGTTCCACCGCTTCGCCGGATCGTTGCCAACCGACAACGAACCACCCAACGCACCGGAGGTCTTATCGCCGCTCGAAGAAGAAGAAGAACGTATCGAAGCGGAACCCGACGACGACGACGGCACCTGGATCATCAACGCGGAAGCCGCCACCGAACTCGACGACCTGATTGAAGTTGACATTGACGAAGTTCCCGTTTGTTCGTGCGGTCGCTACTGCGATTCGCAAACACTCGGGTTGGCCTGGCACTGTTCGCAATGCGACCCCGATGCAGAAGAACGCCGCAAACGAACGCAACGCTGGTTGCGACAAACCAACCGCATCCGGCAACAAAACATTTGACATTCAAACTCAATCTTTACAATCAAACCAACTCAATAGGAATCGGAATCATGGCCTCGATCATCAACCGCCCCAACAAGCATCGTTGGATTCAATACACCGACAGCGACGGCAAACGCCAAACGCTCCGCCTCGGCCAAGTCACCAAGAAGAACGCCGAAGAAGTCTGCCGCCGCGTCGAACGATTGATCGCCGCCAAAACTTCCGGCGATTCACTCGACGCCAGCACTGCCGGCTGGTTGGCAACGCTCGAAGGCAGCATCCGCGATCGGATGGTGACGCTCGGTTTGTGCGAAGCTCCGCGACAGCGGCGAACGCTCGAAGCATGGATCGACGAGTTCCGCAAACTCAACCCGCAATGGAAACCCTCGTCGGTCGAGAACTACGAAGCCGCGACCGGCCCACTGCTTGAATTCTTCAAAGCCGATCGGATCATCGACACGATCAAACCGCACGAAGCCGACGACTTTCGCAAATGGTTGCTCACCGAACGCTTCAACCGGCAAACCGGCGGCAAGGGACACGCCGACGACACGGTCCGCCGCCGGTGCGGACGAGCGAAAGCGTTGTGGAAAGAAGCGATCCGCCGCCGCTATGCGATCGAAAACCCGTTCGCCGACATCGTCACGCACACACGAGGCAACAAGGCACGGCAACACTTCGTCACCGCCGACGTTGCTTACGACTGCATCGAAGCCGCTCCGTGCTTGGATTGGCGAACGATCATCGCGTTATGCCGTTTCGGAGCGCTGCGATGTCCGACCGAAGTGGTCAACCTCGCATGGACCGACGTGAACTTGCCGGAAGGTTTCATGGTGCTCAGGCAACCGAAGGTCGAGCATCACGAGGGCGGTGGCGTCCGAGTGTGCCCGATCTTTCCCGAGCTAAGTCCATACCTGGAAGCCGCCTGGGATGCGGCCCCCGAGGGAGCCGTTCACGTCATCAACCGATACCGCCGCCACGATCAAAACCTGGGCACGACGTTCAAGAAGATTGTCGAGCGAGCCGGCCACAAACCGTGGCCAAAGTTGTTGCAAAACTTGCGAGCGAGTCGCGAAACAGAACTACTCGCCCGCTTCCCGGCCAAGGACGTGACTGAATGGTGCGGCAACAGCATCGCGGTCGCCATGGATCACTACGCGATGGCCACGAAAGCGACTTTCAAAGCGGCGATGGAAACCCGAAGCATTTTCGAGACACCAAATGCCCAAACACCAGGGGAAGGCGCAGCAAAAGGCGAAGCAGTAAATTCCCAAACGGGCGATTCAGAGTCACAAAACCCGAAGCAGTCAGCAGCCGCCACGAGACGCCCCCAAAAGAAAAAGCCCGCAAAAAGCGGGCTTAATGGCGAGTCCGGTCTAGTCGGTGCCACTTGTGACACCGACCATCAGCTCCCCCGGCAGGACTCGAACCTGCGACAAGGCGGTTAACAGCCGCCTGCTCTACCAACTGAGCTACAGGGGATTGGTAGGCTGGAGCGCGGATGCTGTTGGGCATCTCTTCCAGCGAGAGGCGGAATTTAATGAACGAGGCGGTTCGTCGCAAGGGGAACTGTTTTCTTGCGAGGACTGGTTTTTTACGGCGGGTGTTCGTGTTTTTAGGTGACGCAGCGGATGCGGGGTCGGCGGGGGCGATCCTGTGGCGTTTTGACTTTTGTTGCGTTTGCGATTTTCATGGCCCGAGAAGCTGGCCTGAATAACTGGCCTGAAAAAATGGCGGGGTTGTGCTGGCGGGGGAAGTGATGTCCGGGGTGAAACGCTCGTTGCCTGCGAGGTGGACAGTGTCTATGTTTTGTCTGACGCCAAAAGTGAACCAGGTTTTGACTGGGTTCGCTTTCTTACTTCGCCAGGATGCGAGGGGGCGGTGGACTGGCATTGGGCTGTGAAACGCGTGCTGCGTGAAACACCTCGAGTGCCAAAATCGGAATGATCGAATCGACTGAACCAGCGACCTTGAAGCTGTCCCAGTCGGACCGAATCTGCCGGTTAAACACCGCATCGGTTTTTTGACCAGGCACAAAACGTGACCTATGTTTTCCTGGCCGAGTATTCCCCCTCCTGAGTATCCGCTTACTCGGCACGCCCCGATGATCGCTTCAACGCAAGTTGACGCGGCGTTCGACAAGGCCCCCTCCCCTTTGGATGCTCGATGGAAGCTGTTACCGCATGGATTTCGTCTACCAGTCGAATTGTCGCATCAAACGCTCGCCGATTTTTTCGGTCGCTGTTTTATTCATTCTATTTTCTTCTTTCGTTGCCAGCTCCGCCACGGCGGACGTCGCTCGCGGTGCTGATGCCGACGTCGCTCCGTTGCAAGCTGCTGAGGAAATTGATGCGGCCATTGCATCTGGTTTAGAACTCGAGCAAAACCGAAGTTGGGGCGAAGCGATTCGTCACTACGAAAAGTTCACTCGCAAGTATCCCGCGAACACGCAACTGTACCAGCGGATGATCATCAGTCGTTTGTACTACGACGTGAACCGCCGCTACAAAGACGAAAGCTTCCTGCAATCGACTGCCCAGATGAGCACGACGTCGGCTTTGGATCTGTATTCCGAGATCCTTGCCAACCTGCAAACGCACTACGTTGAAGACGTGGACTGGTCACGCGTTCTGATTCACGGAACGGCCGCTTTGGAAGTCGCACTGAACGAACCTAAGTTCTTGGACCACGTGCTTCCCAACGCTGACCTGGACCGAGTGACGCACTTCCGAAATACGATCCATCAACAATTGAAAAACCGCAGCACGGCGACTCGGTTCGATCTGCGAGCTTCCGTTTCGATGGTCGCTCAACGGGCTCAGGCTGAACTGGGATTGTCGGGAACCGCTGTCGCGATGGAGTACCTTGGCGGTGCAGTTTCGACGCTGGATCCTTACACACGTTTGCTGTCGCCGAGTCAATTGGACGAAATGTTCTCGAACATCGAGGGCAATTTTGTCGGGCTGGGTTTGGAGCTGAAGTCCAAGAAAGATCGCTTGCAAATTCTGTCGGTGATTCCTGGTGGACCAGCGGCCGAGGCTGGTATCCGCGGTGGCGAATCGATCGTGGGTGTCAACAAAAGCCGAACGACCGAACATGAACCAGACTATGTTGCTGACCTGCTTCGTGGTCCAGAACACAGCTACGCGTCGATCGACATTGTGGATGTGAACGGGAACGAACGAACGATCGAAGTTCAACGTCGCCGCGTCGAGGTTCCGTGTGTTGAGAACATTCACTTCGCGGACGTTGATCAACGCATCGGTTACTTGCGTCTGACGAACTTCCAAAAGACGACGACTCGCGACATCGAGAAGGCTCTTTGGGACTTGCATCGTCAAGGCATGCGTTCGCTGATCATTGACGTTCGCGGTAACCCAGGCGGTTTGCTTTCGGCCGCAGTGGAAGTTGCGGATCGTTTCATCGGCGAAGGCCCGATCGTGACGACACGAGGCCGCAACGTTCGCGAGAACTTTGACTACAAGGCTCATCGTCCCAACACGTGGAACGTTCCGTTGGCTGTTTTGATCGACAGCGACAGTGCGAGTGCGAGCGAGATTTTTGCTGGTGCGATTCACGATAGTGGTCGCGGTGAGATCGTTGGCGAAACGAGTTACGGCAAAGGCAGCGTGCAGGGAATTTTCCGAATGCAAACGGCGAAGTTCGGGCTGTGTTTGACGACGGCCAAGTTCTACTCACCAAGCGGCCGAGCGATCAGCTTAAACGGTGTCGAGCCCACGATCGAAGTCGAGCCGACTTACATCGCCGCTCGTCCGAATCGCGACGGTGAAATCACGACGGACGTTCAGGACGCTGTGCTGCAAAAAGCGGTTCAGCAGATCAACGGCCGAACGATGATCAGCCAGTTGCCTTAATGTCGGATTTGTTTTCCGAGTTCTAGGGACTGCCGAAATGCTTAACGGCGAGAGCCTCTCAAGTAGGCCGTAGCGAGTGGAGCGAGTTCCGGCAATTGCATCAGACGGCGTTGGATTGCCGGAACTGCGCGGAGCTTGTTCCGGCCTACGGCTAGCGTCGAACTTGTTTTCCGAGTTCTAGTGTGTCGCGAATTTTTGCGGCGACCATCGGGTCGCGTTCTTGCGACATCAGTTGCCGCAACTCGCTGGTTGCATCGTGGCCTCTAAGACTTCCCAGAACTGAAATCACGGCTAGGCGAACTTCGCGGCTTTCGTCGCCCCACATTAGTTTCAACCACGGTCGTGGATCGATGTCTTGATGACGACTGAGTTCGTTGACGAAGTGAAGCCGGACGCTGGCGTCGGGGTGAGCCAGGTTGATTGAGAAATCGATTTGTGAATCGTTGAAGCCTCGCGAAAGCAGTTCCAATCGTGCTGCGTCACGTTGCTGAGCATCGTCACTGCTTAACCAATGCATGACCGATCGATCGTCGTAAACTTCCAGAGCCGTTTCGACTAAGGTCTCGACCGATTGAGCTTGCTTGACGGGTTGGTCGAAAGCAGAACCGGTGGACGCAGTGTTGTTGATCTTTTCGATCGGTTTGAGTTCGATCGGTTGATTCGGCACGACCGGTCGCAAGCGAACAGAAGTTTGGTTGCCAGAGTTTGAGCTATTTAGTTTTGAGCTATTTAGTTTCGAACTGCCGGATCGATAGATCGATGGTGTGTCGGAGCGTGCGATGTTGTTTCCGCTGCCGGGCGGCCAGTCGGTCCACTGTCCGCCGGCGTCGGTTTTTTCGACGGGCAACGGACGGGCTTTGGCGACCAGTCGTCGTGGTGATTGATCGGTTGAATCGGCAGCGAAATCTTGTGAACCTAAAATACTGGGGCCGCTGCGATGGTCGTGTGCCAAGATCGCCAGTGCGTCGTTGGCGTTGCGGTACAGATACTTCTCTTCGCTGGTTTTCTGACCGACCGATTCCATGATCGATTGTTGAACGAGTGCCGTGGCCCAACCGGTTCGATCGTCTGGCAGTCGTGGGGCGACGCTGGCGATCGCCGCGACCAGTTCGCTGTGCCGCTTCGTCGATGCTTTTTCACTGAGCACGGTCCACTGGTTCTGAAAACGCCGCAAAATATCGTAGGCAGTTCGTCCGGTCGTGGTCTGCTGGGCAGCCATCGCGGAAACGAGTGCGGGAATCGCGGCTGGGCCAAACCCTTCGATCTGTGCGAGGCGTTTTTGCTGGTCGGCGGCAGACAAGTTGTCAAAATCGTGCGTCAGTTGATTCAACAGCCATTTGCCGCTGACGTGCCGGACCGCGATCAAGCCTGCGAACACCAATGCAATCATTAACAGGTACTTCGCCGCCTTGATGACAGCCGATTTCGAGCCGCTGGACCTCGATCGGATGGATTCTGTATGACTTTTCCCACTCGGACTGTTTTTCCCGCTCGAACTGGCCGTCTGGAAGCCCTCGATCGCTGCAAAAGCGAAGGGATTCGGCTGATCGGAAAGGTCGCTGCGAGACATCGAGTGGGGAAGAACTGGGGAAATGAGGGTTGAGCAGGCTGTAATACTGATCCGGGAATCTTGATCAGCTTGAGCGATTCTGCCGACAGACGGCCCGCCACGGCAAGGTCATTTCTGGTCAGGCCGCAATTGAGCGTTGCGATGGGCATTCGGGGCGATACATTTGGGGTATGAATGCGACCACCAAAGCCTTTCCGACGATTCGCCAACTGCCCGCCAACCTGATCAATCAAATTGCCGCCGGCGAGGTGATTGAACGCCCCGCATCGGTGGTCAAGGAATTGGTCGAAAACAGCATCGATGCAGGTTCGCACCGCATCGAAGTGTCCGTCACCGGCGGCGGAACCGAATCGATTCGGATCAGCGACGACGGCTGCGGCATGCTGCCTGAACAATTGCCGTTGGCGGTGGCGTCGCACGCGACCAGTAAGCTGCCTGACGACGATTCACTGTTCAGCGTCAGCACGTTGGGGTTTCGCGGCGAAGCGATGGCGTCGATCGGCAGCGTTTCACAAATGACGATCCGCAGCCGCGCCGAAGGCGAATCGGTGGGCAGCGAAATGGTGGTGCGTGGCGGAGTGATCGAGCCGGTTTCTCCGGCGGGTTGTCCGACCGGAACGGTGATCGAAATTCGCAATCTGTTTTTCAACACGCCGGTGCGTCATCGCTTTTTGAAAACAGCGGGAACCGAACGCGGACACATCGTCGAAGCCTTCACGCGACTGGCTCTGGCGAATCCGCACATCCATTTTGTGTTGTCCAACAATGACAAGGTGATGCACGATTTACCGGCAGCCAAGAATTGGTCCGAGCGGATTCGAGCGTTCTTTGGCGATGAGATTGCGGAGTCGCTAATCCCGATCAGCGACGCCGATGACGCGATCAAAATCAGCGGTTACGTCAGCGATCCGTCGGTCAATCGCGGCAACAACCGAATGCAGTATTTGTTCTTGAACGGTCGGCACATCCGCGACCGTTCGCTGCAGCATGCGTTGGGCGAGGCTTATCGTGGTTTGTTGATGGTCGGTCGGTTTCCGGTTTGTTTCTTGCGATTGGACATGCCAGCGGAATTGATCGACGTGAACGTGCATCCGACGAAGTTGGAAGTTCGTTTTACTGACGGCGGAAAGGTTTATGGGCGTCTGTTGCAAACGCTAAGGCATCAGTTTTTGCGGACCGACATGACTCAGCGAGTTGGCCCGGCATCGACGGGTCAGGAAACTGGGTCAGGTCCGGGTGTTGGCCGCGAAGATCCGCACGTTCATCGTGCGCCGGATCCACCGCAGAGTTTTAGTTCAAGTACACAGGTAGAAAACCAACAACGCCAAGCGGTGATCAATTGGGCGAGGACGGGGCAGGATGATTCGACAACTCGATCGGCTGCACTTCCGCCTTCGTTGGGAAATCCAGCAGCAACGCACACTCCATCAGAATTTTCGTCAGAATTTCCATCTGGCACGCCAGCGTTTCAGCCGTTCGATGACGGTCGCCTGCCGAGCAAGCCGCCGGCGGATGCTGCGCCGTGGGACACTGAGTCTTTGGACACTGAGTCTTCTGATAAAAACCAGGACGCTCAAAAATCGCCGAGCGTTTGTTATCTGGGGTTCCAAGTTCACAACCGTTACTTGGTCACTCAGGATGAAACCGGAATGGTCGTGATTGACCAGCACGCTCTTCACGAACGCGTGTTGTACGAACGGGTTTGCGAGAAAGTTTTGGGCGAAGGCAGTTCGCTTGAATCTCAGCGGTTGCTGGTACCTGAACCAGTCTCGTTGACACCGGCCGAGCGGACGACCGCGATCGATGCCAAGGAAACGATGGCAAAAATCGGGTTGGAGATTGACGACTTCGGTGGCGATTCAATCGTGATCAGTGCTTATCCCGCGATGTTGCCTCACACGCCGCCGGCCGACATGCTGCGAGTGGTTTTGGAATCGTTGATGTCGGCGGGGAAAGATCCGGACGCCAAAGATTTGCTGAACCATTTACTGTCAACGATCGCGTGCAAAGCAGCGGTCAAGGCGGGCGATCCGCTGTCACCCGAAGAGATCACGGCTTTGCTGGAACAGAAAGATCTGTATCACGACACGCACCATTGTCCGCATGGTCGCCCGACGGCATTGTTCTTCAGCCGCGATGAACTCGACCGCATGTTCGGTCGGTTGGGGCCCCGAGGTCGCGTCTAGTGATCACGCTTGGACTGTGGCCGATTGCAGGCATCACAACGATCGGTGTGACCGACAGTGACGCGACCGCGACCATCGCAGCCGCGATCGATGCGGGGATCACGTCATTTGATACCGCGTTTAGTTACGGCTACGACGGCGAAAGCGATCGTCATCTTGGCCGCGCGATCGCAAATCAACGCGATCGATTTCAAGTGATGGGCAAAGTTGGTCAACGCTGGGATGCGAATCGAAACCGCGTGGTTAACGGATCGCCGGAACAGTTGATTGCTGACGCCGAAACGTCGCTGTCGCGGATCGGCATCGATGCGTTTGACATCCTGTACTTGCACAGTCCTGATCCGAACGTCCCGATCGAAAAATCGGCCGACGCGATGGAGCAATTGCGTCGTCGAGGTTTGTGCAAACGGATCGGCGTTTGTAATGTTGACTTGGAACAGTTGGATCAATTTTGTGCCACGGCGAAATGCGATGCGGTGCAGTCGCCACTGAATCTGTTGCAGCAAGATGCACTGGAGGCATTCATTCCACGTTGCCGAGAACACGGCGCATCGGTGTTTGTGTTCTGGGCTTTGATGAAAGGAATGTTGGCGGGAAAAATCACTCGAGATCACCAGTTTGCCGAAGGCGACAGCCGCCCCGGCTACGCGGTTTTCCAAGGCGAAGCCAGAGAGCGAGCTCACCGTGTGGTTGATCAACTGGAGAAGCTTGGGCAGGAAACGGGGGCCACGGTGGCTCAGTTATCGATCGGCTGGACGTTGGCTCAGGAAGGCGTTGCCGGAGTCATGGTCGGAGCCCGCCGGCCAAGTCAGATCCGCGAACTTGCTGCTGCGAAACTGATGGAACCGAGTTTGGTTTCGCGAATCAATTCACTGGTTTTGGATAGCTGATAAGGGATCGAAGGGTCGATTGGTGGGATCGGAAAGGGCAAAACGATGTGGGGGCAAAACGATTACAGCGTTCGATTTTCAGTGAGAAATTTGTTGCTTACTTTCATCGTTTTGTCCTGAAATCGATTTACCACTGTCCTGATACTCGATCAGCTCGCTGATTCAGGATTGTTTTTGCAGCACGTCTTCGGTTGGCGGCTCGGGTGCACTTGGTTGTTCTTGGCCGTCGGCGGGTAGCGGGATTGGTTCTAGGATTAGTCGCACGGCGGTGCCGCGATTGGGGATGATGGCGGTGTTCGGCGAGTACTGCAGTTGGTCGGTGTCGGCGCTGCTGGCGACGGGGATGTCCATCATTGCGGTGGTGAAGTTTGAAACGCAGATCATGTCGCCAACGTCGCCTTGGTAATAGTTGCGATTGTCCACGGGATCGGTCCAGACGTAGCTGCCCGCGAAAACCCAGTCTTCTTTTAACGTTTCAGTCGTCCCGGTTCTGACAATCCAATCTCGTGCGTCGACGACTTGGTACTTTCCGTCATCGTCAAAATAACACACCCAGACTCGGATTCGTTGCCCGGTCGCGGGAATGAAACTTGGGTTGTACGTCACGGGCGTTCCGACTTGTGCGCCGATGGCCAGTAATCCGGCATGCAGTTCGCTCGCCTTGGCCAAGGTTGCGATGATCGTTTCGTGTTCCTTGGTTCCTGATGGGCAGGCAAACATTTCCAGTGGCCCGTCATTCATCGCGATGTAACCGTCTGCATAGACACGACCAGCGGCACGGTCGATCCACAAATTTCTTTTGCTCAGCGATTTTGCACCGGATGGTGCAGTGAAAGCCTTCGCCGCGATCACGCTGGGCGTTTCCACTTCTTCTAGGTCAATCGATTCGCTGGATTCGCTGCTTTCTTCGTTGCTTTCAGGCTCTTTGCTATCGGCGGTTTGATCGTCTGTTTCAGCCGGCTCAGAATCAGTCATCGACTGGGCGGTTGGCAGCATCCGCGGCGAAGTGTTGTCGTCGGTATTCGCTAATGATTTAGAGGGCGATTCAGTCGGCGATGGTATCTCCGCTGTGTTTTGCGTCGAATCGGTTTGCGTGTTTGCAGGTTTGCTACATCCCGGGAAGGCGGCTAGTGAGAAGACGAGAAATCCGACAAGTGTTTTCGATGTGTTCATTTGGCCCGTTCTTATTCGTTGGAGTTGTGGCTATTCTAGCGGCTGATCTTAGATTTTGATCCACCCCGTTGATGCAAAACTTTACGCACACTCATTTTCAGCTAGCTTCTCGATTCATGTCGATCGACCACTCCCCCATCAAGCCACCGTCATCGCAATCCGATTCCGCCGTGACGGATCTAGCATCGAACAAGCGACGTGAAAATCCAATGGCCCGGCAATCGCTGGATTGGCCGCCTTTGGTTGTGGGCAAATCGAAATCGCCTGAAAAGGTGTTTGGTGACGCGGCCAAGGATGGTGGGGTTTACCGCTGGGGCATGGCGGTTGCCAAGTCACCGTCGGCGCTTGATTTTGATGACGACGAAATCTGTTTAACGGAGTGGGGCGAAGAGCCGGATGGCGAACTGGATAACGCCTTGCTGAAATCGCTCAGCCGGTTGGGCTGTGATCTGAAACGCAAGTCAAAAAAATCTTCCATCGATTGGATTGAATCTGCACATCAAGCGATCAGCCAATTTGAATCGCTGAAAGATCCGACGGCGGACCAGGCGGCGATGGCCGTGGTTTGGGCGGCGGCAATTCCGAAGCTTGAAACACATCTGGATGTGACCGTCCTAGCTGACCTGACTCATGCGTTATTGGAACTTCGCGAATCGGTTCTTTTGAGGTCCGACGTTAGCTCGATCAGCCATTTAATCCTTGGTGGTGAACTTGGTTTGACGTTGGCTTGGCGGATGCCGGGACTAAGAAGTCGTGCTGCGATCCTGAAGAGTGCGGGTGATGCTGTTGCCGATTGGGCGGCGTCGGATGAAGACTCAATTTCCGCAGCGGTTGCCGGCGCGACGTCGGTTCGGCTGGCGCTGGCGTCGTTGATTCGATGCCGCTGTTTGATGAAGGCAGTGGCGAAACGAAAGTTCAGCAAACAGAACATCGAGGTCGCAGAATCACTGGCGACTTGGGTTGCCGCGATGACAGGCAACCGAGGTACCTCGGCGTTTTCAAACGCGGGTCCCAAAGCTGTCAAAGATGATTGCGGCAAGCACGGATTGCTGTCGGCTGCAAAGTCGCTTGACCGGGAAGCGATCGGGCTGGCGATGGACGCGGCGATGGGCAAGGGACACAGCGGCGGTCGATTGGCCTGGGAAGTCTCGTTGCCCGAATCGATGTGGTGCGATGAAACCAACAAGATGGCGGTCTTGCTGCCCGAATGGGATGCTTCACGAGGTCGAACGCATATTGATTTTTCTGGACCGGATGTCACCGTGGAAGTCTTTGCCGGTCGGACCGCGATGATCGCTGGCCGGTTGAAGTCCAGTTTGGAAATCGACGGTACACAGCAGCAGGCGACGAGCGATTGGGATGAAATTTGCCGGTACACGGACGACGATGTTCACTATTTGGAACTGGAACAGTCTTGGACATCCGACTATCTGATCCAACGACAATTTTTGCTGATGCGCGAAGACCGTTGCTTGATGCTTGCAGACGCCGTGATTCCGAAAAATACGGAATCAAGTGGCTCTGATTCAGTGAACGAAACGAAAGACCTGAACAAGATCGATTACCAGGTCTCGCTGCCGCTTGCCCACGACGCCGCGGCGATCGAGGAACAGGAAACCCGCGAAGTGATTTTGAGATCAGGTGGCGGAACGACGGGCGGAAAACAAGCGATGCTGCTTCCGTTGTCCGCGTCGGAATGGAAGATGGGACCAACGTCGTCGAAGCTGATTTTGGCGAATCCCGATCAAGTTGTTTTTCAAGCGAGTGGACGTGAAAGACTTTACGCGCCGCTGTGGATTGATTTCAATCGTCGTCGTTTGAAAAGGATGCGAACTTGGCGTCAATTGACCGTTTGCGACGCGCTTGAACTTGTTCCAAAGAGCGAAGCTGCTGCGTTTCGTATTCAAGTCGGATCAGAACAATGGGTGGTCTATCGATCCTTGAACGACCAGCGATGCCGGTCGTTTTTGGGCAAACACATCATGGCCGATTTCTACGTCTCTAAATTCGACACCGGCGATGGGACTCATGATGCGTTGATCACGGTCGATGATGCAGATGAGGGGCGGCCATGAGCGGTTTGGGTCAGCAGCATCGCGATCGGATCGCGGCGAATTGGGCGGCAGTCGTGAATGATGTTGCCAATGCAGCGACCGCGGCTGGTCGATCGCCTGGTGACGTGAAGATCATCGGCGTGACCAAGTATGTTGACGCAGAAACGACCGCGGCGCTGGTCGATGCGGGTTGTTATGACTTGGGCGAAAACCGTCCGCAGGTGCTTTGGGAAAAAGCTGAATCCGAGTGGATCGATGATTCGGTTCGCTGGCATATCATCGGTCATCTGCAACGCAACAAGGTTCGACGAACGCTGCGTCATTCCCCGATCATTCACTCAATCGATAGCAGTCGTTTGCTCGATGCGATTGCGACTGAATCAGTGGCACAGAACAAGACGACTGACGCGATGTTGGAAGTGAACATCAGCGGCGATGATGCAAAGACGGGAATGAATGTGGACGAGTTGAAGTCGTTGCTAGAGAAGTTTGGGCCAAGTGCTGGCGGTGTACGCGTGATCGGCTTGATGGCGATGGCGGGTTGGGGCACCGAGGTCGATCAGGCTCGCGATCAGTTTGCGAAGGTGCGGGCGCTGAGCGATCAGCTAAAGGATCAAACCGAACATCCGCTGACGGAGTTATCGATGGGGATGAGCGGCGATTTTCAAGCGGCGATTGCCGAAGGATCCACGATGGTGCGGATCGGCAGCCGGTTGTTTGAAGGCGTCATGGACGCTCACTAGCCCGGATCATGCCGCCCAACGTGTGAAGAGTTTTGGGCCCGGTAAACACTTGTTAGTTCGTTTGGTCGCGTGGGGATCGTCCGGCGCGTTGGGTGGCCGCACAGTGCGCGGGGAAGTCCACGGCTGGGCTGATGAAAATGCGGTGGGTGATGTTATTCGCGAACCAGTCGAACATTGCAAATTGCAAAATGAACATTGCAAATTGAAAATTCTTGGGAAGCGGTATTTGCTGGTCA
>NZ_LWSK01000267.1 GCF_001642955.1 Rubripirellula obstinata | reverse complement strand
ACCGAGCCAGAGAATTGATGTGGGGCAGCCATCCGGGTGCTCGCGCACCCGGCAGGGAGCTGCCGGCCCTCCGGGCCTATTGCGCAGTAACTGATGCGACGTCCCGAGCGAAAGGCGACTATAAAAAGTCGCACGTTCCTAAATGGTGGCGTTCGCTGAGATATGTCCATCTATCGCATCGTTTCGCCAGCGGTGAATCCGTTGGCATATTAGCTGACGACGTGCAAATAGTTTTCACCGGATTGCACAAATTTTGGCTACCCACCTGAACAGTCGCAGCGTGTGGGTAAGGCGCAGGAAGCGGAAATTAAAACGCAAATTTATTGGCTAGGTTCGTCGATTCCAAACCTGTCAACCCATTTCCGTTTCCTCTCAATTTTCATTGGAACGTCTATGCCATTTCTTCGCGGTAGTCTCGGATTCGAACGTTTTGCAGTCACAGGTTTCGAGGCCAATCAGTTTGGTGAAGAACATATCGAAATTCTATCCAAGTTTGCGGCTGGTCAATTCGAGACCGATGCATCCGACAACGTCCAAGTCGGTTTTTTGGGCGGCGATCACTTGTTTGATCAAGATTTTGATCTCGACAAAAACCTGATTAACAACGCGTTGCACTGCAGCGTTCGCATCGACACCAACGTCATCCCGTCCGCGATCCGTGCCGCCTGGTTACAGGTAGAGCTTTCCGGAAGATTAAAGGACAGCGAAACCGGATTTTTAAGTAAAGCTGAAAAGAAAGAAGCAAAAGAAGCCGTTGAACAAAAGTGCGAAGTCGAAGCCGCGTCGGGACGATATCGCAAGATGCAGACCGTGCCGTTTTTATGGGACATCGATCACTCGCAGTTGTATTTTGGCGGTTCTCAAGGAAACGCCAGCGGTCATTGCTTGGGGCTGCTTGAACGGGCCTTCGAGGTCGAATTTAGTCACATCGGTGCGGGTGCGATTGCGCACGATTGGGCAGTTGAGGCCGAGTGTTTCGGCGAATTGGATGATTTGGTTCCCGCTGACTTTGTTTCCGGCGGAACCCAATCACCGCACGTTTGGACCAACGAGTTTTCGCAGGCTCCGGATTTCTTGGGCAATGAATTCTTGATGTGGTTGTGGTGGACGACAGAAACGAAGACCGACACGATCGCGATGCCGGACGAATCGGATGCGGTTGTCATGTTCGCGAAGACACTTGCACTGGATTGTCCAAAAGGCGAGACCGGGAAAGAGGTGATCAGCGCCGAGAGCCCTGTCCAGTTGCCCGAAGCGATGGAAGCAATCCGCAGCGGCAAGTTGCCGCGCAAAGCAGGCATGACCATCATCAGCGACGGACGCCAATTCGATTTGGTCCTGCAAGCGGAATCGTTTGGGATCGGTGGTGCCAAAATCCATCTGGAAGAAGGCGAAGAGTTCGAGGATGAAGATCGAATCGACGCAATTCGTCTGCTAAGCGATACGACCGATCAGTTGTTCTACGCCTTCTTGCAACGACGTGTCAGCGACGATTGGAGCCAGGACTTGAACGAGATGAACCGTTGGCTCGGCGTGTCGCAAGTGATTGCGAAAGTCGCGTAAGTAACGCAGGACCGATAGGTAGGGCCGGTTCCCAACACCGTGAAGGGTTTCTAAATCGTTTAACCGCGTGGGCATCGCCCCGCGCGTTCGGGTCCAGCACAACGCGCGGGGCGATGCCTGGGCTGATGAAAATGCGGTGGGTGATGTTATTCGCGAACCAGTCG
>NZ_LWSK01000266.1 GCF_001642955.1 Rubripirellula obstinata | reverse complement strand
GATCGGCACGCGCGGATGCTCACCCACGAGGACAAAGTCCGCGCCGACGAACCGCATCGCAATGGTGTGTTGCGGATAACCATTGCATGCACCGGAGTGGCGGCCGCACGCTTTCCTCTCTGCTTGCACGTCAAATCCCGCCACCTCGGTGATGCTTACCGTTATCCGACTCGGCACTCCGACCTTTGCCCAACTGGCACCCCGAATGAACTCCGCGACTCAAACGCTAATTCGATACACCGCACTTCCACTGTTCTTTCTCGTCGTGCATACGGTCGCTGTTGCTTGCTTTGCAATGACCGAGCCACCTGCGGCTGGTCCCAATTCCGATTCCGCTGCTATGGCTTGGGTACTCTGGGTCTACATTGACTTTCCGCTTGGCCTCGCCTCGCTATGGGCGATCTCGAACGCCGACTCAAATGCATTGGCCGTTCTGTCGGTATTGCTCATTGGGGGAATACAGTGGATACTCTGGGGCATCGCTGCTAACACCGTGATTGGATTGCTCCGCAGTTTCGTACGCTAATCCGCCCATATTGGCTTCCTGTGCTGGCGACGTCCCGTCGTGGTCTTCCGCTCGCGCGGTTCAATGCTCGCTGGCCGTCCGCCACGTAACCATAACCGCGGATAACCAAAGGATGCACCGGAGTACGGCTTGCGCGATTTTCCGTGATGGTTGACTTTTCCCTCCGTACCCGGTGATCCTAGACGTTATCCGACTGGGTGCAAGCCCTGCCTGCCAATGAACCCGTATGATTCATCAGAAGCGGCGTCCGTCCGCAAGATTTGCGCTCGCCCCTGGTTCAGTCACCGCGCTGGAACAATTGCTCTATTTACTCACTCGCTGCTTGTGCTTGCGACCGCAATATTGGTTCACGTCGGGCTCAAGCAATCACCCGAGATGATCGGTTTGTGGATGCTCTGGTACTGCTTGGACTTTCCTGTTTCGCTCGGTGCTGGCCCATTCGAGCAACTATTCGGCCAAACGATTGAATTCCACTCATTCTACGTTTTCGGCTTTTGCTTCTATTTCCTGATCCTTGGTGGATTGCAATACTATATCTTGGGTGCGTTCCTTGTTGGCTTGCACTTGCGGTTACGCTCGCCTGAATAGCCGGAAGTTACTGGCGATGCCTGGCGACTTGCGAATCGCGGATAACCATGGGATGCACCGGAGTACGGCTTGCGTGATTTTCCGTGATGGTTGACTTTTCTCTCCGTACCCGGTGATCCCGACCGTTATCCGACTGAAGCTCCCACTACGACAACACCACGCTCACCCTGAGTCTTCGCAATGGCCGACCCTGATATCACTGTGTTCACTATCGGTACGCAGCTCGACGAAACAATCCACATCCTGTTGCGATCCGGAACGTTTACTGGCGATGTTGACCTCCCTGACTTGCGGTTCAACACTGGGCTCGGGCATCCCGCATTAGACGGCGATATTTGTGTCGACGAAAATGGCGGCATGATGATTGCAGTACGACTTCCGGACCTGGATGGCAAACCTGGGACATTCGTTCTTGGCGACCGCACTTTTAATCTTGTCGCTGGTCGTTGCTTCCTCCTGACTAAAGACTATCAGGCAATCCAACTGCCACACGACGTACTCGAAGATGCCTATCGCCATGTTGGTGATAACGATTGATACGCCCGAACCAATACCCGTCACAATCGCGGATAACAAATAAGTCTTTGACATCGCGAGCTTGCGAGCCGATGTTCAAGGACTCGGTTCAAGTAGCCCGGCTATTCAGCCTTGGGATTTGCTTCGTCCGAGTGAAGATGACGACCTGAAGAAGG
>NZ_LWSK01000265.1 GCF_001642955.1 Rubripirellula obstinata | reverse complement strand
ATACTGCCACGACGAAGATCGTTGCACCCACAATGACCGGCCAGAACATACCAACGCCGTATCTCGCCTCGCTCCCCGCAGTCGCAAACAATCGTGGCGTTGTTCCTCCAAGCATCCAAAAGGCGTCTGTCACCGCTTACGTCGTCGAAACACATCGCGGATGGCCTTGGCGGATCGAAGACAACTACGGATACCGCTACGACGTTTCCAACACTACAACCGGCTACACGGCCACCGTTGCTGGCTTCCCAACGAAAAGCGGCCTGAACACACTCAACTTGATTGTAAATTTCCTCGGGACTATGGCCGTATTTGCTGTTCTGCATCTTTCGGTCTTAATGGCTGTCCGATCCTTTCGCTTGATTGACTCGGCGATTGCGCGCCCCCAATCGGACGGATAACCATGCCATGCACCGGAGTCTGGCTTGCCGGCTTTTCCTGATGGTCAACTTTACTCTCCGTACCCGGTGATCCCGGCCGTTATCCGACTGACCTGGACCTGATTCCACGCTTTGCTGTACCGTAAGACATACTTTCACTGAACCCCTGGAGTCCAGCATGACCACTGCATTACCGATTCGGGCTACGTCCTTCCTGAATAGAAGCAAACTCAAGCACTACGGCAAGCACGTCGGGCGCTTCACTGCCTTTCTTCTCGTTATGCTAACTGGCATCTACACGGTGACGCTGCCGTGGAGCGACCTTCCGGACTGGGCACTGAAAATTGGAACGCCGATTCTGCCTTCCTCACTTTTCGCCGGTGTATTGACCGAGAACCCAATCCTCGGCGGTGCTATCTCTTTTCTGCCTTTGATTCTCGTAGTTGCGTTGGCGACTTTTCTTTTCTGGAACGACTGGCGGCGACACCTCTCGTTTGCAGTTGGTGCTGGATTGTGCTACGGCTTGGCTGTTCGGTTCTTCTTACTCTTCATTGACTTCGCGTAGAACACGGCGGATAACCATCGCATGCACCGGAGCCGGGCTTGCGCGTTTTCACAAATGGAACATCAACCGTCCCGGCCCGGTGATGCGTACCGTTATCCGACTGGGTACGCTCGCTGCATGAACCCATACGATCCGCCTACCTCTGAATCTAAACCGCGTCCAATACCTAAGCGTGACGTCCCAAGGACTACGCTCTACTCACTACTGATCCCTGCTCTTGTTGGCGGCACGATTGGCTCTGCTTTGTTCGCCTCGGACGCGGGCAGTCCAGGCGATCCTAACAGTCATGGCATCGCATTCGGTACCTATGGCTTGCTATCACTTCTGGTCGCGATCTCGGTGCGTTGGTTTCGCCAGCGTTTTCACTTCTAATTTGGGCGCAACTTGCCCTTTTCGCCTCGCGTTGATACGATCACACTCCGACGGATGCCACCCACGTGGACGAAGTCCGTGCTGGCGGCGTCCCGCCGTTGTTTTCTGCTCGCGCAGTCCATGCTCGTTGGCGGTCCGCCTTGTGTCTATAATCGCGGATAACCAACGGTTGCAACGGAGTGGCGGTGGTCGGCGTTTCCGTTTGCTTGCATGTCCTCACCCGCCACCCGCTGAACCGAACCGTTATCCGACTGAGCCGCGGACACTTGCTGCCTTCCTCGCGCCCTGCGGGGCACAACCTACGCATGGATTCCATGCCGATCACTACATGCCATGATCAACGCTTCGTATGCATGACGACTGGCTCAATTTAACCAATGCCTGAATTAACACTCACGGTTCCTAGATCAATTCATACTCGTGTTGGCGATGCGACGCTTTACCCTTTGCTTGCACGACCGGCGACGACGTACCGTATCGGCGGCGATCTTCCTTGGTCACGCA
>NZ_LWSK01000264.1 GCF_001642955.1 Rubripirellula obstinata | reverse complement strand
CGCGCAAGCCGTACTCCGGTGCATCCCATGGTTATCCGCGATCATGTTTACGTTGGTGACCGCCACCTGCGAGGCGGTCAGTCGGAACGCCAGTGTAACGAAGGGATTGCGGTTACGTCAAATTTGCCGACGATGATGGCCCGGAAGGGACAAAATCAATCGTCGTCGGCAAATTTGACGTTACCGCAGAGGGTTGAATCAGGGAAAAACGTTCCAATGCGGTCGCCCGTGACATCAGGCGTTGGCTACGTAGTTGCGGTGGAAACCACCTTGGAGGCGACGACGTTCCGTATCGGCGGCGATCAGTGAAAATGCGTGACCAAGGAAGATCGCTGCCGATACGGTACGTCGTCGCCGGGCGTGCAAGCAAAGGGGAAAGCTTTGAAGCGGAGTTCGAGCAAGAAGGTGTCAGCCCATCCCGCGTAGACCCCGCCAGATGAACGCAACCAAGAGCAGGGCAACCGCCAGGAGCATGACTGCGAGCAGGGCAGCAGCCGCGAGAGCAAACAAGATTCGTGGGCGATCATTTCCGTTGTTCCCGAACCCGCAAGCGGTGCAGTATGAAGCTGATCCGTCGGTAGGAGTATCGCAAGATGGGCAATTGCGGATGTTGGTGTCCATTCCTACGCGGCTCTCAGTCGGATAACGGTAAGCATCACCGAGGTGGCGGGATTTGACGTGCAAGCAGAGAGAAAAGTGTGCGGCCGCCACTCCGGTGCATGCAATGGTTATCCGCAACACACCAGTGCGATACGATCGGTCAGCGCGGACTTCGTCCTCGTGGGTGACAATCACCTTGTGTAGATCGTAGCAATTAGTGGTCGGTCAAGCAAGTTTCGGCGAGCAGCAGTAAATCGAGTATCCAAGGGCAGGCGTTGGTTGGTGCCACGCAGTGCATCCGGCACGTCAGCATTGATTGAGCATTGGAATTCGGGCGTCGGTTGATGCCCCGCAGGGCAGTCGGCACTTCGGTTTTGGTCGCGTGTTGGAGATGCCCCGCAGGGCGTGAGGAAGGCAGCAAGTGTCCGCGGCTCAGTCGGATAACGGTCGGGATCACCGGGTGGGGACGGAAAAGGCAACCATCAGGAAACGCGTGCAAGCCCCACTCCGGTGCATCCCATGGTTATCCGTCAGCATGTATGCGAGGCGGACCGCCAGTGAGCATAGACCGCGAGAGCGGAAAACAACGACGGAACGTCGCCACCCACCATCGAGCATGAAACCCGTGCGGGAAAACAACGGCGGGACGCCGCCAGCCCAGATGCAGCAGCTGTGTTGTCCAATCATTTGCTCGGGAACGCGTCGTTCAGCCTAGCCATTTCAGCCGCAGTTGGGTAGTGGCAGTTGGAAGGTGTCAACAAGATTAGTGGTCGGTAGAAAGCCGTCGCAAACTCTTGTGCTTTGGGGTTACGACTAAACACAACCAAATTGTGCTCAGGGGTATCAGCAGGGGCTAGCGAGAACGGATACGTGCGAAACATCCGGAAAGCGAAGAACGAGCCAACATAGAGGACAGGACCACAGAGGGCGCAACGCAGAAGGAGGCGAATTCCGCGTGGGGTTCGAGGGGATTTAGTGCTATTCGTGTTCATGGATTACGAGGAGCGTTTTCAGTCGGATAACGGTATGCATCACCGAGGTGGCGGGATTTGACGTGCAAGCAGAGAGAAAAGTGTGCGGCCGCCACTCCGGTGCATGCAATGGTTATCCGCAATACACCCATGCGATACGGTCCGGCGGCGCGGACTTCGTCCCTGTGGGTGACAATCACCGTGATGAAAGCGTAACAAAGAGCGGGCGTTCAAGCAAGTTTCGGCGAGCAGC
>NZ_LWSK01000263.1 GCF_001642955.1 Rubripirellula obstinata | reverse complement strand
ACCGGAACAACGGTCGCGCCTTCCGCAAAAGCATGGGTAGACCATTTCCCAGAATGCTTGCTGTACGCGGTGAAAGCGTTGGAGTCGCCAATTCTGGCGACTATCAGCGTTTCGTTACGAAGGTGCGGTGGCTGTCCCTCATCCGCAATGGTGTTCGAGGCGAGTAGAACTGCAAGTGAGACAGCGATTAGTGTTCGGCGAAACATGTTTAACCTTTGGAAGCAGAGAGACGAGGGAATTTCAGTCGGATAACGTCTAGGATCACCGGGTGGGGACGGAAAAGGTAACCATCAGAAAGCAGCCGCAAGCCCCACTCCGGTGCATCCTTTGGTTATCCGGCGGCATGGGATACGATGAAAACTTGCGACAGGCCCGAGGGGCAAAAGCGAGAACAGACAATGCGAAAACATGGGTGTGAAACGAGCATCACCTGCGCGAGCAGAAAACATCGACGGGACGTCGCCACATGAACAAGTTTAGAATCGCGGTAAAGGTCTTCGGAATCGCGGATCGAATCATAGCGTGCTTTGATCTTGCCTAGTCCGGCGTCCCGCCCCGTCGGTGACCCGCGACGCGAGCAACCGTTGGAATCGACCAGTTCGGTCCAGAGTAACGATCGGGAAGTCAAGTCGCAAGTAAATGGAGCAGAGCCAAGCGTTCGAGTAGTTGAGCGATCAGCCAATCGAGGCGTAGGTTGTGCCCCGCAGGGCGCGAGGCGGGCAGCAAGTGTCCGCGGCTCAGTCGGATAACGGTAGCGATTTGCGGGTGGCAAGAGAAGACTTGCAAGCAGAGGACGGAGCGTTGCCGCCACTCCGTCAACATCGCATGGTTATCCGCGATTATAGGGAGGGAGTGCAGTTTGCATTGGGGAGAAGTCTTAGAATCATCTTAGTCGTTCGAGGTTAGGGAAAATTCAAATCCTTGGAACCGGAGTTCTGGCGGAACGTTCAAGCCTGATTTTGCATCCTGTGTTTGGTTGAAGCGTAAAGCGTAAACCGGGTACTCCCGGTCGGATAACGTCCCGCATCACCGGGTACGGAGAGTAAAGTTTACCATCAGAAAAAAGCGTGCAAGCCGTACTCCGGTGCATGCGATGGTTATCCGTTACTTTGGGTGCGAGGCGGACTGTAATCAAACATAGGCCTCGCCACCCGAAGACTTGACGGGACGACAGTCTTCTCTTGCATGAGCAAACGTATCATGAACACCCGGCATCCCTCTACGCGTCAGTCGCACTGCTATGCAATTCGTTATGCAGATGTCGAAATCGTCGGATCGACGCGAAGAAATAGAACCAAACAAACGAACAAAAAGCACAATGCAGAGCGATTAACATACGATCAAATCGTGTCAAGTTAGTCCAGAAGACCCATATATCGCTGAGTGAAACGTACAATAAGAGAAAAGTGGCTAGTAGAGGGACAGTCAGAAGGCATTGGACACTTCGTCTTTTCGATGCCTTCCGAGAGAGTTCAGCGAAGAATATTGCAATTGAAGCCAGTAGAACTGCAACTGTGGGTAACGCGTAGAAGCCGGAGTACCAGATGTATTGCGATGGGTGGAGGTTCAGCACTGGCGGCAGATACCGCGCGGCATATTGGATGGCGAACACCCCAAGCACGACCGACATTCCGACAAATCGTTTGTCGGGAAGTGTGTGAAGATCACAAGGGATGCAAGTAGGCGAGCTGTATGGATTCGATCTCATCACGAATGATTCAGTCGGATAACGGTATGCATCACCGAGGTGGCGGGATTTGACGTGCAAGCAGAGAGAAAAGTGTGCGGCCGCCACTCCGGTGCATGCAATGGTTATCCGCAACACACCATTGCGATGCGGTCC
>NZ_LWSK01000262.1 GCF_001642955.1 Rubripirellula obstinata | reverse complement strand
TGCGTGCCGTTTCGTAAAGGGAGGACCTGTACCGCGAGACGGATTGGAATAATAATTGTGCCACTGCTGCGCTCCTTGGCTTGGTGTGATTTGATACCAAATCAAGTAAAGGATGCGTAGCAGTTTTTCAATTCCAAACTTGCCCAAATCTCCAGGACAGCTCGTTTTTCATCAGCCCAGGCGATGCCCACGCGGTTAAACAGTTTAGAAACCTGTCGCGGCGTTGGACTGAACCCTGGCGGGATCAGCTACGGACAGGTCGTTCAAAACTTATCCAACGCTAAAACCCCGCGAATTGCTTGCAAATACCTTCGATTGTTTTGCGTCTAAAACTTAAAGTTTTTACTCGGATTGCACTTGCCTCCGGTGTAGCAAAAATCTTACTATTGACCGTAATAGAAACTCTCGTGTCGGAATGGATTCCTTCAGCGGGTTGTCGAACGTTCGTTTGATAACGCTGCCCGACAAGACGTCGCACGCGTGAATCTGTGATTCAAAGCAAAGGAGCATATCGCACCTTTGGCTCCGCGATGTCGTAGGCTGGCGTCCCGAATGAAGATTCGGATCGATCGCTGGTCGGAAAGGATACCCAGAAGATGCTAGTTCTATCTCGTCAGGCACAAGAAACGATTGTCTTCCCTAGCCTAGGGATCAGTGTTCAGGTCTTAAGATGCTCGCAAAATAATGTGCGCATCGGAATCGACGCTCCCCGCGAAATCGCCGTGCTTCGCGGCGAGATTCAAGACCAAGAAGTCAGCTCGGGAGCGACCCGAATTGCCGCAAATTTGATCGCGAAATCCACGCTCCCAAATCTTCGACAAACCATCAACGAGGCGGCCGCGACGCTCAATCAGCTACACCTGCTCGCTGATGCTCCGTCGAACCCAAAGTGTGAAGCAGCCATCTTTAAGTTGTTCGATGACCTGCGAAAACTTGACTCGCAAGTCACTTGCTTGTCAAAACCGGATTTGTCAGAACCCCAAGGCGATTCCCAACGGGCCGTGCGTGCCTTGCTGGTCGATGACAACGATAACGAGCTACGGTTGCTTTCCAGCTATCTGGAAGTCAAAGGAATTGAAGTCACCACTGCAAACAACGGCCAAGTCGCACTGCAACAAATGGCAAATTGCGAACCAGATATCGTTTTGCTAGACATGTCGATGCCCCAGTTTGACGGCCGATGGACGATCGACCAAATTCGGGGCGATCGCCAGTTGGAAAACATGCCTGTCTTTGCCGTCAGCGGCACCGACCAAGCCGATTCCGATGTCGAAGTTGGACCGCAAGGCGTCAATGGCTGGTTCCGCAAACCGCTCAACCCTGCGGACCTGATTCACGAGATCACCAATTCTTGTGCCTCCCATCAAGCTGTGCTGAATTAGCAACGACCAGATCTTGTTGGCGATGAGGATTTGGTCTGGACCGCAAAATCTTTGGTATTGAATTAGTATTTTTAAATTCAGAATTTGTTTTGCTTTCAGTCCAATGCGGCGATTCGAATCGTCGCAGGCAACTCGATCAATTTCCGGTCCGGGCTTGTCCCGAATGGCGTGGACTTAAGGAAAATAGAGTGAGTTTCATAGAGCCAGCTTTCCTGCTTCCGTCCCGGCTTACCCGGGCGGGGCGTGCAAGTGGCAGCTACCTCTAGTCGTTGATCGATCCGCGATCATAACGTTCGTAAATAGTCCCGGCGGGACGGAAGCTCTCTGCCGGTCTTTTTTGAAAATGTCACCATTAATACTGGCTGAGTAAATAGTCCCGGAGGGCCGGAAGCTCTCTGCCGGGGATGTAAATCCCCGGATGGCAGCGTTCTATCTCACCAATTCTCTGGCTCGGTTTCGCGGCTAC
>NZ_LWSK01000261.1 GCF_001642955.1 Rubripirellula obstinata | reverse complement strand
GCGGCGAATCGAATCGTCGCGACCTTCGTGCAAGTAAAGGATCAAGCGTTGAAGCGGAGTTTGGGCCGGGGTGCAGCGGAGATTGAGTCAGCGAGCGACCAGCACGAGCATAGAAGGAGTGACCAAGCAAGCGATCCGACGTAACGAGTCTCGATGTGTAGGAAAGCAAGCGATCGAACGTTCGGCGTTGAAGCGGAGAGACCGCGCACCGAGCGGGATAACGGTTGACATCACCGGGTGGCGGCGAGTGACGTACAAGCAGACGGAAAATGCAACCACCGCCACTCCGGTGCATGTCTTGGTTATCCGCCGTCCGAAGGAAGTGTGTCAATGTCGGCATCGCGCTTGAGTGCTTCGGTTGGAGGGTCAGACTTGCCGTTAGGAGTATCGCTGTCTGGACGTGGTGCGTTCCCAACCAGGAAAGCAAGATAGAGGAATATCGCAGCAGCGAAATAGTTGCCAGCCAGTCGACCATAGTAACCCAGTGGGTCGGTTTCCGGATAGTAAGTGTGCCCCACGACGTCGAATTGGCCTTTACGAGCGATCCAGAGGGTATAGGCGACAATCGCCGCAGCAATGGCGACGAAAACGAAGCAGATCAGGATGACGGCAGTAACGTTGTATTCGGCAAGCACGTGGAGGCAAGGGTTCAAATGGTGCGGAAGATTGAGGTCACCATAGCCTGCGGTATCGCGAATTGTTGGATGCGATTGCAAGGAACACAGAAGAGGCGTCCGTGGTTGCCGAACAATGTCGAGTGCTCAGTCGGATAACGTCTAGGATCACCGGGTACGGAGGGAAAAGTCAACCATCACGGAAAATCTCGCAAGCCGTACTCCGGTGCATCCTTTGGTTATCCGCCAGGGGCGTTTGCCGAAGGATTGCGGGTGGTAGCGGTGAATGAGTATAGCTTGGGCAGGGACGACCGAGCAAGTTCGGTACCCCAAGTTTATCGAAGGGGTGAGGAAGCGAACGGTACGTCGCCATCGTCATACGACGTAGAAGTGGGTAAAGATGTCGATGGCGACGTTCCGTTCGTTTCCGTGAGGTCGCAGCGGAGCAAAGCGTGCCAATGGAGATACGGTCGCAAGTGACCGAGCAATTTGCAGCGTCTTGGAGGTCGCGACGTTCCGAAGGGCCGGAGCTAAGACGTGGCGAACGGCCAGCAATCGCCGTCCGGCCATTCGGTACGTCGCGACCGGGTGTGCAAGCAGAAGGAAAAGCGTTGAAGCGGAGTTCGAGCATGGATGACTTGCAAGCACTGCGAACCGTGTGCATCGTTGCAGCGTGTTCGACATTGCGAAACACGACACGGCCAAGGCGGCCTACGGGCCGGCGATTAGTCGTCAGTGCTAGTAGACCGAGAATGCCTTTGGTCGCGACACGGCCCCGCGCCAAGTCGGATAACGGTATGCATCACCGAGGTGGCGGGATTTGACGTGCAAGCAGAGAGAAAAGTGTGCGGCCGCCACTCCGGTGCATGCAATGGTTATCCGCAATACACCGTTGCGATGTGGTCCGTCGGCGCGGACTTCGTCCCCGTGGGTGACGATCACCGTGTGGAAAGCGTAGCAGAGTAATGCCGGCAAAGCAAATTGCGGTGTGAGGCAGTGTATCGAGTTCGCGAAGACAGGCGTTGGTTGGTGCCACGCAGTGCAGTCGGCACGTCGGCACTAATTGAGCATTGGAATTCGGGCGTTGGTTGATGCCCCGCAGGGCAGTCGGCACTTCGGTGTAGGTCGAGCGTTGGGGGCAAAGCGGTCTTGGCGGTCGTGTTTCATGCGTTGGTTGTGCCCCGCAGGGCGCGAGGCGGGCAGCAAGTGTCCGCGGCTCAGTCGGATAACGGTCGGGATCACCGGGTACGGAGAGAAAAGTCAACCATCACAGAAAATCG
>NZ_LWSK01000260.1 GCF_001642955.1 Rubripirellula obstinata | reverse complement strand
TAACCATTGCATGCACCGGAGTGGCGGCCGCACACTTTTCTCTCTGCTTGCACGTCAAATCCCGCCACCTCGGTGATGCATACCGTTATCCGACTGAGCCACGGACACTTGCCGCCCGCCTCGCGCCCTGAGGGGCACAACCCATGCTCGATTAAAACCGCCTTGCCCAACGCTCCTTTCCACCACTAATGCGTATAGGATTCACTGACTGATGAACTCATTCTTCTTCTGGCTCACCATCGCTGCTGGCGTTGGTGCCTTGCTTGCAACAATCCTGCATCCAGGTGCGCCCGAAATTGGAATTGTTGTTGCCGTTGCGAATATTGCGTTCTACGGATACCGTAAATTGACACACACCCATCACGCATAGGCACTGGTAACGCATGCTCGATCCATGGTGGCGACGTCCCGTCGTTATTTTTCGCTCGCGCGCCCCATGCTCAACGGCGATTCGCTTCATATCCCATAATCGCGGATAACCATGCGTTGTTGACGGAGTGGCGTCAGCGCTGTGTCCTCTGCTTGCGAGTCAAATCCCGCAAAACGCTACCGTTATCCGATTGGGTACGCTCTCTCGCGAACTTCTTTTAGCACACCATTGAGGCGTTGGCTGCCATCTCCATCAAATTGCCGCAGTCGTGCTTCTGTGAATTGCAACATTGCTTCTCAATATATCCGCCGCTATGTTTTACTGCGGCGGCACAAGAGGGCGGAGTGTTCTAGCCCCAAGTATGCCGGCAATCACCCTTTGAGGCAAAAGTTAGATGAAGAACCATAGAATTACAATCGCTGTTATCCTATTTTGCGCTTTGACGAGCACGAATGGTCTTTTTGCGGCGATCATCACTCGGCCAAGTTCGCTTCTGCCAGGAGATCAATACCGACTGGCTTTCGTCACGAGCGGAAGTCGCAACGCAACGTCAAGTAACATCGCCGACTATAATGCTTTTGTGACCCAGCAGGCGAATTTGGTTCCTGACCTAGCTGCGATGAACGCGACTTGGAACGTCCTCGGTTCGACGACCACGGTAAACGCACGCGACAATACCGGGACGAACTTCATGTCCGACAACGGCGTTCCAATTTATCGTCTTGACGGCCAACTGGTCGCCGCAACCAACGCTGAACTCTGGTCATCCAACATTCGAACCCCGATCAACATCACCGGCACAGGACTTACTTTTGGTGGCGAAATTTGGACGGGAACATTTGCCGATGGTACCACTGTTTCGCAAAGAGCACTTGGGAATAACGGCGGAATCATCCAGGCTGGCCTCGGACGCCAGATAGATCTAAGGTGGGTTTCGTATAATCAGTTCAACGATTTCCAAGTGTGGCCCTTCTACGCGATGTCAAGTGTCATCACCGTCACGGCAGTTCCAGAACCGAGCTCAATAATGTTACTTGGTTTTGGAACCATTGCTTTGGCTTTCTCAAGGCGTCGCCGCAGTAGTTTTAATGCGACTTGAAGCTCTAGTAGCGGATAACAAAGCGATGAACCGCAGTCGGCCAGGACATCAAACGGAATACCAAAATCAAACGGGGCCGACGCGTTTATCGCTGGCGTTATCCGACTGAACCGCAGACACTTGCGGCCCGCCTCGCTCCCTGCGGGGCACAACCAATGCACGACCAGCACCGCTTTGCCCCCGACGCTCGACCTACACCGAAGTGCCGACTGCCCTGCGGGGCATCAACCGACGCCCGAATTCCAATGCTCAATCAACGCAGACGTGCCGGATGCACTGCGTGGAACAACCAACGCCTGTATTCGGTTGCTCGATTTAACGCTGCCCACCCAAACTTGCTTGACCGACCACTCTTTGCTACGATCTACACACGGTGATTGTCACCCACGTCGACGAAGTCCGCGCTGACGGGCCATATCGTGATGGTGTTTTTCGGATAACCATTGCATGCACCGGAGTGGCGGCCGC
>NZ_LWSK01000259.1 GCF_001642955.1 Rubripirellula obstinata | reverse complement strand
AGGTGAAGGAGTCGCTGCCGAAGAAGTTGGCGTTCGGCGTGTACGTCAAGTTCGGGGCGGTGCCCGAAAGCGTGCCGCTGGTTGGTTGATCCACGACCGCGAAGATCGTCAGCGGATCGGTCTCGACATCGCTGCCGGTGAGCACGATCGCCACGCTGTCGTTCTCGTCGACGGTGACGCTCTGGTCATCGGCGGTCGGCAGATCGTTGACGGAGTTGACGGTGATGTTGACCGTTGCTTCATCGGCACCACCGGCGTTATCGAGCACGCGGTAGGTGAACGAGTCTGGACCGGAGAAGTTCGCATCGGGTGTGTAGGTAAAGCTGCCGTCACCATCAAGCACCAAGGTGCCGTTGGTCGGCTGAGTTAGAGTTACATAAGTCAGGCCCGTGCTATCGACATCCGTCACGTCAGCGGTCAAGTCACCGGCGGTGATGGCCACATCTTCATCAGTCGAAGCGGTTCCATCGACCGCTACCGGGGCATCGTTGACCGGGGTGACCGTGACGTTGACTGTCGCGGTGCTGGTCTCTCCGCCGGCATCGGTCACCGTGTAGGTGAACGTGTCGCTGCCCGAGAAGTCGGCATCCGGCGTGTACACCACGCTGTTGCCTACCACGGATACCGAACCATCGGCAGGAGCGGTGTCGCCGGTTTCCAGCGAAACGGTCAGCGAAGCGTCATCGACATCGGTGTCGTTAGCTGCCACGTCGATCGTGACCGGGGTATCTTCGGCCGTGGTCGCACTGTCGTTGACGGCAACCGGTGCGTCGTTGACGGCCAGAACCGTTAGGTCGAACGTCGTGTCGACGCTGGCACCTTCACTATCGGTCGCGGTCACCGTGATCGTGGTGGTACCGTCATCGCCGTTGAGTGGTGTGCCGGAGAATTCAGAACCATCGAAGCTGAGCCAAGACGGCAGACCGCTAGCGGTCAGCGTCAATGTCGCATCTTCGACATCGCTGAACGTGTTGGTCGGAACCACCAAGCTGTAGGCGGTCCCTTCGGTCGCATCGGCAGCGACGATCGCGTTGTCCAGCGTTGGCGTGCTGTTGACGCTGCCCACGCTGATCGAGACCGTCGCGGTGCTGCTCACTCCGCCATCGGCGTCTTCGACCGTGAAGGTGAAGCTGTCGCTGCCGAAGAAGTTGGCGTTCGGCGTGTACGTCAAGTTCGGGGCGGTGCCCGAAAGCGTGCCGCTGGTTGGTTGATCCACGACCGCGAAGATCGTCAGCGGATCGGTCTCGACGTCGCTGCCGGTGAGCACGATCGCCACCGGAGTGTTCTCGTCGGTGCTGACACTCTGGTCATCGGCGGTCGGCAGATCGTTGACGGAGTTGACGGTGATGATCACCGTTGCTTCATCGGCACCACCGGCGTTATCGAGCACGCGGTAGGTGAAGGAGTCTGAACCGGAGAAGTTTGCATCGGGTGTGTAGGTAAAGCTGCCGTCACCATCAAGCACCAAGGTGCCGTCGGTGGGCTGAGTCAGAGCTACGTAAGTCAGGCCCGTGCTATCGACATCCGTCACGTCAGCAGTCAAGTCACCGGCGGTGATGGCCACATCTTCATCAGTCGAAGCGGTTCCATCGACCGCTACCGGGGCATCGTTGACCGGGGTCACCGTGACGTTGACCGTCGCGGTGCTGGTCTCTCCACCAGCATCGGTGACCGTGTAGGTGAACGTGTCGCTGCCCGAGAAGTCGGCATCCGGCGTGTACACCACGCTGTTACCGACCACCGCAACGCTGCCGCCGGCAGGAGCGGTGTCGCCGGTTTCCAGCGAAACCGTCAGCGAAGCGTCATCGACATCGGTGTCGTTGGCTGCCACGTCGATCGTGACCGGGGTATCTTCGGCCGTGGTCGCACTGTCGTTGACGGCAACCGGTGCGTCGTTGACGGCCAGAACCGTTAGGTCGAACGTCGTGTCGACGCTGGCACCTTCACTAT
>NZ_LWSK01000258.1 GCF_001642955.1 Rubripirellula obstinata | reverse complement strand
GTTATCCGGCCTTGCATGCCATGATCGCACTACGCTGGATTCTTGGGCTAACTTGCCTTTCACTTTATTCGGTGATGATAATTTCGCTTTTAATGATGGCCGTTCGCCGCATCAGGACAGGCCAGTTCGCCAGCGGTCTTTCATTCGTGCCATCTGCACTCGCCACAATTGGCATTCTCATGTTACCAATTTCAACGGTCGGGTATCGTGCCGCGTTCGCGATACTCCCATTTGCGTTTGAATCAATGTACTTCGTATTCAATGTTGCATATGACTTGGTGGCTGAACTGAACGAAGACAACCTGCCCTCATGACTAGGTGCATCAGGATTGACTTGATTCCTTGTCCGCGTTGTTGAATAATTGCGATAGGAACCGGGCGCGCGGACACATGCATGCCTCAAGCTTGTCGCCAGAAGTGCGTTGTTCAGCGATCCAGGCCGGATAACAATGCGTTGAACCGAAGCGGAGATGGCGTCGTGGTTGGTTTGTCGCCGGATGGTCGCAGGCTCCCATTGTATCCGGCTCCAGTTTCACTAATTTACATTTTCAGGTCCGCTCGGTTAACGCGGACGTTATCCTGCGGAGCTATCGCGCGCCGACATGCTGGTGGCATGCAACGAATTGCGGTCAGCAGCACAAAGGCATGCGGCCATTGCAACGGACATGCTCGAAGGCGGTTGCGGACACAATGGCAGCAAGCACCTGCAGTACGAATCCGATCGCAGCACTTTGGTTTGGCCAAGTTCGCTCCGACACGCGGTCGACATGCTCGAATCATGCGGCAGAACATGCTCGACTTCGATTGGCCGACTCGTTAGAATTGGAGCACGGCCCCGGCCCGTTGCAGGATAACAAAACGTTGAACCGAAGCGGAGATGGCTTCGTGGTTGGCACGTCGCCGGATGGTCGCAGGCTCCCATTGTATCCGACTCCATTTTCACTAATTTACGTTTTCAGGTCCGCTCGGTTAACGCGGACGTTATCCAGACTGACCAATGTGGACGTGCCAGCAATGTGAAATTCATGTCGAACAGCAGTTTGATGCTTGCTGGAATTGTGGGACAAAAATAGACGGGACGATGACAGAAGACTTCCGCCACGCTGACCAGTGCATTCCAGCGACACCAGCACCCAATCGCCAATACTCTCTGGCACAGGCGTTCTGGATCTTCACGATGACATCATTGGTGGTATTGGGATACGCAACCGGCCACGCAGTTCTGCTGCTTGTCGGATTTTCGAGTTTGGCAATGACTGCGACGTGCTGGTTATTCTCATACCAGATGCACGAAATACAGCGTGCGATACGAAAACAATCACCCGAGAACGATCATCCAAATTGATGTCATGCTCGACTGGTGCTTAGGGAGCTGTTAAGATTAGGGCCAACGATTCAATCCGCTGTCTGGATAACAATGCGTTGAACCGAAGCGGAGAGGCCTTCGTGGCTGGCTAGTCGCCGGATGGTCGCAGGCTCCCATTGTATCCGGCTCCGTTTTCACCAATTCACCTTTTCAGGTCCGCTCGGTTAACGCGGACGTTATCCTGCGGAGGCTATCTTGCTCGACCAGCGCGGACCATGCTCGGCCATCGCGGGCCATGCTCGTCTAGCGCGATGCCATGCTGACGGACCGCCGCATTGATCGCGAAACGGCTCGTTGTCGACGGCAGCAGGGCGGCGAATCAGCACGCATTGGCCACGCCAACGCCGAAATCAATCCTGATTTGTTGGTTTCGCTCACTCTGCAATGCTCGTGTGATGTGGGCGTCATGCTTGGACCATGCAGACATCATGCTCGACTTCGCTGGGTCAGGTCGCTAGAATTAAGGAACGCCGGGGACGGCAATCGCGGATAACAAAGCGTTGAACCGAAGCGGCCTGATCGCTAGGGTTGGCTAGTCGTCGGATGGTCGTACCTCCCATTGTATCCGACTCCAGTTTCACTAATT
>NZ_LWSK01000026.1 GCF_001642955.1 Rubripirellula obstinata | reverse complement strand
AGCGAGCCATAGCGAGTTACGGCAATTTGCGCACCGCCGTAACTCGCTATGGCTCGCTACGGCCTACTTTCAAGGGTCGTGACAAGTTGACAACGACACATTTTCATCAGTCCAGGCGATGCCCACGCGGCTAAACGAACTAATCCGTAGCTACCCGGTGCAACGCGCGCATCAACCTCGGGTTCACCACGGCAACAGGTTTAACCGAGCCTACTTTGGTGGAAGCAGAAACGTCCATTACCGATCGCGTGGTTGGTAGACCGTTGTTGGCGACGAGGGAATCGATCAGTCCAACTGAAACGAGTTCGCTGGACCATACAACGGTTCGTATCGGTAGTAAGCTTGCAGCGTTAACGCGCACATTGCGGTTGTGTAGATTCGCCCGCCGACGTTGCCCCAACGGTCGTCAAAGTGCCATGATCCCTTTTCGTGACCAGTCTTTTCTTGGGTTTGAACCAAGTGGTCTCGCAGGACGCCGTTCCACTTTTCCCAATCATGTTTGCCTTGGAAACTGTGTCGGCTGTGATGCAATGCGAGCGTTCCGTAGTAGTCGTGGTAGATGTTGGTCAGTGTAGGACCGCGCTGGGCTAGCTCGGATAGAGCTTCCATCATTCGCGAACGTCCAGGCGGTTCGCCCAGGTACAGCATCAACGTCAAGCCAACCGCTGTCGTGGTTGGTTCGCCAGGTGGTCCTTTGTAGCCAAACCAGAATCGATCGTCTTCGCGAGTCGATAGCGTGAACTCTTTCGCATCCGCCAGTGTGTTGGTGTGCAGCCGAATGTGATTTCGTCTTGCACCGATCAGAGACAGAACTTGCCATCCGGTCAACGTTAAATCACCGGGACTTTGAGGATAATAACCCCACGATCCGCTGCGGTGCTGGGCGTTGCAGGTGAACGATGTCGCGCCGTACATCAAGTCATAGAATTCGTGATTCTTTGGATCGCCATCGGTCGTCATCGCCATCGCTTCCCCGACGGCCATCATTGCAATGCCATGCCCATACATGCTGCCGGTTTGCCAATCGAGACCCTGCTCTGATTCCTTGGCAACGCTGCGAAGATAATACAGTCCGCGTCGGACTTGATCGGCGTAGGGGCCGTTGCCGGTATGAGTGTGTCCGGCACCGAGGAACGCCAAGACCGCTAGTCCAGTTGCGGCGGTCGGCGGAGTCGGATCTTCGCCAGCTTTTTTGTTGTTGCGACATTTGCCGCCACAGGGATCCAGTTTCAAATCGAACGACCAACTTCCGTCGCGTCGTTGATGCCGCGACAAATAATCCAGCGCCATGTCCACCGCGTTCTCGCTCGCGATCGATCCGCCATTGGCCATCGCCAACTGCTTTCGCTTTTCCGGCGATCGGCCAGCCAGCCCGCCACCGGTTGCGATTTGGATCAATGACGTGCTTTCGCCACTTCCGCCTGACAATGCCGCCAGAGCATCATCGATCGGAACGACGGACGTGTCCGTGACCACGGGCGAAGGTTTTAGCGATGCGGATTCAACAACCCGCGGAGCAATTTCGATCGAGACAACATCTGTCGCAGCATCGTCGCTGGACTCATTCAAGTCCTGTGTTTCTAAATCAATTTGTTGCAGCGAAAGGACGTTGGCAGCTTCACCGCGCCGCGCCGTCAACAATAGTCCTCGTTCACTTTGGCTGGGCATCCCAAGAAGAGCGAGCAGAATCAACAGAGCGGTGTGAAAGATCGTGCTAACCAAGAACGCCGGAAAACCGCTCGGACGTTGGGATGTTTTCAGGTCATCTGGAGTGGCTTGCGAACCAGATTCTTCCACCAATTCCGGCAAGTTTTCAGTTCCGCTCCAGCGCGCAGCTTTCTCCGACACCTGCTTGGGCGGCAGTGAAATGACGGGATTGGTTGCGGTCGTGCTGGTCGTACCGATTTTGGGAGCCTTCATTGAAAGAGCCTACTTTCAATGATAGCTCCCGGTTAGCGACAGTGACGGCAGCCCCCGTTTCATAAGCTAAAAGCACAAAATTCAAAAACCCATATCACCTCTCCCGCTCGCGGCAGAGGCCGAGCCAAAGCCAGGACGAGGGCAACGCCGTGAAGGGTTTCTAAATCGTTTAACCGCGTGGGCATCGCCCCGCGCGTCCGGCGGTGTAGCAATAAATCTTCTGGTGACCAAACCGGGAAGATGAAACTCAACTGACTCATTGTCATCTGGAACGATAGGTCTTCTTAGCGTTTGAAATTGCTACGCCTGGATTCAGCAGTGGAATGAAAGACAAAAAGATTACAGACAAAAAAATTTTGCCGCGGTCATTTTTTTGTCTCTAATTTTTTTGTCTAAATCAATTCACTTGGTGAGCACTATCCAACACCGAGAAGGGTTTCTAATTCGTTTAACCGCGTGGGCATCGCCCCGCGCGTCCGTGTCCAGCACAACGCGTTGGGCGATGCCCACGCGGCTAAAGGAACTCATCCGTGTTTGCCATCATCAAACTGTTCCAGAGCTAGGTGAATGCTTATCGAATCGTGAGGTCCGAGCCGACCACTTGGTGTTGTTCGCCCAGGAGTGTCCAGGTTTCGGTTCTATTACCCCTCCGGGGCAAATCATGGTTTTGGTTTGATTACCGGTGGGCAATGGCCAATGGCAGAGTGCTGACGCCCCATCCGGGGCTAAGGAACGAGCGGGGAATTAGTGTCGCCTTTCGCTCCGCGAAAGTAGCGAATCCGCTGCTTTCGCGGAGCGAAAGGCGACTAAAAAAGTTGCACGTTCATAACCGAAAAGCGCCGCCTCCTGGGCGCTAACACGTCCGTACTATTCCGTCACGCGGTGGAGGTGCAAATTGCAAGCTAGTCTTGCGATCTGCGTGAATGGGTTCAGGCCAATGATCGTTCGTCGATGATCTGATTTAGTTCTAGCTTCAACCTTGGTAGAATTTCGTCATAGCCGAACGCGCCGATCGTTTCGGTGCCTTTTTTCAAGTTCACCTTTGCCGGGCCGCACCAAAGGCCCAAGTCGGCGTCGTCGGTTTCGCCTGGTCCGTTCACGCGGCATCCCATCACGGCGATCGTGATTTGATAATCCTTTGCAAACTCGGTCATCTCCTTGACACTCTGGGCCAGATCAATGAACGCCTCGTTTTCGACTCGTGAACAACTCGGGCAACTGATGATGTTCAACTTGGTGTCGTCGAACTTGACCACACTGCGAACTCGGCCCGCATAGATGTCCTCGATAATGCTCTGACCCGCGTTAACTTCTTCCGGTTTGCGATCGTTGGGCAATGTCAATGAAACGCGAACCGTGTCGCCGATTCCGTGACCGATCAGTTGCTCGAAAGCGATTCGCGTCTTGATAATTCCGTCCGGTGGCATGCCGGCTTCGGTGACGCCCAAGTGGAGCGGGACGTCAGGCCGGGCTTCGGCGAAGCGGCGGTTGACTTCGACCACCTGCGATGGATCACTGTCTTTGAGCGAAACGATAAAGCGATGGAAGTCGAGCGAGTCCACGAACTCGCAATGTTCCAAAGCGCTTTCTAGCATCGGAGTGATCGCGTCTTCACTGTCGTACTTCGCTTTCTTCGCCGGATCGACGCTGCCGCAGTTCACGCCGATGCGGATCGCACAGTCATGTTCGACGGCTTGGTTGATAATGAATTGGACTTTTTCCTGCCACGTTTTGTCGCGCTGGTGGTGATACAGGTGGCCAGGGTTGTAGCGAATCTTGTCCACGTGCGGCGCGACCAGTTCGGCCAGCTTGAAATTCTCTTGCAGGTCCACGGCCAAGTTGGCGGTCGTTTGTTTGCGAATTTCGCCGAGTGCTATCGCGTCCTTGTCGCTGTCAACCGCGATTCGAACCACGCCCGCACCGGCTTCGCGGTACGCTTCGGCTTGAGCGACGGTGGCGTCGATGTCTTGCGTCTTCGTCGCGGTCATGCTCTGCACGGCGATCGGGTGACCATCACCAATGATGATGTTGCCGACCGAGACGGGACGAGTGGGGTTGCGAGTGATCTTCATGAACGTTGCTACGAGTGTTAGAAACGAGTGTTTGAAATTCGTCGATTGATGTTCAACCGAGATGAAGGGCTGCCCTTGCCAATTGCAACCAACTGGTTCCGGCTTGGTCAGTGTTCATGTCGTATTCGGTTGTCGGAATATAAGCTTTTTTGTGATCGACAACCCGGATCGGGATCGTCGATGTCTTGGCGAGTTGTTCGATTCGCTGGCGGTTGGTGTAGTTGAGGACAATGAAACGGTTATTGGTCGTGATCGATGCAATCAACCACGCGGCCGCATCGAGTCGTAATTCAGCCAATTCCAGCATTCGGTTAACCGCATCGGGGGGCGAACCAAAACGATCCTGCAGTTCTTCGCGAATCATTTCAATCTCCGCAGCGTCGTTTATCTTAGCCAATCGGCGATACAGGTCGATCTTGTGACGTAAATCGGGAACATAACCGTCAGGCAGGTACGCTTCGACCGGCAAATCGATGTCAACGTCAGCGGTTAACTTGGGCGGCAGGTTCTGAATCTGGCGAACGGCATCTTCCAGCAAATGACAATACAATTCGTAGCCGATCGCCGCGATATGACCACTTTGCTGGCTGCCCAGCAAGTTTCCAGCACCACGGATTTCCAGGTCTCGCATCGAAATCGCGAAACCGGCACCCATTTGGCTGAATTCTTCGATCGCCCGCAACCGCTTGGTCGCCTCCGGTGAAAGGTGCTTGTGCTGGTCCACCAGCAAATAGCAGTAAGCTTGATGCTTGTACCGACCGACTCGCCCACGCAATTGGTGCAGATCGCTTAACCCGTATCGATCGCCATCGTCAATGAAAATCGTGTTCGCGTTGGGAATGTCCAATCCGCTTTCGATGATCGTGGTCGCCAGCAGCAGGTCGAACTTGTGATCAATAAAATCGACCATCACCTGTTCCAGTTCCCCTTCGCCCATTTGTCCATGCCCGATTCCAATGCGGACTTCCGGCACGATGTCACGCAGCTTACTGGCAATGCGTTCCATGTCCGCGATGCGGTTGTGGACAAAGAAAATCTGTCCGCCACGATTGAGTTCGCGAACGATCGCCATGCGGATCATTTGCTCGTCGAATCGGATGACGTTGGTTTCGACGCTGCGTCGTTCAGCGGGCGGCGTTTCCAGGTTGCTGATGTCGCGCACCCCGACCAATGCCATGTGCAGAGTTCGCGGAATGGGCGTCGCCGATAACGTCAACACGTCCACGTTGCTGTGCAGCGTTTTCAGTCGTTCCTTTACCGCGACGCCGAACCGTTGTTCTTCATCAACGACGACTAAACCCAAGCGACTAAAATCCACGTCCTTGCTGGCGATGCGATGCGTTCCGACCACGATATCAACTCGGCCGGCTTTTAGCCCCTTGACCGTTTCGCGCTGCTCGGCCGCCGTGCAGAACCGGCTCAACTTCCCGATCTCGACCGGAAACTCAGCCATCCGTTCACGAAAGTTGTGATAGTGTTGTTCGGCCAGCACCGTTGTCGGCACCAGCACCGCGACTTGATAGCCACTGGAAACCGCTTTGAAAGCCGCACGCATCGCGACTTCGGTTTTTCCGAATCCAACATCGCCACAAATCAATCGATCCATCGGCTGGTTGGATTCCATGTCCTCTTTCAGCGCCGCAATCGCGGTGACTTGATCGGGCGTTTCGATGTAGGGGAAACTGGCGTCGAATTGCCGCTGCCATTCGTTGTCGTGATCAAAGATGATCCCGCGCAGCGCACTTCGCTGGGCCTGCATCTCCAGCAGCTCGCCCGCCATGTCGGTAACCGCCGATTCGGCCGCCTTCTTTTGACGGTCCCAAGATTGACCGCCGATCTTTGCCAACCGTGGCTGTGTTTTGGTCCCACCAACGTATCGCTGGACCAACCCGATCCGTGAAGCGGGAACGTAGATCTTGCTGCCGCCGTCGAATTCGATCGTCAGGTGTTCCAGATGCTGGCCGTTCTTTTCAATGTGCTGAAGCCCGCGATACAGGCCGATGCCGTAGGACAAATGAACGACCAGATCGCCCGGTTCCAACTGCGTCAGCGAATTGATCGGCTTACCGCGTGACCGACTGCGCCCACGACGAACGGGGCTGCGGTGAAACAGTTCGGCACCGGTCAGCACCAATACTTCGTTGTCGGTCAGCCGAAATCCGCCGCTAATTTGAGCAACATCCAAGTGGATTCGCCCGCTGCGCGACGCATCGGTGTCGTGCAATAATTCAGTCAAGCGTTCGCCGTCGGCAGGCGTATCGCCAACCAGGATGACGTGATGCCCGGCGGCGACGGTGTCGATTCGAGTTCGTGTTTCGTCCAGCGATGTGGCAAACGCATCCGCGCCAGTCGAATGCAAATCGACGATATTCTTGCTGGGGCCGCTCGCAAGTGCGGTCGCTGTGACCGTTTGGAATTCGGCTAGCGATTTTTGAAGCTCCGCATAAGTGATTAGGTTTGCATTTTCACTGGTGCGAGAAACCAAGTCGCTTGCCGATTTTTCTGTTTCCAGCGGATCGACGATCACCACCAAAGTGTCAGCAGGCAAATAGTCCACGATCGAACCGAGTCGGTGATCATTGGATGAGCCAGTTGTGGTTTCTTCTTCCGTTGATGTGGCGACGCCGACCGCAGCGATTTCGACGTGATCGACCGATTCGATACTGCGCTGGCTGCCTGAATCGAAGCGGCGGATCGATTCAATTTCGTCACCGAACCATTCGATGCGAATGGGGTGCGGCTGGTCGGCTGAATAAATATCCAGCAACCCGCCGCGTGTCGCAAATTCGCCGGGCAGTTGAACAGCCGTGGTGGAAGCGAAACCGGCTTCGGCTAACCAGCGACGGATGTCGGCCGGATCGATCTCGTCGCCGACGCTGATCTTTCGCGTCGAATCTTCCAGGGCCTGCGGCGTTGGAACTCGTTGCAATGCTCCGCCGATGAAAGCTGTCACCAGCAGTGGTTGGTCGTCGTTGCTGTCGCGGTTTTGCAGACGCTGCAGAACCTGCAATCGCTCGGCGTAATCGTCGTCGCGGATCGCTGCGGCTGTGATTTCGGCTGACGAAAGTGGCAACGAGATCGCGTCTTCGACACCAAACGCCTGAGCGTCACCGGCGACAATGTCGGCATCGGCGGCTTGCGGCAGTAGCATCAGCACGTTCTTGTGCTGGCGAGCAAGAGCGGCCGCGAAGACTCCGCGAAGTGATCCCCAAACGCCGCTGAACGCCAACGGCTTGGGGGCTTTTCGGGTCGCTTTGCTGGTCGCTTTTTTGGGGCGATTTTTTTTGTCGCCAGGCGGTGTCGCAGCGACCGGTTTTGGCCTTGCTGCGACAACCCGCGCGTTGATTCCCGCCGACTCGTCACACAGACGAGCCAGGTCGGCTAGTTTGCTGGCGTTAGCAGTAGCCGAGGCAACCAAAGGACTGGATTAACCTACGTTCCATTTGTTCTCGAACCATTCCACGCGGTCGATTCGTCGCGGGCTGTAGTTCGCAGTCGATTTGAACTTCTGGTTTTCCATGAACGATTTGAACGCGATGAACGGAACCTCGGCGTGTTGAGCGACGACGTCCACCATCTCGCTGTCGGGCTTCCAGGCGTACAGAATTTTGTTGTCCTTCTCGAACCATTGGTCCAAGTATTCGGCACCCGAAGTGCTGACGACAACGAAGTCGCATTCTTTTTTGCAAAGAAAGCCCAGAAACGCGGACGCTAGTGCCCGCGTTTTCTCTTGATCGCCCTCGACGGTGGTGGAGGCGATGTTCCACAAGGACACAAATCCGTCCTCGTCGAGATCTTCAGGCGTTGCGTTGATTTCAATGTTTTCTAGACCTTCTCCAACCGACATGGATTTCCCTTCGTATTGGGGGGTGACGTTTTGGCGTGTTTTTTCAGTACCGACGTGCATTATACCCCTGATTCGCCCCACCGATAAGCCGCCAACAGCCCGAACCACGAATCCCCACTTCCGAACCACAAATGCCTCCGGCCGGCCAGCAAACTGGGGATATGTTTCTTTACTTGAGGTTTTCTAGCCACAAAGGGCACAGAGAACACAAAGGTTTGCACTCGGGGCGGTTCTTGTGGCTCTCTGTTTCTTTGTGTCCTCTGTGCCCTTTGTGGCTAGCAATGATGGGCATCGGTGAACGAAATCAATCTTTGGTCAGAAACTTTTGTACTTGAGGTTTTTTAGCCACAAAGGGCACAGAGAACACAAAGGTTTGCACTCGCGGTGGTTCTTGTGGCTCTCTGTTTCTTTGTGTCCTCTGTGCCCTTTGTGGCTAGAAAACAAAAACCGTACACCGTCAATCAGTGTTCACTTTGACGTTGCGGCAGCATCCTGCCGCAACCAGGACCGCTAGTGCGGGGGTCAGTGGGGCTCGCATTCGCATGTTGCTCCAGTAGACGCTGTGAACGACGGACAGTGTGATCGCTAGCGTCAAACCAGCTAGCATGAATGGTTCGAGCAGGCGATGGCGTTGTTTGAATAGGCCAATTAGCGAGGTCAAAAACACGCAGGTGTAGAAAATACCGACGGCGAGGTTCATTGACGCCGAGCGACCTTGGACCTGATGTGGCATCGGTGACCAGAGGCGGGCCAGACGGACGAGACTGGAATAGGCGAACACTTGTGGTTGGCTGACGATCGTGGCTTTTGCTTTTTCGTAGGCCCAACGATCGTCACTGTGTTCGTCAACGATTTCTGGATGCTCTTGAAGCCGATTTTTGTAGTCTTCTAAGAACGGTTCTGCGTCCCAAGCTTCTCCTGGGCGTGACGTTCGCAAGTGCTGATAAAACATCGGGTTGTTCCCGAGCAGCAGCGTGTACCCGCCATGAGTGGTCGCCCAAACCGGGTGCCCGATGACTGTCCAGTTTCTAGCTGTCCAAGCACCAACGCCCGCGGCGACGATCAAGAGAGCGATCGCGGGTTGCAGCATGTTTACCCATCGCTGTCGCCAAGCGGAGACGCCGGCCAGTGCAAACAACAGCAGCACCGCCCAGACCAAAAACGTTGGCCGACACAGATAGCTGAGCGCAAGCAAGATGCCAAGCACAGAGTAGGCCGGAACAGAGTAGGCCGGAACAAGCGCAGCGAAGTTCCGGCAATTGCATCGTAGAAGCATCGGATTGCCGGAACTTCGCTGCGCTCGTTCCGGCCTACGAGAATGCGATGTCATCACACTGCACCACCACAACACGGTCGCCGCCAGTGCTGTCGCCAACGTTTCCGTCATCACCAACGTTGACTGCATCAACAAGATTGGGTCCAACAAGACCAATCCCGCCGCCAGAAACGACCATCGCGACGACGTGTATCGCATCGCAATTAAGAACGTCGCCAAAACTGTCCAACCACCCAGCATCGCATGCAGCACAAGGATCTCAATTCGATGATCCTGGTCACTGATCGATAATACCGCCAGGATCCACGGATACAGCGGCGGCCGGAACGCCGTCGGACGCGCGATTCCCTGATCGTCGGTCAGTCCATACACTCCTGTTCGCTCGATTGAATTGGCAATTGCGGCGTAGGCGTCTGGATCGGCATCAAAATTGTCAACAAAGACCCAACCCACCGCTCCGCGAAAAACCACTGCGACTAAAAATACCGCGATCCCAAGTCGATGGCCGGAAAATCGGCTGAGTGGTTTTAGGACTGATGTCACGCTTGATCTCATCGCTGTTTGAAGTTTCACCATGTTAGACGATATTGATTCCACAGGCGACGAACGTCCTCCACAAAGATGGGGCTCTATTGTCAGTGTCGTTGTCGCCATCGCGTGCTTCTTCGTCGCTTGGCCCATCGCCAGCCAATTGCAGTTTGATCGAACGATCACGTCCATGTTCGATCCCGACGACCAGGACTTGCGATCCTATCAGTCATTGCAAGACGACTTCGGTGGCAATGCCGTCGCGATGCTGGTGTACCACGACGCTGAACTTTGGTCAGCCGAAGGGATCGCTCGCAACGAAAAGGTAACGCAAGCGGTCGCCAAGATACCTGGAATCGACGGCGTCATCTCTCCGTCAATTTTGAACGACTTGGTCAAGAAGGTTAAGCCCGGATCGTTTTTGGCTGGCGGTCCGCCGCTGATCAATCGACGCGAGAGTGTTGCACGAGGGTTCGACCAGATGTTTGTCGGCTACACCCATTCGCCCGATCACCAACACGGCGCAGTCGTCGCGATGTTGGATCCGGCGAAAGTCGAAATGGCGGTTGCGGGCATGCGGGAAGTCACTCGCGAAATGAATGCAGATACGGATTCTCCGATGCAAGACTTTGTCTTGGTCGGTGAGCCGGTCTTGGTCGAGGAAGCGTTCGACTTGATTGAGCGAGACGGAAAATGGCTGGCGACGCTGACCGTGATCCTGTTGTCGCTCGTCGTCCTGTTCTCTCTGCTGGACCTGCGTTTCGTTCTGCTGTCCGTCATCGTGATTGCTTGGTCAGTGACCGTGACCAAGGCACTGATGCAGACCTTTGGCATGGAATTGTCATTGGTGTCCACCATCCTAACGGCGATCGTGACCGTGATCACTGTCACGTCAGTGTTGCATTTGGGCGTCCGATATCGAATCATTCGCCGGCGACGAGATTCGCCTGCTCGCGCGACGATGGTCGCGGTTTCGTTGTTGGCGATGCCGATTCTGTGGACCTGTTTAACCGATGCCGCTGGCTTTGCCGCTCTTTCTGTTTCCCGCATTTTGCCGGTGCAGCAATTTGGTTGGATGATTGCGATTGCGTCGCTGTCCACGCTGGTGGGACTCGCGCTGTGGTCGCCCGCGATGATGGCGATTGGCAATCCGCGATGGTTTGCGTCTTCTGTGCCCGCGCGTTGGATCGATGGCGTGCGTGGCAGCGTGCTGGAACCGCTGCAAACCAAATTGCGTCATTCGATTTTGGCAATCGCAAGTGTTTCAGTGCGGAATCCTCGATTGATGATCGTTGCCATCATTTTGGCGGTGATGGTCGTTGCAGGCGGGATCGGACGAACGCAAACCGAGACGAGTTTCTTGAACAACTTTCGCAGCGACAGCGATATCGTGTCGGCTTACAGTCGCGTGGAGGAGGAGTTCGGTGGCGCTGGCGTCTGGGACGTCATCATTGATGCTCCGCCAGTGGTTTCGTCGTCGTATTTGAAACAGGTTCGATCGCTGGAAAAGAAGCTTCGTCAGATTGACCTCGATGGCATCCGTCTAACCAAGGTCATCAGCCTGGCCGATGCCGATGCGGTCGTCGCTCGGTCAGGTTTAATGCGGTTGGTTTCGTCGCGAGTTCGACTCGGTGGAATGCAAGCGATCGTTCCAGTTTTCTACAACGCATTGATGAGCGGTCCTGCGGATTCGCAGCAAAGTGGTGAAGCCGGATCACGTAAGCTGCGTTTAATGCTTCGCAGTGAAGAAGACATCAGTTCAACGCAGAAGATTGCCTTGATGCAAGAAGTGCGTTCGGTGATCGCAAGCACCGAGATTGGGAAGTCGGCCGAAGTGACCGGCTACTACGTCTTGATGGCACGCTTGATCGACCAATTGATTCGCGATGGTTGGCGATGCTTTGCCGCATCGTCACTGTTGGTCTGGTTGCTGTTGTTGGTGTCGGGAAGATCGGTCCTGCGAGCGTCGATTGCGTTGGTGATCAACTTGTTGCCCGCACTGTTGGTGATCGCTGGACTGGGATGGATGGGCGGCAAGATCAACATGGGATCGGCAATGATCGCAGCGGTTTCGATCGGTTTGTCGATCGACGGAAGCGTCCACTTCCTGACCTCGTATCGACGCAAACGAGGCCGCGGCCATGACGCAAGTTCGTCCGCCGTGCATGCAGCCGGCAACGTCGGTGCCGCCATCGTACTGGCAACGATCGCACTGGTCATCGGATTCGGAGGATTGGCGACCAGCGAGTTCGTGCCAACGTCAACCTTCGGAATCCTGGTCGCGATGACACTGGTCGTGGGTGCGATCGTCAACTTAACGGTGTTGCCCTGCTTGATTGCGATCACGGATCGCAGCTAGTATTCCGCGTCACCTCAATTTTCGGGTAGCGGAACTCGCCAAGAGTTTCGGCTACGAGGGGGACGCCGAAAGTCTACGCGACTTCCGCTACCTCCTAACCGAAGATTGAGCTGACATGGACTACTAGTGCGGGTGCCGATCTAAGCGACCGGAGCGTAAATAGCACGCCACGGATGGCTTTCGCGGGACCACGGATGTTGCGCGGCCGGTGGGCGGATGGCGAATAAGAAAATAATCTAAACCGCTATCGAAAATCCCTTCGCCCCAAAACATCCGTGGTCCCGCGAAAGCCATCCGTGGTTAATTCAATCGCGAACAAGCTACCACCTGGATCTAAGGGCAGAACGTGCAGGCGTTTGCCGAGAAGTGTTGCTGAATAATCTGTTATTCTTGATTTTTCGAGAGCGCATCTTTCGCGTCCCACGACTGTAATGGTAGTTCTGGCCCCGATCTACGGACTTGTTCTTGGAATCTTCGCAGCGAATCAGTCGAGCAAAACGCGGAGGCCGCGAGGCCTTTGGCGAGTTGTATGATTGGTTGATCACGCCGGTTTATCGGTACGCCTGGAATCAGGTTGGCGATCAATGTGCGGCTGAGGACATTTGTTCGGAAGCCTTTTTGGCGTTGGTGAAGGAGCTTGACGATTTGCCCGAATCGGATTTGGCTGTGATGGCTTGGATACGGCGAGTGGTCAGGAACAAATCAGTGGATTGGATTCGCAGGAATCAGGTTCAGCGAAAGGCTTGGGCGGTGATCGCGACGACAGAACGTGACGTGCCGGAGGCGGCTTCGCCATCTTCGGCGATGGAAGAACAGGAGGATTGTCATTTGGTTCAAAGCATTCTTGGGCGTTTGCCAAGCGATCATCGCGATGCTCTTGAACTTTGTTATCTCGATGGTTTTTCAGTCCAGCAAGTGGCCACGGCTCTGGAGCTAAGTATGTCAGCCGCCAATTCATTGCTCTATCGAGCGCGGGAGAGCTTTCGCAAAGAGTGTGATCGGCTGCAAGCAAGGCCAGCGGAGTCTTCCATTGTTTCATCACCAGAGCAGGGAGCCGGATGATGAGTGATCGAAAAAATGACTCTGACAACAATGCTTCGGGCTCTCGCATCGCGGAAATGTTTGATAAAGGCTTTTCGAGTGTCTCGCCGAGTGAACAGTTTAAAGATCAGTTGAAGGAACGGCTGCAAAACCAGTTTGCTGAAAGTCAATTAGCAATCGAAAATAACGTTCAGCGGCCGACTGCGAAAAGTCCCAGATCATGGCGTCGTTTGTCGTTGGGTTTTGTTGCGGCTGCGGCGGCTGTGTTGGTGATGGTGCTTTGGCCGGCCCGGCCCGTCTACAGCTTTGATGCGATGCGAGATCGATTGAGTGATGAGGCGTTCTTGCGAGTCAACTTTCAGGAACAGGGCCAGAGTTTCGTTGGTTGGGTGTCGTCCGACGGGAAATTCGCTGCGGTCGAATCTTCGAGTTCGGTTGCATGGGCGACCAAGGGAACCCATGCAACGTTTGATCGCGAAACCAAACAATCGAAATCACTGGTGGATGCGAAATCGGTTCGGTCAAGCATTCAGGTGCGAGCATTGCGTGTACTCGATGCTCTGCGCGGCGACGGCAACAGTGGGCTGCGTGTTGTCAACGAATCATGGCAAACCGTAGATACGTCCGGCGGAGCAGACGGCATTTTGAAAGTTCGTTTCGCCGAGGCGGATGTTGAACAGGCAGCATTCGATGCGAGCTTCGGTATCGACTCATCGACCGGTCTGCCCGTTTGGATTGATCTGGATGATTCCGGCGATGTTCGGGACAGCAATTCCGATTCGCGACTGCCGCTTGCGTATCCCAAAAAAGGTCCGACACAATTGTCATCGCTTGGGGTTCCCCCGGATTGGGCGTCAATGATGTCCGACCGGTCAACCAAGCCTGCAACCGATTCGCTTTCCATGGGCAAGTCGGATGCTAAGGACGACAACGAAGAACAAGATGCGAGCTCGGTCGCCGTATCGCGTCAACCAGAGGTCTCGCTGCCTCTTGACGCTGGCCCAGAACCATTCGTCGCAACCGAGCCCACTCGCACTTGGCCGCAACCGCTACCGGTTCAGGTGCCGTCCGATGCGAAAGCGATGGCGACCAGGGTCGATGACCGTTTGAAGAGTGTTTGGGACGATGAAGGTTTGCAACCTGGACCGGCCGCCGATGCACCGACACTGTTTCGACGAATGCATTTGGATTTGACCGGCCGGATTCCTCATGTGGCCGAAATTCGACAGGGCATTGATGGCGGTAAGTTTGACGTCGCTTCGTTACTTAGCAGAATGCTGGATTCACCCGACTTTGATTCCAACATGGCGTCTGTTTGGGTGCGATGGTTGTTGCCGCCTGATGTTGAATTGGAACAGTTTGGTGGCAAACCGGCGCTGCAGGCCTGGTTGGCTGAACAATTTGAAGCTCGCGTTTCTTACGACCAAATTGTTCGCGACTTGTTGACCGCACAAGGACGCGTCGGTGACCCTGGGCCGGTTTTGTTTACGACCGCTTTGGAAATGAAGCCCGATCATTTGGCGAAACAGACGGCGCGGACTTTCCTGGGAACTCGCATTGATTGTGCGATGTGCCACGACCATCCCTACGACACATGGACGCAAACCGATTTTTGGGGTTACGCTGCGTTGTTTGCTCGGATTTCTCGCCCGCAGGGAAAGATGAATGCGATGTCTAGCGTGTTGCAGGTCAGGGACGTCGGCGACGGAGAAGTCACGTTTCCTGATACGGAGATTGTGGTTCAACCGCGGTTGTTGGGCGGCGGACGATTGAACGAGCAACCCGAATCGAATCAGCGACGGCGTCAGTTGGCCGACTGGATCACAGATCCGACCAACCGTCAGTTCGCACGCGCGACGGTGAACCTCGTGTGGTCGCACTTCTTCGGTGCTGGACTGGTTCACCCTCGCGATGATTTTGGGACACACAATCCAGCTCTGTCACCGGAGCTGCTAGAAGAATTGGCTGCGTTCTTCATCGAATCGAATTACGATGTCCGCAGTCTGGTTTCGGCAATTGTCTTGTCGGATGCTTATCAACGATCCAGTCAAACTGAATCTGACACCGATCGCCCGATGTTTGATTCAATGCCGATTCGCTGGTTAACGGCCGAACAGTTGTACGATTGTTTGTTGGTGGCGTCAGGCGGGCTCGGTGAATCGTCGGTTGCGTTGGATCCTGCACTCGGATTGAACCGAGTCAATAACACGGCTCGTGATTCGTTTGTTGAAAAGTTCGGCAGTACGTCTGATTCGGTCTTGGAATACCAAGCCGGTATCCCGCAAGCGTTATCATTGATGAACGGAACGCTGTCGAATTTATCAGCCGGTGAAGACAGTTCGCGTTTGCTTCGCGGGTTGCGAGCACCGTTCTTCAGCGACGCTGATCGGATCGAGACCGTGTTTCTGTCATTGGTTGGGCGACCACCGTCGCAACGGGAATCCGCTGCGGTCAATCGTATCTTGCAGGATGTGCGGAAAGATGAAACCAGCGAAGTATTGTCAGACCTCGTTTGGGCATTGTTGAACAGCGCCGAATTCGCGACCAATCATTAGGGAGTAAACAATCATGAAAATTTGGCGTGATAGTGAACCGCGACGCGTAAGCGGCCGGGCAGTGCGAATGTTGCAACCGCGTACGCGTCGAGGCCAGGCCGCTTACGAAAGCGTCCAGCTTTGGAACTTCGCGGCCGCTACACAAATCAACGACCGTAGCCGCGGAGCGGTGAAAGCCCATTGCCGGGTGCGTCAGCACCCGGTTGATGTTGCCCCACGGATTGTTTCTTCCACGAGCGATCGGCGGCTTTGCCGCCGATCGCTCGTGGAAGAGAGGAGTGGTGTTCGCTTGTTTCCGGGTGCTACGCACCCGGCACCGAGCTTTCGTCCCTCCGGGACTGGCGTTCAGCCACCTACGCGTCGAGGCCCGGCCGCTTACGCGTCGCGGCTCACTTTTTTGTACGCGATTGCCAAGAACGATCACAGTCTTGATTTTTCGTTCGCGAGTATTGGATTTTTACGATGAACGCTAACCTGAAACGTCGAAGCTTTTTGCAGGGCTCTTTGTCCGCCAGCACGGTCGCTGTGTCTGGTTTTCTTCCCCGGATCGCGATGGGGGCCGCGAAGAATGACCAGCGTCGTGCGTGCATTATCTTGTGGATGTCGGGTGGCCCCAGTCAAACCGATACGTTCGACATGAAGCCCAAGCATGAAAATGGTGGCGAGTTCTCAGAAGTGTCCACCAACGTTCCCGGCGTTCGCTTTAGCGAACATTTACCCGAGTTAGCCAAACACGCTGACAAGTTGGCGATCGTTCGCACGTTGACCAGCAAGGAAGGTGATCACGAACGAGGGTCATACTTTTTGCAGACCGGTCAAAAGATGGGCGGCCCAATGAAGGCTCCGGCTCTGCGATCGCTGATTGGGCATCAATTGACCGAAAGCCGCACGACGCTGCCGCCGCTTGTGTCGGTTGGCGGAAGCGGGTTCATTGCCGCTCGGCCGATTGGTTCCGGTTACTTGGGGCCTCGCTTTCAACCGATGGAAGTTGCGGTGGCGACGGGTGCCAACGCCGATGCCGATATTCGATCAGGCACGCCTGCATCATTAACGGTCAACTCGCTTTCGCGTCATCATTCGATCGACGAAGATCGTTGGCAACGACGCGTGGAGCTATGGGATGCACTGGAGGGAAACTTCATTGCTGATCGTAAGAATCCAGGGCTGGTTGCTCATCAAGGAACCTACCAAAACGCAAGGGAGTTAATGACGAGCGGTCAGGCGGAAGTGTTTGACCTGTCGCGTGAACCAGAATCGATTCGTCGCAATTATGGCGTTGGTACATTTGGTCAAGGATGTTTGTTGGCTCGGCGATTGGTCGAATCGGGTGTTTCCTGTGTCGAGGTGACGCTTAGCAGTAGCACCATCGGTGGAAGCACCTGGGATAGCCATACGCAGAATTTCCCTGCGGTTGAAAACCTGTCGCGTGAATTAGACGCCGGATTCGCCGCGCTGCTAAGCGACCTTTCATCACGCGGGCTTTTGGAAACAACGACAGTCGTTTGTATGGGCGAGTTTGGTCGAACACCGCGAATCAACAACAACGCGGGACGCGACCATTTCCCACGAGCGTTTGCGGGAGTGCTGGCGGGCGGCGATGTCGCGGCGGGCCAGGCTTACGGGAAGACGTCCGATGACGGGATGACGATTGTCGAAAACCCCGTGACCATTCCCGAGTGGTTGGCAACGATTTGCCAAGCCACGGGTGTCCAACCCGAAGAAACGGTCATCGATCAAAGCGGTCGTCCAGTGCCAATCGTTGATGCAGAACCGGTATGGGACTTGATCGGATGAATGGTGTTCGTTTCTATCGGCCGATTGGGTTGGCGGTAATGGCGGTTGCAAGCCTAGGGTTTTCGCCTGCGTTTGCTGCTGATGATCGCAGTCCGGACAAGCAGATCACCGCTGCGATGTTGCCTGTTGCGGTGAATAATGGGATGACGACCAGCCCGGCGTTTGGTATCTACCGCGCTGATGGAGATTCGGCCACTCGCAAGCTCGCGGGCTACGAAACCGATGCAAGCGGTCAATGGATGTTGCCAACCGTGATCGCGGGTAGCGAGCGAGACCATGTGCCGTTGGTGTTGCAAACGCCGCACGGAAATCTCCTGATTCGAATGTCGGTGTTGATCGATGGTTTGTCACCGGAACGGGCCACAGAGAAGTTGCTTGACGAAGTGATCGAGCGTGCTGGGGTGGAGCAGCCCATCGCAACTGAGTCAAAACCGAGTGATAACACTAAAGAAGTCACCGTGACGCCATCGGCCTACGATCGCGACAGTGTTTTAACCAAGTTGGAACGGTTGGTACGAGCGACAGGTGTCCAAACGGCTGATCGTGAAGAACTCAATTGGATGTTGGATCAATGGCGTCCAGGACCGTTGTGGCTGATCGCCCGCGACTCGGTTTCTCCCCCCAGCCAGTTGGTCGAACCTCTGGCTGCTTGGATGGATTTGGATCGCGACGGCGTACTGCAAAATTCGGAATGGCAGGGCCTGTCCGAGCGTCTCAAGCAGCTCGATTCGAACCGCGACCGCATCGTTACGTTGGTGGAAGTGCAAGAAAACTTTTCCAAAAATATGCGGACACGCAGATCGACCGCGCCCTCGCTGGACTGGAACTTGGCCTGGAAGTCAGGCGGGAAGTCAGGCGGGAAGTCAGACGGGAAGTCAGACGGGGAGTTGGACGGGGAGTTGGAAAGGAATCGTCCAGCCATTTCTGAATCGCAAACCGGGGACGCCGAATTGATCGATACCGTGGATGCCGTCGTTGAAGTCCGTTCATCGGGTGTGTTTGATCAAGTTGCATCGGTGGTCGATCAAATGCTTGACACAACCATCGCAAAGACACTTGGCAGTCAGGTCTCTGTGCATGTCGAATCCGGTTCGGTTTCCGAGATCCCTGGCGGAGTTCAGGCAACGTTCAACAACAAATCCCCCCGTCCCGCGATTCGTTTAACGGTCCATGGTTACATCAACAAAGGCCTGGCCAGTGTGCCGAGTTGCCAAGTTTCAATCGCTGCCAAGGTTGCGGAGCATCCGATATGGAGCGTGATTGATGCGAACTCCGATGGACGGATCGTTGAAGTGGAGCAACGCAATGCAGCGAATCGAATCGCAGCACTTGACTGCAACCAAGATGGGATCGTGTCGCCGATGGAATGGCCCTTGGCATACCACTTGGTCGTTTGCCAGGGCAGTGACGCGACTGAACAGTTGAAATCTTTAACGCCGCGTGTTGTGACGACGCCAATCAATGCTGCGGCCGTGCCGGTTCCCGATTGGTTTACCGGCATGGACTCCAATCAAGATGGCTCGCTGACTCGCGGCGAGTTTCTCGGATCGACGAAACAATTCAGCGACTACGACCAAGACAACGACGGCCTGCTAACACCTTCTGAAACAGCAATTGAGCAACCCTAGGAGCCATCCGTGAATCATCCGACCGACTCGTCACCCGCCCCGCCGCCGCATTCCGCCAATTCAACACAGTCAACACAGTCAACCGAAGCGACTCAGCAAGAAGTGCTGCAATGTCGCGAAGCCTATGACCAGCTTCGACAACAACTTGGCTTGGTGATCGTTGGGATGGAGCCGATGATCGAGCAGTTGATGATCGGCATGCTCTGTCGCGGGCACTGTATCCTGCAAGGGATGCCGGGGTTGGCGAAGACTTTGTTGATCAGTTCGCTGGCGAAGTTGATCGACATGAGTTTTGCTCGGATCCAGTTCACGCCCGATCTAATGCCCGCCGATATCACGGGCGGCGAGGTGCTGGAAGAAGATCGTACGACCGGTAAACGGGTCTTTCGATTCGTCCAAGGTCCGGTCTTTCATCATTTAGTGTTGGCTGATGAGATCAACCGAACGCCGCCGAAGAGTCAAAGTGCTTTGTTGGAAGCGATGGAAGAACGGCAGTTGACCGTTGCCGGGACGACCTATGAATTGCCCAACCCGTTCTTTGTGCTGGCGACTCAGAACCCGATCGAAGTGGAGGGAACGTATCCGTTGCCCGAAGCCCAGTTGGATCGTTTCTTGTTAAAGATTTTGGTTGAATATCCCGAGCGGGATCAAGAGATCGAAATTTGCCGACGTCAAACGAGTGCTGCTGCGGTTGAAATGAAGCCCGTCATGACGACGGATTCACTGCGATCGATGCAAGCACTCGCGCGTCGGATTCTGGTGGCCGATCATGTGATGGAAGCCGCCGTTGACCTCGCTCGCATGACGCGTCCCGGTGATTCCAAAATGCCAGCCGAGATCGCGCCCTATGTTCAATATGGTGGTGGTCCGCGAGCAAGCTTGGCGCTGATCAAAGCGGCCAAGGCGCGGGCGCTGCTAAACGGGCGACACCATGCGACGACTGAAGATGTTTGCGCGGTGGCTCGGCCCGTGTTTCGCCACCGAATGGTGTTGACCTTCAACGCAGAAACCGATGGCGTGGATATCGAAGCATTGCTTGATCGCTTGATTCAATCCGTTTCCGGTGCCAACGTCAATGGACGGGTTTGATGAACCTGTTTCAACGTTTCAAAGCCAACCCAGCAATCCCGAAAAAGGAATTGGCGTTATCCGCCGATCCTTCGGCGGCGCTTGGGCAATTGGAACTGCTCGCGCGAAACGCCGTTGATGGCTTGCTTTCAGGAAAACACCGTTCGACCCATCGCGGCGGAACGAGTGACTTCGCGGAACATCGCGAGTATTCGTTTGGGGATGACATTCGCCGAATTGATTGGCGACTGCATGCCAGAAACGATCGCTACCACGTCCGAACTTACGAAGACGAAACAAACTTAAAGGCATTGATTGTCGTCGATGCCAGTGGTTCGATGAGCTATGCGGGAAGTACCGCATCGAAGTTTGACGTCGCACGAAGCATTGCCGCATGTTTGTCTCGGCTGTTGATGCGTCAACGCGATTCGGTTGGGTTGGCGGTGGTGGATGATTCGCTGCAGACCGAGATCCCTGCGGGGCTGCGTCCTTCAACGCTTCATCGCATCAATCAAACGCTGGCGGATGCAAAAGTGACGGGACAAAGCGATGTGCCAGGTTGTTTGATGAAGCTGCGTCCGAGCGGTCGGCGACGCGGCATGATGTTCTTGATTTCGGATTGCTTCGGCGATCCTGATGCGTTGCGAAAAAGTTTGGCAAGTTGGACAGCGGCCGGGCACGATTGTGTCGTCGTTGAATTGTTGGCACCGGAGGAGATCGAATTCACGTTTCGCGGAACCGTGGTCTTTGAGGACTTGGAACTGACTGGATCCAGGCTTGAAATGGACGCGGGTCAAATCCGCAATGCGTATCTGGAACGATTTGGCAAGCATCGTCGTCAGGTGGCTGATGCGATCAAGCGAAGCCGCGCCGACCACTTGAAACTACGCACTGATCAGCCGCTCGCGGAAACACTGCGTCAATTTCTGATCTTTCGATCCGCGACCGCGCGTGCTCGTGCCGGAGGACGCCGCCGATGAGTTTTCTTGGAGCGATGTTCTTGTTGGCGCTGCCCGTGATTGGGATCCCGGTTGCCATTCACATGATGAAGAAACGGCAGCGGGATGTCGTGCCGTGGGGCGCGATGCAGTTTTTGCGTGACCCGACACGACGTGGGCAACGCATGTCGCAAATGGATCGCTGGTTACTGCTGGCGACCCGAATGCTGTTGTTGGCTTGCCTGATCGGCGCGCTCGCTCAACCGTTGTTGAAGTGGGGCCAGACTTCTGAAAACGACGGATTGCCGACTCAGCTTGTACTGATCGATGACACACGATCAACGCTGGCCGATGATTGTTTTGAATCGATTCGCAAAGCCGCCGACGAATTGATCGCTTCGTTTCCCGCATCAACGCCCGTCGAGGTCTGGGCGGCCGGAACGCCTGCACGTCGAATCGCATCGACTTCATCGGGTGCCGATTCGATGGATCAGATACAGAGTGCCGTTGCCAATTTTAGCCCCCGAGGCGGTGGCGGTGATTTTGCCGCCGCGGTACGTCAGGCAACCGCAACCGCGACGATCGATCAGGACACTTCCAATTTGGATATCTGGCTGTTTACTGACGACACCGATGCGGGTTGGGAAATGCCTTTGTCAGCGTCAGCAATGGCGGTGGGAAAAGGACAGCGATTGCATTTGATGCAGATCGAGAAAACGCAGCAAGTCAAACATCAGTTGGCGGTGGTCTCGGTCGAGTCTTCGCGTCGTGCGATTGCCAGCGGTGAATCGGTGTCGTTGTCAGCCACCGTCGCGAACGGTGGCTCGATCGCTTCGCCAGAGGTTTCTTGTGTCTGGAAAAAAGGCGGTGTTGTGATCGCGGAATCCGTCTTGCGATCGATCCAGCCCAATTCGCAGCAACTGGTGCAAACTGAATTGTCGATTGATCAAGCCGGAACGCATGCGATCACGTTTGAATTGAAACTTCAACAGTCAGGTGCAGCGGACATGTTGGCTGCTGATGACGTCGGCCACGTCGTGATGCAAGTCGTCAAAGAAGTCCCGATGCTAGTCATTCAGAACGCCGAGAATCAATTCGGATCAGCGCCGACTGATGCCGACTACTTGGCCGCCGCTTTGGGACGCAACCTGGGTGGATGGAAAACGGGTGTCGATGAATCGAAAGGCAAAGGGAAGACGAACGATCGTAGCAAAGCGTCATGGCACAGTTTGTTCAAACCCGAAGTCGTGGACATCGACGATCTTGACGACGTGCGTTGGCAGCGATATCCGGTGATCGTTTGGCTCGGGGGTGCGACATTGCCGCCTGCGTCGCTGCGAAGCATCGTCAACCAGGTCCGCCGCGGTGCGGGGTTGTGGATCACGTTGGACGCGCAAACGGACCGCGATTGGATCAACGAATCGCTTGGCCAACGCGGTCTAGGCATTGGGAACGCTGGTGATTTGTTAGCGGGAAATTCGCGATCTGGCGATTTGGTTGGTGGATTGGTGATCAATGCGTCGGCGAAGCAAATGCAGCGTTTACATCCTCCAGATCCCACCGATTCGATCCTTGCGGCACTTTCAGACACCCAGCGATTGGATCTGGATGCGGTTCGGATTCGGCGACGAGTTGAATTGCAGGCTCCATCGATGGAATCCGCGTCACGCGTGATGCTGCGTACCTTCGAAGGTGATCCGATTGCGATCCTGTCGTCGGTTGGTCGCGGTCGCACCGTGGTTCAGTCGCTGCCGATGAATCCTTCGTGGTCCAACTTTGCTTTATCCAAGTGTTTTGTTGTTTGGGTTTTGCAGGTGTTGGATCATCTTTCGCAGCCAGTTTCAGAAAATTTCAATCTTGCCGCGGGCCAGATGTTTCGTCACGACGTCGAATCCATCGATCACGAATTTGAGTTGACGTTGCCCGATGGGGCCAAGGAAGGGCTGATCGCGTTGCCATCGGGTGAAAACGATGGCAGCACCTTGGCAGGCGTGGTTCGATTTGACCAAACGCAGCGTGCTGGGTTGTACCGCCTGAAAGATTTGGATGATGACCAAATCGCTGAGGTGTTCTTTTCGGTGTCCGGTGCTTCGGAAGAATCCAAGATCATTCCGGCGTCACCCGATCGATGGCAGGCTTTGGCATCGCGAAAAGACGTCAGTTTCCATCGCAGCGCATCAGGGTTCGACTTTCCCGCGATGCTTTCCACAATTCCAAAAATCGACGTTACGGGCAACCAGGGATTGCGGCTTTGGCCAGCGCTGTTAGTCGGTCTGATTGCTGCGATCATCCTAGAAACCTTCTTGGCCGGTTACGCGGCACTTCGTCGCTACGGAAAATTGGGAACGGTCGAAGAAGATGAAAACGTGTCAGGTCTATCGAACGCACCCGCGTTCGGCAATTCGCCAAGCTTGGCGAAGGAGGCCGCGGTATGAATGCAATAGTCGTTTTGGCTCAGGCAAATACTCACACAATCGCCAAGCCAGAAATTGTCATTCGCGAATCACTTCAGGCATCGGGAACACTCAGTTTTGGTTTTAGCATTGCCTTGACCGTCATCCTGATCGTGTTTGCGATCGCTTGGCTCTTTCGACAACGTGAATTGCTGGGAACACCGTCCACGTTGTTGTTGGCTTTGTTGCGAACGGTGGTCATTGTGGTCGCAGTCTGGATGGTCGCTCAACCGACTTGGAATCGAACTGAAACCACTAGCCAAAAAGCTGAAGTCGTTGTCTTGGCGGACGCCAGTGGCAGCATGGACACGATTGATCCTGTCGGGACCGCTCTCAATGCCCAGTGGCAAAACGCGATCGCGGACCCGGACAGTCCGCTTGCGATCATCGAACGTGCTCAGCTTAATCTGAACATGGCCCAGCGAAGCGAAGCGATGAGTCCGGGGCTGTTGGATCGGGCGGCACAGCAGGTAGCCAAGATTCGTGATCGGGACCCTGGATTGGCGGATGCTTGTCTGGCGTCACTCAAAGAAGCCACAACGGCGTCCAAGGAACTGCAGGACAACGTCGAACGCGCCGAGCGACTCGCCTTGTTGGCCTTGCGATCAGATGCGATTGAATCTGCCAAAATTGACGTCGAAACGTTTCGAGCAAACTTGCAATCTCTGGTTTCGATTCCGCAAGGAACTTTACGGCAATCACGAAAACAACACGTCGCCGACCTTTTGTCGCGGTTTGAAACCCAGGTGAAGCAATCAACCAATGCATCGGTTTCGTTGCGTCGAGCCGTGTTTTCCGAAGACGTTGTTCCGCTGGAATCCGATTCGTGGGAAGCGGGGCTTGATGTCGCCGCTGGTTCTTCTGGAAGTGCAAATGGCAATCGCACGAACGTTTCATCTGCTTTGTCGTTTGTGCAGTCGTTAAATCCATCAGCAAACTTGGCTGCAGTGTTGATGTTGAGCGAAGGGCAGCACAACGCTGAGTCGCAACAAAGCCCCGTCGAAGTTGCCGCTGGGTTGATGGGGACGCCGGTGTTCACCGTCGCGATTGGTAGTCGTCGGCGGACACGCGACGTTGCGATTCATCGAGTGAACGCGCCGTCGATGGTTTACCAAGAAGATCGTCCGATCGTCGAAGCCGTCATTTCGGGATACGAATGTGACAACGATGAAGTGGTCGTCACGTTAAGCCAAGACGATCAAGTCATCGCGACAAAGTCGGTCCAATTTCCATCCAAGATTAGCGATGTTGCGGTTGAGTTTCGTTTGCCACGTTCGCGGCCCGGACGCAAACAGTACCGCTTGAACGTGGAAGCGGTCGAGGATGAATCGAGCCTGCAAAACAACAGCTCTGTCTTTTCAGTCGAAACGATCAAGAGCAAGCTTTTTCTCTTGATTGCCGACCGACAACCGCGTTGGGAATACCGTTATTTGGAACAACTCTTCAGGCGGGACAGTCGTGTTGAACTGGACAAGTTGTTGTTGATGCCGAAGGTCAAATCTACGCTGTCACTGGATACAGATTCAGATTCCGGTCAAGACGCCAATGTCGGCCAATGGTTACCCAGCACGGTGGACGGTTGGTCGAAATTCGATGTGGTCATTTTGGGTGATTTACCGCCCGACGTTTTGACGCCCAAGGTTTGCCAGGCAATGGACACATGGATTCGGTCGGGCGGTAACCTGATCACGATTGCGGGGCGACAATTTATGCCAGCGGCCTATCGGTCACAGCCCTGGTTCGATTTGTTGCCGATCACGTCCATGCAAATGCCGGTGTCAAACGAAATCCGTCCGACGCCGACGTTGGAGGGATCGATGCATCCGTCAATCCGATTGGACAATAGCGCCGAAGAGAATTTTGTCCTTTGGCGACGTTGGATGTCGGGACCCATGCCGGGTTTTGTTTCGCCTTTTCATGCCGCCAAACCGACTGCATCGGTTCTGGCGTCACTATCGGCTGAGCGAGAAAGCAGCTTTGATCAGCAGGGTTTCGATCAGCAGCAGGGTTTCGATCAGCAATCCGGCAGTGACCGATCATTCCGTCCGGCTTGGTTGAGTGTGCATCGGGTTGGCAGTGGACGAGTCGCCTATCTTTCGTCGCCGATTAGTTATCGACTTCGCGTCCGTGCTGGCGATCAGTACCACCATCGTTTTTGGGGTCAGTTGGTTCGCTGGATGACGACTTCAGATTTGGCTTCGGGCGACAGCATGGTCGAAATCAAATCAGACCGTTCGACCTATGACGCCGGTCAACGACCAGGCGTTCGCGTTCGTTTGGCTGATGCGTCGGGTCGGCCAATTCGCGGTGGCGATGTTCAGGTTCAGTTGTCGTCGAATTCTGGATTGGCAAACGACGGTTTCCAACCGCAGACGCTGCAACTGATCGAGAGCGAACAAGCACCGGGCGACTATCAAGTGACCCTGGATCGGTTGCCCGCTGGTGTCTACCAAGTCCGAGCCATCGGGCCGACGATCCAAACGCTACGCCAAACCAGTGCGGCCGCAGATTCGGAAACGACCAACGCTGAAACGACAAACACCGAAACGCCTGAATCGATCGCGACGTTTTCGGTGGAATCAGTCGGCGATTTGGAACACCTGATGACTGAAGCCGATCCGGTCTTGCTTCGACAGATTTCCGAAGCCAGTGGTGGGCTCAGCATTTCGCCGGCGGCCTTAGAAGAAGTCTTGCATGTCGTGTCCCTGGACCCGCATGTGACCGAAACCCAACAAGTGACTCCGTTATGGAATCGTTGGTCCAACCTCTGGATCATTCTTGGTTGTTTGACCACCGATTGGTGGATTCGACGCAGAAAAGGACTCGTTTAGCATGATCACGATGGCGAAACCTGAACCGATTTCCGATCGCGTTCGCGAAAAACTTGACCGACTGCATACCGCACGACGATCACGACGGACGATTGGCACCATCGTTTGGGCGGTTGCTTTGCTGGTCGCCTGTGCCGCGGTCGCAATGTCACTGGACGCAGTGTTTGGATGGTGGTCCAAGAGTGTCCGTGTTGCGATTTCGGCAGCCGTTTTTGGATCGGTCCTGGCGGCTATCGCCGTCGGTTTGCGAGGGGTTCTATCGCCGCGTCGTGAGTCTGAATTGGCGAGGGTTGCCGATGACAAAACGCCGGCAATGCAAGAACGGATGCAAACGATCTTGTCAGCATCACATTGGAGCGACCCGCCAACTGGGTTCCATCGAAACGTAACTCACCCGATCCAGCATGACCCAATCATGCGACAGCTTGTTGCGTCGGAGACGAATGACCTGATCGATAAGGTTTCACCTCAGGAAGCAGCCAGGGAAAGCAAGTTGACGGTTCCCTTGTTTGTCGGATGCGCCGGATTGCTGGGCTGTTTGGCGGTTGCGGTCTGGGTTGGTTCAGACATCAAGACGCTTGCGGCTCGATTGGTCGCGCCGATTTCCGATATCACTCGACATCAACTCGACGGAATTCCGGGTGATCAAGTGATTGCGAAAGGGGAAACTTGGGAACTGAAGTTAGCCGCGACGGGACCAACTTCGTCGATGGTTCACCTTGAACGAGAAACGGATGAGCAGGGCGAAGATCAAGAACAAGGTCAAGCGACGCTGTTTCATGAATCCGTGAAATTGACGCCCAACCGTGGGTCGGAGAACGAATTTCGTTATCGCCAGCGAAGGCTTGACGACTCGTTTCGCTATCGGCTTTCGGTGGGTGATCTGAGAACACCATGGCATCAAGTTATCGTCGCTGAACGCCCTCGAATTACCGGTGCGTCGATCCGCGTCACACCGCCTGCCTACACGGGGCTGAAGTCAAAGCTCTATCGCCGGATGCCCAATCGTGTCACGGTGGTCGAAGGATCAACGATCGAAGTCTCGGTTACCGGAGCGGGCGATATCGATCAGGGAATGTTGTTGATCGATGGCAAACCGTCGCGAACGATGTGGTCAGAAGACAAGAGCAACTTCAGCGTCTCGTTTGAGATCAGGGAGGAGATGACTGTTTCTCCGCAGCTTTTTGAACCCAATGGATTGCAGAATTTGCGTTCGCCCAAGTGCCGCATCCTGACGCGTCCTGACCTGCCGCCGACCGTACGGATCAAGACTCCGCGACCGGACCAGAAAGTTCGCCCGGATGACAAGGTGACTCTAACGTTTCAAGCCAAGGATGATGTCGGTTTGGCGAAGGCTCGCTTGGTGGTGGAATCTGAGGCGGAAGACGGTAGCGTCAAGAAGCTGGACTCGATCGATTTGCCTGTGCCAATGCAAAAGGGAGAACCCATCAAGGATTGGAAGGGGAAAACGAAACTGGATCTTTCCAAATATGAACTCAGCGAAGGGCAGTCATTGAGCTATCGAATCGAAGCCTATGACACCAAGCAAGCTTCGATTCTGGAGGAGTCGGAAACGGAAATTGCGTCTGAGGAGAATTCTGCAGTGCAACCGTCAAGGGAAAAAACGCCATTGGATTCGACAGAGGAATCGAAACCAAAACCGCAAGATGGCAAAGGAAACATTAGGGATTCTGACAAGTCTTCCGAAGTGAGTTCGTCAAAATCAGGCGAACCCAAACCAAACGATTCCGAAATGGCTAGCAACAAGAGCACTTCGAAATCGAAACCAGCCGATTCGCCGACCAATCCGGAAGATAAACCAACGGCCAAAACTGGTGCCAATGCGCCTGATGCAACCAATGCCAACACGGATCAGGTTTCGCAGAAGATAGCGAAATCAACTGACAAGCAATCCGCCAACAACATGACCGAAAGTGAAGACAAACCAAACGATCAACCGACGCCGAAACAAGATGGGGAATCAAAGTCGGAGCCTAGCGAAGCACAAAGAGATCGTTCGGCTTCGAATTCGGGTGAATCCCAACCGAGTATGTCCCAGCCAAATAAGTCACAGCCGAGTGAACCGCAGCCAGCCAAGTCCCAGCCAGCCAAGTCACAACCAGCCAAGTCACAACCAAGCAATCCTAACTCGGCAAACCAAAAATCCTCAGGCGCGAAACTCACCGCTCCACCAGAACCTTCCGATGAAAAGCAGCCGCCTAAAGAACCCGCGGCCAAGAAATCATCCGACGATGGTGATTCTATGAAACGGCGTGGGCTCGATATCCCCAGGCCAAGCAGCAGCCAGCGGATGCGGCTGCAAATCACCGAAACGATCGGATCTTATGAAGGCGAAGGGCGACGTAAAACTGAAGTTGCGGTGGCTGGAACGATCACTCGTATGGAACGGGAACTGACAAGTGCTCGCAAGCGGCTGTCGAGTGTGTTGGAGTCGCAGACGTTGAGTGAATCGCTGAATGAATTTTGGAACGCTGACTTGCAAATCATGGTCAACGAGGCGAGTCAGCATCAACGATCCGCGATTGATGCCGTCAAGGAATTGATGAAACGCACCAAGGACACGCCCTATGCCTTCATTGGCGTCCAACTCGCTGAGATCACGCACACCCATATCCTGCCGGCCGCACAAGACGCTGAATCAGTCGGTGATACAACCGGTGAAACGCGACTTGCTCTGCTGATGGCGTCGCGGCAACAAACGGTTCGAGCAATCGAACGGCTGAAGGAGTTGACGCGAACGTTCGAGAAAGCCAAACGTGATTTCAAGCTGGCCAAGGATATCCAGCAGATCAGCAAAATGTATCGCGTCTACCTAGAAGATTCGCTCGCCGAACTCTCCAAGGCCCAGCAGTCAGATCCGGACGGACTAAAACGCACCATGGCGGAATTGGACGTCGACGATGAGTACCTGAAACGGCTGAAGGAAGTGCTTGAAATGCAGAATCAACTTCGGGCCGAACTCGCTCGCATTCTGTCCAGCGATCCCAGGCTGATGAAACGTTATTTCCAAAACTTTGGTGATCGTGGCAAATCCATTCGATTGCAGTTGTTTGAAGTCGCCAAGCGGCAACGTGTTTTGCACGACAGGCTGGCCATGTACGCCGAAACCGGCGAACAAGACCAAGCTGCACTCGAATCGCTGTTGAAGCGACACGCTAGTATGATGACCACCGAATCGCTTGACCTGGTGCAGCGCGCGTTTGAAATTGAAGAAACGTTTGAGACTTGGCTACCGCTGCAGAGCAACGATTCCGCGATGGTTGCGGCAACGCGAAAGGCCTTCTTGGAATTCTCGGCTGTTGCCGCTGGCATCTCTGCTCGATACGAAAATGGTCTGGGCGGAAAAGTATTTCTGGGGACCGCGAATTGGGCGGAGACTCAAACCGATTTGCTGCAGGCTTCTCGTTTGATGGTCCAATTCATCGACTCGGCCGATCGCGTTGCGGCACAACTTGAACAGCTCGGGCGATCCGACCAGCGGTACGCTGGCAACGCTCTTCGAAGGGTAATCGAACTTGGGGAAATGCGAGACCAAGCCGCTAGGTGGAATCAGAAAGCCGGTTTCTTAGCGGCGGAAAAGTTCGCACCCGCGATCGGTGTCGAACAGTTTCTGGTCGCGATGGACACTCACACGCTGACCGAAAAACTTACTGGCTTGCAGGCGGAATTGGCGGGGCAGATTGGCGGGGGACAGAACATCCTGCCAAAATCCATCGCGGTGCAGTGTGATGCCTTGCTGGCCAAATTGGACCGCGATATCGAACCAATTCAGTTGGCGGCGATTCGTTCGCTGCAAAAATCGTTGACCGACAAAGCACTCGTGCGAACACAGGTCGCTAGCGATGGATTAGACGAAGCGTGCGAGTTGCTGGACACGCTACTGAAAAATGTGATCAAGCAACTCGACGAACTGCCGCCTGATCCCCTGGCAAACCTGCTAGACGATCCAACGTTGGATCAGATTCTAGCGATTTTGGAACAAGAACGTGACTTGGCCGAACTGCTGGGGATCCCCGCACGTCCGACCAATCTGCAAATCATCAACGACTGGGCCAGTGGATCGCGAGGCGGCAACGGTGGTTCCGGCGGGAATGGCGGTTCCGGGCGTGCTCGGTTGATGGCGATGATTCAGGCGGCGATGCAAAAACAGGGAAGCGAGACGGACAAGAATCTCAAAAGGATTCGCGAAAAACTGCTCAACGCAAAGTCCGCAGCGAGACTCGTTGACGGTGATTCAGAATTAGGACGCGGCAACGCATTCGGCTGGAACATCGTTCGCAGCCAATTGGGTTCGGGACTTTTGCAGGGTTCCGATGGTTTACCGCCAGAAGCGTACCGACGCAGCATCAACCGATACTTTGAATTGATCAGCGGAACTGTTAGCGATACCAACGAGGCGTCCGATGAAGAGTGAATGGAAGCGTTTTGAATTCGTGTTAGTTCTGCTGGCTTGCGGCGTCTCCATTCTCGGGACTCGTCTATGCGATGCGGAAGAACCAGGTTTAGGACTGCATGCGACCGAAGGGATGCAGGACGTTCCGGACTTTTCGGTGATTCCTGAAACGCAATGGCAGACGATTGAACGTTCGGTTGACCGTTCGATTGACTACTTAATCAGCCAGCAGAATTACGACGGCAGCTTTGGCCTTTTGGAAGTCCAGCGTCCCGCAGTTACCGCTTTGACCTGCATGGCATTGATTTCCCGTGGGCACATTGCTGATGCGAGCCCATCGGCGACAAAAGAATCAAGAGTGGTTTTGCGAGGCATCGACTATGTGCTTTCGCGGCAGCGCTCGGATGGTTTGTTGGGGCATTCTGTGGCGGCCACGAACCATGGTCAGTATCTAAAATACATGATTTACAACCATGCGATTTGCGGCATGTTTTTGACGGAAGTTTATGGCATGACGGATCCAAAACGGGCGGCGCGGATCGAGAAAGCTGTCAACGCCGCTTTGAAACTAACGCGAAAAACGCAACTGCGTCCGATCCCAATGGAGTTTGAAATCAGGGACCGCGGTGGATGGCGATACTTGGACGATTTCCACCACATGGAACTCTACAGCGACCTGTCCGTTTCAAGCTGGTTTGTGATGTTTTTGCGGTCGGCTGAGAATGCTGGCTTTGATGTTCCGGTTGAATGGGCCAAGGAATCGCTTGACTACGTGCTTCGCTGCTACGACAAAAAGTTGGGCGTGTTTTGTTATGGGCCGGGTCGAACCGGGCACACGACAAGAGGACTCTGTGGTGCTGGGGTGGTTTGTCTTTTCCTGACCGGTCACAAAGAACCTGAGATGGAAAAACGGTGCGGGAAATGGATTTTGGATCATCCCTACGATCGCTACAATCACATGATCAACCCGAATGAACACTTTCATTATGGCGTCTATTACCAAAGCCAAGCGGCGATGCAGATGGGTGGTCGGGTTTGGGAGCAGTTCTATCCGCGAATGGCAAAGACAATGATTGCGAACCAAGCCGCCGATGGCGGTTGGCAACCAGAAGGTAAACGACCCGAAATCGGACGAGTCTATCCGACCGCGTTGACTGTCCTTGCACTCACAACCCCATATCAATTGCTGCCAATTTACCAGCGTTGATTACCTCTTTCGAAAGCTTCTCGATGCGAATTTTACTGATCCAATCAATTGCTATGGCGATATTGTCCGTCGGCATTTCATTTCCCTGCCGAGCGGAGGATGATTCCACGGATGTCGATGCATCGAAACCTGGCAGACTTTTGCTGCACGTTTGTGAGATCGACGGAACACCGATTCGGCCGCTCGTTTCTGATACAGATTTACGTCACAAATTTGATCGCCAAGGCACTCCTAATGTTTCGCCTGATGGCAAGCGTGTCGCCTTCGACGCATGGACCAATGACGGTGGTTTTTCGTGGCAGGAATCACGCATCGTTGTCGTTGATATTGATGGTGAAAATGCGTTAGATATTTCTGACGGAGTGATGCCTTCATTTTCGCCAGACGGAACACAGCTTGTCGTCAGTCGCCCGCCAAAATATGCAAAAGCGGACAACGCGAAAGGGATGTCGATCTGGATCATGGATTCGGATGGGCAGAACAAAAAGATGTTGGCAGACCGAGGGGCTTGGGGAGGTCGCTGGTCAGCCGATGGGAAGTCAATCGTTTTTCATGGTGGACGAGATGATGACGGGAGTTCAGTCCCCAAGTCCTGCTTGCGTTTGTACGACATTGAAACCAACCGAGTTACAAACGTTTTCTCGCCAGCCGAATCTCCGTTCGCTAGCCTTAGTTTTCATTTTGCTTGGGCAAAGGGACTCGATCGAACCGTTGCATTTGGTGGGAAATTGAAGGACGGCAACGGATCGGCGTCTGCGATCATTAACGTTGACCAAGGAATCTCGTCTTTGAAAATACTCGATCCGCCCGCTGATGGAACGAGAGTGATTGATGGTCTTTCATTCGATTGGTATCCAGATGGCGAATCAATCATCGTGACCGGAAACAAGCATGGGCGACCGTTCCCGGTATCGCTGTCGATCAAAGAGGGGCAGACAAACAGGTCGTTCGATGGTTTTCCCGACGATGTGACGGTTCGTGATCCGGTTTACACCCCAGACGGGAAGAACATCATTGCATCGTTTGGTGCGAACCAGCGATAGAACGTTGTAAGTTATTCACCACGGATGGCTTTCGCGGGACCACGGATGTTGCGCAGTCGGTTGGCGGATGGCGAACAGAAAATAATCTAAAACACCACCAAAAATCCCTTCGCCCCCAAACATCCGTGGTCCCGCGAAAGCCATCCGTGGTTAATTCTTTCGCGCACAGCATCGTTCCTTCAAGCACCGAATAACTACAGGAAATCGCCGGCGTTGGCGTCGCTGGGCATTCGCCAATCGCCGCGTGGGGAAAGGCTGACTGAACCGACTTTAGGACCGTCGGGGACGCAGTTGCGTTTGTATTGGCTGAAGAAGAAACGCTTCACAAATACGTCCAAGGTTTCGGCGATGTGCTTGGGGGAATAGTCTTCGTCGAACTTTGCGTGTGATGCTAAGTACAGAATTTTGTCTCGACTGAAACCGTTTCGTACGAAGTGGAAGAGGAAGAAATCGTGTAGCTCGTAAGCGCCGATTGATTCTTCGGTACTCTGTCGAATCGTGCCGTCTTCGCGCGGTGGCAATAGTTCGGGCGAAATGGTTGTATTTGCGATGTCGTGCAAAACGGATCGCAATTCGCCGTCGAAGTAATGATCGGCGGCGTATCGGACCAGGAAACGGACCAGCGTTTTTGGGATCGACGTGTTGACGTTGTACATTGACATGTGATCGGCATTGTAGGTGGACCAACCAAGCGCCTGTTCGCTCATGTCGCCAGTCCCCAAAACAAAGCCGCGATTCATTAACAACATCGTTCGCACGCGAGCTTGGACGTTCTCGAACGTTAAATCTTTCGCATCGTCGGGAAGCTTTTGTAATTGGGCCTGTAACGATTCCACATCGGTGGAATCGCTGACGGGGATTCCCAGAACCGAAAAAGGTGACGGGTACCAAAAAGTGAGAATAGGTAATGCGAGAATCTCCCAAGCAGCCAAAACGGTATCTGACACCTTTTCAGCGGCATGTGCAGCAACGAACTAAACAGTTACTCTCGTTGCGATATGCCACGGAAAGGCCACGGCCCAAACGCGCCGACGAAGCCAATGGGCTGTACCATGCTATGAATCGCGGGAATGCTTGTAGGGAAATTTTTCTAAGGAAGCCGACTACGAGGCGTTCGAGCGTATTCTTGCAGAAGAATTGGAACGTTACCCCTGCCGGATTCTCAGTTACCAGTTGATACCCACACACTGGCATTTTTTGCTTCAGCCTACCGAAGATGGCGTAATAAGCAACTTCTTGCGTTGAGCTAGGCTGACGCACACACAGCGTTTTCACGCCGATTATGGGTCATCAGGACAGTGGCACGTCTTCCAGGTGCGTTTTAAGAGTTTTCCAATCCAAGGCGATGAACTCTTCTTTGTTGCCTCAAGGTATGTGGAACGCAATGCATTGCAGGCGGAGTCTTTGGACCGAGCCGAAAATTGGCAAAGGGGTCGATGCATCGCTGGGTACGCAAAACTGAGCCTTCTCTTGAATGGCTATCTCCTTGGCCATTACCTCGGTTTCCAGATTGGGTTAGCCGAGTCAACGAATCGCTCAGCGAAAAGGAACCGGATTCCATTCGATGGAGCGTCAAGCGTGGGAGCCCTTTTGGCAAAGAGAACTGGATTGAGTCAATCGCCCGCCGACTCAGCCTTGAATCAACCTTACGCCCACGCGGTCGGCCAAGAGTCCGGGAATTGCCAGAGAAATCCATCATTGATTCCTGACAACTTCGTTTAGTCTGACACCTTTGTTTTGTCCGATCGTCCGGCAAAACACAAGCAAACCGCAATTACAGTTATTATCATTTCAAGCAGCAATCCTTGTTAGTTCCCTGTCCCCGTTTGTCCTTCACAGCGATCGAGGTTCCCAGTTAGCAAGCGAACACTTCCGAGGCAGATTGCTGATGCTTGACTTGGTTCAGACTATGAGTCGCCGGGGGAACTGTTACGACAACGCGCCGATGGAATCATTTTCAATAGTTTTAAGACCGAAGAAGTTCACCAAATCTACGACACACACGAGCACGCAACACGCGGTGTCTCGCAGTACATCGAAGAGTTCTACAATTCAATTCGTTTCCATTCATCGCTGGACTACCAGAGCCTAAGCGAGTTTGAACACGCAATCAAAGAAACTTCACTTACCGGTGAGGCCTGATCGTCAGGACTCACCATCTACCTTCCCGTTAAGATCGTCTCACTGTCAACTTTTCGTGGGCAATTCTACTTGACCTACCGCTCCGGCGACCTGGCGGAGAAACACTGTGCTTTGCGAAGCACGCCTGATGCCACATGACGTCCCAAAGCACGATAAGCACGCAACCACTTGTTGACGTTGCGGCGTTTCGTTACGGGGATACATAAGAGGGCGGTGACTCAAAATCGACTACAGCGGCAACAAGGATAGACCCACCAATTCGTCTTCGATCGAATCGTCATCCAGCGATGCGATCACGTCGTCAACGTGGTTGGCCACCATCGAGGAGTCGCTGCGTTCGATAGAGACGAACGAGTTAGCAACGGAGGAACCCATAGGAAGAAGCTCTCTTTCAAGTTCAGGGATCAACGCACTGAATGCTACATCGGTTTCCTCCGCTGAGGAGTCTGTTTCGATCGCCGAAGTCAACGCGGTGCTGGGAGCGTCGACCGGGGTTGATGGACTATTCAGGCTTGTTCGACGCTGTAGATGGTTAATGACGATCACGGCATCGAGGGCCGAAACTCTTCCATCATGATTGACGTCCAAGAAATTAGAGCTTATCGACGACTGCTCACCCTCTAAGTTACTCCCACGCCGCAAATGGTTAATGATGAGCAAGGCATCGAGTGCATTCGTTAGACCGTTCGCGTTGGTATCGGTCGGTGTAAAAAGGTTTGTTGACGCACGGTTTGATAGGGCACGAAATCCTTCGGATGATCGAACCGAGTAAATGCGTTCGGTTGATTGTGGCTGAAAAAGGATTGCGTAAAGTTGGCCCGCAGTCACCCCCGCCACCGTTGCACCGTCTTCCAAAGTGCTAATCGGGTTGGTATCGCCATCTACTATATAAATGGACTCGCGGACCGATGCAGTTGCAACAGGCGTGACCGACACGATGGTGTCCGAGACTGCTCGGAAGATGATCGCGGTTGGCACACTGTCACCGGGTATCAAGTGCGGACGAGCAACTAAGCCCGGAAGGTAGATTCGCGTTTGGCGATTTAGGAAATCATCATCTTGGATCTCCCCTTGTGCTTGGGCATTGGAAATCACCGCGTCTACATCGGAAGAGCTAAGCGTGATCGTGAAAGATTCATCCGATTCGATCAAATTGTCACCAGAAACCGATATCGAGATCGTTTGAGTGGTTTCGTTTGCGGCAAAATCAATCTTCCCACTTGGCAGCGATCCACCAAAATCGTCCGCATCAGCAGGCGAGACTCCAGTGCCTCTCACAGTGAAATCCACCGAGGTTGCCATGGTGGTGGCGCCACTACGGGTGACAGTGAAAGCAAAAATCTTTGATCCCGTATCACCTTCAGTTTCACTGACGAGGTCGGTCCCGATGCTGAATGATGGAACTGGCTGGAAAATGTCATCATTTAGAATTGTTCCAGTAGCGGTGCCGGTCACGATTTCTGATGCACCAGACACATCTGAAAGCGTCACCAAAAACGATTCGTCAGGTTCAACTTCGGTGTCGCCTGCAACATTAATCGATATCGTTTGAGTGGTTTGGTCCGCAGCAAACGTGACCATACCAGTCGGAAAGGTCCCGCCAGCGAAGTCGTCGGCTATGGCAGGATCTGTTCCATCCCCCGAAACGGAATAGCTGACCGTCGTCGAGCCCAACGTGTTGCCGCTTCGTGTGACCGTGAAGGCAAGCGTTGTGCTACCACTGTCTCCCTCGGCCTGGGCGACATCCATCGTCAGCTGTATTTCGGTTCTGGGCATCAAGTCTGATTCAAATGCACCGATGTCTGTCGCTCCACCCTGCGGTCGGGCGGTACCTCGTTGGTCTATTGTTAAATTGCCAGCGTCTCCAGCCCCCAGGGCAGGGCTGCCAGCAAGCAATGCGATCGTCCGGGTCGGCCCACCGTTTTCGGCTAGCCCCGCTAAACCGGCATCGACACTGACCAAATTGTTGCCATCGTCGGTCAGAGCACCAAACACATCGGAATCGGTCGTCGCTGTGTTTCGGGTGATGATTGAATTGGTTGCCAAGACAGTTCCTCCCGAAGCTCCAATTCCACCCCCGGTTTCAGCAGCGTTGTCGGCAATGGTCACACTAGCGAGTGCCACACTCCCACCTTCGCTGGCAATCCCGCCGCCAATTCCCGTCGCGGTATTTCCCGCGAGCGTGGAGTTGATGACCGAAACGTTGCCGTCATTGAAGATGCCGCCTCCGTCAAGGTTGGCAAAGCTCCCGGAAATCTCGGAATTGACGATGCTCAAGTTTCCATTGTTGAAAATACCGCCACCACTGCCCGAAATCCCGTTGGCCACGTTGCCCAAGACGGTTGAGTCCGTCACCGTGGTCAAACCACCAGCGCTGAAAATGCCACCGCCGCCCTGGTTGGCAGCATCGCCGCCAGCGGCATTGGTGTCGATCGTCGACCCATCGCTCACAACCAATGCTGACGAGATGCTCTTCCAAATCCCGCCGCCGTTTCGCATCGCCAAGTTGCGGGAAATATCGGTTCTTAAGATCACAGCGTCCGTGTCCACGTCGACATAGATTCCGCCGCCGTCAACCGCCGCGTCGTTGCGATCCATTAGATCGGGACCGCCAATCACCGAATCGTTCATGGTCAGTAAATCGCCGGTTGCAAAGATGCCGCCACCATGGGTACCCGCTCGATTGCCGCGAACTATCGAAGCCGCCGTGCCGCTGGCGTTGAGAGCCAGGCTTATGCCGTCGTGATAGATTCCACCACCTGAACCACCGCCGGCAGTGGCGTCGTTGCCTTCGATCGTCGAACCGTTCACGGTCAATGTTCCGACAGTGCTGTAGATCCCTCCACCGCCCTGATCCAAGCTGGCATTGTCGCCCGAAAGCGCGGTGTTATTTTGGATCAACGAATCGTTCAGCGACATGGCTGTCGCTCCGCTCCAGATGCCGCCGCCCTCTTCTGCCGCGGTGTTGCTGGCTACCGTGACATTGCTAAGTAACGCTGCCAACGCAGGGACGGGCGCGGTCGGTGTGGATGAAACGATATGGATACCGCCACCGTTGCGACCGGCGGAGTTGTTTTGAATGGTTAGGCCGTCAATGTCTAAGGGCGTGTCGATAGCGTGGATGGCACCTCCGTCGAGTGCGGCTCGATGGTCGTTGATCATGCCTCCATCGATTAGCAGTGAGCCGTCGACGCTATGAATCCCACCGCCGCTCCCACCGCTTCCGTCGTTTGCGATGGCTAGATTGGCCGTCAAGGTCGCTCCAGTCAATTGAACATCACCGCCGGAATTGAAGATCCCTCCGCCGCCCTGATCCAAACCCGCGTTCACGGAGGATTCCGCGACATTGTTGGAAATCGTGCTTCCGCTGACCAAGAGTGAACCATTGCTGATCCAAATCCCGCCACCTTCCTCGCCCGCGGTATTGGCATCGACTTCACCGCCGATCACGACGCTGGTTGCATCAAATGCAGCTAATCCGCCACCATTGCGATCCGCCGAATTGCGCATCATTTCAACACTGCTTGACGTGACGCTCGCACCGTTGTTGAAGATCCCCCCGCCATCGATCCCCGCTGCATTCTCGACGATGTCGCCGCCTGTAACATTCAGTTCACCATCGTCCGTAAAAATGCCCCCGCCGCTGCCAGTAGTTGCCTCGTTCGTTGAAATCGACGAGTTCAAGATATTGGTAAACTGACGCGTGAGAACCGCACCGCCGTCAGTTACCGCAACATTGCTTGAAAGCGTTGCCCCGTCGATATCGAGTCGCAGTCCGTCGCTCCATATGCCGCCACCGAAAAGGGCGTTGTTGGCATTGATCGTGGATCCATTGACGGTCACTGCGGCAAATCCGCCTTCACTATGAATGCCACCGCCCAGTGTTGCCGTGTTGCCTTCGATGGTCGCGTTCGCCTGAATGAATACCGAACCGTTGTCATTGGCGATTCCACCGCCGTTTACGGCGGCCGCGTTGGCGTCGCCAGCAAGCGTCGATCCGATGCGACCGCCGTTGACGTTCAAGCTGCCATTTACATTCAAAATTGCACCACCGCTTCCGGCATTGTCGATGACTTGATTGCCCAATAAATCGGTTTCGGTAATGTTTGCCGCGGCATCGGCGATAAGTAATCCGCCACCGCCCTGAAACGGATCGGCGGGGTCGCTCGATTGTGCGTCATTGCCACGCAGTTCACTGCCGATGATGTTGAGCGTCTGACCGTCGAACGACGCGATCCCGCCGCCGGCTTGGAGCGCAGTATTGTTTCGGATGGTTGACTGTGAAATATCGGTGCTAGTAAATCCAATCAAATACAGACCACCACCGTAGACCTCGGCTTGGTTGCCTTCAACGATGGCATTTTCAGACAGAGTCAGGGTTGAATCAAAACTGTAAATCCCGCCGCCGTGGATGCCCGCAGTATTTCCGTCGATATCGTCGGGCCCGCCGATCACGGTGCCGATGATATCGACCGATGCGTTGACCGCTCCTATTCCGCCCCCGAGAGAATCGGCTTGGTTCCCCGCCACGATCGAGTCTCGAACGGTTCCCGTTGCGCTGGAAATCAGTACTCCACCACCGTCCTGGAAGGCACGGTTATCTCGGATCGTCACGCCGTCAATCAGTGCAGTTCCACCCTCGACAAACACGCCTCCGCCAGAGCTTGCGGTATTATCAGAAACCGATCCCGCGATGACATCCAACTGAGCAGTCGGTCCGACTGAACTAACACCACCGCCTAGGTTGGAGATATTGTCGGTCACGGCAACATCCTCCAGCGTTGCCGATCCACTGTTTTCATTAGCCAGCCCGCCGCCTGCCGTAGCGGCCTGATTCAATGTGATCGTTCCGCCTTGAACAATGATCGTTCCGCTGTCATTGAGCAGTCCACCGCCGGCACCGTCGTTAGTAATGGCACGGTTGTCCGTAATGATTGAATCACGAACTTCGAGCGTTCCACCTAGGTTATAAGCCGCACCGCCGCCGGTTGGGCCAAACAATCCGGCCAAGCCCGCTGCCAAAGCTTGGTTTTCTCTTAGCACGGAATTAGAAACCGTCATGGTCGATTGTTCATTCGCGATCGCGCCGCCGCTCTGTGTTGCGATATTCCGTTCAAATGTGCCCTCGGAAATTGTGATGGTCGACTCATTGGTCGCAGCGATCGCACCTCCATCTTGCTCTGCCGTATTGTCTGTGAATGTCGAATCACTGACCGTCAACGTGCTATCTTCGACACGTATTGCTCCACCGATGTTAGCTGATTCATTTGACAAGAAAGTGGAATTGCTGATGTCGGCCACTCCGCCAAAGACCCGAATTGCACCTTGCGGGTTGTCCTGAAACAAAACATCAGGTCCGGTGACAGTCAGAACGCCATCGGTGCTTTCAATCGCCCGGTTCGTGTTGTTGGTGAATGTCGCACCTGAGCGAATGTCGATGGTACCGTTTTGTTGGGCTTGAATCCCACCACCGCTAAACGTCGCTTGGTTGGAGTTAAACAATGTTCCCGTGACCGTGGTTCGGCCACCGAACTGTTTGATGCCGCCGCCGCGAAACGCGGCACTGTTGTTTTCAACTATTCCGGCGTTGAGGGTTAAAGTGCTGTCATTGAACAACACGAAACCGCCACCGTCACCTGAGTTGGGCGTCGTGGCGCGGACCCCCAATCCATTCGCGGAATTACTGACAACGTTCGTGTTGGTCACAATCAGTGTCGAAGCGATTGATGCGAATCCGCCACCGTCACCGTTAGCGTGGTTGTTGTCAATCTCGCTATCAACAACAAACACATTCGCGAAGCGAGACGTAATGCCGCCGCCGATTCCCTGAATGCCGTGCGCTTCGTTTTGTCGAAGTATCGCGCTAGCCAAGTTTAACGTGCCAGCTTCTTGGTAAATTGCTCCACCGCCATCATCTGTTCCATCTCCCGCTGAGAAATTTGATTCAAATAAGACAGAATCCACTGTCACAGTTGATTCGCGAGACCAAATTCCGCCACCCTGACGCGAGGCTTCGTTGCCCCGGAAACTCCCGCCGACGATAGTTAGATCGTTATTAATGGAGCCGTAAACACCACCGCCAAATCCAGAGTCCGTGAGTGTGGACAAAGTCCCGGCACGGTTATTTTCGATCGATGCTTCGGTCAGAAGTCCCGAAGTACCGTTGCTCAGTGTGATTCCGCCGCCGGAACCGGCCGCAAAGTTGTTTGAGATCGTTGAGTCGAGGACATCCAGCTGCCCTCCCAGAACATGGATTCCGCCACCGGTTGCAGTGCCGTTGATGGCGTCATTTCCACTCACCAAAGTGTTGTCGGCGATCGTGAGATTGGCGTCGATGCTAAGAATGCCGCCACCGCCTTCAGTGTCTAGTACTCCGGTCGAGCCGTTGCCTGTAATGGTGGACCTCTGGACCAACACGTCCGACGGTCCGTTGATCAGCAAACCAGCGCCTCGGACGTCTTGGTTATTCAACAACGACGTGTCCGAAATCGTTGCCGTTTGAATCTGATCGATCTCCAACCCGCGTCTGACCAATCCTCGAACGAATCCGTCGATCACCAAATCATCGATCGTGGCCAAATTGTTGCCGTCGCCTCCACGCAAAATCATCGACGCGGCATACATCGTGTCCATCGCTGCGACGTTGATGATGTCATTTCCTGATCCCGAATCTACTAGTAGTGACGAGGTCGGATTCACAAACGTGACCGACTCACCCAACGTCGAATCAATTTGCGAGACGTTGTCGCCGGCCACCAAGTCGTCTGAAAGCGTGATCGTTTCGCTACCGCCCAAAAACACGAATTCGCGATCGACGGCGTTCAGATTGTCAAAAACCGGCTCCAGTCCGGTGTAAAAAATTGGGGTCGAGACTCCGCCAAACACAACATTGATCGAACCGCTTGATGGATCGATAAATTCATGGCGTACCAAGTCGGCATCACCGCCGATCAACGCCAGCGCATCGCCCGCTCCGGTGGTGGGGTCGTTGCCGAAGTAGTCGATGGCAACGGGTAGGCCAGCCGAGAAGTCCAGCGTCACCGTGTTCGCTTCTGCTGAACCGTTGACCACAATCCTATTGAGGCCCAGCACCGGGCTGGATGTAAGCAGGTTGCCCGTTTCGGTTTCGCGAACGGTAAATTCGTCGCCTTCGCGGACGACCGTAAAATCAGTTGGTGTGCTGGGGTCGAATGATTCAGGCAAAAAGACGGACAAGCGATCGGTGACGGTGAGTGTTGCAGTCGTCGTATCCGAAAGTCCGCCAAGATCCGTCACGGTCAGCGCGATCGTGTTGTCGCCCACGTCCACCAAGCCGTCCAGAAATGATGGCGCTACTGGAGTAAACGGGGAAACATCACTGATGTCGACGATTCCGTCGTTGTTCAAATCCCATTGATATACCAGCGACTCCGATTCGGGATCGGAACTGAGACTGCCGTCTAGAAGCAAGCCCGAGCCCCGATCAACTAAATAGCCATTAGTCACTGCGGTCGGATTATCATTGATGTTTAACACTCTAACGCAGATCGTAAAATCCTCGGAACCCATTGAGTCCGTTCGGCGAACGGTGAGCTCGTAAATGTTGTCGCCGTCGCTGTCTGTCGGCGATTCAAAGTTGGGATCGCTAACGAATTGCAATTCCTGGTTGCTGTCGATAGTCAGCTGGTCATCGTCTGCGCCGCCAACAATGGTGTAGACGTCCGCGGAGCTGCCCAGCAAAGTTGCAAGTCCTAGATCAAGCGACTCGTTTTCGGATGTAAAGAGGTTGAAATCGCCAGCCAATAGCTGTCGCGACTCGAGCGGTTCCAGCAGCGACTGACGGCGCGAACCGGTAGTGCGGCGGACCATCTTTGAACGTCGCGTTTGAGACCGTTTTTTAAAAAAGCGTCGAGAGAATTTGGAAAGCTCTGGAATGTTTTTCTTCGAACGGGACATGGCGGCCAATCTTTGAAGCAGGGCTAAGAAATTATGTGTATCCGAGTGGCGATCGCATCTAATCGCATGGACGAGGAGTCGGCGACCCGCGGTTCGGATTCCTTGAATGCGCAAGCATTAAACACCGGGGGGGGGAATTGTTCAAGCGATTTTCCTTGCTTTGGCATCCCGCTCGTTAAAAAACTTCCCTGATTTCGCTGTACTGCTACCCAAATGGGGATGGTACTGTGGGGTGGCTGAAGTAACCGCACAGAGCTTTGAGACAGATTTGCCTTAGCCCAGTGGCTCTTCACTGCTTGACTGACGATATTCGTATTGCTCTTCGCGGCAACTACCCGAGTACTTGTGGTTTCTAAACACTCAAAGCCTCGCCAACTTCGCGAAACCGGCATGCAAGCTACGATCTCAAATCCACCGCCGGGGTTCTGTCCCAACTCACCCAATTCAACATTTTGGACCTTAGCCGAAAGCAGAAAACCGTCGTTTCCGCTGTAGCTCGATCCAAAAAAGCCAAGTGGTGGGACCGGCAATCGCTGCGGCACCACGCGTCTGTGGTATGGACGAAGACCGTGTTCAATTCCCGGACGGACCTCTGAAGAATCGGGCACCAAAAAAGGTGTCAGGTACCAAAAAGTGAAAATAGGTAATGCGAGAACCTCCCAAGTTGCCAAAACGGTACCTGACACCTTTTTATTCCGCGGAGCGTAATTAGCACGCCACGGATGGCTTTCGCGGGACCACGGATGTTGCGCGGTCGGTTGGCGGATGGCGAATGAGAAAATGATTTTAACGAATGCCGGAAGTGCAATCACCCCCAAACATCCGTGCTCCCGCGAAAGCCATCCGTGGTTCATTCTTTCGCGCACAGCATCGTTCCTTCAAGCACCGAACAACTACAGGAAGTCACCGGCGTTGGCGTCGCTGGGCATTCGCCAATCGCCGCGTGGGGAAAGGCTGACTGAACCGACCTTGGGGCCGTCGGGGACGCAGTTGCGTTTGTATTGGCTGAAGAAGAATCGCTTCACAAATATGTCAAGGGTTTCGGCGATGTGCTTGGGGGAATAGTCCTGGTCGAACTTTGCGTGTGATGCTAGGTACAGAATCTTGTTGCGACTGAAACCGTTTCGTACGAAGTGGAAGAGGAAGAAATCGTGTAGTTCGTAAGCGCCGATGGATTCTTCGGTACTCTGTCGAATCGTGCCGTCTTCGCGCGGGGGCAATAGTTCGGGTGAGATGGTTGTGTTGGCGATGTCGTGCAAAACGGATCGTAATTCACCGTCGAAGTAATGGTCGGCGGCGTAGCGGACCAGGAAACGGACCAGCGTTTTGGGGATCGACGTGTTGACGTTGTACATCGACATGTGGTCGGCATTGTAGGTGGACCAACCAAGCGCCTGCTCGCTCATGTCGCCAGTCCCCAAAACAAAGCCGCGATTCATTAACAACATCGTTCGCACGCGAGCTTGGACGTTCTCGAACGTTAAATCTTTTGCGTCATCGGGAAGCTTTTGTAGTTGGGCCTGTAACGATTCCACATCGGTGGAATCGCTGACGGGGATTCCCAGTGGTGAATGATTCAGTGACAAAAACGTGTCCAGGCATAATTGTCGAATATCGATCAGTTCTCGGGTGATTCCCGTGGTTTCGATCAGCGTTTCGGCGCTGGACTTTGTCATCGACGTGGTGCCAAATCCTGGCATCGTGATTCCAACGATGTCTTTGCGATCTTTGCCGATGCTGTCGCAGGCTCGAATGGCAACCAACAGTGCAAGCGTGCTGTCCAGTCCGCCTGATACGCCGATCGAAAGTTTGGTTGTAGGCCCGAGTCGCGAAAGGCGTTTGCAGAGACCAGCGGTTTGGATGTCGAAGATCTCGGCACAGCGAAGTTCAAGCTCGGTGCTCTCGTCTGGCACGAACGGATGCGCATCGATGCGTCGGAGTAAATCGCCACGCGGTTCGCGACCCTGGCCGTCATTGCCAAATCCACCTAAATCGATCGTCCGGAAACTTGGCGAAGCGTGACGTCCGTCATCGAACGACCCTACGACTTGTCGATCATGAATCAAACGGCCCAAATCGATATCGCGAGCGACGGATGTTTCCGCGCTGGTGCTTTCGTTTGTCATTCCCGCGGCGATCGATGGAGTTTCTCCGTCACCGACTCGTCGCGATTCGCCCAGGACGGCTCCGTTTTCTGCGATCAGGCAATGACCACCAAACACCAAGTCCGACGTCGATTCGCTGGGGCCGGACGAGCAGTAGACGTAGGCCGCAATGCAGCGACCGGATTGACTGCGAACCAGATCCCGACGCCAACCCGCCTTGCCGATCGTTTCGTTACTGGACGACAAATTGACCAACACGTTTGCACCGGCCAAAGCTGCGTGCGAGCTGGGCGGGATCGGCGTCCAGAAATCTTCACAAATTTCGACCGCGATCTTGGCGTCGCCTCGCTGAACGATCAGATCGGTTCCAAAGGGAACAATTTCATTCAGTAACTTAATTTCAGACGGATCGGCGTTGGAAGCGGCTGCGAAATGGCGACCTTCGTAGAATTCGCGATAGGTCGGTAGGAAGGTTTTAGGAACGACCGCACGAACTTTGCCATTGAAGATTACTGCTGCGGTGTTCATCAGCGATCCGCAAACCCGCAATGGCAAACCAGCAACGATTGTTTTGTCGTGCGACTCGCTATGCGAAACCAATTCGCCAAGTGCCAACAACGTGGACGTCATCAACGCATCGGTCGCGAACAGGTCGCCGCAGGTGTAGCCCGTCAAACCGAGTTCAGGCAACACGATCAGATCAGCATCGACGGAATCGATTGCTCTGATCGATGACTTTGCGTTTGCCGACGGATTTGCCACCGAGATCGTTGGTGAGACCGCAGCAACGCGAAATAGGTTATGGTCGTTTAAGATTGTATTTTTCATGGATTGAACTTAGCGTCTTGCTTCCGGGTTTAACACGATCATTTCGATCTTCTTCGCTCCATGGTTTGACAGAAATGGGATGCACCTACACACCCTTCTTTTTGACAATAATTTTTTTGTCTTGTTCAAATCTGTAAGCTGATCGTGATGTTTAGACAAAAAAATTGGCGACAAAAACATTTGACCGCTCGATTATCATACTCCAACCTGTCCGTCGGCCCGAGATGCCATGCCTGATTCGATTTTGACGCCTAAGTTGTTTAAGTTCCTACGTGAATTAAAGAGAAATAACGATCGCGATTGGTTCGCGGAGAATAAGCCTCGTTATGAGGCTGATGTTCGCGAGCCTGCCGTCGAGCTTGTTCGTCAATTGGAAAAGCCGCTGGCGAAGGCCGCGCCGATGCTTGGGGTTGTTGCCAAGGGACATGGCGGCAGCGTGATGCGAATCTACCGTGACACACGGTTTAGCAAAGACAAAACGCCCTACAAAACCAATGTCGGAATCTCGGTTCGACATCAAGCCGATAACGACATTCATGCACCGGGCGTTTACATTCATTTGGCGGCTGACGAATGTTTCATCGGAGCGGGAGGTTGGCGACCGGAACGCAAGACGTTGGCGGCGTTTCGACAGGCGATTGCGGATGATCCAAAGGGCTGGATTCGGGCGAGAGACAATCGAGCGTTTCGCAGCGTTTTTGAATTGTCGGGGGAGAGCCTGAAAACGTCGCCGAGGGATTATCCCAGAGATCATCCGATGATCGAAGATTTGCGCCGGATCGATTTCATTGCGGTCGCACCGCTGAAGCAGTCGGATCTAACGAGCCCTGATGCGATCAAGATTTTGGTGGATCACATCAAGAAGGCAAAATCGTTGATGACCTTTTTGTGCGATGCGGTTGATGTCCCGTACTGACGTCTGGAAATTTGTTGCGCCGCTGTTGCTTTGGCTGATGCTAGATCGGTTGGCGATCGGGGTGATCGATGAACATTTGTTGTCGTCGCGAGTGTTTTCGGCGATAACCTTGTTGCCGGGGATCGTTGCGGAAACGCCGATCGGGTTTTGGAAAACGCTTGCGGCTGAGTTTGTGATCTGGGTTTTGGTTTGCAGTGTTCTTGCTTGGGCTGCGGGCAGGTGGTCGCGTCGCCCGTTGAATCGCGGGCGGTTGTATTTGCTTTTTGGCACCGCGTGGCTGGCTGTGCTTTCGCCGTGCGTTTTAGATCGACGAGATTCGGTAACTAAAACCGAGTCTGTTGCGGTTGATCCAACTTCAAATTTAGACGAACGAGATAGACGGATTCGACGAATCGGATTCCTACAACCGCAAGTCGTTCCGCAAGAGTCGCCTGATGTTTTGATTGTCGTGCTGGAATCGTTTCGGTACGAATTGGTTGAACCCGAGGTGATGCCGAACTTGGCCGGGGCGGCTGAGCAAGGTTTGTGGTGCAAAGGTCACTTTTCGAGCGGGAACGCGACGAGCCATGGCATGTTTTCCATCGTGACGGGAATGGACGCGACATGGTTTGATACTTCGTTGCGGTATCAGGCACCGTTGTATCGCTTGTTTCGATCTGCAGGCTACGAGTTGGGGTTCTTTGCGGGCCATGACGATTGGCGAACGTTTTTTATGGATGGATTTGTTTCGGCTGAGCAGTTTGATGAGTTTTCTATCTCGCCGCAGAATCGCTTGGAATCCGATCGTCAATCGATTCAGGCGGCGATGAAGTTTCTGGAACCGGATCAGTCGCGTGGGCCACGACTTGCGATTTTGTATCTGTATGTCACGCACGCTCCGTATCGCAGTTATGCAGAAGACCGGTTTTTTGAACCAGCGGCGAAGGACGGGTTCTTGATTCCGTATTCAAGCGATCAAGTGGATCAGGTTTGGAACCGTTACAAGAATTCAGCTCGGACGGCGGACCGTTGGATCGGTTTGTTGTTATCGAGTGCGGAAGACTGCGTGGTGTTGGTAACGGGCGACCACGGCGAATCGTTTTTGGAAGATGGAACGATCGGACATGGCAGCAAGATTTCACCGCAACAAAACATGACGCCGATGATTCTGGTTGGGCCAGGGGTTCCGACGCGGAAGATCAACGCACCCACCATTCACAGCGATGTGTTGCCGACGTTGTTGGCGGCGACGGGGATCCGGCTTTCAGATTCCGTGCAAGCTGATGATGCAGATGACCGGCTGTTTGATGGAATCAACTTGCTGGATGTCAGCGAAGGAGAATTGTCAGTGCGAGAGAACGTGACGCGAGATTACTTGACCGATGAAGTTCAATCGGTCTCGGTACGCTGAACGATTTTCGATCGCGTGAAGATGGTTTTCGCTGCGGGTTTTTTTGGTTTTGGTGTCGCGGGCTTGGCGGCGGCTTGTCGGGTTTGTTGCCTGATTGCTTTGCGAGAAATCTGCACAGCACGGATTTTCGATTTGTCTTCGCTGAGTTCGAAGCGTTGCTTGTCGTTTTCGGCAACGACCGTCATCACTTGTTCGGTCGTGACTGATTTTCCCGACGCGTTTGCTTTTTCGACAAACTCGTCCACGTTCGCCCAGCCGTCTGTATCCAGTTTCAAACCAATCGATTTGGGTTCGTGACAGAGGATGAAGCTCATGTACTTGCTGATTCGGGTGAGTCTTTTGTTCATTCGGTCATTCTAACAGGAATTTGCGCGGCGTAATATGATCCGGGTTTTGCATCAAGCTGATTCTGGTGAGCCGCTTTTTATTTAGCCGCGGAGCGGTGATAGCGCTTTGCCGGGCGCGTCAGCACCCGGAAACAAAGCAACAAACCACCCTCACTCAGACAAATATGGGGTGGCATGATCCGGGTGCTGACGCACCCGGCAAAGGGCTTCCGTCCCTTTGGGACTAACACAGAGCCTAGCCTTCAGCATCATCTGGACCTTAGCCGGACGTTCTCTCACGCGTCTGCGGCAGCGCGTTAGGGGCCCGGCTGAACGCCGTGAAGAGATTTGATCCAGCAAAAAACATCGTTTTGTTTAGCCGCGTGGGCATCGCCCCGCGCGTTTCGCCCCGCATGGACGCGCGGGGCGATGCCCACGCGGTTAAACGATTTAAAACTCTTCACGGCGTTGGGCCCGGCCGCTTACGCGCCTGCGGCTCACAGGATCGCATCGACCGATTTTGACCGGGCCCGGCCGCTTACGCGTCGCGGCTCACGAGATAGACAAGGTGTTGCGATTCCGGCTTGTTTATTTGGGGCTAGAAACCACCTGGGCTGCTGAATTCGGCGTAGTCGTCGAACTCGCTGTGTCGTTCGGATGCTCGGTCGCTGAACTTGGTGAACTCTGCTTCCCAGGTTAATTCGACGTCGCCGACGGGACCGCTACGTTGTTTGGCGATGATGATTTCGGCTTGACCAGCAAACTCTGCTTTTTCATCGCCGCGATGGTAATACTCTTCGCGGTGAACAAACATCACAACGTCGGCATCCTGCTCGATCGCACCTGATTCGCGCAGGTGACTCAGTTTGGGGCGGTGATCTTTGCCTTCTTCCGATTGGCGGTTCAGTTGCGACAAGCACAGCAGCGGGACTTCCAATTCACGCGCGAGGCCCTTCAAACGACGAGCGATCTTGGCGACTTGTTCCTGACGTGGATCACGAGAGTTATCGGGATCGATCAGTTGAAGGTAATCGATCACGATCAAACCCAGGCCGTCTTCTTTGCGTTTGATTCGGCGAGCGGCTGCGGCGATTTCGCTGACCGTTCGTGCGGGGGAATCGTCAACGAACAACGGCCCCTGCGAAATTTCGTTGGCTTTGTTGACCAAGCGGTCACGATCTTCGGATGACACTGTTCCTTCGCGGAGTCGGTGGCCGTTGACTCGGGCGAGCGAACACAGCATTCGGTCGGCCAATTCGATGCCTGACATTTCCAACGACACAAACAGCACCGGTGCTTTTTGAACGAACGCACAATGTTCGGCGATGTTCATCGCCAGCGCCGTTTTCCCCATCGCTGGTCGAGCGGCCAAAATGATCAGCTCGCCGTTGCGAAAACCGCCGCCAGTAATCGTGTCGAGTCCGTGCAGTCCGGTTTCGGCACCGCCGTCAAGTTGGTCGCCTCGCAATCGGGCTTCCATGCGGTCCATCGCTTCGTGCAACACGTCACTGATGCTGTGGACGGATTGGCCGCTGCGACCGTCCATGATTGCGAAGACTTTTTGTTCCGCTTGAGCGCATAGCTCTTTGGCGGAACTGGATTGGTCGTAGGCTTCGCGAAGAATTTCAGTGCTGGATTCGATCAGTTTACGCAGCACCGCTTTTTCAAGCACGATGTCTTTGTAGTAGATCGCGTGGGCCGCATTGGGAACGGCACCGGACAGTTTTGCCAAGTACGGTGCGCCACCGATCTTTTCGTAGACGCCAGCGGTTCGCAGTTTTGACAACAACAGCGTGATGTCAATTTTTTCACCGCCATCATGCATTTCACGCAGCGTGTGATAAATCGTTTCGTTAGCCGGATCGTAAAAGTCGTCGGCTTTTAGGTCGGCGATGTCATCGCACACGATCGGCATCAGCAGGATGCTGCCGATGACGCCCATTTCCGCTTCGAGGTCAAACGGCGGTTCGCGCTGCAGGATTTCGGCGGCGCTGGAGGTGGGTTTCTTCTTTTTCCGGTCAGGATAAAAGTTTGATTCGTCGTTGCTCATGCGATGGGGCTCTTGATTCCGGTCCGTGGATTGTTCACATCAAACGTAGCGAGAGTCGCCGAAATTGACAAACTAGGATGCACTTCGAATCAGGTTTTCAACGCGATCGAGGGCTTCGCGAGTGGACATGGCGGCGTGGCCGCGGCCGATGGATTTGCCAGCACTCAACCAGCGATTGACGTTTTTCTCGGCCGCGATCGCGGTGCTGTGTGATTTGCCGCCAAAGTGACGGGCGATTTCAGCATAGGCCGATGACGTCATCTGACGAGCCAAATACATCGCCAACATTCGCGGTTCGGTCGTCGATCGGGTTTGCGATGCACCACGCAGTGTCTCGTGCGGCAATTGGAACGCGTCGCAGACCGCTGATTCGATCACCGATAAAGTTGCCACCGGTTTGGACGATCGCAACAAATCGCCCGAGATCGTTCGAACTTCGTCGATTGTGGGAATGCGACCGTGCATCCGGCTTAGCAGCGTGACGCTGTTCGCCAGCCCGCTGATCACTCGGCCATCACCGGCGACAACCGCCGACAACTGTTCGAGCAAATCGTCGCTGGCCGCCGCGGGACAACGCTCTTTTAACAGGCGACTCAAAACAACCTTGCGAGCTTCTTGGTCGAGCGGTCCGACTGGGCAAACCAAACCGGCTGCCATCCGTCCGGCCAGTTCGCTGGTCAGGCCTTGGATTTCCGTGGGCGAACGTAGGCCACTAAAGATCAGCGGACGACCGGCGGCCGAAAGTGTTTCGATTGTGTAAAGCAATTCGCGAAGGGTTGCTTTTTTGGAGCCCAGAAATTGAATGTCATCGATCAACAACGCGTCGATGTCGCGGTAACGAGATCGAAACGACGTGATGCCGCTGTTGCTAACCGAGGCGATGAAGTCGTTGGTGAATTGTTCGGCTGACAGATGAACGACGCGGCGCATTCGATGCCGACGGCGAAGCATGTGCGCGATCGAACAGAGCAAATGAGTTTTGCCGGTGCCGCTGGGGCCGCAGATAAACAACGGGCTGGCGACGCCGGGCGTTTCGCAAACCATCGTTGCGGCGGTGAATGCTAACTTGTTGCTTGGTCCGGCGACAAAGGTCTGCATCGTCATCGCATCGCGAGCCGATTTTTTGGCACCGCCGGATGTTTCTTGTTTGTTCGAGTTGCCGTTGCCTTCACTGATACCGGGCAGCGGAAGTTGTCCGGGCAGCGGTCGTCGTGGTGCGGGACGCGACGCCATCGAATTGCGATCGCGGTTCTGTTTCGCCTGGGCCGAACGCGCGGTTGTTCCTGAAACCAAACTGGAAATTGATTCAGTCTTGCCGCGTCGATTGTTGTTGGCAAAGTTTGATCGTCGCGCGACTGTTTTGGTTGCGACTTTCTTTAACGCCGTCGCTGAACTTGCTGCTTCGAGTCCTTCGATTGGCAGGTCTACTTGTTCGGCTTGCGGTTGGTCCAAACAGACTTCGACATCGGTGGCTGTTCCGCAGGCTTGCATTGCTGCGCCGCGAAGTTGCGACAGGAAATTTTTCTCCAAGCGGTCTTTCGCAAACTGACCACGAACCGCAACGATCAACTTGCCGCGAGTCACGACGGTTGAATCAAGATTCTGTTCGGCACCATTTTGCTCGGCACCGTTTTGCTCGGCATTGGCGTCGGCTTGGAACGAGAACGAAACGTTCTGTCCAAACCACATCCGAAATCGATCGACACCGATTCGTCCTGTTAATGCTTCCGTGAAAGTTTGAACAACATCCATGTTGTCGGTGCAGCCTTGCGATGCGGACATACGGTGAGCGTCAACCTCCATCATGGATAATGAGCATTAAAAAGAGTCATTGCTGAAACCAGCAAAAAAGAACACTCATCCGTCGATCGTTCCGCAATCCATTCGCCGGGCGTTCTTGCCGGACGACATCTTTACCTGATCGGGGTGAGTGTGGAGGCAGATTCTAAGGTTGCTAGCATTCAAGTCAAACGCACCTTTAAAGATTCTGTGAAGATTCGTCGAAGGTTGTTTGGCGGCGGTCAATGTTGACGCGAAAGTCCCGATTTTGATGGTGGGCAAAGACCTGCGTCGTGCGGTGGATTGGTCGGAATTTTGGAGCAGCGAGTTTAGGTCGTTGTGGATAAGGTGTCACCGACCGATTTTCCCCAAACCTGTTCCTGAAGCAGCGGGCGAAGTCCGGCATCGTGATAGAGTTGCCGGGCGTGGGAGTTTTGTTGATCGACGGCCAGAACGATTTGTGGCGAATGGGAAACGCCGCTGATTTGCGAGCGAAAATGCACTGCGGGTTCGGAAAGAGCCAGCTTGACCAAGGGCCTGCCCAAACCTTGCCGACGTTTTTCGGGCAGTAACGCCATGTAAACCAATTCGCTGGTCGGTACGGCGTCCGTCTTGGTTTGATCTTCCCCGTTGCCGCCGCCATGAGTCGCCATGATGACGCAGCCGATTGGGACGGCGGGATCGGCTTTTGAAACGACAAAGTACCAACGGTTGGGGGCGTAGGAATCGACGTCGCGATAAGAGCAGAGTGTTTGCGAAGCCGTGCGAAATTGGCTCAGTGCGGGGCAGTCCAACGTGTCCTTGTACGTTCGACCGACCAACGCTTCAAAAGCGGCACTGTTTCTGTTCGAATCTTGCTCGTCCAGATTCACTAATTCCAGGATCGGTTGCGTCGCCGATTCGCGGTCCGTTCGATCGATGTTTTCCAGCGTCAGCTTTTCCAGGGCGACCGACAGGTATTCCAGCGTTGCCAGGGGCTGCATTCCAAACGATTCGCAGACTTGTGATAGGCCAGCGTTGGTGTCAGTGCCGGCGTCCGTCGCCCATTGCAAGAATTTTGCCCCCTGGCGAGCTAGTGTCTGATCCAACGCCAACACCAGCGGCTGTGGAATTTGCAACCGATCAATGGAACTCGTCGCAATCGATTCTTTTGACAGCGATTCGCCCCACGGTCCGGCATGCAGAATCGTCGCACTGTCGCCCAGCACTCCGATTCCCGTCGCATTGGCACCCAAGTGGCCGCTTGGCGGAACCGGCGAAACGGAAAAACTGTGGGCTGCCAAGACGGCGGACCGTTGTCCATTCGAATCTGTCCCGATCAGAAAGACCAATGGCGAGGCGATCGTGCGGTTGGATGAGTGTGTTTGAAAACCGCTGCAGCGAGCGGATCTTTTCAGTAATCCGTGAATTTGATCGACCACAATCTGGCCGCGAGCGAGCGACAGGGAACTTAGCCAGTGCGGGATCCATTGGTTCAGTTCGGCCAGCGATCCGGCTTCGATCTTCATTTCCATTGCCCGATTGCGAACCTGTTATTGGAGCCTGCTTTGTGGCGGAAAGTCCGCCGGACGACTTTGCCACGGTTTTCTTCTTGGATGACCACCCTATCATAAGGAACGAAGTCAGCACGTGGCTGGCTTACTAAAACTCAGTTGCAACGAAGACATTAACCATGAATCGTCCATGCTTATCGTTCGTTTTGATGATCGCAACCTTCATCGGTGCAGTCGTGGTCACGGCATCGCCCGCGGACGCTCAACTGTTTCGTCGAATTCGCCAAGCTAGGCAAAACGCTGCCCAGGCTCCGCAATATCAGCAACAACAGCGTGCCCAACAGGCCTATCAACAACGATTGCAACAGCAACAATTGCAACAGCGAATTCAGCAGCAACAATCTTTGCAGAATCGTTTTCGCACGAACGAAAGGCAAGCGGTTCCTGCGCCCCGTGTTCCGCAAGTCGGTGTTCCGCAGTCCCGTGTTCCGCAATCCCGCGTTCCGCAAGCCGGTGTTCCCGCAGCCAACTACTCGACTACTCCGCGCGTCGTCGGGCCCGTGCGTTTTCCAACTCAACCGGCAATCGCGGCTCCCGAGGCCATCAACAGCCAATCACGAATGCCGACTTTGGCCGAACAACCGAAGAAGGTTTCTGACAACCTTGATGAAGCAGGTGACCAGGAATCCAATTCGCAAGAATCGACCGAACCAGGTCAATCGGCAGGCGATAGTGATCTTGGGCAATCCATTTTGTCTGGTGACGAATCAACCGAGGACACTGACCAACCTGAAGTCAAAAAGTCTGATTCACCAGCCGCAACAATGGGGCTGGAAGTCTTTCAGTATTCTGAGCCGCAAAACGGGGTCCGCATTGCACGGATCGGTGAGGACTCGCGTGCCGATGAATCGGGAATACGGGTTGGTGACATGATTGTCGCCGTCGATCGAACCCGGACACGCCGTGCCGAAGATGTTGCATCGGTGTTGAAACAGCACAGCCCTGGTGAATCGCTTCGCGTTCAATTTGTTCGCGGATCGACTTCTTACGTGACCGACGTTCCGCTGATCGCCAGCAAGTTTTCCGAAAACAAAGCACCCGATAAATCTTCAAATTCTGATCGTGTCACCGTCGCCAAACCACCAGCGGATGCGACTGATGAAACGGCGGCAAGTTCAGACAGCATCAAGTTGGGGATGCTGATTCAAGACAATTCGAAGCTTCGCGGAACCGTGGTAACCAAGGTGCGTCCTGGATCGATTGCCGATGCGTCTGGATTGAAAGAGGGCGATCGAATCGTGTCGGTTGAATCAAGACTGCTGGAAGGCGGTGAACAGCTACGTCAAATCGTCGGAAAATCAACATGGGGCGACCAGTTGGCGATGGGCGTCGTCCGCGATGGCGAATTGATCTCGCGTAAAATCAAGTTCGCACAACCAGTGGAAACAAAACTGGCGGATTCAAAACCTAAAACCAAACCGAGCGCTGACTCAAAACCATCGTCCGCATCGGGTCTGAGCAAGGGAATCGGGTCGATGCTAGGCGGATTGTTCTCGGGTGGATCGAAGACAAAGGAAAAAGCGGCATCGAAATCGACATCGAAGGGTGAACAAGTCGTTCAGGCGGATGCTGTCTTGCCAGCGCCCGATAATTTGACGGAAAACAGTTTGGCGGAAAACTCTGAGATCGCCCAAAGCGAGTCCGATCCGTTGGGCTTTGGCGACGACGAGCCGATCGAGCAAGTGATCTTTCAAAAAAACGTCGAATGAAAGTTTGGGTAGCGAGTGAGTGAGGAAACCAACGAGCCAGAATCCGGCGAGCTTGAATCCAACGAGCCAGAATCCGGGGAGCCAGAATCCGGCGAAATGGGATTCGATCATGCCGCCGCGAAGGTGAGGACGTTTCCGCAGGTGCCGGGCGTTTATTTGATGAAGGACGCTGCCGCCCGCGTGATCTATGTCGGCAAAGCAAAAAACTTACGCAGCCGCGCCGGCAGCTATTTCTTAAAAGCCGCCGCCGAGGATTCTAGGACTGCGAATTGGGTCGGCGAAATCGCTGATATCGATTTTGTAGAATGCGAAAGCGAAGTCGATGCTCTGTTGATGGAATCGCGGCTGGTCAAAGACATCCAGCCCAAGCACAACAAAGATCTCAAAGACGATAAGTCGTTCCCTTATTTGATGATCACGACTCACGAAGAGTTTCCGCGTGTCGAGGTGACTCGGGAACCCAAACAGCGCGGCGTCAAACTGTATGGACCGTTCCCCAGCGCGGGTGCGCTGCGTGGTGCGATGTCGGTGCTGCAGCGGATTTTCAAATTTCGCACCTGCACGTTGGACATCAGCGAGTCGGATGAAAAGTGGCAATGGTTTCGGCCCTGCTTGCTGGCCAGCATCAATCAATGCACCGCTCCGTGTAATTTTCGCGTCAGCAAACAGGATTATCGCCGCGACATTCGTCGGTTGCAGACTTTCATGGAAGGCGGCAAGAAGCGGCTGATCAAAGAGATGACTGACGAGATGATGTCGGCCAGCAAGTCGCTTGATTTTGAACGGGCCGGTGTGCTGCGAGACGAGATCAAGATGCTGGACCGGTTGGAGGAACGGGGCGAACTGGAAACGCACGAACAACCGGAGGTCTTTTACGTTGACCCGAAAAAGGGCCTGACCGGTTTGCAGCGAGTTCTGAATTTGCCAAACACACCACGAGTGATCGAGGGAATGGACATCGCTCACCTGGGCGGCGGCGAAACGGTTGCATCGATGGTGCAGTTCATCGACGGATTGCCGTTCAAACCGGGCTATCGCCGATTCAGGATTCAGGACGTTGACGGAATCGATGATTTCCGCAGCATGTACGAAGTGGTGTCTCGCCGGTTTCGCCGTTTGTCGGACGAAGGCGAATCGTTCCCGGATATTTTGTTGATCGACGGCGGCAAAGGCCAACTGAGTTCGGCGATGGCCGCGTTTCGGGATCAGGACATCACGCCGCCGACGGTGATTTCGCTGGCCAAACGCGAGGAAGAGATTTTCCGCCCCGGTGAAACTGAATCAATCAAGCTAAGTAAACATTCGTATAGCCTGCGGTTGCTGCAATACGTGCGAGACGAATCCCATCGTTTCGCCCAGCATTACCACCATCTGCTGCGAAGCAAATCAACGTTCGATCGGTAGCGATTGTTGCAAATGCGCGGACGCGCGGGGCGATGCCCAACGCCTTGAAGGATTTCTAAATTGTTTAACCGCGTGGGCATCGCCCCGCGCGTTCGGGCCAGCACGACGCGCGGGGCGATGCCTGGACCGCTAAATCTTTGGGATTGCATCAGTTCTCGTTTGCGCAGGTTTCATT
>NZ_LWSK01000257.1 GCF_001642955.1 Rubripirellula obstinata | reverse complement strand
AACACTGGAAAATGTAAATTGACCAGCAAATACCGCTTCCCAAGAATTTTCAATTTGCAATGTTCATTTTGCAATTTGCAATGTTCGACTGGTTCGCGAATAACATCACCCACCGCATTTTCATCAGTCCAGGCAAACCGATGGTACGCGGTCTTTGTGTTCGGCATGAGATCGTTTTGCTCCCCTGATCGAGTGAGCCTGGGCTTTGGAATCGAAGTCTTTCCGGCTACGGTGCGTGCTTAACGCCCACCGCTTTTGCACTTCGACGATCATGCCCAACGCGCCGGTTTCCATTTTTAGCAAACAGCTTGGCGATCATTTTTCGATCGCCGATGTTTTTGATCGGTTCGCGGGTCGGCCGGGTTGTTTGTGGCTTGATTCGGCGGCGACCGCGCCTGATCGTTTAGTTCGCTATTCGTTCTTGTGTTCGGACCCAACTGAAACATTGGTTGCTGAATCGACAGGCAGCGATCCATGGCCGCTGCTTTCGCAGTGGTGCAGCCGGTTGCCCGGCAAGTTGCGTCCTGATCTGCCGCCGTTTCAAGGTGGTATCGCGGGATTGTTGGGTTATGAAGCGGGCGGTTGGCTGGATGCGACGGGGCCTGCGCCGATTTGTGCCGCAGCGGATGGTTCCTCAACACCGCCAATGTCGTTGGGATGGTATCCGTGGACCATTGCAGTGGACCATCATCGCGGCCAAGCATGGATCATCGCTCATAGCGAACCTGATTTGGCGTTCGCTGAGTCGATTTTGTCGTCTGATGCACCGGCACCGATCTCCAACCCAAGACATCAGACTTCACATAGCATTTCGAGCTGTCCCGAACACGCGACGGGTGTCGATGGCGTCGTCAGCAATTTTTCCAGTCAAGAATTTCGCGACGCGGTCAACGAAATCGTGAATCGCATTCGTGCCGGGGATTCTTTTCAGGTCAACTTGGCGCAGCGATTGACGACTGCGGCGGTGGAGTCTTCGCCATCGCTTTATCTGCGGCTTCGTGAAGCCAATCCGGCTCCATTTGCTGCCTACTACAACGGCGGCGGTTTCCAGGTGCTAAGCAGTTCGCCCGAAGGATTCTTGCAAGTCCGCGAAGGTCACGTCGAAACCCGCCCCATCAAGGGCACTGTATCGCGATCGGCGGACGACCAACTGAATCAACGCCTGGCAAACGAATTGACGGCCAGTGAAAAAGATCGCGCCGAGAATGTGATGATTGTCGATTTGATGCGGAACGATCTGTCGCGAGTTTGCACGGACGATTCCGTCAACGTGACTCAGTTGTGTGAACTAGAAACCTATCAATACGTTCAGCATTTAGTGTCGGTCGTTGAAGGCGATTTAGGCCCAAGCCAAGATGCGGTGTCTCTGTTGAAGGCATGCTTCCCCGGCGGCAGCGTCACGGGAGCACCGAAGATTGAAGCGATGCGAACGATCGCCGAGTTGGAACATCATCCGCGTGGTCCGTATTGTGGATCGATCGGATACATCAGCACGCCGCTGGACGCCGATTTCAACATTCTGATTCGCACGATCACGGCAATCGGCGGTCGCCTTCATCTGCCCGTCGGCGGCGGCATCACCGCGCGTAGTGATGCGGCAAAGGAAGAAGCCGAGACCTGGACCAAGGCCGAAGGAATGTTGCGAGCGGTCTTGCCAACGCAAAGCGAAGCAGAATAGCAATTCCAACGGTCCTTAGCCCCGGATGGGGCGTCAGCACTCTGCCGGTGGCCATTGGCCACCGGTAAATCAAACCAAAACCATGACTTGCCCCGGAGGGGTAATAGAGCCGAAATCTGAACACTTTCGCCCCATCCGGGGCTTCGGTTTTTGTGCGTTCGATTCTGTGGGGCAAGACCCAACGCCGTGAAGGGTTTCTGGACTGTTTAACCGCGTGGGCATCGCCCCGCGCGTCCATGCGGGGCGAAACGCGCGGGGCGATGCCCACGCGGTTAAACGAACTAACCCGTTTTTTCCGAGGCCAAA
>NZ_LWSK01000256.1 GCF_001642955.1 Rubripirellula obstinata | reverse complement strand
GTCGGTCCCGGTCACCAACGTAAACATGATCGCGGATAACCATGGGATGCACCGGAGTACGGCTTGCGAGATTTTCTGTGATGGTTGACTTTTCTCTCCGTACCCGGTGATCCCGGTCGTTATCCGACTGAGTCGCTGAATCTAGACGCGCCTCCAGATCCACATTGCCGCTATAGTTCACACATCCCGATTCCTATCGATATGAAAACTGCGATTGTCTCCGGTGCTGGGTTGCTTGGGCTCCTTGTTGGTGCGGTGGTTGGGATGATTCCATTTGCTTGCCTAATCTTGATTTCGCCCGGACTAGCTGAGGCTGGGCCATGGATCCTGCTGCTCTGCACGATTTCCACTGTCTCGATTCCGGCCATGGGAACGCTTGCGGGACGACGCGCAGGAAACGCGGCATTCTATCGATGGCGCGGCTACTAATCAAATCCACCCTGGTTTTTGCGACGGATAACCATTGCATGCACCGGAGTGGCGGCCGCACACTTTTCTCTCTGCTTGCACGTCAAATCCCGCCACCTCGGTGATGCTTACCGTTATCCGACTGTGCCGACCCCAACCTGGAGCCTCATGTGAACTCGGTGCTTAGCGAATACCTGAACTGCACGGATTGCACGGAGGCAACGCTTGTTCGTGATGCAATCGAGCACGCTATTGCGTGTTGGCCAGAACTAAACTGGGTTGCTCATCGTTGCTCGAACTGTGAAACGATCAACTACATTGCTGTAAACAATGGGTCCGTGATTGAGGGATACCCAGTTCATGGCGTCGTTCCAACGTTGGCCGAAACCCAACGCATTGTGATTCGCGGACTTTCTGTAAAATGCGTTCCCGATGGAATGCGGATTAGCAACCTTAACCTTTCGTGGTATATTGATGCTGGCGATGCAACGGCGTCTTCCGCCTCGCCCAAACAATATGGCGGATAACCATCGCATGCACCGGAGCCGGGCTTGCGGGCGTTTTCTGATGGTTAACTTTTCCCTCCCGGCCCGGTGATGCGGGACGTTATCCGAATGAAATTCCGCTAGAACGCTGCAAACATGTCAACGACACAACGCATGGTCAGCTTGACGATAGCACTGGTCGCTATCTCTGCATTCGTTATCAGGACGGCCCCTGAGTTTGTCGCGTCACCAATTTGGCTTGCGGGAACGCTTGCGGCATTCTTCCTTGCTGCCGTCTTCCTCGGTTTTAGATGCGCGCTCCATCGCTTCAGAAAGACTACAATCTATGTCGCACTGTTTGCAGTCATCGCCACCTGCACTTGCCTGCTCCGTCCTGCTCGTAGATCTATCGCTTCAAAAGAGTCAATGGCGATCGGTCTTCAGCTATCGTTTGAACAGGACGGGGCACCGAATGGCGATTGGTTTGCGTATGGACCGGTTTTGCTGCCCACGGTACTCCAAGAAACGCTTGGGGCGGGTTTTTTTCGTAACGTCAAATACTTGCATATTGACGGCAATGAGGTAACAGTGGAAGAACTGCGAGAAGTGATGCTTCCTCGTCGGATAGCAGCTAAAATCACATTCCAAAACTGTGACCTATCAGATCCGGTGTTCCTGCGATTTGGACAAGAATGTAACGCAAAACGCATTTCGATAAAATCGAGCAATGTTACCGCCTCAGTACTAGACTCGCTTGCAAGCATGGATAACATCAAGTGGATTAACCTAGCTGGCACCAACCTAACGAAAGACGAGATTGAGCGTTTCGCCTCTCGAAACCCGGGCGTTGGTGTCCGACACGGATCAACATGGAGCAGCTGGCAAGAAATTCAACCCAAACAAGTAAATGCCGGATAACCATGGGTTGCACCGGAGCGGGGCTTGCGTGTCTTTGCAAATGGAACACTTTTCTCTCCCCGCCCGGTGAACCCGGACGTTATCCGACTGAAATCGCTCGCTGCCGACGCCGTTCATTCAGCTGGCTCGACACTTGCTCACGTGCTTCACACGCATTTGACGCTGAACGTGCATCTAGGCTAAACTGTGGCACAGGAGATACAC
>NZ_LWSK01000255.1 GCF_001642955.1 Rubripirellula obstinata | reverse complement strand
GGCACAACCAACGCACGACCAAAACCGCTTTGCCCCCAACGCTCGACCTACACCGAAGTGCCGACTGCCCTGCGGGGCATCAACCGACGCCCGAAGTCCAATGCTCAAACAAAGCCGAAGTGCCGGATGCACTGCGTGGCAACAACCAACGCCTGTATTTGAGCACTCGATTTGCTGCCCCTCGCCGAAACTTGTTTGACCAACGAAACTTTGCTACGATTTGAACTTGGTGATTGTCACCTACGTGGACGAAGTCCGCGCTGACGGGCGACATCGCAATGGTGTGTTGCGGATAACCATTGCATGCACCGGAGTGGCGGCCGCACACTTTTCTCTCTGCTTGCACGTCAAATCCCGCCACCTCGGTGATGCATACCGTTATCCGACTGAACTGGACATAACGCAATCTCCGCCGTGATTTACCACTTCCGATTGTGCACCACTCTGATCTTGATCGCAACGCTCGCGTTGTGCTGGCAGTCAAAACACTTTTTCACTGGTGTGTTTTTCTTCCCATTCACGTTCTTCCCCGTTCTGATTCACCTTATCGCGATAGCCGACTGGCCGTCACGCCTCGCCCAAGTCGCCCTATCGATCGGGACCGTAGGATTCTTCCTGTTTTTCGCCTTCATCTACCATGACGCCTTCTACGGAACACGGGATCCGCAAGGACCAATTGCTTTCATCTTTCTGGGACTAGTCGCAACACCTGTGATGCTAGTCATCTGGATGGTAGCTTGCGGTCTTGAAGGTTTTTCGCACAAACGGACGCTTAGCGGATAACCATTGCATGCACCGGAGTGGCGGCCGCACACTTTTCTCTCTGCTTGCACGTCAAATCCCGCCACCTCGGTGATGCATACCGTTATCCGAGCGGGTGCGCTGACGTCCGTGCTTGACTCAGATTCTCATCACTTTCTCTGACCCAATCCAACGCTGCCCTGCGGGGCACACTCAAAACTCGGACTTGCGGTAATCTTGGTTTTCCAATTCTGCGTCGTGTCAAATGCAAACAAACACACATTTTGCGACACCTTGGTCGTCCTGAATTAAACGGTCGAACACTTGCCAACGGTGTATACCGTTCCTTTGAGTCGGGAACCGATCGCTAAAATTTCCGTGGTTCCACATGCTGAACTTCGATACAATGCCCACTCTGATGTGCAAACATTGGATGGCGGCGTCCCGCCGTTTTTTTCCCCTCGCGGGGTTCATGCCGGCGACGTCCCGTCGTTATCTTCCGCTAGCGCGGCGGATGCCCGTTGGCTGCCGTCAATTTTCGGTCACTTTGTAACCCCAAACCCACGGATAACCAAGCGTTGCTGACGGAGCGGCGGTGGTTAGCTTTTTTTTCTGCTTGCACGTCTTAATCCGCCGCCCGCAGAACGCGGACGTTATCCGAGCAGATGCGCTGTCGTTCGTGCTTGGCTCCGATTCTCGCCATTTTGTCTGACTTGATTCAACGCTGCCCTGCGGGGCACAGATCGAACTCGGGCTTGCTGCACTCGCGACTGTATGTCGAATCGAAATTGACACAAACTCCCAACTACCTTGGCATCCTGGCTCCATGTCTTGAATGTACGCAAACGCCCTCCGCACCGAACTGTGAAAGTGAACACCTGCCTTTACACGATGCGAAACATTCCGAACTCCGATGCAATGATCACTCCAGTGGTCAAGTGCTTGATGGCGGCGTTCCGCCGTTGTCTTCCGCTCGCGCGGTGGAGACTGGCGACGTCCCGTCGTTGCTTTCCACTCGCGTGACGGATGCCCGCTGTCTGCCGTCAACTTTTGGTCACTTCGTAACCCAAACCGACGGATAACCAAGCGTTGCTGACGGAGCGGCGGTGGTCGGCTTGTTTTTCTGCTTGCACGTCTTAATCCGCCGCCCGCAGAACGCGGTCGTTATCCGACTGAAAACCCTCGATCCAACCAAGGTTGCACGTGCGCATCCTGACGTTCCTTTTCGTTGCCGCTGCATACATTGCTTGCATTGCGTGGCTCGTCCGCGACGCTAGGCGACGAG
>NZ_LWSK01000254.1 GCF_001642955.1 Rubripirellula obstinata | reverse complement strand
CATACTGGCGATCAGGCAATTGTCCCGTTGCCTCAATGTTTCCCAGCGTTCCAGTTTGTGTTGCCTGCCATGGTTCAGCTTGCCCAATTTGCTGCGTTGCAATGATTTTCATCAGGCCAGGCTACGTCTGGGAACCAGAAAGTAGGCCGTAGCGAGCCAAAGCGAGTTACGGCGTTGCGCAAATTGCCGTAACTCGCTATGGCTCGCTACGGCCTACATACTGGCGATCAGGGAAATGTGCCGTTGCCACAATGTTTTACAGCGTTCCAGTTCGTGTTGTCTGCCGTGGTGCAGCTTGCCCAATTTGCTGCGTTGCAACGATTTTCATCAGGCTAGGCTCCTTCTGGGAACCAGAAAGTAGGCCGTAGCGAGCCAAAGCGAGTTACGGCGTTGCGCACATTGCCGTAACTCGCTTTGGCTCGCTACGGCCTACACGCTGGCGATCAGGGAAATGTCCCGTTGCCACAATGTTTTACAGCGTTCCAGTTTGTGTTGCCTGCCATGGTTCAGTTCTCGTAGGCCGGAACAAGCCGCTTCGGCGCAGTTCCGGCAATTGCATGGTGGCGTGTTGGATTGCCGGAACTGCGCCGAAGCGGCTTGTTCCGGCCTACGTCAATTCGCAAACGGTTAGATGCGGTTGAACGGCACCAAGAATGCTTCACGACTTTGTCTATCGGGTCGAAGCTTTTACGGATGTTGAATAGTTCCGGCAATTGCATGGTAGCGTGTTGGATTGCCGGAACTGCGCCGAAGCGGCTTGTTCCGGCCTACGTCAATTCGCAAACGGTTCCATGCGGTTGAACGGCACCAAGAATGCTTCACGACTTTGTTTATCGGGTCGAAGCTTTTACGGATGTTGAATAGTTTAGGATCAATTGTTTGACGGCCATGCGGCCGATGCCTGGCGGCAGGTAATTGTCAAACGCATGGTTCACGATCCTGGCATTGTCTTCTGGAGTGATCGGGCGGAAGTGATCTCGCAAGTTGCCTTGATGCGGTGCATGAACATCGATCGCCAGCGTGGGTGAACCTTCGTCCAAGTCGAAGTCACTTAAGTCGATCCACCGTTGTTGTGGGTTTGCCGCGGTGTGGAAGGTGAGTCGTCGCTGTTTGGGTTGATACAGCAAACTCCATTGGGTGAATTCGGCTTGCGAGACATTGTCCAGGACCGCGAAGGCTTTCTCGGATGCATCAGTGAGTGCGCCGGATGCTTGGACATTGGCGATGCTTCGTGCCGCACGGCCATAGCGAGTTGCGTCGCCGGCGGAGTATTGTTTGGCCGATGTTTGGATGTCAGTGTTGGCTAGCGCACAGTGAATCGGTTTGGGGCCGCGACGGATGACGGGTTTACCGCCGATGAATTCGACAATGGCGACTCCGCCCGAGGCATCGGTGACGAAAAAGTGGACGCGTTCGATTGCTGGGATTAATGGCACCGGATAAACCGTGTCCAGGCTGCGGATGACTTCCTCGGTGTCGGCCGAGTTGTCGAGTTGGTATTGGACCCACTGGATGACGTTAACGCTGTCACGATCGAGAGTTCGTGCGGTCGGAAAGCCAGCGGTGTTGAGTTGCAGCAAGTCAACGGTCAGACCGGCTTCGTTCATTCCGGCAAACGGGATGCCGCGACCAAATTGAGTGAACGAAACGCTTCCAAATCGCGACGTCCATTTGGCAGGACGGACTGTGCTGATTCCTTTTTTAGTCAGCCCACGCGGTTGGACAACGATCAATCCTTCACCGAACATCCAATCGTGATTTCGGGCAACCAGAAAGTCGTCACCAATCTGGAAGCGAACGACGGTGCACGCGTTGGTGGGTTTGGTGATCAACGCCAACAACAGGATGCAGGCGATTAGTAGTTTAGATTTCATTGCAAAGTTTTTGTGCAGGCTGGAAGCAACAAGTACGCCGGAACAAGCCGCTTCGGCGCAGTTCCGGCAATTGCATGGTAGCGTATTGGATTGCCGGAACTGCGCCGAAGCGGCTTGTTCCGGCCTGCGCATCTTTCGCGGAGAAACTATGAGCGGGCT
>NZ_LWSK01000253.1 GCF_001642955.1 Rubripirellula obstinata | reverse complement strand
GCGGCTACGCCGCGAAACCGAGCCAGAGAATTGGTTACAGAGAAAAAGTGAGAGATAACGCTGCCATCCGGGGATTTGCATCCCCGGCAGAGAGCTTCCGTCCCTCCCGGGACTATGCAAGAACGTTATGATCGCAGTTCCGGCAATTGCACGGTGCTGTTTTGGATTGCCGGAACTAAGCTCTGCTGGTTCCGGCCAACATCGTTTCACGAAACCTGTCGTGCCAGCGCGTTGGGAGACTTGCACTTGAATCATCGACTCTTTTTCTGGGCACTGACCTCCGCGTTAGCTGGATTTCTTTTCGGTTTTGACACCGTCGTCATCTCAGGTGCCGAGAAAACAATTCAAGAACAATGGAATCTCAGCGACGGCCAACATGGTTTGGCCATGAGTATCGCGTTGTGGGGAATGGTTGTCGGCTCGCTGATCGGTTTCTGGCCGACTGACAAACTGGGCCGAAAGAAAACACTGATCAGCATCGGTGTTCTTTACTTTGCCTCGGCGGTTTGGTCCGGGATGGCTGGCGATGTGAATTCGTTCATGATCGCTCGCTTCCTTGGCGGTCTTGGCGTTGGCATTTCGACGGTTGTTGCTCCGTTGTACATCTCTGAAATCTCGCCGCCTGATCGTCGTGGCCGACTAGCGGGAATGTTTCAATTCAACATCGTGTTTGGCATTTTGGTTGCCTACCTATCGAACTGGGCCATCGGAATGTCATTCGATCCGCAAGGTTGGGCGCTGTTTGAAGGCGAAGCGTGGCGTTGGATGCTTGGAATCGAGGCGTTGCCAGCTTTGGTCTACACGCTGCTCTGTTTTAGCTTGGTCGAAAGTCCGCGTTGGCTGATCGGCGTGAAGGGTGATCGAGAATCCGGCATTGAAGTTTTGGGGCTTATAAACCCAGGGGCTTCAGCGGAGACCGTCGAAACCTTGGCTAGCGAAATCACCGCGGCATCGCAGAATCAAGAGAAAACTGCCGAGTCGTTTTGGACGAAACGGAATCGCAAACCAATCACGCTCGCATTTTTAATCGCATTCTTTAATCAGCTATCCGGCATCAACGCGATCCTGTACTTCGCTCCTCGGATCTTCGAGCTCGCGGGTTGGGGTGAAGACGCCGCTCGATTGAATTCAATCGGAATCGGACTAACGAATCTGGTTTTCACTTTTTTGGGGCTTTATCTGATTGATCGATTGGGGCGTCGTAGCTTGCTGGTGATTGGATCGTTTGGCTATATCGCTGCGCTAGGAATCTGTTCTTGGGCTTTTGTTCATTACGAGTCCCAGTTCCAAGTTGCGGAGACTGCTGTTGTCGAAGCTTCACAAGTGGCCAGCAGCGGTGGCACGCTGGTGATGGCTTGCATCTTCGCCTTCATCGCGGCTCATGCGATTGGACAGGGAGCCGTTATTTGGGTCTTCATTTCAGAAATTTTTCCCAACCGACATAGAGCGTCTGGGCAAACCCTCGGCAGTTTCACTCATTGGATTTTCGCGGCACTGCTGACCATGTTCTTCACGTCAATCCTTTCCGCAACGTCGCCGGCATTAGTCTTTGGTGCGTTCTGCTTGATGATGGTGCTGCAGTTGATCTGGGTAGTAACGATGGTTCCCGAAACAAAGGGTGTGCCTTTGGAACAAATTGAAAAAGAGCTGGGTGTTAGCCGTTAAATCGTTTTCACGAGATCACCGCGTCGCTGGGCCGCCAGGCCGGCGCTATTTCCTGCAAAACACGATACTCAGCCGTTAAGCCGCCTGGGCGATGCCTGGCGTGATTGAAAGTAGGCCGTAGCGAGCCATAGCGAGTTACGGCGGTGCGCACATTGCCGTAACTCGCTATGGCTCGCTACGGCCTACATGCTGGCGATCAGGGAAATGTGCCGTTGCCACAATGCTTCCCAGCGCTGCAGTTTGTGTTGTCTGCCATGGTGCAGCTTGCCCAATTTGCTGCGTTGCAATGATTTTCATCAGGCGGGGCGATGCCCACGCGGGTTAACCGTCTAGAAAGTAGGCGTCAGGCACCGGTCTGCAAAAAATGTGA
>NZ_LWSK01000252.1 GCF_001642955.1 Rubripirellula obstinata | reverse complement strand
CTGTTACGCTTTCCACACGGTGATCGTCACCCACGTGGACGAAGTCCGCGCTGACGAACCGCATCGCAATGGTGTGTCTCGGATAACCATTGCATGCACCGGAGTGGCGGCCGCACGCTTTTCTCTCTGCTTGCACGTCAAATCCCGCCACCTCGGTGATGCATACCGTTATCCGACTCACAATCCAGACTTCATGCTCAACCGCCTTCGCAGTACTCTCTTCGGTCCACCCCATGTCCCAAAACCTGGATCGCACCCGATCGCCGGTCTCGACCTGATTCTGACTTGCGATGACACCTCTGCCACCCAAACCCTGCGCCTTAACGGAAAACGCCGCTCTTATCCTTCGACGATGTGGACCGGAGCAACGTTTTGCGAACTGGTTGGGGGCGAACTCGACTTCACGCTTTTGTGTGAATCGGCTTTTCCTCGGGAATCTGACGTTGAAAGGATTCGGTCCATTGCCACGCACCCAACTTCGATCGAAATCGAACTTCACCAAGCGGCTTTTGATTTCTTCGACCGCTTACGAACTGAACACTCGGTTGACTTTTCATCCTGCTTACCGAAATGGTCACACGACTCGGTAATCGACTCTCTTGGGCCGCCATCCGCATTGATTGACGACCTTGATGACACCCCAAGCTCCCGCAATGCATTCTTGGTATCCTATTCGACCGACCTTGACCCGGAGCACGGTGTTGATATTCTCGTAAAGGATTGGACTGTCACGGATTGCGGTCATCTAATTTGATTCGCACAACGTATGCGGATAACCAAAGGATGCACCGGAGTACGGTTTGCGCGATTTCCTGTGATGGTTGGCTTTTCTCTCCGTACCCGGTGATCCCGACCGTTATCCGACTGAACTTGTCTGCTGCATTGCACTGCGGACCGATCGCTGAACATGGGGCAACCACTCTGGCTATCGCTTCTAAACGTTTCTGTCATGCCAACTGCAATCGGCGTGCTTGCCATGTTCTATTCGCGTGATTGGCTTGGCTGCCCGATCTGGCTAGTGATACCGCTTTTTACATTCTTTTGGCTGCTCGGATTCTGCATCTGGACCCTAGCCGTCGGCGGTCTATTGGCACTACGACCAACCCTAGCTGGCCCTGTATACTCTCATCCACCTTGTCCGACCTGCTCTCATCCGCTCGCAACACAATTTGCTCGGCAATGCTTGCATTGCGGTGCTGATTGGCACGGGCCCGACCTGCAAGACTCGGCGGATAACCATGACATGCACCGGAGTGGCGGTGGTTAGCTTTTCCGTTTGCTTGCAAGTCTTTCGCCGCCACCCGGTGATGTCTACCGTTATCCGACTCGGTTCGTAGGGCCATGCTCCACTCCGATGCAGCGTGATTTGCTGCCTGAATTCAACGTAAACGTGCGTGACGCGTGCGACGCTAGCTCAAGCGTTCTACTTTCTTGATACTCGAACACTGTTTTCTGATTTCAATGCGTACTCTGACATTTCTTGTTCGCTACACTAAGCTTCTCGGGTGACTGTCACCCAAGTGGACGAAGTCCAGGCTGGCGGCGTTCCGCCGTTGTTTTCACGTGCGGGTTTCATGCTCGATGCCGGATGGCGACGTCCCGTCGTTGTTTTCCACTCGCGTGGCGGATGCCCGTTGGCTGCCGTCAACTTTCGGTCACTTCGTAACTAAATCCCACGGATAACCATGCGTTGCTGACGGAGCGGCGGTGGTCGACTTGTTTTTCTGCTTGCACGTCTTAATCCGCCGCCCGCAGAACGCGGTCGTTATCCGACTGAGCCGCGGACATTTGCTGCCTTCCTCGCGCCCTGCGGGGAACACCCCATGCTCGACCAACACAGCATTGCCCCTAACGCCCGACCTACACCGAAGCGCCGACTGCCCTGCGGGGCATCAACCAACGCCTGACAACCAGCACTCAGACAAAACCGAAGCGCCGGATGCACTGCGTGGCACAACCAACGCCCGACCTTGTACACTCGATTTAACGCTGCCCACCGAAACTTGCTTGACCGACCGCTCTTTGCTACGGTCTTCACCACGGTGACTGTCACCCACGGGGACGAAGTCCGCGCTGACGGACCGCATCGCAATGGTGTATTGCGGATAACCATTGCATGCACCG
>NZ_LWSK01000251.1 GCF_001642955.1 Rubripirellula obstinata | reverse complement strand
CACCTTGGAGGCGACGACGTTCCGTATCGGCGGCGATCAGTGAAGATGCGTGACCAAGGAAGATCGCCGCCGATACGGTACGTCGTCGCCGGTCGTGCAAGCAAAGGGTGAAACGTCGCATCGCCAACACGAGTATGGATTGATCGAGGAACCGTCAACGTTGGTTCAGTCATCGTTTGCAGTGAGTGAATCGTCGTGGTTGTGAAGCCAGAGCGATGGCGTGGAACGATCGGCATGGGATCCATGCGTAGGTTGTGCCCCGCAGGGCGCGAGGCGGGCAGCGAGTGTCCGCGGCCCAGTCGGATAACGGTACGGTTCACCGGGCGGGGAGAGAAAAGTTAACCGTCAGAAAAGACGCGCAAGCCCCGCTCCGGTGCAACCGATGGTTATCCGCATTTACGAGAACGGAAGCCATCGCGGGCTTACCGTGACATTAGCATCAACACGTATAGTATAGCGACAGGTGCGACGATTGAGACCAGCGTGCAGCCCAAAAAAGTTACGATGGCATAGTCAACCGACCGTCGCCAACACAGAAATCCAGACAGGGCGAATCCAATGCCGCAAAGCACGATAGCGGTCAACCAAGCCGGATAGTAGATGTGACCGAAACTACTGGGGTCAAGAATCTGGTTTGGGTGTGTAGCAAAGAGAACCACAGCGCCGATGAAGTGCAGCAATGAAACCAAGGCGGAGACAGCGACACCGAGTGCGATCGGCCAAACCGATCCAGCCAGAGGTGGTGTTCCATCAAGCGAAGGCGAAGCGTGTGACATTGGATTCACAGTGTGATTGGATTTCAGTCGGATAACGTCCGGGTTCACCGGGCCGGGAGGGAAAAGTCAACCATCAGGAAACGCCCGCAAGCCCGGCTCCGGTGCAACCCATGGTTATCCGCCGTTGTGAATTATGGGTAAACTGTGACGAGTGCATCGAAGTCGATGCGTTGACAGAGTTCTTGTTGTAGCGTCATCCCGGCAAGACTGCAATCTTGCGAGACTTCAAGTTCGTCGCCGGTTAGATCAGCTCTGCCGTCGTCGACGGCAGCTTGGAACTGGGCATGGAGCTTTCGCTCGGTTTCGGCATACGCAGCGACCAAATTTAGGGTTTCGGTATCAAGCGGTGGTGACGCCGCAAGGAAATCGTCGAGCAGTGCTGCCGTTCGTCGAGCGCGTTCAGCACCCATGTGCATTCGGTGCATTTCGGGAGGGATAGCATCAAAGTCCAATTCAAGTGGAGCACTTGATTTGATGATGCAGAGAGCGAGTTTCTCGCGGTGTGGAAGAGTCGGATCAGAACAACCAACCAAGGCGACGCACGCAAAGCACGTAAGTAAAAGGAGGGGGCGTTCTGTCACGATAGTAATACGATGGGGTCAGTCGGATAACGTCCGGGATCACCGGGTACGGAGAGTAAAGTCAACCATCGGAAAAAGCACGCAAGCCGTACTCCGGTGCATCCCATTGTTATCCGCCACGTTTTGGCTTGCGGCCAATTGGACGGTACAGGACGTCAGGTATCTGTCTTGCGAACTCATCTCGGCGGTCACTCATTGAAACACGCGGTGTCGGGTCAAAGTAAAGCCGGCCCGAAGTGTAGTCACCGTTAACAATGCGGCGTTCTATTTGGCGGAGAAGTCGAAACACTTCTCGGTCGTGGCCCCCGTCAATCTCTTTCAAAGTGTTGAATTGGAAATAGTAGTCTTCCGCACAGCCGTACCAAAATAGGTACAGCATTGTCCCAGCGTCACAGCCCGGGTTAGCAACTAGAAGTTGAAGCGGCTTTGGGTTATCCCAAGTGAAGTTCTCGGCAAACAGTTGAAGTTCGCCCGGCTTCCGTGTGGCCCTGAGCCAAGCGTTACGGCGGCGATCCGCAGTTCGGATAAGTTGCTCCAGTGCCGCGACGTTATTCCACAGCTCCTCCGGTGTGTCAGGGGGAACGCCCTCTGTTGCAAGGTCAATGATCTCCTGCTGACGCTTTTGAGATATTGCCATCTGTTTCAGTTCAGCATTTGAAGTCGGATAACGGTATGCATCACCGAGGTGGCGGGATTTGACGTGCAAGCAGAGAGAAAAGTGTGCGGCCGCCACTCCGGTGCATGCAATGGTTATCCGCAAAGCACCATTGCGATGCGGTCCGTCGGCGCGGACTTTGT
>NZ_LWSK01000250.1 GCF_001642955.1 Rubripirellula obstinata | reverse complement strand
GTGTGCGGCCGCCACTCCGGTGCATGCAATGGTTATCCGCAATACACCATTGCGATGCGATCCGTCAGCGCGGACTTCGTCCCCGTGGGTGACGATCACCGTGTGGAAAGCGTAGCAGAGTGTTGCCGGCAAAGCAAATTGCGGTGTGAGGCAGTGTATCGAGTTCGGGAAGACAGGCGTTGGTTGGTGCCACGCAGTGCAGTCGGCACGTCGGCATTAATTGAGCATTGGAATTCGGGCGTTGGTTGATGCCCCGCAGGGCAGTCGGCACTTCGGTGTAGGTCGAGCGTTGGGGGCAAAGCGGTTTTGGTCGAGCATTGGTTGTGCCCCGCAGGGCGCGAGGCGGGCAGCAAATGTCCGCGTCTCAGTCGGATAACGTTACGGTTCACCGGGCGGCGGCGAAAGGCGTGCAAGCAGAAGGGAAACGAAACCACCGCCGCTCCGGTGCAACCGATGGTTATCCGCCGTATTAAGTGTGCGCAATCATCGTGAAGGCGTGTGCGATTATCGAGACAACCACACCCAAAGCAGCCCCGTATTTCGCGAATTCGTGAAAAGGGAACATCCGCTTGTGGTTGCCCCAAAACCATTGGAAGTGGATAAAGAGGCCGATGCAAGTGATTACCGAGCCGAATGTTACAGCATGAATGCCGGAGATTTCAAGCCACAGACCGCGACCAAGTGAAGGAAAGCCTCGGGTCGTGATGTTGAGCGTCGTTGCACGTTGGGCGATGCAGCATGAAGTACCGTAGGTCGTGACGACAGCGGATAGGAGCCCACCAGCAAGCCACATCTGAATCGGTCCACCGCTCGGAGGGTCGGTGAGCCAGTCGGCGAAGTCAAAAAGCGTTTCGTTGTGTCGCATGTGAGGCAAGGGAAGTAGTGCAAAGTGAGGCATTGCATTTAGGGGCACGCTTGCGACAAACGCTGGGCGCGAATTCCAGTCGGATAACGACCGGGATCACCGGGTGGGAAGGGAAAGGGTAACCATCAGGAAACGGCCGCAAGTCCCACTCCGGTGCATCCCATGGTTATCCGTCGGCATGGGATACGATGGAAATCAGCGTCATACAGGAGTCACAGCAGTGAGTACAGGCAGTGGAAAAACATCGGTGTGAAACGAGCATCACCTGCTCGAGCAGAAAACATCGGCGGGACGCCGCCACGTTGGATCGAGCATAACCTGCGAAGCAGGAAACATCGACGGGACGTCGCCGCATGAACAAGTCTTGAATCGCGGTAAAGGTCTTCGGAATCGGGGATCGAACCATGACGAGGGTTGGATCGTGTATCGCCGGCGTCCCGCCCCGTCGGTGACCCGCGACGCGAGCAACCGTTGGAATCGACCAGGGCGGTCCAGAGTAACGATCGGGAAGTTCAGTCGCAAATAAATAGAGCAGAGCCAAGCGTTGGAGTAGTTGAACGAGCAGCCAATCGAGGCGTAGGTTGTGCCCCGGAGGTCGCGAGACGGGCATCAAGTGTCCGCGGCTAAGTCGGATAACGGTGGCGATCACCGGGTACGGGCGAACGAGTTTGAATTTGCAGAGAGACGCGACCACCCGTACTCCGGTGCATCGCATGGTTATCCGCGTCTTGAGTCGAGCGTTGTGCCGCGGAAGCGGAAAACAACGGCGGGACGCCGCCAGCGCACCCCGCGCGAGCGGAAAACAACGACGGAACGTCGCCACGATGGGTTGCGTCCTTTTTCAGCGAATGAGATTGATGACTGTTCAATCGTCGGAATCGCGAGCAAAGTATGTGCAAAGAATGTAAATGATGACAAAGCCGCCGACCAGTCCAAACAGTAGTGAGATAGGCACCAAGGCAAGGATCAGTATCGGCCTATCGTAGTGAATGGTCGCATAGGTCGTAGATGCAAGCCCGGCAAAGATGCAGAACCCGACCACCCGATCGTTCCACGCGCCGCAATCACGCCAGAATCGAGGTCGAAGCCGAACCATAGTGGTGATAATGCATTGGGGGAGGGGGATTGATGATACGCCCAGTGCCGGGCTAGGGCGCTGCGCAACAGTACGCGCTCAGTCGGATAACGTCCGGGTTCACCGGGCCGGGAGAGAAAAGTTAACCATCAGGAAACGCATGCAAGCCCGGCTCCGGTGCAACCCATGGTTATCCGCGATTTGCAGGGTCAGCGGGCGGCAATCAAC
>NZ_LWSK01000249.1 GCF_001642955.1 Rubripirellula obstinata | reverse complement strand
TTGCCGACGGCATCGCAACGGTGCTTTGCGGATAACCATTGCATGCACCGGAGTGGCGGCCGCACGCTTTTCTCTCTGCTTGCACGTCTAATCCCGCCACCTCGGTGATGCATACCGTTATCCGACTAATGCACTCCAACGAGCTAACATTGCAGGGCCTACACCAACCGCCGGTCGCTGACGACTTCCCCTCGTCAAGTGTGACAATCACTGCGCGGCAGCGGCTTTCGCGCCCCGCGACCGCGCTCGTCGTTATGGCTTCAATCGGCTTGGTTTTCTGGGCGATCCGGATAATTTCGCTTTATTTTCGGTTTGCACGTGGCGTCCCAATCGACGTGGACCCCTGGGGGCTTGCCGTCGCCGTCCTTAAATTTGCCATTCTGATCGTAATCTGCATTGGCTCTGCCCGGATGGGACATCTGAAGTCATACCGGATGGGATGGGCCGCGGCGATACTTTCTTGCATTCCGGGTATCTTGCCCTTCTTCGTTCTGGGCGTCCCCTTCGGCTTATGGTCGATCGCATTGCTTAGTAAAGCAACCACCCGGTCTGCATTTGCCCTGTCCATCGCCGGTTCTATAGAACCCTCAAGTGCATTTAAAGCCGATTTGACGGCAAGAGAGACGCGTTCAGCTACCTTACCGTTACTCGCAGCTGGAATTCTATTGCTCATAGTCGCCGTAGCTGTGGCCGGTTACAGTTTGCTGGAAAGGACCGATGGGCTTTACGGCGCGGCACCACTTATGGTTTTGTTTCTTTTGGTGTTCAGCTTCGTATGCTTTGTCTTGCTTACGATATCGACCACGATTGCCATATACGCACTGCTGCACAATCATCGTCTCAGCAAGCTTTGCGCGATCATTCACGTTCCGGTGATTCTTATTTTTCTAGTTTGGTGTGGTTTTTTCTTGTCTTTGTAATTACTGGTACTAACGTCGCCGATCCCAATTCCCATGTGCGGATAACCATGGGATGCACCGGAGTACGGCTTGCACGCTTTTTCTGATGGTTGACTTTACTCTCCGTACCCGGTGATCCCGGACGTTATCCGACTGAGCCGCGGACATTTGCTGCCTTCCTCGCGCCCTGCGGGGCACAACCCATGCTCAACCAAATCCGCTCTGCCCCCAACGCTCGATCAATACTCAAGTCCAGACTGCCCTGCGGGGCATCAACCGACGCCCGAATTTCAATGCTCAATCAATGCTGAAGTGCCGGATGCACTGCGTGGCATCAACCAACGCCTGTCTTCGGGTTCTCGATTTATCGCTGCCCACCAAAACTTGCTTGACCGACCACTCTTTGCTAGGATTTTAACACGGTGATTGTCACCCAAGGGGACGAAGTCCGCGCTGACGGCCATATTCAGTGGTACATTGCGGATAACCATTGCATGCACCGGAGTGGCGGCCGCACACTTTTCTCTCTGCTTGCACGTCAAATCCCGCCACCTCGGTGATGCTTACCGTTATCCGACTGAAAGCACATGACACAACGAACACGACTTACAGCATACGGCGTGATCGGCATCGCGACGGTCACATGCCTCGCCGTCGCCCGCCAACGCTGGACATCTGGTTTCGCGAACAATGCTGACGCCGACGCCCTGCGGTTCTACTCTGCACTGGGTATTGGCGTGCTTGCATTGTTCCCAATCTCCTGTCTGTACTCTGCACTCAATCGTCGTTGACAGGACCGATCACGAAACTTGCATGACTGACCGCACTTTACTACGATCACACTTCCACGGGTCCACCCACGTGGACAGAGTCCGCGCTGACGTTTCGCATCGCAATGGTGCATCGCGGATAACCATTGCATGCACCGGAGTGGCGGCCGCACGCTTTTCTCTCTGCTTGCACGTCAAATCCCGCCACCTCGGTGATGCATACCGTTATCCGACTGAGCCGCGGACACTTGCTGCCAGCCTCGCGCCCTGCGGGGCACAACCAACGCATGAAATCCTTGCCGATCAAACCGAACTATTGCTCTTGACTTCGCATGCACGTCAATCACTCACTGCGACCGAGACCTAATCCAACGTTGACGGTTCCTCGATCAATTCATACTCGTGTTGGCGATGCGACGTTTTACCCTTTGCTTGCACGACCGGCGACGACGTACCGTATCGGCGGCGATCTTCCTTGGTCACGCATCTTCACTGATCGCCGCCGATACGGAAC
>NZ_LWSK01000248.1 GCF_001642955.1 Rubripirellula obstinata | reverse complement strand
CTCCAATTGAACCTGCACTCCCTCCCCATAATCGCGGATAACCATGCGATGTTGACGGAGTGGCGGCAACGCTGTGTCCTCTGCTTGCAAGTCTTCTCTCGCCACCCGCAAATCGCTACCGTTATCCGACTGAGGCTCCCCTCCAATGAACGACACTCGCCAACATGGGTCAACTGTACTCGTCACCGTTGGTGCAGTGCTCGCGCTCTTCGCTTCCGGTGCGATTGCGTTGTTCGCCTTCGTTGGCTGGGGTCTCACGACAGGACGCCTCGCAGATACTAAGGTTTTGACCGGCAACAAAATTCCACCGAGAATTGCAACTTCAGTTACCGTTGCCGCTGGACTCTTACCGGGCGAACAGATATCGCACTTTTATTCCGCTTCCATGACGCCTGAAGGCGATGGAAACGTACTCACGAATAAACGCGTGATCTCTTATGTACACGAAGGATCGAACGCATGGTGCACTTCGGTCGACCTCGGCGATATTGTCTCCGTCCGTTTGCTTGCAAGCGATAGTTGGCTCGAAGACTCCACTATTGTCGTAACATCAAGCGACGGCTCAGAGTTGATTCTGTATGCAAGCAACGAGGATGGGGGCGACTTGCGTTTCGCCGATGCCATCCGTAAGGCCGCGGTGGATGATGGCGGATAACCATGCCATGCACCGGAGTGGCGGTGGTCAGTTTTTCGTCTGCTTGCAAATCTTTCGCCGCCACCCGGTGATGTCTACCGTTATCCGACTGAGCCGCGGACATTTGCTGCCTTCCTCGCGCCCTGCGGGGCACAACCTACGCATGGATTCCATGCCGATCACTAGATGCCATGATTAACGCTTCGTATGCATGGCGACTGGCTCAATTCAACCAATGCCTGAATTAACACTCACGGATTCTCAATCAAGTCATACTCGTGCTGGCGATGCGACGTTTTACCCTTTGCTTGCACGACCGGCGACGACGTACCGTATCGGCGGCGATCTTCCTTGGTCACGCATCTTCACTGATCGCCGCCGATACGGAACGTCGTCGCCTCCAAGGTGGTTTCCACCGCAACTACGTAGCCGACGCCTGATGTCACGGGCGACCGCATTAGAACGTTTTTCCCTAATTCAACCCTTTGCGGTAACGTCAAATTTGCCGACGACGATTGATTTTTTCCCTTACGGGCCATCATCGTCGGCAAATTTGACGTAACCGCAATCCCTTCGCTACACTGCCGTTGCGACTGACCGCCTATCAGGTGGCGGTCACCATCGTAAACATCATCGCGGATAACCATGGGATGCACCGGAGTACGGCTTGCGCGATTTTCTGTGATGGTTGACTTTTCTCTCCGTACCCGGTGATCCCGGCCGTTATCCGACTGAAATCAACACTCTCTGCAGACGCTTCCCGTTGGCCCAAGCCCTTTCCGAACTGACTGGCATCGCATTCATGGCCGCAATGGCTTGGGGGATCGCACGCGGATTGCACCTCGTGGTCGCGAGATCGGGCGAGCGCAAACGGATTCACGGCCAATACATTCCGGAATGGGTCGCCGGCACCGTTGTATTGTTCGGCGTTGCTGCACTCGTTTACTTCGGTCCCGTTCCCAATGTTCCATCTCCACCGTCCACTGGCTGTGCTGCTTTTGGTATCCTTGGCGGCCTAATGGCTGGAACGATTCATGGGTGGTTCCGACTCGCTCGATACCCCAACCTGAACGCGGTCGACTCCGGAGGGCTGTCTCGTGAAACCGGCAATCCATACCAACCGCCCAGTTCCGGACCACAAAACGGCGGATAACCATCGCATGCACCGGAGCCGGGCTTGCGAGTTTTCTCGAATGGAACATCAACCGTCCCGGCCCGGTGATGCGTAACGTTATCCGACTGAGCCGCGGACACTTGCTGCCCGCCTCGCGCCCTGCGGGGCACAACCAACGCATAAAGCACGACCGCCAACACTGCTTCGCCCCCAACGTTCGATTAATACTCAAGTCCAGACTGCCCTGCGGGGCATCAACCTACGCCCGAATCCCGATCCTCAATCAACGCAGGCGTGCCGGATGCACTGCGTGGCACCAACCAACGCCTGTCTTCTAGTCTCCCTTTACTCTTGACCGCCAAAACTTGCTTTGCCGGCGATTCCTTGTTACTCTTTCAACACGGTGGCTGTCACCCACGTGGACGAAGTCCGCGCTGACGGACCGCATCGGAATGGTG
>NZ_LWSK01000025.1 GCF_001642955.1 Rubripirellula obstinata | reverse complement strand
TGTGAGTTACGGCGGTGCGCAAAATGCCGTAACTCGCTTTGGCTCGCTACGGCCTACATGCTGGCGATCAGGGAAATGTGCCGTTGCTACAATGTTTTACAGCGTTCCAGTTCGTGCAGCTTTTTCGTCACTAATTGTTCCGACAATTCCTTATAAGTCGCCTACGCTCCCTTGGCCAGCAGCAGGTCGAAGACCAGTCGTTGGAACTTGGTCGCGAGTTCTGGGTTGTTTAGGTACTGCGTCATTTGGTTTTGATGGGCTTCGCCGCTGTTCATCACGGCATCGTCGACTGCACCGGCGAAATCGCCTAGCAATGCTTGTTCGGGCGAATTGTTTTCGAGCTGATGCATGACGCGTTGGTTTTCGTTGACCTTGTCGCGGATCGTGTACAGATAATTTACCAAGTCTTTGTTGGTCAATTGATCGGTGACGAACAGCTCGTTCAGGCGGGCGATGATCTGTGAAAGCAATTCTTCCTGCTTCGATTTGGCTTTGCCTGTGCCAAGATCAGCCGAAACGCGAAGCCCCTCGCCGCCCTCTTTAACCAACGTCAAGTCTTGCTGTTTGATCTTGGACAATCGGTAGTGGCTCAGTGCAACCGACGTCAGGTCGATGGGGTCGTCCAGCGGGGCTTCTTCTCGCAACAGCGGTGCCAAGTGCCGAGCGAAGAGGCTTAGCTTTTCCAGATCGGTGCTGTCGTAGTCAACGATCTGAGACATGAATTCGTAGTACCGGGTGAACGACATCAAGTCGGCCTTGAACATGCCCAGTGCGTCCAACTCCTTTTTCGCTTCGTTCATGTCGCCTTCGGCATTGGCGATGAAGGTCGGATCCCCCAGTGTTTTGGCATGAACGAAAAGTTTCTTGTGCTTTTCGTATTCGCTTCGTGCCGCCTGGTGACGGTGTTGCCAACGGTCCACCGCTGGCCGACACACGTTGCTGATCGCCGCGTTACTCTTGCTCTTGACGAAGAACACTTCGCTAAACTGAGTCACCTCGGACCACTGAAAAACGCCGGATCCCCGCAGCTTGTCAAACAGATCCCAAATCAGGTTCGGGTCCGACACGTCCAGCAGCGTGGCGGTTTCGTAGTACTCCTGGAACGCTTCCAGAATCTCCGCTGGCTCGTTGAAAAAGTCCAGCACATAGGTGTCCGTTTTGCCTTTGAAGGTTCGATTCAACCGCGACAGAGTCTGCACGCACTCCAGCCCGCCAAGCTTTTTGTCGACGTACATCGCACACAACTTTGGTTGATCGAATCCCGTTTGAAACTTCTTCGCGACGATCATCAAGTGGTATTCACCGGTATCGAATGCCTTCCGCATATCGCGACCTTTCAGGCCAGGGTTCATGCCTGACTCGGTAAACTTTTCGCCAACCAATGCTGCCGCGTTGGGATCATCGTTGTTGAACGTCACTTCACCCGAGAACGCGACCATCGCCGCCAACTGGCTGTACTTCTTTTTTTTGATGTACTTATCAAATTCCAATTTGTATCGGACCGCTTCCTTGCGTGACCCCGTCACCACCATCGCTTTGGCATGCCCACCCAGCAGCCCCATCACGGTCGTGCGATAGTGTTCGACGATCACCATCACTTTTTGAGCGATGTTGTAATCGTGCAGTCGCACCCACTGGCCCAGCCGCACCTTGGCCTTCTTGGCGTCAACTTCGTAATCAGGCTTGGCAATCTTTTGTGCCAAGTTGTAAGCCACCTTGTAGCTGGTGTAATTCTGCAGCACGTCCAGAATGTAGCCCTCCTCGATCGCCTGTCGCATGCTGTAGACATGGAACGCCACCGGTTTATTTCGCTTCGCCACCGGTTCATCCGGTTTGGGACGTCGCCCAAACAATTCCAGGGTTTTGCTTTTGGGTGTCGCTGTGAAGGCGTAGTAGCTGAGGTTAGCGGAAGACCTGCGAGCCTGAACGCTGGCGGCGAGTGCATCTTCGGCGGTGGTCTCTGCATCTTCATGGGTTGCCTCGGTCGACAGCACTTCTTTTAGCTGCCCCGCGGTACGACCCGACTGCGAACTGTGGGCTTCGTCGGCGATGATGGCGTAGCAGCGTTCTTTCAGGCTGACGCTGTTTTCGATTGCTTTGAGAACAAACGGAAACGTTTGGATCGTCACGATCACGATCGGCTGGCTATTCTCCAGTGCAGCGGCCAGTTTTTCGGACTTTGATCCCTGGCCCTCGTCGCGGTTGATGCGACCGACGACGCCATCGGCGTGCTCGAACTGGTAGATCGTGTCCTGCAATTGATCGTCCAGCACGGTGCGGTCGGTGACCACGATCACGCTATGGAAAACCTTGTCGCCGGCATCGTTGTAGAGCGACGACAATTGGTGTGCCGTCCAGGCAATGCTGTTGGACTTGCCCGATCCGGCACTGTGCTGCGCCAGATACTTGTGGCCGGGGCCTTCATCGCGGCTGGACTGGATCAGTTTGCGGACCAGGTCCCATTGGTGATAGCGGGGGAAGATCAATGTTTCCGTCTTCTTTTTCCGTCCGTCCCAATCCTCATCGGTTTTGATTTCCAGGTGAATAAACCGACCGATGATCTGCAACAGATTCGCTGGTGCCAGCACTTCGTTCCACAGATAACCCGTCGCGTATTCATTGACGTCGCCGGGCGTATCATTGCCCGCACCGCCATCCTTGGTGCCTTTGTTGAAGGGCAGGAAACGGGTTTCACTTCCCGCCAACCGTGTCGTCATCGCGGCTTCGTACTGGCTAACAGCAAAATGAACCAGAGCACCACGTTTGAAGGTTAGCAGCGGTTCAGGCTTGTTGGTTTCAGGATCTTTGGGCAGCCGAGTTTTTCGGTACTGCGTGATCGCTCGATCGACCGCCTGTTTGAACTCACTTTTCAGTTCCATTGTCGCAACCGGGATGCCATTGACGAACAACACCAGGTCGATCCGCCATGCCTTGGCGACCTTCAATGAGCCGGGCTCCCCTCGCCCCGCTTCGGGGAGAGGGGCTGGGGGTGAGGGGTTTTCAGCCTCGGCTTTCGTCCACGGACTGTAAACCAACTCCGGCACCACTCGCAGAATGTTGCCTTCGTACATCGCCAGCGTGTCCGGGTTCAAACCGTGCTCGGGTTTGAACTGGCACATCTTGAACGACGCCGATTTGTCGCGCAGTTCGTGCCGCAGCACACCCAGCGTCCCGAAGGTGCGAAGTGATTTATCGCTCGCCTGCGGATCAGCCTTGGAAAGCTGCGAGGCCAGCTTGTCGATGAACGCTTGCTCGGGGCCGGCCGGGTAAAGCTTGGTGTACTTTTCCCACATCTTGGGCTGAGTCGATTTAACGTACTGCAGGCAATCATCGGTGTAGAGCGCCAGCCGGCGGTCGTACTTGGCCGGATCACCCAGCTTCCAACCGCCAGCGACCATTTGGTCGATGATGTCCTGTTGAAAAGCGGCTTCTTTGGAGTCTGCGTTCACGTTGTTTTCTCTTGTGATTTGGTGCCATTTAACTTTGACGGCATTTTTTCTTGGTCCTGAATTTCCGGTCAGACTTGACTTACCGTTGGTTCTAGCCGATCATTTTCGTAGGCCCTGTCGCTCTCGAAGGCTCAAGTTCCACTTGGGGCACGTCGCAAGACATAGTGAGCACGGGGTTTTTTTATGCAGTGACGGAATCATGGTTTGGTGCGGGTCATGTCGCGATCGTGATCCCGCGGCACCAGCTTCCAGTGTCGGTAAGGGTGCCTCCAGCGGTTCGCCAAATCACCCTGCGTGCCGGTCGACTCACCGATGTTAAAGTGCGGGTAGATCAATCGCACCCTCGCAGAGATATGCTTGTAGAGTTTTTCCTTGGCGACCGTGCGTTTGCCTCGCCTGCTTTGCCCCGCGGGCTTGACCAGGTGCAAGTTGTTCAGTCGGAACGTCATCGCCCCCAGGACAACGTCGAGGCATTGCAAAAGATCGTGGTCCTTGGAATCTACCTCCGCGATTTGCTGCTTATCGAAGTCGACATTCGCTCGACGCATTTCGGGGTTGCGCGACAAAGCCTCGATGAAGGATTTAAACTTAGCGGTTTCTTCCCGGCTGGTGGGCATTTGATCTATGTTCAACCGGACCCGCTTCGGCCCGTCGTGCTGCTCGTTTGAGAACGCCAGCCCAAAGCCATGTTTGATAAATTGGTAGTACAGTCGGTGATACTCCGACTGACGTTGTTCCGATGTCAGTCCCTGCGGAACGAAGGTGTTGTTGGTGAACATGATTCTGACCTTGGCCAAGTCAGCGGCCACCAGATCGAAGAAAGCGTCCATCACCGTCTTGTACTTGTTCAGGTAGTTCTCGGTCACCTTCGTCCACTTCAATTCACCGTGAAGGTTTAGTTCCGCCTTGCACTGTGAAAGTTGGGCGGTCACACGCAATAGATCACGCGACCGGACCAGCACGCCCCCATAGAAATTGGAGAAGTAGGCTCCATCTTTCACGGACTCATCGGTATAGATCACAAACTCGGTTGCCATCGTCAGCAGCCACCCTCGCCTAGGGCACAATCCATGGGCTCCCTACGCCCAACTTCCATTGGGTCCATGACGGCCTGCACGAAGGGTGCTTCTTCGGATTCTTTACCCACGCCCCACCAACATCTACCAGCGAAGATCGCAAGTACGGGTTGCGATGAAATAAGCAAACCCAGCCGGCGTATGGACTTACGACCGGCAGATCCCATTCGGCGGGTTTGGAATGAAATGAAAACCGATCCAGCCGCCAAACTGCCGCTGCATGCTGAACGACAATGTGCCAACATCGGTTGTTGAGTTTTGGCTGTTGAGTTTTGGCCCTGCGCCCTGCATCTCAAGTGGAAGTCAGCGTTCATGCGACCTCCATTTCGGTTTCTTTTTTGGGATCAGCGGAAGGACGCTGCCAGCCACGCACGTCGATCTTGCCGGTGACGGCGGCGGAGATAAGTGCGGTGCGGCGTTCGCGGAGAAGTTTGTTTGCGTCTTCAGCTTTTTGAATGAGATCAGCAAATTTCGTTGCGAAGTCACCAAGGTATTGCACCACCCGTTGTTGTTCGTCTGGAGGCGGAAGTGAAATCTTCGTTTTCTCAAGTTGTCCACACGTAATCGCCCCCTTGGTGCTTCCTGCTCCTTCACTTTCAAAGCGGATATGATCGTAGGCCATCTGAAAGAAGCGATGGATAAAAGGAACTGTAACTCGCTCATTCCGAGGCTGGATGTAAGTCACGTGCTGATTAATCGTGGCTTCCGTTCGGAGAATCGTAGCCATCCCTCGCGTCTTCCCTTGCCCGGTAATTCCGACCAAAACTGCTGGCGGCAATATGTGTGGCAGGTGGCACTCACGTATCGCAGCTTCCGTAACAAACTGGTCGGACTCATGCACTTCGGCTTGATTCACAACTGAACTGTTGAGCCATGGGAAATCACCTTCTTCGCCCCAGTATCGCGGCGTACTTCGATCCGGCGTCGAACCGTTTCCGATTTCTGTGACAACATTCAGGTTTACAACGTCCCAATGCGAGGGCACTTCGCCCAACCACTCGACGCCGGAATCTCGCATGGGGGCGTCGGGGTTCAAGCCTTTGGTGACCGCATGACTGATGACGGCCTGACGTTTCTCCCCGAGCAAGGCGATGAGCTGCTGCTGCTTCTCAATCAACGCATCAATCTTCGCCGTCTCGTAGTCCAGGAACTCGACGATTGATTGTTGGTCTAGCAATGAACAATAAACCAAGGATCGCTTGGCCATTGAGTTCAATGGAATCCTGGCACGTGTCGACCCGTTAGACATGGTTTTTGAATCAAACCAAGAACCTGCCGAAAGTTGGTACGCAACGAAGTGTGGTAGCACTTTGGATTGATTTAGACGAAATCGGAAACAATCTGCTTTGACCATCGCAGGAGCAATGCCATCTGGGGCGACGCAAGCTCTTCCGACTGGGTTGTTCGGGTCACCAAGCCCAGCGATGAGAACGTCACCAGGCACTACGTCATGATTCGACAAAGCGCGATGATAGTAGTCGAAGTCGATAAAAACTGGAGTCCCCGTCCTGTAACCATCAGACTTGATGTTCTGAAGCCTCACAACTTGCACCCCGGACTCGCTGTAGTGCTCTGACTTCAAACCTGAGCCAAAAGGTCCGTCACATTTGTCCAATGTCACTTTTCCCAGAGTCGTAGTAACCCATGATTGCGGGACACAATCAATCCAGCCGCAAGCAACTGTTTCGTATTCGGCATACGGTTTGAATCGTGACTCACTCACGAGTGAACCTCCTGCAGCATCTGCATGATCTCGCTGCTTAGTTCATCCAACTCGGCGTCGATCTCTTGCAGTGGCCTCGGGGGCTGGTACTCGTAGAAATGTCGGTTGAATGGGATCTCGTAGCCGACGATGCCGACCCCGCCGTCCTTGGCGTCACATTTCCCTTTGTCGATCCAGGCGTCGGGGACGTGGGGGGCGACTTCTTTGTGAAAATACGCTTCATTGACCGCGTCCACGTTTGCGCCGCGTGCGGTGCCTTCGGTTAACGGCACGTCTTCGTTGTCTCGCAAGTCGCTGTCGGGCTGGAACTGGACGATCTGGTTTTTGTACTCGAACGTTCCGTAGGTTGGATCGGGTTGGGTCGGTTTGCCATTGCTCTTGGAGCCGGGGCTAGCGCCCAAACGGCTAATGACTTTTTTGATCACCGGCTCGGCGTCGGGGTTGGTCCAACTGACGGCGGCGATGATTTGCTTTTTCTGCTTCGCGTCTAACTCGACATCGGCGTCCTTGATCGCTTGCTTCAGCGTGGCCTCGAACTCGTTGAAGTCGTCGTGCTGGTTTTCTCCGATCGCGGCTTGCAGCTTGATGGCATTGTCGAGCAGCTCTTTTTGGGCCGTCCATGTTTTGGGGTCGAGGAGATCTTTGATTTGTTTTTCTTTGAGGTCGGCAAAGTCGGCTTTGACCATGGCTCGGATTTCGGCTTCGACGGTGGAGAGATCGCCGTAGGTGGCGCTCGATGGCCCCTCACCCCCAGCCCCTCTCCCCGAAGCGGGGCGAGGGGAGCCAGAATCGGGAAAGGCTTCCGGGAATTGTTCGTAGACCTTCTGCATCGCCGCGTTGAGCTTGCCGGGTTCAAAGCGGAGCGTGGCGATTCGGACGCCTGAGAACTGGACCGAAAGACGCAGTGGTCGCTCGATCGTGATTCGCCGATAGCCGAATTCGTGACTCGCAAAGATCTTGCTGCCGAACGTTTTCTTCTCGGCTTTTTTCTTGGTTGAAGACTGACGGCCGCGACCCGATTTCTCGTCCGGTGCTTTGGCAGAAACCTAAAGGGTGGCGTTCACCGAGAAGTGCCAAAAAAACACGAAGATGGTGCGACATTTTTAACGGCATACAGCTTGCCATCGTTTTGCCCCTTCATGGTTTTGCCAAAATCTTCTCTTGATAAAAACTTTCGCCAGCCAATTCCTCGCACTGAGTTTTTGCTTGACTCTGTATCCTTCTATAACTTGAGCCGAATTCGTCCCCGACATGCTGACCGCACGCGGAAGTAAGCATCGGAACGATAATGCAGCATCATTGGCCGCATTCTCTATTGGCCCAGATCATTGGGACGCTCGTTTCCAAAGCTGCTTCGGAAGGCGGCGAAGTCGGCTAAGCCGATCGTGCCGTCGCTGTTGGCATCCAAATAGTCCAAGAAGCCCGCGTCTCGATCTGACGTCCCAAAGGCACTTCGGAACGTGGCAAAGTCGGAAAGTCCCACCCTGCCGTCGCCATCGGTGTCGGCGTACAACGAGAAGAAACCGTCGCTGGCGATTTCACCGAAGACGAAATCGTCACCCGTGTTTCCGTCACCATCGCCGTCCAACTGGACTCGGTTGCCATCGCGGCGAAGCGTGGTGGCGTCGATCAACAAACGATAGTTGCCGTCAACGAGTGATACCGATTCACCGGGATCCGATTCGTTGACAAAGGTAATCGTGACGACCGTATCACCATCGACGGTTCGCGAACTGACAACCGTTTCCACTGTTCCCGCCGATGCTCCGATTCGTTCCACCTTGAATGCACCGGGCGACAATTGCACCTCGCCATCAATCACGACTTCGACTTGGTCAATCCTGGACCGCTGAGCGCTGCCTTGGGAGCCCGCTGTTCCGATGCGAACATCTTTGACGTAGTTGGCATCGTTGACTTCGATTTCCAACGCCTGTTCCAAAACATTGCCTGCCGAATCCGTCACGCGAACGCGAACTTGGTACGATGGTGTGGTTTCGGAGTCCACGGTTTCGTCACCGATCCAAAAGATCGAACCGTTTTGGATTTCAAACAGATCGTTGTTGGTCGAACCTTCGCCCGCGATCAATTCAAAGACATGCCGATCGTCATCGGTCCTGTCATCGACATCCAAACGCGACACAAACACCGCTCCCTGCGAAGCGTCAGCACTCTCGTTGATCCGTCCCGCCGCATTGACCATCGTCGGCGCGAACGGATCGTAAGCCACGCGGAAAGTCCGCGAGGTCTTCCCGCCGTCCTGGTCGTCAACCGTCACCGACACCCGATAGACACCGGGCTGATCAAATTCGTGTTCAATCGAAAACGTCTTGTCCTCTTCCAAAACCACAGGCCGCCGATTCCCATCCCCAAAATCCGCCGTCGCCAACCAAACATCATCCCCAGGATCGGTAAAGCTGCCCGAGAAAGTCAGCGGCGAATCTCCGAGTACCGAAGGCGTGGCAGGCAGGGACAGTACCGGTGCAACATTGTCTACGGCAATCGGCAGCGGCGAGGAGGTGGTTTGGCTGGTTCCGTTAGTGACCGTCAACGTAACTTCGTATTCTCCATCGTCGCCGATGGTCAATTCCCAATCCGGCACAAGGCTTGATCCGGACTGTTGGTCGACCGTGTTTCCTGCCGAATCGATCAACGTCCACTGATAGTCAACCGCTGTGTTTTCGAGTCCCATAGCTGATAGATCCGCGAAAATTGTGAACGATTCGCCTTCGTGAATACCAGTATTGAAACTGGCCAGCGGTGCGGAACCCTGATTGGGCGAAAGCGAGATCAGAGGTTGAGCTGGTGTGTCAGATGCTCGCACCAAAATCTGGTCGGAGTACAACGTTCCGCCCGGCGTCGTGGCCGTCACACCGATCACGATGTCACCTTCGACCGCAGGCGTGAAGTTCAGCGACGTATTATCCGACGCCGGTTCGGCTGCGATGCCATCGATCGTCCAGGTCCAGTTAAGACCCGCGATTTCGGATTGCACGTTGATGACTTGCGGCGTTCCAGTGGACACGATTCGGTCGTCACCGATACGAACCGGCTGACTCAGTCCAAAATTTATTTCCGCAGTCTCGGGTAAGAACGCACCGCGGGTGAATCGCAAATAATCGACAGCGGTCGTGCCAGAGATCGTGCTGCTGCCATCGCCGAGATAGATTTGGGCTTCTGTTATGTTCTGAACACCCGATGAAAGCGGCAGTCCACCTGGATTGAGCAGGACATTATCGCGCCACACGTAAAACTCATCCGCCCCGGGTGTCTGAACGATGCGGTAAACGTGTTGTTGATCCTGATCATCAAAGACGCCAAGCGCTGCTGGATCATTTCGCCAGCCGACCGAATTCTCAGACAACAACAGTGCGGCACTTGTCGAAGTTCCACCGGCCGAGACCACCACCTGGAAGGCACCTCGTCTAGCACTGGGTCCGGTTCCTTGCGAAAGAACCGCAGCGGAAAGCTCAACCGTGAATCCGGTCTCCAGCGTCGGTGCATAGGTTTGCCATGAAGTGGTCTCACGAAGATTGGCGGTCAAGGTTTCACCGGGATCGGTCGTCAGCAGACCTTCGCTAACCGTCAGGGAACCGCTGGGATTGGCGTCCCAGTCATTGCTGCCATTCTCATCCAAATCCACGCTCGTTGGGTTGACATCGAATTCGTACTGGAAGTCAAAATCGGTGGACTGCAAAACGGGAAGCACCGGTTCAAGTTGCAACGCGATCGAGCTCGCCGTGGTCAGCGACCAGTTATCCGGTGCAAGGACCTCGACTCGGCGGACGTCCAATGCTGGGGTGCCAATCAAACGGTAAAACCCGGATGAATCTGTGATGCTGCTAGCGATCACATTGTTGGATTGATCGCGAAGAATGACCGTTGTGCCGGGCAGCCCCACTTCGCTTGGCTGCTGCTGGCCATCGTCGTTGGCGTCATCGAAAACCTGACCGTGGTGATAGGAAGAAGATAGCGACTTGGCTCGTTGGCTGAAGCGAACATTGTCAAGGCCGACGAAGACCGTACCCGGTTCAAAAACAAGAGTCAGCTCATCGCCAAAAACTGTTTGCGGAAAATTGAGATCCTGGTGGGCTACGTTTGTACCGCTAATTTGACGATTTGATTGAAGCCACAGACTTGTGTCATCTTGATTGAAGACTTCCAACCGCGGAATGGTAAACGAAAAGTTAGCCGCGTTCCCCAACTCCAGCCCGTGTAAAGCGACCTCGTAACCTGGATCCGCCTTGAACGTGATTTCGACGATGTCCTGAGATTCCACACCCCTCTGGACAACTAGCACGTCTTCCAGGCCGGAAAAGGAAAAACCGCTAATCGATGCATTGCTTGAAAAATCCAGCTCGACATTGGGTGTTTGCTGTAGCCGATCGCCGTAAGTGTTGAAGAAGGATTGCAAACTGCCATTACGGGTAAACGTCAGCTCACTCGCCTGATCAGGATCAAAAGCTCCACTGGCAGAAGTATCGACGTGCAAGTTGAACCCGGTGCGTGTTTGTTGTCCGTCAATTCCAAATGCTGCGACCGTAATCACCGAATCATCGGTTTGGTCGGCGCGGTATTCCAACTGCAATTGATTGCCGGCCACGTTGGTGATGACGTCCGGATTGGAACTGTTGGCGGTGTAGTAGTCAGCACCGGTGGTTAGATCGACATTCAAAACTGAATGAACGGGAGCCGATGAAGATCGCGTCGGCGCATTTCGCTGGTCGCCAGCGCCGCCGGTCGGATCTCCCAAGACAGCATCGCGCCCATTGATCGAAGCATCGACTGCAAAGACGGTGGATTGATCGTCAAAGCGATACGCGGCACGAAGTCCGGGTGAATCGCGCGGCACCGTGCGATGGCGGTTGGCCGCCAAGTGTTCCTGGATCGTCGGCCCGCCGGTCTCCCAAAACGGATCCCAGAATCTCAGTTCGTCGATCTTACCGATCGCTGCCGTGCCGGAAACGTATCCACCGTTGACTGCGGTTTGTTCTTGCCCGATGACCAGGGCGCGATCGCCCACATCAAGGTTGCCAATCGAAAAAATTGAGAATCGATCTGTTGGTATCAAAGTACCATCGACATAGACGTTGATTTGAAAGTCACCAACGTTCCGCTCAATCGCATAATGATGCCATGTGCCGGGCTGGACGCTGGCCGGAAGGCTGTATTGACGATCGGTGGACTCAACATCGACCAACAGCGATTGACCGAAATCGGTAAACTGGATCAGCAAATCGTCGTTTCCGAATTGGTTCACCGATGAAACCACCGTCTGGTCACTCGCCTGATCGATTTGGTACCAAAATTCGATCAAGAACGAACCGGCACCATCAAGAACCGAAGCGGGCAACACCGCAACTTGATCGTCCAGCGCTAGACTGCCATGCCTGACGAGTTGATCGGCAATGGGCTCAATCACGAAATCGGCAGTTGGCGCGGAAACCGTCACCGCGATGCCAGCAAACTCGACGATGGGAATCAATGCTTGACGTGAAAGATCATCCAGCGGATTGTCTTCCAAGTTCAACGTCGTCAGGTTCGCCGTCGCGGGCGTGCCTGCAATCAACATCACTGCATCGGCGACGACTATCCCGTTGGTGGCCGATAGCTGTAGCCGCGCAGAATCGGTCTCAAAGGTGAATTGGCCGAGCGAAAGCCATCCCGGAACACCTCCCGAATCATCGGGGGCAATCGTCTGCAAAACGGGAATGGTCGCAATCAAGTTGTCACCGTCATAGACGCTGAAAGCCGCATCGGTTGCGGCGTTCTCGCCAAGGATCGGCCAAGTCGCCAGCAATTCGACGCTCTCGCCAAGTGGAACATTTAGCTCGAAATCCGCGACTCCACCGTCGGTGTCGGTAAATCGGTAGCCACCCAAGTTGGCATCATCGCTGATTCGCACCTGACTTTGCCAAACACCGGACACTTCGCTGAAACCAGCATCGATATTGTCGACGACGCTGGCGCCGGCAATTTCATACAGGTCGGTGATCCGGTTGCTACTGAGTGTTAATGTTTGCAGGTAGGGATAGTCTTCGACCGATGGCAAGTCCGTGATTTCATTGTCGCTAAGGTCCAACACACGCAAGTTGATGGCAAATTCTAAACCGCTGAGATCAGCGATCTGCATACCCGACAAATCCAACCGCTCCAATTGAGCCATCTCGCTGGCGAGAATCGGCTCCCTGGCGACTTCGACTCCGTCTGGACGCATTGTGATGACGTGCCCAAGCGCACGTGCGATGCCGACTCGTAAATGGTGGTCGATCGACGGTCCATCCAAGACCACCTGATCGGATCCGACAATGATTTCGTTGCTGCGGATTGGGTCGATTGTGAACGACTCGCCATCGGCACGATCCAGATCAAAAATCTCAATCGTTTCGGCTTGGAATCGGTCCCGGCCATCATCGCCAAACAGCACGTCCAATCCCGCGCCGCCGATCAATTGATCCTTGCCCGGTCCGCCATCGATCCGATCGCGATCGGTGGATGGATGTGAATTGCCCAACGTGGGTGCATCGAACTGAATTTGAAATTCAAGTTCGGTTCTTGGACTGAACTGGTTCCTACGATGAACGCGAAAGAAATAGGTTCCGGCTTTTAGATTTCTTAGATCGGTAATCCGCTGATTCTGGCTGATCACTTCACCATCGGCCGTGATCAAATCGCCAAGAATCGGACTGTTGTTTCGATCCGCTTCGCCCGACAACATTTCAATTCGAATGTGGTCGGCTTGGTTCGACGATGCCCCACCATCGCCCGCTGTCGTAAACTGGAACCAAGAAGAACGACCGACGCGCAGGAAGTAGGGATCGTCCTGGCTGCCAGACGAGCCGAATACTTCTGGCATATCAGAGCCACGATCGATCATTCGACCGCCATCGTTTTCCAGTACGGTGATTTCAGTCGACAGATTTGGCAAAAACGACGGTGGCTGACCCGGGATAAAGTAGACGCGTCCCGCATCGACCTGAACCCCGTCTCGTAGACCATCGAAGCCGGCGGCACCGATGAACAAGTCCGGCAAACCATCACCATTAAGATCCGAAAGTGGTCCGCGAGCGATGGACCCAGCCAAATCTGACGACGTGGAACCCGTCAGTGGAGTCAACTGCACGTCCAAGGGTATCGGACCTGCACCCGTAATGCTGTAAAAACGCCCCACCCCGTGGATATCATCGATGATTCCAACTTGGCCACGTCGATCCATTTGAAGCACAACGCCGGAGGTTAGATTCAAAGTCGATTGACTCGGAATGCCCACAACGAGATCGGCACGCCGCGCCCCGAAGAAGTCGCCCGCGGCGGCGAAGATGGGACCCGTGAGCGCGGTTCCGGCTGCCAAGTCGCTGACTCCCTGGCGCGACACTCGGTAAGCCGCATCATCGTAGGAATCGGTTAACTCAATGGGCGGTGCTGGGTCGGCAACAAAGTCGGCCGTGCCGTGATAGATCAGCAGGCCGCCTTCCAATTCTCCGGTGCCTTCCAGCGTGCGAGAAATGGCAAAGTCGTCGTAGCCGTCTCGGTTGATGTCACCAAGCGGAAAGATGTCTTGCCCCAGTGCCGTGCCGCTGATGACGACGCCACTATCGATGGTCGCATTGATGTTGGGCGAAGAGGGATTGCTAATATCAACCGTTCCTCCCAGAACGACAAAGGTTTGACCGATCGGCATTCCGTCCGAGTTGCGAGTGAACAAGTGGGGCGAAACCAAAGCGATGTCGTCTTTTCCGTCGCCGTTGACATCGCCAATCAGCCGAGTTGTCACTGGTGCGTCAGGATTGACGGTCGTGCCAACGGGCGCTGTCAATTCGTCGGTCCGCAATGAAAGCAGTTTCACGCTGGCGATCAGTTCTTCGGACTCGCTCGCGTCCGGGTCAAAGCCCACGATGTAGCCGCGAAAACCTAACCATTCGGGGTCGAACGAAACCAACAGCTCAGAAAGCCCGTCGCCATCCCAGTCGATTAACTCAATGTTCGCTGCGTCATCGTTCTCACCGTTGAGCGCCGTTTGGTAAATGGCAGAGTTGACGTCCAGTTCGCGATCGACCCCAAAGCCCCCACTGTAGATCTCCATGACGGGCGCATTTGGATTTGCTTCATCAAACCCGCGCCGAATCAACACGAGGTCATCGACGCCGTCGCCGGTCAAGTCGCCGCTGCCGCCGGCCACCGTGCGACCGCGAATGATCAGGTTCGCAAACTGCTCGACCGACTGGATGCCATCCAAGTCGAACGGGCCAAAGTAGACGTAACTGGCCGAAACGCCTTCGATCACAACGTCTTCAATGCCGTCACCATTGACGTCGCCAATCGATCTTGCACCGCTAAGCCGGTCGCCCTCCGCAGTGCCTTCGATCGTGACCGCATCCCGCAAGCGTGTCGGAGAACGCAGATCCAAACCGGGCGGATCGGTGCTGGGTGGTGAAGGCACGACCGGAGTGGCCAATCGGGCAGCCGCGAACTGGCGATCCACGCTACTGTCATCGCCGGGGTCAACCACTTCGTCTCCCGCGCCTCCATCGGCCAACGTGAACGGTTCCAGTAGCTCAACTCGGTATTGCCGCGAAGCGGTTTGTAGTTTGCTTTCACTTTCCAGTTGGTTGTCAACGCGAATCAAGAAGTTCTGCGGATTGGCAATCGGGTCTTCGACCGGCACCAGCAACAACTCATCGCCAATGCCAGTCACTTCGGCATCGAACAAAGTGAAACGCACGTCTTCGCCATTGTCCACGTCCACAACACGAATCATGTCAGCGGTCACCGGCGCGATTGGCCGGTCGTCAAACTGTGGCAGCGTTCCCGGCGAAACGGCGTACCAGTCGACGGTGTCGCCCTGATGAAAATTCAAATGCTGAGGAATGCCAATCTGTAACAGCGGCGTCAGTTCGGCGGAAAACACATACGTGTCGTTGACGCTAGCACCAAACGATCGCGACACAAATTCCAAGTCATCCGGCGCGATGCCTGATCCACCCAACAACACATCGTCGCCCTCACCGCCAGCGATTTGGTCGTCGCCGAGTCCGCCAGAGATGAAGTCCGACCCGGTGCCGCCATCGAACCGTTCCGAAACACTGCCGCCAAACAGTTGATCATTGCCCGCGCCGCCCAACACCTCGATCTGATCGAAAATGCGAGCACCTGATTGAACATCGCCTTCATTGATACCCCAAGTCGCACCCGTTTGATCGCCGGGAAAAACATAAGACGACTCACCGTCCGCATGCCACGTGTCATCTCCAGCACCCAGATCAACCTGCATCTGATCAACGCCCAACGCGGTAAAGAAATGATACCCGCGAAGAAGGCTGGTTGTTGAATCTGGATCATCCGACGCAGCGAACGACTGTCCCGCGGTGTCCCAAACCAAAGTTGAAATTTCATAGCGCTGCAACAATCGATTGAACCGCACCGCCGCTAAGTCGTTGATGGGTTGCTGGTCATTGTCCAGGTCGCCACCGAGGAATACGACACGATCATCGCCTTCCCCACCCGCGAAACGATCACTCTGCGTTGGCAAATAGGTTGTGGTAGTTCCTGTAAGCGTTGGCAAGAAATCGGGAATCGTTTGAAAGGTGTCATCGCCGTCTTCGCCGAACAACAAATCACTGGCTCCTCGGTCGCTGCCGCCAGTCAGCACGTCGTTTCCAGCACCGCCAAAGATGAAATCTTCACCGGGACCGCCTTGCAAGACATCATTGCCGTCACCACCAAAGATGACGTCACGTCGTTCAAATTCAATTTTCGTTGCATAATCCACCGGCAAGGCCGCGCTACCTGCGGCCAAGTCGATCGTCAGATCGTAGACGGTCGGCGTCGCATCCGATGCGACTCGTATGACGTAAGTCGTGTCGGCGAGCAGCGAATAGCTTCCCTGTGCCGCATCAATCGGGTCGACGGGTTCTGATTCACCTTCGACGAACACGGCCAACGTCATTCCATCGTCGCGTCTCAGACTGTCGACCAAAATGATCGATTCAATATTCGGGTCACCAATCGCTGTCGAAGTGGTGAAGCGATAGAAGTCGATATCCGACGGATTGTCAATTGTCAGCCCGGTGTATCGGACCGACGACGACAAAATCGATGAGACGCTGGCCGACGCGTTGCTGGGTAACTTCCATTGGGTGACGGCAGGGTCTTCGGGGTGGGCGTTGATTGCCAACCGCGACGTGGGATCAGCCGTCATTCCCGAGAGCACAATGATGTCTCCTGAAACGCTTGCGACTGCCAAACCTTCTGCACCAGCCTGACGCAATGCCAGGTTGATGTCCGCGGCCAGATCCAGCAACGATTCATTCTCGATCGTCGTGCCGGAATCGACCGTCACCGTGATGTGCTGTTCCAACTGATCAACGATCAGCGTGAACGTTGCGTCTTCTTGCAGAACGTAATCGGAAATGTCTACTTCTTCACCGGAGATCGCCGCTGGTGAAGCCAGATCAAAAGGATGATCGATTGAGTTGTTGCGGGATCCGATCAAGTCGGTTTGGTCAATCAGGATCGCATTGCCTGACGAGATCAACACCGTATCATCACCGGCACCCGCGTCGACCCAAACAGTCTTTTGCACCGTGGGACCGACGTTGATCACGTCGTCGCCATCGAGTGCGTCGATGATGATGGCGCGGAAGTCATCTTCGGGTGGCAACAATCGGCTCAGCGCCTCGGCGTCGCTGAAGGTGGTGTTGAGTGCTTCGGCGCGAGCAATCGGATCATCGTCTTGGATCAAACGGTTGTCCGCGAAGACGTCATCGGGATCCCAGATCAAAACCCCGTTGTTGTCGGTGGCAGCAAAATCCAATCGAACACTTGCCGATAGTGTAAAGAACTCGTCCGGCGTACCGTTATCTGACACGTTGCGGGTCAACCGCGTGATCAAGTGGTGGTCTTGGGCAAAACCGATTTCGGTCACGTATTCCAAGTTGATTTGGTCGTCGCGATTGCTGCCGCCGACGTACCAAACCTGGTCGTTCTGGCGAGCGTAATCTTTCCAGTCAACGTCGCCGGCACCCGCGTCCAGATCTTCCATCTTCGATCCGGTTCGTGAATAGAGCGTATTGTCACCTTCACCACCGTAGAGCAAATCCAGTCCCGTGCCGCCGTACAGGTGGTCCTCGCCAGGACCGCCGATGATGCGATTTAGGCCTGTGTCTTCGAGTTGGCCGTTGTTGTTGAAGATGCCAAACGGCGCTGAGGCTGTGGGATCGCTCGACCACGCGTACAATCGATTCGTTCCCTGTCCGCCCAGCACGTCATCGTTGCCTTGTCCCGCGTAGATCGTGTCGACGTCATTGCTGCTGCCGTCGCCGGGGCCTTGGTCGCCCCACAGTCGGTCATCGCCTCCGTTGCCGAAGATGGTGTCGCTGCCGCGTCCGCCGTCAATGCGATCTCTTGCACCGGAGCCGATGATCGTGTCGTTGCCCGGGCCGGCTTCGACGACGGTGACGAAGTCACGGCTGCGTTCGGAAAGTTCTGATAGGTCCAGGGATGGATCGAAGGTGATGGTGTCATTGCCGTTGCCGGTGGAGACGCGGAATTGTTCGATCAGCGGGCCGTCGGTGGATTGCCAGGTGGCGTTGATCGTTTGAGTGTGGTTTGGGGTGTCAAAGATGACTCGCAAACCCTCTCCCGGGCCTGAGAGCCCGACCTCTCCCGCAAGCGGGAGAGGTGTTGCGCTGAGGGTGATCGTGTCGTTGCCCTTTGTGCCGTTGACCAGCAACACGTCGGTCGCGTTGTCATCGGGCGTGCCGTCGCCGTGGCCGTCGAAACTTTCTTGATCGCCGCTGGCGTGTTGTGCGCCGACATCCAGAATCAAGAAGTCGATGCCGCCGCCGCCGACAAGCGTGTCGCTGCCGAGTTGGCCTTCCAGCCAGTCTCCGTCCGCGCCGCCGCGTAGTTCGTCATCGCCTTCACCGCCGTAAAGTTGGTCCTGGCCTCCGCCGCCATCGAGCACATCGTCGCCGAGACCACCGACCAAGTAGTCAGGCCCGGATTCGCCGAATAGGAATGCGTTGGCACCTGCACCGTACAAGAAGTCGCCACCCGCACCGCCGAACAGGGCTTCTCCGGTGCTTCCACTTGTCGCGTCGTTCCACGCGTATAACGTGTCCACGTCATCGCCGCCGAACAGACGTTGGCCCGCGCCGCCAGAATCGCCTCGCAACAAATCCCGGCCCGCATCGCCGTAGATTTGATCGATCCCGGTACCGCCGCGAATGACGTCCGCGCCGCTGCCACCGCGGATGACGTCATCGCCGGCATCGCCAAATAGGTTTCCGTCGTCGCCTGATCCGCCGTCGATGTAATCGGCATCTTCGCCACCGAAAATCGTGTCAGCATCGCTGCCGCCGAACAGGAAATCCGTCCCCGCACCGCCATCGATCAAGTCATCGCCATCAGGCACATTGCCCGGCACACTAAAGCCCGAAACCACTCTGGGAGTGACCAGGATGGTCGGGCTGTAGTCGCTGTTGTCCAGGTTCGACGCTTCTACAAACCTCGGTGGCAACTCAAACAAATTTGGATTGCTGATGTCAAAGTTCGACGACGCGTACGCGGCCAAGCCGCCCCAAATCAAATCGCTGCCGTCCAAGCCGTGAAGTTCGTCGTCCCCCAATCCGCCGACGATCACGTCGTCGCCAAAAGAACCATAGACAACATCATTGCCAGCTCCCGCGTCGATGAATCCGCCGATGGTTTCGTTGCCGCTTGCATCATCGACGGCGTAGATAAGATCGTCACCGTCGTCGCCGAACAGATCATCACGACCGACGCCACCGCGTAGCAAATCGTCACCCGATCCACCCCGGATTTCATCATCGCCGCTGCCGCCATCGATTTCATCATCGCCCTCGCCGCCGCGGAGCACATCGTTTCGCTCACCGCCGCGAACACGATCGGATCCGTCACCGCCATCGATGAAGTCACTACCTTCATCACCGTCGAGTTCATCGCTGCCTAGCCCACCTTCGATCGAGTCATCCCCGCGACCGCCCGAGACACGGTCGTCGCCCGCGCCGCCGCGGATCACGTCACCGCCGCGTCCGCCTTCGATCACATCATCGCCCGCGTCGCCATCGATGACATCGGCATCGAATCCGCCAAAGAGTTGATCGTTGCCGTCTCCCCCACTGATCAAGTCAGCGCCGCGACCACCATCGATGTAGTCATCACCCGCACCGCCTGAAAGCTGGTCGACGCCTGCGCCGCCAATGATCACGTCGTTGCCATCGCCACCATCTAAATTGTCTTCGCCAAGTCCGCCCGTCAGTCGGTCGTCGCCGGTGCCACCGTTAAACGCGGTCGGTCCGCCGCCGGCGCTGAGTTGGTCGTTGCCCGCACCACCGGAGATGGTGACCGGCACAAAGATCTTTGGCGAGATCGTGACGATGTCATCGCCGGATCCCGAGTTACCAACGATGCTGGTGACGTTCAGGAATTCGCCTGATTGTCGGCCTTGCCCTTGCACGATGATCGAACCGGCGGTTTGTCCCGGGATGATCGAATAGTCGTCATCGCCGCTGGTGAACGGGATCGTCAGTTCGCCGCCGGCGGACTGGGTCGCCAGTGCCGGAAGTTCAGCACCGGTGGGGCGAGCGATGTCAAAGTTCAGCAGATTCACTCGAGCGATTTCAAACTCGTCTTCAAAGAACAGGACGCGGTAAAAGCCATTCACTCCCGCGTCGACTCGGCCATCGACATCGAACACGTGAATCGGACCCAACGCAAAATTCTCTGCGATCTCGCCCGCACGGACTCGACCATCTCGATCGGGGTCATTCAGATTGAAATCAACCTCGGCAAAGATGCCTCCGCGAACGCCTGCGGCCGCGATCAACACATCGATCTTTCCACCCGCGGTCAAACTGCCACGCAAGTAGGCTTCGGCCACATCCGCACCGGTGCCATCGGGGTTGGCACGATCGCTGACGAAAAACCCGTCGAAGATGTCGGGAAGGAATCCAGTTTCCGAAAACTGTGAGATTCCGGACGTATCAAAGCCGAATGCAAAATCGGCGACCGCGGCAATGCGTCCGCCGATCTCCGCAAACAATCCAGGAATCGGTGTTGGAAAACTTTGGTTGTACGAGAAGTCGATGCCAAGGGCCGGTGCGTCGTACAAGAACAAGTCGACGTCACGTCCGATCAGCAAATTGAAGGCAGTGGTTGGGCTTTCAAGCAGAGGGAACGACAATTCGCCTTTCGCGCCCGCCAAATTGTTTTTGAAGCCTCCGCCAGGAGTCGATCCGGTTCCGACTTGCCCCAAGATGTCTTGTGGATTCGGGATTTCTGGGAGCTTCAATTCCTTGATCATCACAGGGGCATCGGGATCGGCGGCCGGATCAAACCCGCCCAAAGCACTGGCGTCGACGGCAAATCCACCCAGTGATACCCAGGTGTTGGTTTCATCGAAACTGCTGGGGTCCGGCAAACTATTGATCAGGTCGTTGACATCGACGATCGATTGCAGGAAGTCTGCCACATCGGCGCGGCCAAACATTCTGGCTAGATCCACCAGCGTCACATCGGACCCACCAAAATCACTGATCACGGGCAGGCGAGTGGTCAGCACATCGATCACTGGCTGAACCGGTTCAAGTACGTCCTGGACTCGGCCCAAGACATCGCCAGCAAACCCAGCGAAGAACTCGCCAATGTTCATTTCAACTTCGGTGAATTCAACGCTAAGCGGAGTCCCAGAATCGATGCCATCACCGAATCCCCAATCAACGATTAGGTCCGTGCGGATACTGGGTAAGACATCAGGGTTGCCGATCGATGCCACCAAATGCAAGTTGGCTTGCGCGTTGGCATTGAGTTGATGTTGCACGACATCGGAGAGATCGCTGGCAAACATTTCGCTTAGCGTCAAACGCTTGGCATCAGCACTATTGGGTGCGGCAGTTGGATCGTTCAGCGTGACGTCGAACGCCCCGCTGAATCGCGTTTGGGGGAGTCCATCGTCACCGATACCACTGGTCGCCTGAACCCCAAGGAAAGCCAACTGACCGGACGCGTCAAGGTTGGGCACCGCAGCGTCGAAGGACACCACCAGATTTGTGTCGTCGGTATCAAAGTAAAAGCCTTCGTCCAGGCTGACGCCAAATCCAAGATCAAATGCAAATCCGAAATCCAGAACCACGTCTGCGTCCAGGTCAAAATTCAATCCGGGCAGCCCCAAATCAAAGTCGGGGTTCACTTCGATCGGCTCGGCTGCTTTTGCGATACGAATGTCAAAATCGACGCTTCCCGAATCACTGGTGTCCGCCAACACGTAGTGCTGGGCCAGCGTGCCGTCGCCGGTCAAAACATCCAGCAAGTCCAAGCCGCCCGGCCCGAGCGCGTTGAAAATCTCGGTCTGAACGATCGAGACGCCCAGCGTTTCAAAACTCTGAAGGTTGTCCAGCACCGACTGTTTGATCTCTTGCAGGAAGTCCGCTTCGTCGGCCAGCGCTTCGCCGATGATCGGCAGCGGCACGCCCAGCACGTCGCCTCGCATGGCATCGGTCAGCAGATCGAACGCACCTTCCCAACCACCGACCAGCGCCAGCAGGTTGCCGGAGATGTCATCGCCGAAGCTATCGATCTGGTTTTGAAGTGCCGTCTGCACGTCAGCAAAGTTGGACGTGATCGCAAAGCCGTCTCGAAGCTGCTGGGCCGTCTGCGCATCAAAATCGACGGACAAGTCTAAGGTTTCGAGCGCCGAACCTGTTGGAAATTCAATCGGCAGGCTGGCCGAAAGTTGTCCGTCGGCCGTGATGCCGAAGTCAATCGTGTTATCGAACAAATACCGACCATCACCCGGAGTGCCATCGTCCAGCGACACGATGAACGATGCATCCTGCGCCGTATCATTCCCGGTCACGCCCGCAACGCCATCCACGATCGCGATCCCCAGCGGTCCGACCGACGCCTCGAAGTCGATGTCATCGGCGACGGCACCCGCGGTCAATGTCAGCGCCGTTCCATCGGCCCCTGTGTACAAGAAAGGCGTCACGGTGACCGATTCGCCCGACGCAATTTCCAAACCCAGGGCCAAGTTGGCCGCGACACCGGCGCTAAGCCGCACGCTGGCCGAACCGCCGACGTCGATCAGATCGCCCACGCCAGGAATGTCAACGCCAAGATCCGCCAAGTCGATGTTGATCGGATAGTTGGCTTCAATCATGTCGGACAGATTCAAATCGAAACGAACTTCGACCGCGCTCGTCGAACTGGCATTGGGATTGTCCGTGACGATCTGCAGCGTCACACCTTCCTCACCCAATCCGATCGCTTCTTCCAGTTTGGCTTCCAGTCCCTGCAAGCTGCCCGGCCCGGACAGTTGCAATTGATCTAGAATCGTGACGACACCGTCCAAGAAGACGCCGAATTCTTCCGGCGGGATTTCCACATCGGGAAGATCGACTTCAAAGTCAAACAGGTCTCGGATCAGTGATTCAAAGTCCGGCAGCGAGAACGTGTCGCCAGAACCTTCCTCCGGTGCCATCTCTTGTGCGTGATCGAAGAACCCGAACAGATCGGGCAGCGAAATCTCGATCTCGGGGAAATCGATTTCTGGCCGCGCCGGATCCAGGTTGGCGAGTCGTTGAATGCCATCGGACAGCACGTCCAACGTCGCCGAACCAATCGTGTCGATCGCGGCGGTCACATCGGCTAACAGAGTTTGCAAGCCCGCGGCATCGGGCAATTCGATGTTCAGGATCGGCAGTTTCAGACCATCAAAGTTCAACAGGTCCGTAAGGCCGTCCTTCAAGCCGTCCAGAATTTCACCGGCATCGATTTCGCCTAGCTGTGCCAGCACCGAATCGATATCCCCGGAAACATCGGCCACCAAGTCGTCACCGAACTCGTTGATCGTGGCAACGAATGCGGCGTCATCCACTGACTGCGAGTTGCCAACATTCAAAAAGCTGGTCGGAAATTCGACTTGGATGGATCCAGTGAAGTCGGCGACCACCTTGGTCGCTTCGTCAACGTTGTCGCGCAGAGAGTCGAACAACTCCGCCACGGTCATTCTTGGCTTGGGCAATCCGACGTCCGCTTGCACGAAGCTTGGCACGTCGCCCAGACCCGCTGCTGCGGCGGCACCCAGGATGCTCGCGCCGGTGATCTCGACTTCGGTGATGCCCAGATTCGCGGTTGCCGAAAACTCGCCGCTAGTCAGTTCGATCTTTCCACCAGCGATGGGCCGGCCGGCGATCTCTTCGACGAACAAGTGGTGGGCAGGCGTGTCACCGTGCAGCGCGCCGCCATTGATCGTCGCGCGGCCGTCATCAACGTTGGTATCATCGGTTTCCCCCAAAATCCCCAGCCCGAACCCGGCCAGCGAACCGTCAACGCCATCGACGGCAAACACCGTGTCGCCAACGCTGTTGTCGGTCAGCCGGATGCCGGTGACGATCCCGTTTTGATCCCCGTTTTGATCATAGAGCGCCGCGGTCAGCGCGACCGGAGTGGCGACATTGATCGCTGCAATCACATCGTCCACGGTCGTCACGCCATCAAACGTGATGACGTGGCTGGTACCGTCTCGCTGCGTGATCACGATGTCGGGATTGTTGTCATTGATATCCTGGACGCCCATCCCGTCATTCAATTCCGACAACAGCGTGGATCCATCGATGTCAATCGCTTCGCTGCCCGCGCCGATCGGAGTCAAGTCGATGCCCAGCACGAATTCGCCGAATACCGACGGCGACAGCGTGAAGGAACCGTCGGCGGTCAGTGCTTTGAAATCGCCGATCTCAAAATCAAAGTCAAACTCGGGGCTCAGGATTTCCAGATCAGCGAACTCCGGCACGCCATCGAACGAAACAGTAAACGTCAGTTCGTTGCTGGCCTGGTCATAGTTCGGGTTTGAAATGAAATCCGTCAGCGCATCAAGTTCCTGAATCGTTCCAAAGTTCAGTTGGCCTTCGTCATTGCTTAGCAGCGATGCGATCTGACTTTCAAACACGCCACGCAGATCTAGCAATTCGGACACCTGTCGCGCCGCAGCCAACGGCATGTCGCGGGTCAGCTTCGCTTCGGCAAAGTCGCCCAACCAACGCCCGATTTGCGAAACGCCACCCGACAGTTCGTTGGCGGTGAAGTTGACGAAGTCCTCGACTTGGCCGAAGTCGACCGCTTGCAGTTCCGACTGTCCACCAAACACCGCGCCCGGCGACAAGCCCATTGTCGCGGTGAAGGGAACGCCGCTCAGCGTCGCCGCGAGCGTCAGGTCCAAATCGAGTTGGCCCGTCTCGCTGGTCGCCACGAGCGTAGCGATCGGTTGGTTGATCAATTGTGCCGCCGTCACCGACTGACCATTGTCAATGGTCGCCGACAACGTCGCATCCATCGCCGGCGTGCCGGTCGCAGTCACACCCAGCAGCCCCACGTTTGCGTCAAAGCTAATCGTGCCCGTTGTGACTTCCGCCCCGTGATCGGCACGATCGAACACGACCACAAAGGCTTCCAGCGGCGACTGTTCGCCAGAGCGATCGACGGTCACTTCAAAGGCCCAATTGCTGGTGGTTTGCAGGGTCAGTTCCGGACGCTGGTCTTCGGTTGCCGCAAAGCCATCGTCTTCGGCTGCGTCGCCGTTGGTCAATCGCGTTTGGGTGGTGTCCGTCTGCTGAAGTCCAATGTCAAACGAGGCAGCGTCGCCGGTCTCGTCGACTTCCGAAACGGTCAGCCCTTGATTTTGCAAGGCAGCACGAACATCTTCCCAGCTCGGGCGATCGTTGACGGCAAGCAGATCCTCGACCGTGGTTTGCAGCTTGCTTCGCAGCAGAGCGTCCAGGTCGGTCGCGCCCGCGAAGCTGATGTCGAGCGCCGGCAAGACGTTGCCCAGTCCTGTTTCAGTTTCCAATCGCTCGCCGAATTGCGTGATCGCTGCGAAGCCGTCTCGCAGCGTTTGGCTAACGCGATCATGCAGACGGTCCAATTCGTCAAAACCATCGGGTGTCACGGCCAATGGCCCGGCACTGAACAGACGCGCGATGCTGGCTCGCGCCGTGGGGTTGCCAGCGACGATTGTGCCGCTGGACGGCTGAAGCCTGGATTCCAGCGAACCGCCACGTCGTGCCTGGGTGGTCAGGACAGGTGCGGCGTTGAGTTCGTCGGCGCTTAGCCTCGAATCGCCACCATCGTCGGCAAAGACATCCATCACGCCGGTGATGGCGATACCGGCGTCGTCGCTATCGAGTGCGATTAAGCCATAGTCGAAGGTCGGGTTGAAGTTTGATGAAGACGATTGGCCGTCGGCAAACCCCAACGCGGCCAATCCGCCTGCATCGACGAGCGCAAAACTGCGAACGTCGGCGGAGATCGCTCGCAGAGCAAGCCGTCCAGAATCATCCGAACCAACGATTGCATCGGAGAATCCGGCGTCGGCCAGTGGAGTCGCCAAGGCCGCCGTGATTCGCTCGGGCAGCGGCGTCAGGTTGCCAGCCGTGTTGGCGGGGACAGTCGCGGTGATCGTGGTGTCATCATTGATCAGCAAGCTAAACGTGACGTCTTCTGTCAACGTTTCCAACTCTGGCATGGGCGAACCAGCGACCAACTGAGTCGTGTCGGTCACGGACGTTTGCAGCGACTCGATGCGGGTAAAGAATTCGCCGTCCGTTCCCGCTTCGACACCGAACTGAAGCTCAAACTTCAGCGAAAACTCGGCCGTGCGAGTCTCGACGTCGCTCAGTGACAGTCCCAGGTTGTCACCGTTCACACCCAGATCGACGTCGTACTGAACGCTGCGAGTCGCGTACAACGTCGTCGCAAATGTCAACTCGCCGTCATCAACGATTTCCACGGGAGCAAAACTGACAACCAAGTCACCGGCCTGGGATCCTTGTAGCAGTCCCGCGACATCGTCGGACGACTGCGACTGCCCCGGAACGATGAACGTCGTCAACGGTTCGACCAACGAACTTTGCACAACATCAGAGATGTCCAAGTGTTCATTGAACGAAGTTCCCAAAAACGCCAGCGGCCGATTCAGCTCCGCACGATCATCGACATGATCGGCAAACGACGTCAGCGACGAAAGCTGCGTGTCGAGCTGCGTTTGTTGACGCGGGGTCAGCGGATTGGCGCTGAGCAGTTGTCGGCTTTCAAGCTGCTCCATCAGCATGCGGCGTTTGGTCCAACCGCGATTGTTAAAAACACTTCGGGCGTCAGAGCTGCGTCCGGCGTCTGAAATGCGGTTCCGTCGTAGACGCGTGCTGTTGTGGACTGACATAAGAGTGACGTTTTGGAGACAAGGAACTGAGCCGCATAGCGGGTTTTTGAAAGACCACGTGCTATCTATGACGTGACAAATCCCGCCCCGCGCCCGCCAATGACAACCGCGAACTTAAAGAAAAACAGAAAGGATTTCAGAAGTTTCTGCGTTTATTGACACCGAATCGCTTAACTTCGCAGGGAAGCGTGTTCCCCTGTTCATGGGTTCGGGCCAATCGATAGGCGATGGCTAAAGCTTGCATCGTTTTTGAAGATGATTGGCGGGCCAACGAACCGCTTGGCCACAGCGGTGTGAGGCGGGCTTAATTTTTGACGATGATTTTGATGATGGACCTTCGACGTTTCATCATGCGGATGAGATATACTCGGAAACCTCTTTCGTTCCCGTGGGTCTCTACACCGCATGACAAGTCGTTCCAATTCCGACAATCAAGTCAGTCGCTGCATTCGTGCAGTAGAGGAAGGAGACGAGCGCGCGACGACGGAACTTTGGCAGTACGTTTATCCACGCTTGTTAGCCTATTCCCGTCAAAAACTTCCCCGTCAACTCCGCCGTGTTTTGGACGAAGAAGATGTTGCGCTCAGTGCTTTCAAGAGTTTTTGCGCCGGTGCGGTGCGCGGTTCACTCGGCGACATCGCCGGTGACGATGAACTGTGGCGGCTTTTGTTCTGCATTTCTTCAAGAAAAGCGCGGGGTTACATCCGAGCGGAAACGAATCAGAAACGTGGCGGTGGAAAAGTCAGCGGCGAATCCGTTTTCGGTGATGTTTCGACGTCTGGTATCGATCAAGTCGCTGATCCCGGCGGGCCGCTGGAACAGTTTTCGATGGACTGCCAGCATCTCATGAACTCGCTGGACGACGATATCTTGCAAACCATTGCGATGCTGCGAATTGAAGGGTACGGCGTGGACGAAATCGCGGAACGAATCGAATTGTCAAAACGCAGCGTTGAACGACGCCTGAGTTTGATTCGGCAGATTTGGACCGCCGAGGGCATCGATCCATGACGGCAACGCAAGCATCCGGAATCCCCAAAACCATCGGTCGATTTGAAGTCCACCGTCGTGTGGGTCAGGGTGCGTTTGGGTCGGTTTTTCAAGCGTTTGATCCTGTCGGTCAACGCCAGGTCGCCATCAAAGTGCCGCGAGTCGATGGCAATCAGCAACGCGACATCTTGAATGAAGCCCTATCGCTTGGCCAACTTTCGCATGCTGGAATTGTGTCCATTTTGGATGCCGGGCAAATCGGCGACGACTGCTACATCGTTTCGGAATTCCTGGACGGCCCCAGCTTGAAATCATGGATGCAACATCATCGGCCGACAGTTCGCGAAGCAATTCAGATCACGATCGCATTGGCCGACGCACTCGCCCACGCTCATGCTCATCGTGTGGTCCATCGCGATTTGAAGCCGGACAACATCATCATGGTCGGCGGTCGCTCGCCCGTGATTATCGACTTTGATCTGGCCATCAATGATGTCCTGCATCCGAACCAGACTCGCCAAAAAGGCATCGTCGCTGGCACGCCTGCGTACATGGCTCCTGAACAGGTGATCGGCGAAGGACATCGCATCGACGGACGCACCGATCTGTATGCGCTGGGCGTCATCTTTTACCAGATGTTGACCGGGCAGTTGCCATTTCGATCGGACGATTCAAGCGTCCTGATGAACCAGATCCGAGAAGATGATCCGCAACCGCCGAGACAATTGGTGCGTGACCTACCGCCGCTGTTGGAGGCGATTTGCATGAAGGCGATGGCGAAGGATTTTCCTGATCGCTTCACCACGGCTGATGACTTTGCAACGAATCTGCGCCGTGCACTTCGGGATCCCAATCAAAAGCTGGAAGACACCGATGAACCGGCCGAACCGCCCGCAACGGTTCCAATCCGCGCTGATTCATCAATTCGTAGATCACGTCGATCCGCTCGGCGGCGAGTAACGGTTGTCCAGATGACCTGCGATGTGTTTGATTCCGAAAAGATCTCTAGTTCGCTGGACATCGAACAGCAGTGTCAAGTCTTAGAAGATTTCCAGGACCTTTGTCGCCGCGTTGTTTCGCTTCACTCGGGCAAAGTCGTGCAGTTGACCGATCAAGGCTTGTTGGCCTGTTTTGGTTTCCCCATCGCCGTGGAAGATGCCACCCAAAGAGCGGTCGGAATGGCGATCGAGTTTCAACAGAAGCTCGCTGACCTGAGCGCGAAGCTGTACCGAACCAGAAATATCCGGCTTGGTGCGTCGGTGGCGATTCATACCGACGAAGCGGTGTTGCGAATGGACGAAGACGAAACGGTTTCGTTGTCCGGTCGCGTGCGAACGGTGGTCCGACAGCTTGCGGTCAATGCGCAGGTTATCGATTCGCAGGTTACTGATTTACAGGGTGGAGCGATCGTATTGACCGAGGGCACCAATCGATTAGTGCGAGACTATTTTGATACCAAGGCCGCCAAGCCTGTACGACTGCGAGATGGCCGGGTTATCAAACCGTACATCGTGTTGTCGCAGCGGATCCGAGGAAGGTTCGAGGTCGCTAGGGCCGGTGGCAAGCTGACGCGATTGGTTGGGCGAGACTCGGAGGTTGCCACACTGGCTGAGTGCTGGTCCCGCGTCGCGACTTGCCCAGAGCGGGCCGAAGACCCCGTAGTGGATCTTGTTAAAGATCCTGCGCTGGACGGATCTTTAACAAGATCCACTACGGGCTGTGCTCGGGGGCAAGCGGTGGTCATTCACGGGGAAGCAGGAATCGGAAAATCTCGCCTGCTTCACGAGTTGCGTCAGCATGTGCAACGAGAATCCGCCGCAGTCAAAATTTCTAGTCCGATGATCGTCGATTGGCAAGCCGATCCACAACGTCAAGCCAGTAGTTTACAGCCAGCCATCGATTCGCTGCAGACCGCCCTTGGTTTTGATGACGACCTGCCCCCGATCAAACGACTCAGCAAACTTGTTCGGCATCTGGATGACCTGGGCATCGAAGGTGACGAGGAAGTCGCGCTGATGGCATCGTTGCTGTCGCTGCCGCTTGCTGGTTGTTACCCACCGCTGGAATTGTCGCCTCAACAACAGAAAGAAAAGACGTTCAAACTGTTGTTGAAATGGTTTTCGTGTTGTGCAAAACGACAACAAGTTTTGTTTGCCGTCGAAGACCTGCACTGGATTGACCCATCAAGCCTAGAACTGATTGATCGGTTGATCCAAACGGGTTTAGATGATCGGATTCTGGTCGTCGCAACCTACCGTCCTGAATTTCAATCGCAGTTCCAATCTCGCTGGCAAGAAGATCGCAATGTCACTTCGATCGAACTGGAACGGCTGACCGGACCGCACATCGGCGAAATGATCCTTGAATGTTCGGCGCTGGAAACTGTTCCGATCGAAATGGAACGACTGATCGCCGACCGGACCGATGGGGTGCCATTATTTGTCGAGGAGTTCGCGTCGGTGATCGAGTCCAGCGAATTGGTCGCGGGCGAAGTTCCCGCGACGCTGCAAGAATTGTTGCTATCGCGGCTCGATCGCGTCGAAAGTGATCTCACCGTGGTTCAGTTGGGCTCAGCGATTGGCGGCGATTTTCGATTTGACGTCGCCGCTGCCGTGACAGAATTGTCTGAACCCGATCTGAAGAAACAACTCGGCTTACTGCTCAATTCCGACTTGGTTTACCAATACGGTCATGGCCAGAAATCTCTGTACACGTTCAAGCACGCGCTAATCCGAGATACCGCGTACAAGACGATGGTTGAAACGGATCGCTTAAACATTCATCGTCGAATCGCAACGGTGATTGAAAAGGAATTTCCCGACCTCTGTGCGCGAAGCCCCGAATTGGTCGCGTATCACTTCACGCAGTCACGGTGCTGGAACGAATCACTGGACTACTGGCAACGGGCGGCCGAGCACGCGACCCGCCGGGCCGCCAACGAGGAAGCGAAACGACATTTGATTTCTGCCTTGCAAAGTTTGAACGAAATTGAAGACAGCAATTCACGCAGGCAACGCGAAGTCGAGATACGCGGCTTGCTTGGCGTTCACCTGCAGTCGATTCATGGCTACATCGCTCCTGAAGTGACCGAAAACTACGAGCGTGCCGCCGAGTTGTGCCGCAAGATGAAGGCAACCGTCGAAGCCTTTCCGGTGCTCTACGGATTGCTTCGTTATCACATGCTGCAATCAAACCTATGCGAAGCAACGGAGCTGTCGCATCAATTACTGGAACTTGCTTCCCAGACTTCCGACGCCAGCCAGACCGTGCTCGCGCATCGCGCGATGGGGTCCACGTCGGTTTACAAGGGCGAATTGCAGTCTGCTAGCGAGCATTTTGAAAAAGTCTTGGCGATTGAGCCGACATCGGAACTGCGAGCGGAGGTGGCAACGATGGCAGTCGTCGACCCTTGGGTGACATCTCGTTCCTATTGGTCACTTGCACTGTGGTTGATGGGCGACACCGATCGAGCGCTGGCCGAGAGCGAGCGTTCGCTTGCTGAAGGACTGCAGCTAAAACATCCGACCGCCTACATCTTGCCCGTCGGTTTTTCACAGTGGTTGCACCAGTTTCGTGGCGACGTTGATCGCACGGAAAAGACCTGTGATCTGTCGGACCGACTTGGTAAGGAATATGGTTTTCCATTCTGGAATGCCTGGACGCTGGCGATCCGAGGCTGGGTGCAGGACCAACGCGGCGATCCGTTGACGGCGATGAAAACGATCCAAGATGGAATCGATAATTGGTGTGCCGCGGGCAGTGCGGCCGGTTGCCATTATCTTTACACGCTGCTTGCCCAAGCCTGCATCAACGCAGACAAACAAGATGATACAGAAAAAGCTCTGACTGAGGCTCAGCAGTTCGCCGACAAAACGGGCGAGCGATTTTACGAATCTGAAATCGCGAGACTGCGGGGAGAGTTAGCCTTTCGCCGCGGAGCTGCCGATTCGGAAGTGAAAGCGTGGTACCGAAAGGCTATCGCGATCGCCAAAAAACAGGGCGCGAAGTCACTCGAATTGCGTGCCACGAAGAGCCTGCACGGATGAACTTCAGATGCGGTACGGCGGATCGGCGAACGTTTTTGTAGGCCGTAGCGAGCCATAGCGAGTTACGGCGGTGTGCAAACTGCCGTAACTCGCTATGGCTCGCTACGGCCTACATTTGTTCTGCCGCGTTGGAACTTAGTTTGTTCCGTTCTATGTATGCGTTGAACCTACTTCTCGAACCACTTCTTGATCGCGTGGATCGTGGTTGATCGGCCGGCTTTGGCGATCGACGTGGTGAGCGGGATTTCCTTGGGGCAGACCGAGACGCAGTTTTGTGCGTTTCCGCAAGCCGCGATTCCACCTGGTCCCATCAAGGCGTCCAAGCGTTCGCCCGCGAGTGATTTACCGGTCGGGTGATTGTTGAACAAGACTGCCTGCGAGATCGCGTTGGCTCCGACGAAGGCCTCGTCGTGAGCCTTATTTTGTCGCTCTTCAAACGCTTCGTCGCTTTCGCCTTCTTCGCGAACCAATTCGACCTTGGTGTATTGCGGACAAGCTTCCAGGCAGCAACCGCAGCTCATGCATTGGCTGAGCGGGTAATTCTGTTCCTGGTCGTCCATCAAAATCCGTTCGCCTGCACCCATGTTGTAATAACTGTCAACGGGCACCCAAGCTTTGACCTTTTGCAGACCACGGAACAATCGCTTTCGATCGACCATCAAGTCGCGGATCACCGGAAACTTGCTCATCGGTTCCAGCACGAGTTCGTCAGGATCTTCCTTCATCAGCGTATCGACCAAGGCACTACAGCTTTGGCGAACCTTCCCGTTGATCACCATCGTGCATGATCCGCAAACCTCTTCTAGGCAACCGCAATCCCATGTCACTGGGTTGACTTTTTTGCCATCCGAAGTGGTCGCCTGCGCAGCGATGCGTTGCAAAATCGTGATCACGTTGAGTTCAGGCTCATACGCAATCTTGTGCAGTTCCCAGTAGGGTTCTTGTCCCGGAGCGTCTTGGCGACGCACACGTACGTTGATCCACTCGGGTCGATTTTTTACGTTGGGGTCCAGGGCGATCATGCGACGATCCTGATATGAAAACTTGGTCTGAAACTGATGAAAGTATGCGTCCGTGGACGCGTCTTAGGATTGTAGGAACTAGGCCATTGCTGGTTCGTTTTGCTTCGCTGCGTTCTGCTTCGCTTCGGTTCGCTCTTTCCAAACCTGTTCGATGGTTTCGCCACCGACCAGTCCGTAAAGTCGAGGCCGCGGAGCAAGCAACGACGTGTCAACGTCTTCGTAAGTAATCTCGGGCTGCATCGTGTCGTTGTTCCAAGTCGCAATCGTGCTCTTGAGATACTTGCTATTGTTCTTCTCGAACTCATCACACCATGCTTCGGCTTGCTGGCGTCGTTCGGCTGGATCCTCCGACGTCAGCGATGGTTTCTCGAATTCAGGTTTGTAGTGAGCACCGCGGCATTCGTCACGTTGCAACGCACCCTTCAACAGAGTTTTCGCCAGCGGGAACATGTCCTGAACCGCCTTGGTGAAAATCACATTCTGGTTTGACCAAGATCCCGTGTCAGAAAGCCCGGCTCGCAGCACTCGTTGGTGCAAGTCGTCGACTTTGCCCATCGCATCGGTCAATTGATCGTTCTTGCGAACCACCGTTGCGACCCGAGTCATAATGTCGCCGAGTTCCTGGTGAATCAGGTAAGGGTTTTCGTCGTTTGAATCAGAACCGCTAAGCAGATCGTCGTGACGTTTTTGATGCAGTCCAACGGCACCTTCGATCAGCGAAGACGGCACGTCCGCATGACCACTGGATTGATCGGCAGCGTAATTGACGATCGACGACCCGGTGAACAGGCCAGTAAAGATGCATGACAACAGCGAGTTCGCACCGAGACGGTTGGCACCGTGATAGTGGTAATCGCATTCACCGATCGCGTACAAACCAGGAATGTTGGTCATATGGTTTTGTGGTGCTCCGGCAACCAATCCACCGGTGGTTTCATCCTTAACGTAGTCGGCCCAAAGTCCACCCATGCTGTAGTGAACCGCGGGGAAAATCCGCATCGGTTCAACGCGAGGATCAACGCCTTGGAACTTCTCGTAAATTTCCAGGATGCCGCCTAACTTGCGATCCAATTCCGCCTTGGGAATGTGGGTCAGGTCCAGGTAGACCGACATTCTTTCGGCATCGATACTGAGTCCTTCATTGACGCAGATATCGAAAATCTCGCGAGTCGCGATGTCACGTGGCACCAAGTTGCCGTACTTGGGATAGCGTTCTTCGAGGAAATAATACCGCTCGTTCTGTGGAATGTCGCCTGCAGCACGCGGATCTTGCGGCTTCCTTGGAACCCAAACTCGCCCGCCTTCACCGCGAGCCGATTCGCTCATCAAACGCAACTTGTCGCTGCCCGGAATTGCTGTCGGGTGAACCTGAATGAACTCACCGTTGCCGTACTTTGCACCGGCTTGGAAACAGCGACTCGCTGCACCGCCGTTGCAGAACACGCTCATCGTGCTGCGGCCGTAAACCAACCCGCAACCACCGGTCGCAACGACGACTGCATCGGCGGGGAAGGCACGAATTTCCATCGAAACCATGTCTTGCGCGATCGCACCACGGCAGCGACCCGAATCGTCCAACATCGGCCCCAGGAAATCCCAGAACTCGTACTTCTTGACCAAACCTTCGCTCTCGCGGCGACGAACTTGTTCGTCCAGGCCGTAAAGCAATTGCTGACCGGTCGTGGCACCGGCAAACGCCGTTCGTTTGTACAGTGTTCCGCCGAAACGACGACGATCCAAGAAGCCTTCGCCAGTCCGGTTGAACGGCACACCCAATCGGTCCATCAAATCGATGACCTTCGGTGCCCAATCCGTCATTTCCTTTACGGGCGGTTGGTGATTCAGAAAGTCACCCCCGTAGACCGTATCGTCAAAGTGTTTCCACTCGCTGTCACCAAGTTGCCTTGTCTGATCGTTGCAACTGTTGATGCCTCCCTGAGCACAAACACTGTGCGATCGTTTGACCGGGGTCAGCGAAAGCAAATCGACCGAAGTGCCTAATTCAGCAAGCTTCATGGCGGACGCTAGGCCAGCTAGGCCACCACCAATGACGACGACGCGTTGTTGAGACATATTGAAGGCGTTCCAGGTTTAGGGTTCTTGAGTCGGGTTCTTGAAACTAAAAATCGGCCGGATTACTCCGAGTCCGAATTCTCGGTGCGTTTGTGAGGATTTGGCGAAACGAGGCCCGCTTCGACCGAAGCCTCGTACATGCGATCTTCGATGGCATCATATTCGGCAATTTCGGCTTCACCGGGTGCAACGGCGGCATACCAAGCGCTCGTACCTACAACCGCAAGACCGATGCCGATCGCCACACAAACTTTTGTGGCACGTTCCTGGGCGGTGGGAGAAATCCACAAACCCCAGGTGATTCCGGCGGTCCAGAGGCCGTTGGCCAGGTGGTAAACGCATGCCCAGACGCCAATCAGGTAGAACGCAGGCCAAAAATAGCCCTGCATCGCGGCGACCAGGGTACTGGCGGCGTTGTAGGGCTTAAACTGCCCGAACCCCACCGGTTGGATGACGGCCAAGTACAAATCGGCGTGGAACCAACCGTGCAGGTGCAGAATGTGGAAGAACAGATAGACCATTGCGATCACGCCGGTCCAACGCTGCCAAACGTACCGCTTGTTGTTGACAAATTTGTAGTGGCCGTCGTTGTAGTTCGCTGTCTTCGCGATCCAAACGCCGATCACCGCATGAAAAATCAGCGGCAGGAAAATGAACGCCCATTCGATCAGCGGCAACAGTTTGCCGGGGCTATGGATCAGAAAGACCGCTCGTTGGAATGTCTCGCTACCGTTCAGCAGGCTGGCGTTGGTCGTCAAGTGAACGACCATGTACAAGCCCAACGGGACAAGCCCCAACAGTGAATGAACTCGCCGAATCGCGAATTCGTGTTGGGTAAAGAAAGCTGTACCTGCGGAGACCGAAGTACCGGAAGCCGAGGAAGTCGTAGCCGCACTCATATTGGTTTAGTTATTGCATTGGGCAAGAAACATTGATGTCTTTCGACACTGGTCCGCCAAGGTTACCGCATTATTGATTCGGATGGGAGACAGACACAGGCATCTTCTGGATTACTTCGTCGAACTTTCGCACCGTCACGACCACGCCGATACAAAATGGACCGAAACCATGTGCCAAAAAGTCACACCTAGATCCCCATCTGCGACAACATGTCCGCAACACGCCCCAGGTTCTCAGTCAACTTTGGATGAGTATCACTAAACGACTGGGTTGCCGTTTGCAATCCAGTCGCAAGCGAATGCGAATTGACCTCGCTCTCATCCAAGCTGGATTTGATCTTGGCGATCGTCTCGCGAAGCTGTTCCCGTTCGTCTTCGTCAAGTTCGCTGACGTCCTGCAGTTGCAGATGCAATTGGTCCAGCGTCTTTTCAAGTTCAGTTCTCATGGCCTGGTTTCCGGCGGTGTTATTTTGGGCGGAGCAATCCAAGCATTTTAACGTAGCTGATCCCGCCAGGGTTCAGTCAGCATAAACGAATCCAGCAAAGTAGGCCGTAGCGAGCGGAGCGAGTTACGGCATTGCACGACTAAGGAACTGTCCCGAAATAACTTCCCGGTTTTCTCGTAGCTGGGCCCGCCGGGGTTCTGTACAACGCTTGTTTAGCCGCGTGGGCATCGCCCCGCGCGTTTTGTTCCGGGTGGACGCGCGGGGCGATGCCCACGCGGTTAAACAACTTAGAAACTGTTCACGGCGTTGGGTTCTGTACCTGTTCAGTCCATCATTCGCTATACCCGACTGAACAAAGTAGGCCGTAGCGAGCGGAGCGAGTTACGGCATTGCACGACTAAAGGCACAACTGAATGCGTCATGCGCGAGTGCCGTAACTCGCTCCGCTCGCTACGGCCTACTGGGAAACGGCCTAAATGGGACCATGGAAGAACTGTTACGCTCCGGGGCGTCCGCCGCCAACACCTGCGGGGCGTCTTGGTGTGTACTGGCAACAATCCGCTGGGCATACGTCATGCCACGGGCCGAGTTCGCCGACCGCTTCTTTGTTGACGGGCTGGTCTGAACTTTCGGCAGTCAATCGTTCCTGGACCAACTTGCGAATCATTTGCACGAACGACTTTGACGTTCCCGCCGTCGCGGCTCGTGCCATTGGGATTCCGTGTTCCTTGCACAGCACCGCAGCTTCTTCGTCCAAGTCATACATCACTTCCATGTGGTCGCTGACGAAACCGATCGGCAAGATCACCAGCTTTTCAAGTTCGCCGGCTTCGTGCATCGTCGTAATTTCATCGCACACATCGGGTTCCAACCATGGTTGCGACGGCGGACCGCTGCGACTTTGGAAAACCAGTTTCCAATGGTCGGCTCCGCTAGCCTCCGCGACCAAGCGGCATGTTTCTTTCAATTGTTTTTCGTAATCGCAATTGTCCGCCATCGACATCGGGATGCTGTGAGCGGTAAAGAAAACGGTCACGTCGTTGGGTCCAGATTCCAATTCAGCGAAGGCGGCTGCCAGCGAATCCGCCATGGAATTGACAAAGTCAGGATGGTTGAAACCCATTCGCACTTTTTCGACGATCGGTGCGTCCTCGCCAACTTCCTTGCGAGCTTCGATGATGTTTTCGCGGTATTGCCGACACCCGCTGTAGCAACTGAACATGCTGGTGAAAAACGCCAACGTCCGTTTGCAACCATCGTCCCGCATTTGACGCAGCGTGTCGGCAAACATCGGATTCCAATTTCGATTGCCCCAGTACATTGGCAAATCAACACCGGACGACGCGAACTCAGCCTTGATCGCCTTCATCAGTTCGCGATTCTGCTCGTTGATCGGGCTGACGCCATCGTAATGTCGATAGTGTTCGCACACTTCCAACATTCGCTCGCGAGGAACATTTTTGCCACGCAGAACGTTTTCCAGGAAAGGCATGACATCGTCCATGCCTTCGGGACCACCAAATGAAACAAGCAGGAAAGAGTCGTAGGGCGGCAGTTCTTGTGACATCGATTTAATCGTTTAGGGGAGACAAAAGCAAAGGTCGAGCGACAAACGAGCATACGGTAGCGACAAGCGGTTTTCCAGCAACGCAGCAACGTAGGCCGAAACAAGCTCAGCGCAGTTCCGGCAATTAATTGCATTGTTTTCCCGTAGCTGATCCCGCCAGGGTTCAGTTGGATACCGATCCAAGCATGAACCGAACCCACCGCCGTGAAGGGTTTCTAAACCGTTTAACCGCGTGGGCATCGCCCCGCGCGTCGTGCGGCACCCAACGCGCCAGGCGATGCCTAGCCTGATGAAAATGTGTCGTTGTCAACTTGTCACGACCCTTGAAAGTAGGCCGTAGCGAGCCAAAGCGAGTTACGGCAATTCGCGCACCGCCGTAACTCGCTAAGGCTCGCTACGGCCTACTTTCAATTGTATTTCGGGGCCAGTCTCTCAAGCAAACTCGACGCTGCGGTCGGTCTCCACTGCCGCTTCCGCCTTATCCTGTTCGATGCCCATTCGTGTTAACAGCTTCACCAGTTCGGCGTCGCTGTAACGGCGACTGAATTTTAATTGAGTCACCTGCTGGCCGTCTTTCAATTCGATCGTGTGCATCACCCAACCACGTCGCACGATCGGTTTGCAATCTGCTGAAAACAAATGCGACTTTTCAGGCGACCACCAATTTGCCTGATTCAATGAAATTCCATCGCCAGTCGAAAACAGCCTCAAACGACTCTTGGCAGGAAACGGCCCGCAATCGTCTTGAGGAAACACGATCAGTTCGGGACGCCGCGGTGTGCCAAAGCCTGTCCACAACTTTGCCAAAATCGGATCCAGAATCATCGTTCGGTAAAAACGAACTCGGCGGCTGATCCAACGCAACATCAGCGCCGCAATCCCCAGCAGCACCAGGTTGATTGCCGTCGCCACCGTGGGACTGTACGCGTAGATCCCCATCAGCAACGCGCAAAGTGATTTGTTGCAGAGTTCAAAAACCGCGTCCAGAAACGGAACCGGCGTTAGCCAGACCATGAATTCAAAAAAGAACTTGACGCTGTTGATCACCAAGATGTTGACGATCATCGCGATCGACAAAAGCGTGTCCAACGTCAAGCTGATAACGCCAAACTGCATCACGGGAACCTGCAACGCGGCGACGGATTCCTGGTCAGGGGAATCCATCGACATCACGAATTTGATCGCCAGCAAAATGACAATCACAGCGTAAGTTTCCAGGCGATCGACGGCCTGTGCAAACGGCTTGCTCACCTTGGTCAATCGCGGCAAGCTGGTCAGCAACGTCAGCACCAAAAAAATTCCAAACAACCATTCGTTACCCAGCGGCCCCGCCGCTCCAAGAACTGCGTTGTCCGAAATCCAGCTCGGCCCCCACAACGCCAAGCCCGAAAGACAGGTGACGCCAAAGAACGGTGACAGCGCGACCGGTGCCAACGGCCCCAACCAATCCGTGATCCCCGATGCCGTTGCCCAGCTACTGGCGGCCGCGATATCGTCGGCATCGATCGGTCCATCCAGGTTTCGTTGAATCGATTCAGGGCTGAGTGGTTTTTCAGCCGACGCAAATTGAAAGATCGGCGGCGACACAAAGACGAGAAAGAACAGGAAGACGGTTAGCTTTTTCATTTCATCATTCCGTGGGTCGTTCCGTTGACCCCGGAGTTGTGACCAGCCATCGTTGTTGATTCGAATCCGGGGAGTTACCGTTCTATTATGTCAGATCCAAGCATCACCACGACCACCCAGCGGCCACAACACCTCGATCGCGGGCAAATTTATTTGACCGGCTATCGCGGCAGCGGAAAAACCTCGGTCGCCCACGCCTTGTCGATTTTGATTGATCGTCCGGTCGTGGACCTCGATGCCGTGATCGTTTCGACGGCAGGCAAAACGGTCGCCGAGATCTTTCGTGACGCTGGCGAGAAAGCGTTTCGGGACTTGGAAACACAGTGTTTGATCGGTGCGTCATCCCAATCGCCCACCATCATCTCACTGGGTGGCGGAGCGGTGCTGCGCGAGCAGAATCGAGCTGTGATTTCGCAGTCCGGCGTTTGCGTGTGGCTGGATGCCGATCCGAATGAGATTGTTGCTCGTTTGACGGCAGACAATGTTACTGAATCGCAGCGGCCGGGTTTGACTGATTTGCCGATGGCGGAAGAGGTCGAAAAATTGATGCTGGAAAGACGTCCGATCTATGAAGCGGTGTCGGATGTTCGCGTGGACACCAGCGGGCGGACGATCGACGAAGTGGCAGGGCAAATTGCGAATTGGCTGACGTTGCCAAACAAAGGGTAAACAAGGTAACCTAGGCCGGTTAAGATTTCTGCAGCCATGACGTAACGGATAACGGAAGGAACGCACAGTGTTTGTATCGGCATCAACGGAATGCTGGCCCGAGCTTGAATTGCTTGAGGCCGTCGAGATTCTCTCGGACCTGGAATTTGTAGCGGTCGAGATCGCCATCCACGAATCGGGAAAGACCAAGCCAAGCGAATTGCTGGAGGATTTCGACCGCGGCGTACAGCTTCTTCGCCACACGCACCGCCTGGATATTTCCGGCTACAGCGTTGAATTGGCCAGCACCGGCGATCAGCACTACGCCGATTTTGGCATGCTTTGCAAAATGGCGAAGACGACCAAAGTGGTCAACATGACCGTGCCGTCGGGCGAACATGGCACGCCGTTTAACGAAGAAGTCGAGCGACTAAAGAAGCTGGTTGAAATTGGCGAAGCCGAAGGAGTTCGCGTCAGCGTTCGCAGCCAATTGGGTTGCCTGAGCGACGATCCCGACACATTGATGGTGCTGTGCAATAACGTTGACGGCCTTGGCATCACGCTGGACCCAAGCGTCTACATTGCTGGCCCGGCGAAGAACAAGAGCCTGGACAAGATTCTAAAGTACGTCTGTAACACCCACCTGCGTGATTCGCGGCCCGACGATTTTCAGGTCAGCGTCGGTCAGGGCGAAGTCGATTACGGCAAGCTGGTGACTCAGTTGAATCGCGAGAAGTACGATCGAGCGATGACGGTTCACATGTCGCCGATCGAAGGTTTTGATCATCGCGTGGAGCTGCGGAAACTACGTCGCCTGCTTGAAACTTTGATTTAAGACTTTTGAATCAAGGAATTGCCCCGAAACAATGTCCCAATTTCGCAACCCGAACGCGTAAGCGAGGAATTCCGGTTAACTCGTAAATCCCTCGCTTACGCGTTCGGGTTGGGATTTGGTGGGATCCAAGTTCATGACGTTATTTTGGGTAAGGCCTGAGTGAAACCGAACGCAACCGAATTACTGCAGTGGTCGCAGGCCGAACTGGCTGACCACCTGACCCGTCGGTTGTTGGCGAGACGTATCAAACCGGGCCGTTCGTTTGCACCACAGCTTGCCTATGGACGTCATCGCGGCCCGGCACGTCGGTCATCGCGAATCGCAGCGGTCGCCATCACGCTGTTTCAGCACGACCAACTCGGCTGGACGATCCCACTGACGCTGCGTCCAACAACGCTGATGCATCACGGCGGACAAATCTGTTTTCCCGGCGGGCGAGCCGAACGTGGCGAGACCATGTTGCAGGCGGCTACTCGTGAATACACCGAAGAATTAGGCGTGCGGCCGCGCGTGCATCGGGCGTGTGGCGAACTTGCCAGCTACTACGTCTACGCCAGCGACAATCAAGTCCATCCAATGGTGATCGTCACGGATCCGCCGGAACAAGCTTGGCAGCCGGACCCGGTCGAAGTCGCCAAAGTGATCCTGTTGCCCGTTTCCCAGTTGATTGATCCGGATCGACGCCAGCGGACTTCGCACCGCCGGTTGGTGGTATCCGAAAACGGCAGTCATGTTGGCGAAGTCAAGTTCAGCGCACCGGCGATTGAAGTCCGAAATCGCGATCAGGTTCACCGCGTTTGGGGTGCAACAGCGATGATGTTGCATCAATTGGCCCAGTTATTGCTTTAACTGAGCGAAACTTGGACAGCGGGCTGCCATTTTAGGAAATCGAGCATACAATCTGCCGACGAAGACGCCCGTTTTCACTTTCACGACCATAACACTTTCGGATCTACCGAGGACTCAGCCATGGCTTCAGACGCCGTAAAAGAATTTACTGAAGACAACTTCGACAGCGAAGTTTTGAAATCCGACACGCCTGTGTTGGTCGATTTCTGGGCACCCTGGTGTGGTCCTTGCCGCCAAATCGCCCCCATGATTGATGAGCTTGCTTCAGAAAATCCGGCTGTGAAGATCGGCAAAGTAAACATCGACGATCACCCTGGTGTCGCACAAAAGTTCGGCATCAGCAGCATCCCAACTCTGTTGGTGTTCAAGGCTGGCGAAGTCTCCGAAAGTTTCGTAGGCGTGCGTCCGAAGTCAGCGCTTCAAGAAGCACTCGACGCATAGTTTCGGATTGATTGTTTAACCGCGTGGGCAACGCCCCGCGCGATTCCCCAACTGTTTAACCGCGTGGGCATCGCCCCGCGCGTGCAGCCTCCAGCGTCCAGCGTGCAGCGTCCCCCGGACGCGCGGGGCGATGCCCAACGCGGTTAAACGATTCTGTGAAGATTCCCCACTCGTTCTATCAGGGCTTAGCATCGTCTAGCCCACTGCATGACCCCGTCGAAACTACGCCGTCAAATTGCTTTTGAGGCGGCACGTCTGATGTACTCGCGCGACGTCGCGGAGTACTACGCGGCAAAGCAAAAAGCCGCCTCGCGTTTGTACAAAGGTTGGATCAAGCCAGCCGATCTGCCATCGAACGCTGAAATTCGCGACCAAGTTCAAGTGCTGGCTCGAATGCACGAAGGCCCCGATCGGCATCAACAGCGGTTGTTGCAAATGCGAGTGCGAGCGGCTTGGTGGCTGGAAAAACTGGCGGGCTTCCATCCAAAACTAATCGGCAGTGTGCTGACCGGTTCGATTCGCAACGGATCCGACATCGATATCCATGTCTTCGCCGCCAATCCACATTCAATCACCACAGAATTGGAAGATCTAAATCTGTTCTATCAGTTGGAACGGAAACAGATTGTCAAAGACGGACAGCAGCGAGTCTTCACGCACATTCATGTCCGCGATGAATTCGAGATCGAGCTAACCGTTTATCATCCGTCTCAGTTGGGATACCGATTTCGCAGTTCGATCACCAACAAGCCGATCGAAAGCGCTGGGCTGAACGAACTGAACCGATTGATCGCACTTGAACACGAAGTGACACCCGAAACGATCGAGGCGAAAGTGAACGAGCTTACGCTGACACCCGATCGCATCACCGTGTTTCAATCGTTGTTGGTGCCGCTGGAATCGGTCCATCAAAACTTGAAGTATCACCCCGAAGGCGACGCGCTCTATCACAGTTTGCAAGTCTTTGACTTGGCCAGGGATTGCAAACCGTACGACGAAGAATTCCTGCTGGCAGCTTTGTTGCACGACGTCGGCAAAGCGATCGATCGGCGTGACCACGTCGCCGCTGGGATGGAAGCATTGGAAGGATTCGTCAGCGAGCGAACGATGTGGTTGATCGAACATCACATGGACACTCACGCGATCGCCGATGGCACGATCGGTGCCAGGGCAAAGCGACGACTCGCCGAAAGTCCGTGGTACGAAGACCTAATCGAACTGGGCGAGTGCGACCGAGGTGGCCGGGTCGCCGGTGCGGAGGCACCCGAATTGGAAGAGGCGTTGGACTACATCGAGAACATCGAAGACATGTTCGGGTAGCAACGCGACGGCTTTTTCTCTGATCAACCTTTCTGATCAACCTTTCTGATCAACCTTTTCCCCATGATTGAACTCCGAAAGAAGAGGCCCAGGAAACGATTTCGGCTTTCTAGCCCAAGAATCGCCCGTGCAGCGTGGTCATGACCAATTGCGGTGCCTGAAGTCCGCTATACTCCGCTGCCATACCAACGCCCCCAGACCGCCCATCCTAAGGATCGGCCGTGATGGTCACAGTGGCAATAGTCACAGTGGCAATAGTCTCGGGCGCTCGTTCATTTTAGAAGCCGTTTTTATTCCTAATCCTCTCAAAGCAGATCAGTCACATGGCAATCTCAAAACGTCGAGTTCGTGCAGAAGAATCACGCAGCCGCCGACGACAACGGACTCGTCAATTCAATTTTGAGAACCTAGAAGAACGACGCCTGTTAGCCTTCATTCCTCCTACGCCCGAATTGGGAATTTTTGTCGAACAGGGCGGCTCGCCAACCAGCAACGGTCAGGTCACCAACATCGAACCCAACAATCGGGTCAACGGTGCAATCGAATCCGTGCTGGCTCACCCGACCAACGCGGATGTCGTGTTCGTGGGCAGCATCAACGGCGGGATTTGGCGAACCGATAATGCGAATGATCCAAACCCAACTTGGGTTGCCAAGACCGAGGACTTGCCATCGCTAACGATCGGTGCGGTGGAGTTCGATACAGACGATTCGTTCTTCCCTAATCCAGCCGGACTTCCGTTTCAAACTTTGGTTGCCGGGACAGGAAATTTCAGCAGCTTTGGTGGCGAAGGCGGTTCGATCGGAAACGTTTACGTCAGTCAGGATGGTGGCGACACTTGGGTTGATCCCGGAAGCAACGGAATCAGTGGCGTTCGAATTTCTGGAATCGCGTCGAAAGAGTTTGCCAGCACGATTGTGATCTCGGGTGACAACGATGGGATCTATCGCAGCACCGATGGTGGAGCCAATTTCGATCTCATCACGACCGGTTTGGATGGTTTCGGTTTCAACGATCTTTTCGCTGACCTAAGCACCCACGATCGGTTGTACACATCCAGTTCCACCGGCATCTTTCGGTCGGATGATTTCGGTTTGACTTGGGAAAACATTTCGCAGTCCAGTCCCGAACTTCAGGAACTTCTCGATGGCGGCGATATCGTCAACACCGAGATAGTCGTTCATCCAGAGAGCGGGCGTTTGTTTGTTGGGATTGTCCAAGGCGGCCAACCGGCGGGCCTGTTCCACACCAATTCCGGTGACACGGCGACACCGACCTGGGTTGAAATGGATGTTCCCATTTTGCCCATCGCGCCTTCGATTCCCATCACCGGTGCAACCAACACAGCTCCGATCGAAATCACGGCGGATGGACACGGGCTGGCCGACGGAGACTTGGTGTTGGTCAACGGAGTGCGAGCGACTGACCTTGCCAACGGGCAATGGACCGTCACCGTCATCGACGACGATACGTTAAGCCTCGATCTTTCCGATGGCACCGCAGCGGGCGAGTACGTTGCAAATTCCGGACAGATTACGCCCATCACAAACCCAAGCCCCACGTTCAAAGACACATCGATCCCCGGCGGCCAAGGTCGAATTCACTTTTCGATCGGCATCGATCCCAACGACGAGGACATTGTCTACATCGGTGGTGATCGGCAAGAAGCCCCTTTCCCCAATGCGATTGGCGCGACCGACTTTTCAGCTTCGATCTTCCGTGGCGACATCAAAATCCGGCGAAATCCGTTGGTGACGCCTTCACCGCAATGGGATCACTTGACCGACGATTCCAACGCTTTTGATCCCAACGGCGGAACCGCCAATGGCAGCGCGCCGCATGCCGATTCGCGTGACATTGCGTTCGACGCCAACGGTAACTTGTTGGAGGTAAACGATGGTGGCGTCTTTCGTCTATCAAGCCCGCAAGACAACACCGGCACGTGGGTATCGATCAACGGTTCGATCAGTGTTTTTGAGTATCACGATGTTGTTTACGACACAAACTCCAACGTGATTTTGGCAGGCAGTCAGGATAACGGGACACAATTTCAACTCAGCGAAGGCAGCTTGGAATGGAGTCTTCTGTCCGGCGGTGACGGAGGCGACGTGGTGGTTGATAACATCACGCTGGCTGACCAAAATCAATCGATTCGTTACAGCAGTTTTCAAAACCTTGGCGGTTTTCAGTCAACCGTTTGGGACGCTGACAACAATCGAATCAGTTCAACGGCGCGTCGTTTGATCGTTACCGAGGGTGAACCGTTTGAGGCGACCTTTGATACCTCGGTGGTTCTTAACGCCGTGGACCCGACTCGCTTGCTGGTTGGCGGAAGTAATGGTGTTTACGAATCATCAACCCAGGGTGATTCTGCGGTTCAGACATCAACGTTTTCGGTCCCCGGCAGTGTCGCGAACCCGCTGGCCTATGGCGGCCGGTCCGAAGTCAATAATGACAATCCGTCAGTGATCTACGCGGGTGATACGTTGGGAAATGTTCACGTGAGAACCGAGGCAGCCGGGACGTATGTGACGAATATCAACCTTGGTGGTGGACCGATTCGCGACGTGCGAATGAATCCCAACGAATGGTTCGAGGCGATCGCGATCGATTCCAACACCGTCGTCCGAACGACCGACGCGGGTGATACTTGGGACATGATCACGGGCAATCTTTCGTCGATTGGTGCTTCGGTATTTCGATCGTTGGAATACGTATCGCAAACCGTGGGCACGACCTTGATCGAAGCCGTCGTGTTGGGAACCAATACGGGCGTCTATGCGATGACGATGGATGCCGTGGGAACATGGTTCCAATTAGGCAGCAACCTGCCCAACGTGCCTGTGTTCGACATGGACTATGACTTGGCTGACGATGTTCTTGTTCTGGGAACGCTTGGTCGCGGTGCTTGGAAACTGGCAGACGCCAGCAGCTTTCTAGAACCCAGCGTCACGCTTTCGGTTGACCAGACAATCATTCCCGAAGACGGCGTTTCGCAAGCGATCGTGACGGCAAATCTTTCGCGTGCCGTCAATTATGAAACCACGATTAATCTGACGTATTCGGGAACCGCCACGCTGATCGCCTCCGCAACCAATTCGCCCGATTACCAAACCACCGCCGACGTTTCTGTCGTCATTCCCGCCGGAACGACTTCGGGGACATTCACTCTTTTGTCACGCAACGATGACCTCGACGAAGATGACGAAACCATCATCGTTGATATCGATTCCATCTTCATCCCCGCGTTGGATGATTCAGGTGTCGCGATCACCAATCCAGTGGTTGAACTTGGCGAACAACAGGTCACCGTAACGATCACCGATGATCCAAACGATCTGCCACCGAATGTGACTTTGGTCCTAGCGGCCGCCTCCGACACGATCAGCGAACCGGATCCGGATGTCGCCGCAGGTACCACGACCGTTCGAGCTGAATTGTCGCAGGTGACCAGCCATGACGTGACGGTAACGCTGCTTTCGGGTGGCGATGCGGTTCTGAATACAGACTACGCATTGTCCGCCGATCCGATTTCCTCGCAAATGCTCGAAATCGTGATCCCCGCAGGCATGTTGTTCGCCGAAAAAACGATCAACGTCATCGACGATTCGATTGATGAGTTTGATGAATCGTTGACGCTGACGATCGACAGTGCAACCTTTGCCACGCCGACGGCCGGCAACCAAGTTGATTACACGATCATCGATGACGACGCAGCACCGACCGTGCTGCTAACCGCAACGGAAACGATTGACGAATCGGCTGGCATTGGAACCTACACGGCAACACTGAGCGCCCTTTCAGAAAAAGACGTGTCGGTGACGTTGGAAATCGACGTGTCCAGCACCGCGACTTTGGTCGACGATTACGCCGCACCAGCCACCTTGGAAATCACGATTCCGGCGGGCAGTCTTTCCGGGATATTAACGATCGATGCAGAAGAAGATTCGCTGGACGAAGTCGATGAAACCGTCGTGATGAGCGTCATTGACACCGTCAATGCGGATCCGGTTCCCGTTGTTGCGACGGACCACGTTGCGACCACCACCATCATTGACGATGACCTTGCCCCGACCGTTTCCTTGTCGTTCGATTCGCTGGTCATTCCAGAAACTGGCGGCCAAGTTGACTTGCAGCTAACGTTGTCTGCCCCTTCGAGCCAAGAGATCACGGTCACGCTGAATACTTTCGGCACCGCGACTGGTGGCGATGTTGATTACACCGGCGTCCCACCGACCGTCACGTTTCTTGCCGGACAGGTTACCGCTTTGGCGACCGTCATTGCGGTAGACGATGCGATCAATGAGTCGGACGAAACGCTGATTGTCGCAATCGATTCGGTCATCAATGCCGATCCGGGACCGACCGCGACAGCAACGCTAACGATCGAAGACGACGACGTTGCGACGCCTCCTGAATTAGGTGACATCGCCGGTTTTTCATTCGATGAAGACGAGCTAGATGCCGTAAACCGAACGGTCGCCTTGACTGGGATCAACGCGGGCAACGGCGAAAACGAGCTGATTCGCGTCTCGGCAACAACCAGCGATCCGACTCTGTTTGCAAATCCAGCCGTGACCTACGCGTCAGCCGATTCGACAGGATCGCTTGTCATCGCCCCCGTCGCAGACCGCTACGGAAGTGCGACTGTTTCAGTCACGGTTGAAAAGTCCGGGCCAGACAACAATTTTGCGACGTTGGACGACAATCTTTCGGTGACAAAAACGTTCGTCGTCACGATCAACCCGGTCAACGACACGCTTTCAACCACCGACAAGTCGTTTTCAACCGACGAAGAAACACCGCTAAGAATTTCAGCCAGCGAACTGATCGCAGGCTCGTTGGGTGATGCCGATCCGCAGGCTGCCGCGCCGCAGGATGAGTCGAATCAATTGTTCCTGATCACTGCCATCAATGCGGATGGATTGTTGGTAAACCGTGACAATGCACCGGAGGCACCTTTTGCAACCGATCATGGTCAGATTACCGAAGTCAACTTTGACGCCAACGGTCATTTGATTGACCTGGTTTACTTGCCCAACACGAATTTCAATTCGGTAGACCCCGCCGCTGGTTCCACTCAAACTCTTGATTCGTTTGGATTCACCGTCATCGATGACGGACGGTTGATCGACGCCGACGGCGGACCCGATATCCGCGCGTTACCGACCAGCACTAATGCAACGGCCAGTCTTTTCGTTGCGGCGATCAATGATCAACCGACCTTGGCCCTGATTTTGGATCAGTTCACCGTCGAAGATTCCGGAACACAGACCGTTGGCTTGACTGGGATTTCCGCCGGCGGCACAGAAGCCCAGCAATTGCGAGTGACCGCGACCAGCAGTGACACGACGCTGTTTGGAAACCCATCAGTCAGCTTTGCAAATGGCAGTTCGGTTGGCTCGATCACGTTCACTCCGCTTGCCGACCGATACGGAACCGGGACGATCACGGTCACGGTGGAGGATGCGGGGCTGGACAGAATCCTCAGCACCGTTGCTGACAATTCGTCAGTATCGCGAACGTTTGACGTCATCATTGAACCGGTGAATGACGTTCCGTCGGCGACTGCGAAATCATTCACGACCAGCGAAGAAACTTCGTTGACGATCACTGCCGAAGCATTATTGGCAGGCTCGATCGCTGACGCGGTTCCATCTGCCGCCGCGCCGCAAGACGAGTCAAATCAAACGCTGGGAATTGTTGCAATTGATGCCGGTGTGATTCCCTTGACCGCAGCAAACGTTGCTTCCACCGTGTTCCCCGTTGACACGACGCATGGGAAAATTGATGCCATTTCGTTCGACGCAAACGATCGGCTGATCGATTTGGTTTACACACCCGGCACCGATTTTGTTTCTGAAGATCTGGACGGGAATACTGTCTTGGATTCGTTTGGATTCACGGTCGCGGATGACGGGTTGGTGATTCCCGCAATTGATGGCCCTGATTTGCAACTAGCGCCACAGTTGGCAAGTGAAGTCGCGAGCATTCTGGTCACGCCAATCAATGACGAGCCCACGCTGACTGAAATTGCTGATCTGGAAATCCAAGAAGACAGTCCGCAACAAACGATTGTGCTTTCGGGAATCGCCGCCGGTGGTGGTGAGCAACAAGATTTGCGCATCACCGCGACCAGCAGTGACGCGACTCTGTTCGCAGATCCAATCGTGACCTACACGTTGGGTGATGCTGTTGGAACCATCGACTTTACGCCCGTTGCTGACCGTTACGGCACATCGACGGTGACCGTCGCGATCGAAGACGCAGGCCTGGACAATGATTTCGATACGACCGACGACAATGTATCATCGTCGCGAACTTTCGTTGTCACGCTTACGCCTCAGAACGATGTTCCCGACACGACCGACAAGTCGTTTGAAACTGGCGAAGATTTATCGCTGACGATCTCTGCGGCTGAATTGGTTGCCGATTCCGTCGGCGACGCCGATCCGCTGGCTCTGTCGCCGCAAGATGAATCGAATCAGTTGTTCAGGATTACGTCGATTGAAACTGATTCCGGTTCCGTGACATTCGCAAACGCCGATTCTGGTTCGCTGGTGACAACGCACGGCCAGATTGACAGCGTTCGTTTTGATTCGGAAGGATTTCTGATTGATCTGGTTTACACGCCCGCCGCCGAATTCAATTCGACCGAATTCAATTCGGCTGAATCAGATAGCGAATCAATCGATCCCGTTCTGGACACCTTCCAATTCACGTTGCAGGACGACGGCTTAGCGATCAGTCCTATCGGCGGTCCCGACATTGTGACGCCGCCTGAAAGTGTCCTTGGTTCCGCGTCGATCCTGGTCACTGCGACCAATGATCAGCCGGAAATCAACGACATCGCGGACGCGGTGATTGATGAAGGCAGTGGCGAGCAAACCGTTGTCCTGGACGGAATCAATTCTGGTGGCGGTGGAATCGAAACGCAGGTTCTGCGAATCACGGCGACCAGCAATAACCCGACGTTAATAGAAGATCCAACCGTGACATACGCGCAAGGCGATACCGAAGCCACGCTGCGATTCACGCCGGAACCAAACCAGTTTGGCTCGGCGACGATTACCGTCACGCTGACCGATGGCGGACCGGATAATAACTTGGCGACCGCTAGCGATAACGCTTCGATTGTGAAGACGTTTGATGTCACGGTTCAATCAGTCAACGCATCGCCGTCATTCGCACCCCTGTTCGCCCGCAGACTCAACGAAGGCGGTCCGGCTCAGGTCGTTTCCTTGACCGCGATTGACGCAGGTGCAAACGAAGTTCAGGAAATGTTCATTTCAGCGCAAAGCGACAACCCAACCCTGATTGCCGATCCCACGATTAGCTATGACGGCATCGGCAGCACAGGAACGTTAAGCTTTGTGCCGCTGCCCAACCAGTTTGGTTCGGCAACGATCACCGTGACGCTGACTGATTCAGGCGATGACAATGACTTATCAACTGCGGATGACAATGCTTCGTTTGACCGAACGTTTGTGATTGAGGTTTTGCCGATCGATGATCCCCCAACGATTTCACCGATCGATGATTTCGTCATCAACGAGAATTCCGCCGAAGTCACCATCGACCTGAACGGCATTTCATCAGGCGTCAACGAATCGCAAGACATTCGTGTCACTGCGGTCAGTTCCGACACGACGCTGATCGCCGACCCGATCGTTTCGTACGTCAGTCCCGCTGCGCAGGGCCAGCTTTTCCTGACGCCGGTTGCTGATCAAATCGGTTCGGCGACAATTACGGTGACGGTCGAAGACGGTGGCGAAGATGGCGACCTGGAAACCACGCTGGACAACCAAACCACCAGCGAGACGTTTACCGTTAATGTTGCCGATGTTAACAGCATTCCAATCGCACGAAACGATACTGTGATTTCCAGAAGGAACACGAACTCAACGTCCATCTTGCCACTGTTGAATGACGAAGATTCCGATGGGACGCTCGATGCAAGCTCATTTGCCATCACCGATGCACCCGACTTTGGAACGATCACTCAGCAGACGAACCAATCCGGTCAGCTTGAACTGATTTTCACTCCGTTGGACTCGTTCCTTGGTTCCGATTCGTTTGAGTACACGATTTCGGATGACGCCGGTGCAACGAGCCTGCCCGCGACCGTACAGATCGTTCCCGATGTGTCGCCGGTTGTCGGCGATGATTTTGGCGGAGGCGTAGCAGCAGACGACATCAACATCGATGTGCTGAGCAATGACGTTGCCGTTTCGGGTCAGTTGGACCTAGCCACATTGACGATTGTCGAAGAGCCAACCAACGGCACGACAACGATCGAAGCCGATGGCACGATCACTTATGTGCCGTCCGACGGATACGTTGGCCCGGACAGTTTCACGTACACGATCACTGACACCGATGGCAACGTTAGCGCTCCGGTCACGGTGAACATGAATCTGGTCGCCAGCGGTCTGAACAATCCAAGAAACCGCTTCGACGTTAACGCATCGGGCGAGGTCACGGCGCTGGATGCGTTGTTGATTCTGAACCGCATTCAACTGTCTGGATCGACTGAAATTCCGGTGGACCCGGCTGAACGCGGCCCCAACTTCTTTGACGTCAACGACAACCAAACGATCTCGAGCCTGGATGCGTTTTTGGTGATCGGTGAAATCGAAGGAAACGATCCGAGGTTCGAGAGCGAGTCGGTTGCCGCGTCTGCCGCGGTAGTGATTGCGCCGAATTCGATCGAGTCTGTTGACGACGAAAAGACCGAGACGGTTGCGGATTCTGTTTCGCCTCAAACGACGGTTTCCCGATCCAAGTTGGCTGATGACGACTTGCCAAGCGATCATCCTACCGATGAAGGGATCGTGAGCCTGCTTGCGAACGATTCCACCAGAAACGATTCAGAGGTGGAAGACATCGAGGCTTTGACCGATTTGGCGATTGCGAGTCTGGTCTAAATCCGGTTCTTGAAAGATTCCCGATTTGCCCACGATTCTTGATTCGCCCCAGATTGGTGGCGATCGAGACGTCATGGGCGTTTTGGGCGGCAATTTGAGTGTTCCTAGCGGATTTGAAGCGGTTGTGGGCGGTTTTCTGATGAATTCTCGCTCTACTGATCAGCACGGGCAGTTACCAAATCCACTCAAATTCATAGAATTTCGGTAACCTTGGCCGGCCGATTGATCGATACAACCGGTAAAGTCTGTCCCGCCTCCTTCCTTTGAACTGATGTTCTGGATAGCTCAACGTTCACAATAACTCGCGTTTAAAAATACTCATGGCCCAATCCGACCCTGCTGTCTCCTCCTCCGTGGCATCATCAAAGTCCGTTCAGACAGTTTCCGGCATCACCGTTCGCTTGTGCGGTGATTCGGGCGACGGCATGCAATTGCTGGGCACACAGTTGACCAACACCAGTGCGCTTGCTGGAAACGATGTCGCAACCTTCCCCGACTTCCCCGCCGAAATCCGCGCCCCGCGTGGAACTCGGGCCGGTGTTTCCGGATTCCAGGTCCAATTCGCCAGCGAAGAAATCTTTACGCCCGGCGATACGCTCGACGCGTTGGTGGTAATGAACCCCGCCGCGATGGTGACCAACCTGGGTGACCTGCGGAAAGGCGGCATCCTGATCGCCAACGAAGACGGATTTGTCGAAAAAGAATTCAAACTGGCCAAGGTCGAAGCCAACCCGCTGGAAGCCAGCGTGATCGAAGAAACCTATCGCGTGATCAAGGTTTCGATGACCAAGTTGACCCGCGACGCCGTGTCCGAATTCGGGCTTGGAAACAAGATTGCCGATCGCTGCAAAAACTTCTTTGCGATGGGAATGGTGTACTGGTTGTTTGGTCGTTCGCTTGAACCGACCGAGCGATTCATCGAAGACAAGTTCGGCAAAAAACCAGACGTTGCGGCAGCCAACTTGGCGGCCTTGAAAGCGGGCTGGGCGTTTGGTGAAACCACCGAAGCGTTCGGCGAAAGCTACCAGGTCGAAGCGGCCGAATTGAAACCGGGCAAGTATCGCAACATCATGGGCAACCAGGCGTTGGCACTCGGATTGGTCGCAGCATCAAAGTGCAGCGGCAAGGAAATGTTCTACGGAACTTATCCGATCACGCCCGCCAGCGATATTTTGCACGAACTGACCAAGTACAAAAACTTTGGCGTGCGGACGTTTCAAGCGGAAGATGAAATCTCAGCAATCTGTTCCACGATCGGCGCGGCATTCGGCGGAACGATGGCGGTCACCGCATCCAGCGGCCCCGGCATCGCGCTTAAAGGCGAAGCGATGGGCTTGGGCATGATGCTGGAAATTCCCATGATCGTGATCAACGTTCAACGCGGCGGTCCCAGCACTGGTTTGCCGACCAAAACGGAACAGAGCGATTTGCTGCAAGCGATGTACGGTCGCAACGGCGAAGCACCGTTGCCGATTCTGGCTCCGCGTTCGCCCGGCGATTGCTTTGACATCGCGGTCGAAGCCTGGCGGATTGCGACCGAGTGCATGGTGCCCGTCATCATCTTGTCCGACGGTTACATCGCTAACGGCAGCGAACCTTGGAAAATCCCGAAGGTCAGCGAGCTGCCGGAAATCAAAATTCAGCACCCCGAAGGAACTGACGGCAGCGAGGCCTACAAGCCGTATTCTCGCGACGAATTCCTGGCCCGCCCCTGGGCGATCCCGGGCACCGAAGGCTTGATGCACCGCGTCGGTGGTTTGGAAAAAGAAGACGTCACCGGCAACGTTAGCTACGATCCGGCCAACCACCAACACATGACCGACACGCGTGCCGCAAAGGTTGCCAAGATTGCCGAACGGGTTCCTGAACAGGACGTGTTCGGTGAACCTTCGGGCGACATTTTGGTCGTATCCTGGGGCGGCACTTACGGTTCATGCCACACCGCGGTTTCTCAGTTGCAGAAACAGGGACACAAGGTCAGCCACATTCATCTGCGGTACATCTTCCCGATGCCATCGAACATCGGCGAGTTGCTACGTTCGTTTAAGAAAGTGATCGTTCCAGAATTGAACATGGGCCAACTACGAATGTTGCTCCGCAGCGAACACTTGGTCGATTGCATCGGCATCAACAAGGTTCAAGGCAAACCGTTCTCGGTTACCGAATTGGTGGAACAAGTCAGCGAGCATCTTCCCGCCAGCAGCGCTGGCAAAAAGGCTGGCAAGAAAGCCGGTTAAAGATCAAGCATTAACGTAGTTGGGTCGGCCACGATTCAGACCCAACACACCTCAGGTTTAACTGAACCCTGGCGGGATCAGCTACGAAAAAACCTTCACCACATTTCAAACTTCACCCTTCACACTTCGAACTTCACTCATGTCATTGCCCGTACTGAAGCCTGCCGATTTTGCCTCGGACCAAGACGTCCGCTGGTGCCCCGGTTGCGGTGATTATTCGATCCTCGCACAAATGAAGAAGGTACTGCCCGACTTGGGCGTGCCGCGTGAAAAGATTGTCTTCGTCAGCGGCATCGGCTGCAGCAGTCGTTTTCCGTACTACATGAACACCTACGGAATGCACAGCATCCACGGTCGTGCGCCAACGTTTGCGACCGGCCTAAAATCGACTCGTCCCGACTTGATGGTCTGGGTGATCACCGGTGACGGGGATGCTCTGTCGATCGGTGGCAATCACTTCATCCACGCGCTGCGTCGAAACTTGGACGTCAACATCGTCCTGTTCAACAACCGGATCTACGGTTTGACCAAGGGCCAATACAGCCCTACCAGCCTGGAAGGTCACGTCACCAAAAGCACGCCGATGGGATCGATTGACCATCCGCTCAGCCCGCTATCGGTCGCACTTGCCGCCGAAGCAACCTTCGTCGCACGCAGCATCGACGCGCACGTCAAGCACTTAGGCGAAACGCTCAAACGTGCGGCCCAACACAAGGGCACGTCGTTGGTCGAGGTTTATCAAAACTGCAACGTGTTCAATGACGGCGCGATGGCTTACGCTCAGGAAAAGAAGCAACGTGATCAAAACGTTGTTGAGCTTCAGCACGGAAAACCGTTGGTCTTTGACGGTGGCAAGAAAGGCGTTCGCTTGGTCGGCAACCATTTGGAAGTCGTCAATACCGACGACGTTCCTCAAGACGACCTACTGATCCATGATGAAAAAGATCCTAACCCTTCGATCCACATGATGCTGGCTCGGATGTCATACCCAGTCATGCCGGAACCGATCGGTGTCTTACGCGCCGTCGAAGGCATCCCAACGTACGACGATCAAATCAACGATCAAGTCGAACTTGCGAAAAAGCAAAAGGGTGAAGGCGACTTGGATGCCCTGTTCAACAGCGGCGACACCTGGGTAGTCGGTTAGCCAACCGTAGGCCGTAGCGAGCGATAGCAAGTTACGGCATTTTGATTGTTGAGAATGCCGTAACTTGCTATCGCTCGCTACGGCCTACCTGTTTCGCACCACCGCTAACTAGAGAAAAGATTATGGCCCGAGGCAACTCATTCAGCGACGTCACCAAAGCAATTGGCGACACCCCCATGATCCAAATCAACCGTTTGGTACCCGCAGGTGGTGCGACGGTGTTTGCCAAGTGCGAATTTTTTCAGCCGCTAAACAGTGTCAAGGATCGTATCGGTGCCGCGATGATCGAAGCGGGGGAACGCGACGGAAAAATCGTCGAGGGAACTCACGTGATCGAGCCCACCAGCGGCAACACCGGCATTGCACTGGCGTTCGTTTGTGCGGCAAAGGGATACAAGCTAACCCTGACCATGCCCGAATCAATGTCGGTCGAACGTCGGGCGCTTCTGCGAGCGATGGGCGCGACCTTGGTTCTGACTCCGGCGGGCGACGGAATGAAAGGAGCGATCAACAGGGCCGCTGAATTGGTGGACAGCACACCGAACTCGTTTATGCCCCAGCAGTTTGAAAACCCGGCCAACCCCGCCATTCACGAAGCAACCACTGGCCCAGAAATCTGGGAAGACAGCGGCCACAACATCGATGCCATCGTCGCGGGCGTTGGAACGGGCGGAACGATCACCGGCGTTGCAAAGTTCCTAAAGTCCAAGAACCCGAACTTCAAAGCCTTCGCGGTCGAGCCTAAACATTCACCGGTGATCAGCGGTGGCGATCCTGGCAAACACCGCATCCAGGGCATCGGTGCCGGGTTCATTCCCAAGAACTTGGATGTCTCATTGGTCGATGAAGTCGTCCAGGTCGATGACGAAGACGCGTTTGAATGGGGCCGACGACTGGCAAAAGAAGAAGGCATCGTCGGCGGCATCAGCAGCGGTGCCAACATGTGGGCGTCCGCACAAGTGGCAGCCCGACCCGACATGAAAGGCAAACGCATCGTCACGATCATGTGCAGCCTCGGCGAACGCTACCTCAGCACGCCACTTTTCGGCGACCTGGGTCTGTAAGCACAAGGCTATCTCCGCTGTGATGTTGTGATGCTGTGATGTAGGCCGTAGCGAGCCATAGCGAGTTACGGCAATTTGCGCACCGCCGTAACTCGCTATGGCTCGCTACGGCCTACTTTCAAGGGTCGCTAGAAGTTGACAACGACACATTTGCATCTATTCGTTCGACTTCCCTCGGGATGAGTGACGACACCAATCCGGCAGTAATTAAGACGACGTCCCCTGCGAAAGGCGACGCTTATTCCCCGCTCGTCCCTTAGTGAAAATCAAACTCGCCGCGATTGCCCAGCCAATCCCGGCTAGGCCAATCGACGGCATCCACCACCAAGGTCGATAGGCGAAGCGAACTTCCCATCGGCCGGGCGGCACGATGGTGCCTTGCTTTAAGAAATCGACTTGCCCGACGTCGGACATTTGCCAAGTTGCGTTCGCTGTTTCCAATGATCGCCGCTCAGCGATCCAGTGTCCGTCTTGGTAAACCGGACGCACCAACAAGACCGGCTGATTGCTGGAAATTTCGACCAGCATACCTTCCGGTGATTGATCCTTTACAACCGCGACTTGCTCTACCGTTTCGATCTTCGGATTAATTTTTAGATCGCACGTTCCCGCCAACCAAGCTGGCGATTGCTTGCCGCTGCCGATTTGTTTGATTCGATCGCGAAAGTCTGCTTCGTCGATTTCATCGGGATGATGACAAATCCAGCTTGAAAACACTTCGATCGCATCAGGTCGTGGCTCTGTAGGACGCCAAAAGAGTTGCCCCTTCGATTGAATCACCGCTTGATCGATCGCCAGCCATTTTTGAATCGCGTTCCAATCGATTGTTGCTTTGTCCTGTTCCAGCTTCGCGATCGCTCTCCAAAACATCGCATGGTTTCGACTTCGGATGGAAACAAAATTGTTCACAACGGAATGCTCACCCATCAAATGCCAGCGTCCGAACAGGCTGGCACGTTGGTGTGATTCGACTTCAAGCATTCGGTCATCGCTCGAGGACGTTTTCCAATCCTCCGGCCACGCCGAATCAGTCTGCATTCTCAACAAACGTTCAGGCTTCTTTGTGTCGTCGTTCATTAATCCTTGCATGACTTTCTGTTCCCCATCAACGGAAACCAACTGCACCTGATTCGACGCTGACCAAGAAAGTTCCATCATTAATAGAACGACGATCGATCCAGCGATCCATTTCGGCTTTGAAGACCGGAACTTCCAAAACACAATCAAGAACACCAGCAAACTGGCGAGAGAAAACACCAGCGATAGCATGATCGAGTGTCTCGCGCCGTCCAAATCGAGCGGTCCCCAAAACTCGTCGGTTGGAATCGATCCAGGTTTTAGCGGCAGCCAGTAAACGGCAATGATCGCAAGCGCTAAAATTGTTCCGGCCAACACAAATGCTCTTCGCGCATCCAAAAACGAGCGGTCATCCATCCAACCGGCCAGCGCCATGGACACACCAATCGCAAAGAACGGCAACCACTTCGCCGGGTAGCGTAGCGTGCTGTAGCCGGGGAAGAATTCATGCAACCACGATGAAACCCCGAAGTGCCCCATCGCCAAAACAGCGGCCAGCATCGCAACCACCAACCAAACATCGTGCCGCGTTCGCCGCCAACGCAAGAGACGGTCCAATAACATGACCGCCGGCAACAAACCCATGAAAAGCGTCGGAGTCCACATCTGACCGTCGCCCGGAATCAACGCGCTGATTCGCTGATTTATCGGAAACAGGTTACCGAACAAACTCGGTGTGAACAGTTCCGCAAAATGCCAAGGTGCAACGCTGTACTGCATCGCCTCGCTTTGACTGATTCCAAAATACGCTCGATCGCTTTGCGCTGTCCAGGAAATGCTTGCGGCGATTTGTGGGCCAGTCATGGCGACAGCAAGTACAGCAGCGGCAATCAGGATACCGATCTCGCTTGCAAGATGGTCAAGCGGTTTCCACCTCTCCCGCAAGCGGGAAAGGTGAAAGACTGGGAAGGCTTTCTGCATTCCGTTGAGTGTGAATCGGACACCGATCACGAAACAGCACAGCATCACAACATGCAGCGCCGTTTGCGGATCGCCAGCAAGCAGCATCATGGAAAGCGCGAAGGCTGAAGCAGCGATCCGTCTTCCGGCACTCGTGCTGCCTGACGTGATCAGCATCGACATCACCAGCGGCAACCAGGCTGCGCCGACCAAGAATGGCGGATTGCAGTACAGAAAAAAGACGCTGCCCGACAACGGATACGTCAAACCCACGACCATCCTTCCCCAACGACCACAGCCCATCCTCGCTGCCGCAACGCGAGCCAGCAGTGACGCCAAGATCAAATGCAACGCGACGTACCAAGCGATTTGGCACTCGGCCGACACCGGCAAGCATCCGATCGCATATCGCGCCGGATACAGGACCGCGGTGGTGGTTTCGCCAAGCAGCGGCATGCCGGTTTGACAGCGATCATTCCAAACCGGAATCCATTGCTGCGACGTTCGCTCGGCAACGTAATGATACAGCGGCGTATAAAAATGGCTGACGTCGCGAAACGCTAACCGGTCGCGTCCCAGCAGCGCTGAACTGAACAACAACAGCACCAAGATGGGCAACACGCATGCGTCGGCCAGGTATCTCCCTAGCAGGCATTTACCGAACAGGTGGCGCGGTGACGACTCCGACGCGGGATTGAGTTCGCAGGCTGTCGGCGCGTTCAATCAAATTCTCGGTCGGCTCTAGTGTTTTAGGAACAAGCTGCACGTCGATAATTCGCTCGTCGCGAATCTCGCCAGGCCACAGAGTTTCGGCGACAAAATCGATGCCGGGCATTTGGTACCACGGTGCCTTGATCTTCTTGCGAATCGTTTCCGTGCGGTATCCGTCTTTCTCGATACGAAACTCTCGCGTCCCATAGTAGACGAAACTGGTCGCAGCGGGACTGGTGCCCACCACTTGGTTGTCCACCGAAACCGTGGCCCCGGGCGGATTGGTCCGAACCGTCATCCGACGACGCACGCAGCCCATCGGCAACAAAGCGATTCCAGCAAACATCGTAGCGATGATTACTCGGCTAGCAGCACGATTCGAATTGCTTCGCGACACAATAAACCTGCGAAAAGTTTGGTTGGACAGAACGAAAGTTAGCTGTAACACCTTTTCGATGGACCTGACCACCCCGTTTTTTCCGAGGCATCGCCTGGGCTGATGAAAATGCGGTGGGTGATGTTATTCGCGAACCAGTCGAACATTGCAAATTGCAAAATGAACATTGCAAATTGAAAATTCTTGGGAAGCGGTATTTGCTGGTCAATTTAC